>CAZTIW010000003.1:0-190647 GCA_964613915.1 uncultured Thermoanaerobaculia bacterium
CCGGACCTTGCCTCCCCCTCCCGCCACGCGGCCTTGCCGCGTGCATGAGGAAGGGCCTGCCATCGAGCGCTTCTCACGATTCGCAAGCGAATCGTGAGGGAGGGGGCACCAGCCGGTGCCCCCGCCTGCGGCCGGCGAAGCCGGACCTTGTCTCCCCCTCCCGCCACGCGGCCTTGCCGCGTGCATGAGGAAGGGTCTGCCATCGAGCGCTTCTCACGATTCGCAAGCGAATCGTGAGGGAGGGGGCACGGGCCTCCGGGCCGTCAGCTCCGCCGCACGCGTGCGCCGCCCGGCACGTCTTCCACGACGTAGCCGCCGGCGGCCAGCTCGTCGCGCAGGGCGTCGGCGCGCGCGAAGTCGCGCGCCGCTCGCGCCGCCTGGCGGCCGACGACCTTCTCGAGGATCTCGACGGGCACGTCGCCCACGCCGACGACCTCGTAGGCCTTGCCGCCGATCTCGCGCGCCACGCGGGCGACGTCCGTTCCGCCGGGCGGGAGGAACGCGAAGATCGAGTCAGCGCGCGACAGCAGCGCGCGCGCCTGCGCCAGGTTCGCCTCCGGCAGGCCGCCCGCGGCCAGCGCCGCATTCACGTCCCGCACGACGCCGAAGAGCACGCCGAGCGCCGCCGACGTGTTGAGATCGTCGGCGAGCGCCGCGTCGAAGTCGCGCGTGGCCGCCCCGATGGTCTCGCCCAGTCCCGCGGCGCCCGCGCTGCCGCGCGCGGCGGCCAGCAGCCGGCTGAACTCGTTGAGGCGAGCCACGGCGGCCGTCGCGGCGTGCAGGCCGTCCATCGTCAGGTTGAGGGGCGCCCTGTAGTGGACGGAGGCCAGGAAGTACCGGATGGCGACGGGATCCAGGCCCTTGGCCACGAGGTCGCGCAACGTGAAGAAGTTGCCCAGCGACTTGGACATCTTCTGGCCGTTGATCTTGAGGTGAGCGCAGTGAACCCACGTCTTGCAGAACAGCTCGCCGGTCGCGCCCTCGCTCTGCGCGATCTCGTTTTCGTGATGGGGGAAGATCAGGTCCTCGCCGCCGGCGTGCAGGTCAATGGTCCGGGCGCCGAGGCACTCCATCGCCATGACGGAGCACTCGAGATGCCAGCCCGGCCTGCCCGCTCCCCACGGCGACTCCCAGCGCGGCTCGCCCTCGCGCGAGGCCTTCCAGAGCACGAAGTCGCGCGCGTCGTCCTTCTGGTACTCGTCGCTGTCCACGCGCGCGCCCGACTGGATCTCCTGGGCGTCGAGGTGCGAGAGGCGGCCGTAGCCCGGCAGGGACGTGACCGCGAAGTAGACGGATCCGTCCGAGACGTAGGCGTGCCCGCGCTCGACGAGCCGCCGCGTGAGGTCGATCATCTGCGGCACGAACTCGGTGGCGCGCGGGTGCGCGTCCGCGCGCTCGATGCGTAGGCTCGCCAGGTCTTCGAAGAAGGCGTCCTCGAACGCGCGCGTGTACTCGGGCAGGCGCGCGGGGTCCGTCACGTCAATGCCTCGCGCCCGGGCCTTCTCGATGATCTTGTCCTCGACATCGGTGATGTTCATGACCGACCGCACGTTCATGCCGAACGCGCGGGCCGTGCGCTTGAGGACGTCCTGCCACGTGTTCAGCCGATGGTTGCCGATGTGCGGCAGGTCGTGAATCGTCGGTCCGCAGGCGTAGAACCGCAGCACGCCGTCCGCGGACGGCGTGAGATCCACGAGCTCGCGGCTCATGGTGTCGTGAACGCGGAGGCGCGTCACTTGAGACCTTTCAAGACCTCGCGCACGAGGCCGACGGCATGCTCGGCCTCCGCCTTGCGGAGAGTCAGGGGCGGGCGCATGCGGATGGCGCGCTGGCCGGCTGTCAGGACCAGCAGTCCCTTCTCGCGGCAGGCCATCCGGAAGCGGTCGCGCAGTTCGGGGCTGGGCAGGTCGAAGGCGAGGAGCAAGCCCCTGCCGCGCACGTTCGTGACCCGATCATCGCTCTCGGCGATGTCGTTCAGCGCGCCGAGGACCATGCCGCCGACCGACTCGGCGTTCGCGGCCAGGTCGTCCTGCTCGATGACCTCGAGGATGCGCGTGGCCCGCACCATGTCCACGAGGTTGCCGCCCCAGGTCGAGTTGATGCGGGACGACTCGACGAAGACGTTCCGCTCCACCTGGTCGAGGCGAGGCCCCGCGAGGATGCCGCAGATCTGCATCTTCTTGCCGAACGCGAGGATGTCGGGCTCGGCGCCCTCGAAGTGCTGGTAGCACCAGAACCGGCCGGTCGCGGCGACGCCGGTCTGCACTTCGTCGAGGATGAAGAGCGCGTCGAACTCGTGCGTGATGCGGCGGAGCTCGCGCAGGAACTCGCCCCGGAAGTGGTTCTCGCCGCCCTCGCACTGGATGGGCTCGATGATCACGGCGGCGATGTCGTCAGGCCGCTCGCGGAACGCCTGGCGGACTTCGGCGAGCGCCTGGATCTCGCGATCCTCGGTGTCGGTCATGTTCGACCCGGTGAGCGGGAATCGTGCCGCGGGGCTCGAGCAGCGCGGCCAGGCGAACTTGGGGAAGTACATGGTCTTCCGCGGATCGGAGGTGTTCGTGAGCGACAGCGTGTAGCCCGAGCGCCCGTGGAAGGCTTGCCGGAAGTGCAGGATCTGCTGGCCCGTCGTCTCCGGCAGCCCGCGCGCGAGGTTCTTGCGCACCTTCCAGTCGAAGGCCGCCTTGAGCGCGTTCTCGACGGCGAGGGCGCCGCCGTCCACGAGGAAGAGATGAGGGAGCTCGGCCGGAATGCCGACCCGCGCGAAGGTCGAGACGAACTCGGCCATCTCCAGCGTGTTCATGTCCGGGTTGGACGGCTTGTGCACGGCCGCGCGGCCGAGCCGGTTCACGAACGAGGCTTCCGCCAGCCTGGGGTGGTTGAATCCCAGGGGCTGCGAGGCGTAGAAGCTGAAAAAGTCCAGATAACGGCGCCCGTCGCGCGCGTCCGCGAGATACGCATCCCGGCTCTTGGCGAGGTCGGGCACGATGTCGAAGCCATCCACGAGCATGTGCTGGCGCAGCGTGTCGTGGACGGTGGCGGCGGTGAGCCTCTGCACGGAACGATCTCCAGGAAAACCGAAGCGTAGCATTCGGGGCACGGGTTGGCACGATTCCGGCATGACGGACGGGACGCCGGGGGCAAGCCGGCCGGGCCGCCGGGCCGCCGCGGCCATCACCGTCGTTGTCCGTGGCCGCCCCCCGCGGGTAAGATTGCCCGTGCCCCGCGAGCCTGTCGCGGCTGCTCTCATTCCTCCGTCTCAGGACACGTCTCGTGAGCGATGACACCATCGACGTCCGGATCAGCGACGCGGCGGGGAATCCCGCAGTGAAGGTCGTGACGCTCACGGGCAGCCTCGAGGCCCGCAGCATCTCCGCGATCAACCAGGTCGTCCTGCCGATGATCGAGGCCGGCCACGTCCGCCTCGCCTTCGACTGCTCCGGCTTGAGCTACGTGACCTCGCCGGCCCTGGGGATCCTCATCAACTACTTCAAGAAGACGCAGGCAGCGGGCGGCGACACGAAGTTCTTCGGCCTCGAACAGAACATCCTCGAGATCTTCCGGATCGTCGGCCTGACGCGCACGTTCGACATTCACGCCGACCAGGCTTCCGCCGTTGCCGCCTTCGGCAAGACCAGCTGATTCCGCGCGGGCCCGCGCGCGGCCGGCGCATCGTCGCCCGGGGCGGTCACGTCGGGGGACCCTGATGCATCCGGCCGCCGCGACGCCACCGTGGCCACGCTGACGGGGCTCATCGCATCGCGGCATCGCATCCTGCGCGAGCTCGGCGCGGGAGGCATGGGCCAGGTCGTCCTGGCTGAGGACACGTGGCGGGATGGCCGGCACGTGGCGCTCAAGCTGGCGCCGGACGGCGATCCGCAGGCCGCCCGCGCGCTCGAGCGCGAGTTCGTGCTGCTCCGCTCGATTCGCCACCCGTACATCGTGGGCGCGCGCGACTTCGGCGCCTGCCGGCAGACGCGGCACGTGTGGTTCGCCATGGACCATGCGGACGGGGCGGGCCTTCGCGAAGCGACCCGCGGCGCCGCGCCCGGCGACACGGCCGGGCTCCTCATCCAGCTCGCGCGCGGCCTGGACTTCCTTCACGCGCGCGGGATCGCGCACGGCGACGTGAAGGCGGAGAACGTCGTCGTCACGGAGGAGGGACCGTCCGGGCGCTGCGTGCGCCTTCTGGACTTCGGCCTGGCGCGCCAGGGGGGCGAGGCGCGCGAGCATCGCGGATTCTCGGGAACGCTGAGCCATGCTCCGCCCGAGATCCTCGACGGCGGCCTCGCGGATGCTCGCTCGGATGTCTACTCGCTCGGCGTCACGTGCTTCGCGGCCTTTGCCGGCCGCGTGCCGTTCGAGGAGACCGATCCGCTCGTGCTGGCGACGGCGCATCGCGCGAGGAGCCCCGATCTCGCGCCCCTCGAGAGCCTCCCGCGCGCGGCGCGCGACGCCGTGGCGCGCATGCTCGCGAAGGACCCGGCGGCGCGGCCGGGAGCGGCGGCGGTCGCCGACCTGCTCGCCGCGGCGTTCGACATGCCCCGGGAGGAGCCGCTCGATGTCGCGGCGGCCTGGGCGTGCATCCCACGCCTGACGGCGCGGGACGAGGCCATCGAGGCGCTCGACGGCCTTCTCGATCGGGCGCGCGATCCGCGCCTTGCCGGGGAGCGCGTGCTGTGGCTCTCCGGCGGCGCAGGACAGGGGAAGACGCGTCTGCTCGAGGATGCGGGCGCAAGGGCCCAGGGCGTCGGGCGAGCGACGGTGTTGCGCGGGGAGCCCGGCGACGATCCGCTGTCACTCCTGGCGGCGCCCGTGCGGGACGCGATCCGGTGCCTCGGGCCGGATGATCCGGCGGTGGTGGCGGCCGCTCCCGCGCTCGCGCCCATGCTCCCCGAGCTCGCCGCCGGGCGACCGGCCGAGCCGATGCCGCGAGACGAGGAACTCGTGCGGCTCGCGGACGCGGCGTGGTCGCTCCTGCGCGCGCTGGCCACCACTCCCGTGGTGCTCATGGTGGACGGGCTCGAGCGCGCGAGCGCCGACGACGCGCGGGTCGTCGAGGTGCTGGCGCGACAGGCTGAGCTGGACTGGGCGCGCGGTCGCCGCGTGCCGTTCGCGATGGTGGGCGCGGTGTCGGCCGACGGGGCATCGCGGCGCGAGTGGCGCGAGGCGCTCGCGGTCGGGCGCACGATCGAGGTGCGGCCGCTGGATGAGAGCGAGATCGCCGCCTGCGTCCGGGCGATGCTGCCGGAGTTCGCCGGCGCGGACGAGCTGGCGGCGCGCATCGGCGCCGAGTCCGACGCCTCCGGGCGGAGCGCCGAGGACTGGACCGCCGAGCTCCTGCGCCGCCGGTTGCTGCGTCGCGCGCCGGGCGGATTCGTCGCGGATCTCGACCACCCCGATGCGCGGCGACCGCCGCCCGGAGAGCGCGAGAAGGTCCAGCGCGGCGTGGCCGCCCTCCCGGCCGAGGCGCGCGCCCTCCTGGCGGTGACGGCGATCTCGCCCGCGCCCTTGCTGCCCGCGTGGGTGGCGCGCGCGGCGGGCGTCTCCCCCGGCGCGGCGGATCCGCTGTTCGAGCTGCTCGAGGCGCGCGGGCTCATGCGCGTGATCGCGTCGCCCGAAGGGCAGCAGGTCCGGCCGGCGTCGAGGCTCGTGCGCGACGAAGCGCGCCCCGCGGCGGCGCAGGCGGCGGGCATGGCGGTGCGGCTCCTGGAGGACGCCGCCGTGATCGCTGCCCTCGGTCACGCGGATCGTGCCGCACTGGCCGAGGTCGCGGGCCGGACGGACGAAGCGGTCGCGGGGTTCGAGGCCGCTCTACGCGAGGCCGCGCAGCGCCGCGACGCGGCGCGCGGCGCGGCGCTCGCCGGGCGCCTCGCGGCGCTGCTCACGGGCGGACCCCGTCGCGCGGCGCTGCGCGATCGCGCCGAGCACCTGATCGCGCTGGAGCAGTTCGACGCCGCGGGCTCGACCCTCGACGAAGCGGCGGACGCCGAGACGAGCGAGGGGCGAGCGCGGCAGCTCTGCCTGCGCGCCCGGCTCGAGGCGCGGCGGGGCGCTGCCGACCGGGCCGTCGGGCTGCTGGACGAGGCGGCCGCGCTCGTGCCCGATCTGCCCATGGCGGACGCCATCGAGCGCGCGCGCTGCCTGTCGGCCCTGCGCGATCCCCGCGCGCTCGTCGAGCTGTCCCGGCTGGAGGACCGGCAGGATGCGACGCCCGCCGACCGCATCGGCGTCCAGCTCGCGCGGGGCTCGACGCTGCTGCGCGATCGCCAGGATGTCGCCGCGCGCGCGGTGCTGGCCAGCACGGCGGCCGCGGCGGTGGATCTGGGCCTGCCGCTGACGGCCGCCGCCTGCGAGAACAACCTCGGCGTCGAGGCCCTGCGTCGCCGCGCGTTCGACGCCGCGCGGCGGCACCTGAAGCGCGCCGCCGCGTTGCGCAGCGAGGCTGGCCTGCGGGGCGCCCTGGCCGGCACGCTCTCGAACCTCGCGCTCGCGGAGCTCCAGCGCGGCCGGCTCGGTCCCGCGGGCCGGATCGCGCGCGAAGCGGGCGACATCCAGCAGGCCGTGGGCAATCGCCGGGGCGAGCTCATCGCGCGCATCAACGAAGCAGCCGCCGCCGTCAACGGCGAGCGCGTGGTGGTCGCCACCGCCGCCGTCGAGCGAGCCATGGAGCTCGAGGCCGTGGTCCCGGACGGCATGCTCAAGGCCAACGCGAACCTGATCGCGGGCGAGCTCGCGTACATGCTCAGCGACGGCGAACGCGCGCGGCGCCTGGCCGACGCCGCGGCGCGGCGCGCCGAGGAGACCTCCGACGCGGGGTTGGTGGCGCAGGCGGGCGCGCTCCGTGCCCTGGTGGACGGAGACCTGAAGGCGGCCGCGAGCGTGGCCCGCGGCGTCATGTCGGGCCGTGACTCGGACGCCGAGCCGACGGCCGACGTGCTGTTCCGATGCGGCGTCGTGCTGCTCGGCGCGCCCCGGCCCTTCCTCGCGCCCTGGTCGGACGCGGCCCCGGATGGCGTGGACGCGGCGTTCGGCCGGGAGGTCGCGATGGCCGGCCTGGACCGCGCGCGGGCCACCGGCCCCGAGTGGCTGGCGCAGGCGCACGTGGTCGCGGCGGCGGCCCTGGCCGCCACGAACGAGCCAATCGAGGCCGTCGAGGAACATCTCGACGCGAGCGCGCGCGCGCCGCAGATCAGCCGCACCGTCCAGGCGTGGGTGAGGGCCGGGCGCGCGTGGTGCTGCTGGCGACGGGGTCGCCCGGCCGAGGCCGAGGCTCACCTTCACGAGGCCGCGCGCATGGTGCGCCGGCTCGCGGCGCCTCTCCCGCACCGGGAGCGGGAGGCCTTCCTCGCGCGCCCGGATCGCGCGACGCTCCGGGACGCCCTCGTGCAGATGCGCAGGCAGCGCCTCGAGGCCGCTCGCGAGGCTGGCTGGGACGGCGTGCTCGCGGCGACGACGGGCCGGGCGCCCCGGCGGACCCGGGCCGGCGCCTCGGACGCGACGATCCGGCGCGACCTCGAGGCGGCGAGGCGCGTCGCGCGACGCATGGAGGACATCGTCTCCATCGCCGCCGAGATCTCGGCGCTCCGGCCCGTGGATGAGATCCTGGCGGAGGCCCTGCGGCGCGCGCTCGGATTCATGAACGCCGATCGCGGCTTCATCGTGCTCGGCGCGCCCGGGAGCCCGCTGCGCTTCGCGGCGTCGCGGGACAGGGGCGGGCGAGACGTGCCGCGCGCCGCGTTTGCCATCAGCCACTCGGTGCTCGACGAGGTCCTGCGCACGCGCGAGGCGTTGCTCTGCTCCGACGCGCGCGCGGACGCGCGGTTCACGAGCAAGGCCTCCGTCCTCGCGCTCGATCTCCGCTCCGTCGTCGTCGCGCCGCTGGTCGCGCGCTCGCAAGTGATCGGCGCCATCTACCTGGACAACCTGCAAGAGTCCGGCGTTTTCGGCGAGGAGGACCGCGTGCTCCTCTCGCTGCTGGCGACGCAGGTCGCCGTGGCGCTCGAGAACGCGCGGCTGCACGCCGCGCAGATCGAGCAGCAGCGCATGGAGAACGAGCTGGCGGTGGCGCGCGACATCCAGCAATCCCTATTGCCGAGCGCTCTTCCCGAGGGCGGGAGCCACCGCTTCGCGGCCGTCATGTTGCCCGCCCGGGAGCTGGGCGGGGACTGGTACGATGTCGTGCCGGGTCCGACCGGCGCGTTCACCGTCACGGTGGGCGACGTGTCGGGCAAGGGCGTGGGCGCCGCGCTCTTCACCGTGATGGCGCGAACCATCCTGCGCACCGGGGCGATGCGCGGTGGACCGCTCGACGAGTGGCTCGTCGCGGCGAATGCCGACCTGGCTGCCCAGATCGAGGACGACCGGTTCATGACGCTGGCGGCTCTGCGCGCGGATGGTGCCGGGGGACCGCTCCGCTACGCCCTGGCCGGGCACGAGCCGCCGCTCGTCTACCGGCGCGCGCTGGGCACGGTGGATCGGCTGGCCGAGGGGGGCATCGCGCTCGGCATGCTGCCGTCGGCGAGCGGCCGCATCGAGGAACGCGAGCTGCATCTCGAGCCCGGCGATCTCGTCGCCGTCTTCACGGACGGCATCACCGAGTGCCGTTCGCCCGGGGGCGAGTTCTTCGGCATTGACCGGCTGAAGGCGTGCCTGGCGGCGCGTGGCGACCGGGGCGCGCGCGGGGCGCTGGCCGCGGTCCTGGCCGAGCTCGATGCGTTCCGAGGCGACGCCGAGCGTTCGGACGACGTCACGCTGGTCATCATCGAGCGGTCGGGCGACGGCGCGGAACGCCCGTCATGAGACCCGACCTGCCGGAGGACGATCGCGTTGACGTGAAGCCCGTCGAGGTGCTCGTCGTCGCGGTGTCGGACGAGCAGGATCTCATCCTCGGACGTCACGAGATCGTCGCGGCGCACGCGCGGCGCGGCCTGCACGTCATCCTCGACCTGTCCGATCTCGAGCCATGGCAGGGGCTGGACCTCAGCAGCGTGCTGCGGGACTTGCACGCGACGACGTCAGGCAACTCGCAGCACCTCGTGCTCATGGGGGACGGCGACGACGCGGCTGTCCCGGCGTTTCCGGACCTGTCGGCAGCTCTGGCGCACGTCGCGAAGCCCTCCGGCAGCGCCTTCGGGCTGACGGCGACCGTGCCGGCCAGGATCGCGTACGTCCAGCACCTGCGCCAGCACGTCGTCACGGCGGTGAGGGAGTGCCACGGCGAGCGCGAAGCCTTCCAGGTCGAGCTCCTCGTGGACGAGCTGGCGGTGAACGCCGTCGAGAACAGCCCCTCGTCGCGCAGCTTCTGGGAACTCCGCTTCGCTCTCGAGCACCATCAGTTGCTGGTCGAGGTGACCAACGACTTCGACGACCTCGTGGACTCGGCGAGGATCATGAACCGGCGGCTCGCCTCCTTCGATGACTCCGGCGGCTACATGGGGGAGCGCGGGCGCGGGCTCTTCCTCGTGGCGAGGATGGCCGATGGCCTTCAAATCCGCGCGCTCGAGGGTGATCGCGTGCGCGTCACGGTCACCAAGAGGCTGGGTCGCAGCTGAGCCGATCCGGACTCGCTCGATCGCCGCACGCGGTCCGGGCTCGAATCGTGGTGGGTGATCCGCCGGGCGCGGACGGGAATCCCGTCGCGGGGCGTCACTCGTCGTCGTCGCCGCTGTCTCGGTCCGAGGACAGGTCGGGGTCGTGCTCGCCCTCGCTGCCGGGCTCGACGAAGCACTTGGGCGACACGCCCGTCACCTTGCGGAAGTTGCGGTAGAAGTCGTTGTACGACTGATAGCCCGTCTCGTAGCACACCTGCTTGAGGCTGAACTCGCCCGTGGCCATGAGGCGGCGGGCGTTCTCGATGCGGATCTGGTGGATGTGCTCGGTCACCGTCATCCCGAACTTCTTCTTGAAGACGCGGGAGAGGTGTTCCTTGCTCACGCCGAGGTCGCTCGCGATCGAGTTCAGCGACAGGCGGCGGGTGTAGCCCTGCTCGATGGTCTGGCGAGCCCGCTCGGCGAGGCCTCGGACCGGGAGGGGCTCGGCCGGTTGCGGCGAGGCTGCCTTGAGCTTGTATTCGGTGAGATAGAGATTGCCGATGAAGAGGTTGGTGATCTCCTCGATCGACTCGCCCTTGGCCAGCTCCTGGAAGAACTTGAAGCGGACGCTCGACCCCTCCGCCGTCGCCGGATCGATGCTGTAGATCTGGCAGTAGAGGTCGAACAGGAACGCCCGCATCGTGCGCAGGTCGTCGTCGCCCGTCTGGCCGGAGATCCGGAGGAACTCCGTCAGCGGACGCCGACCTTCCCGGGCCAAGCCCGAGAGGCGCTCGAGGAACTGCTTGTTCTTGGCGTCCACCACGGACCCTCGCGGGCGAGCGGGAGAGCATGCCCCGCCTGGGGCGTTCCGGCGGTCTCCCCGAGGATCATCGGCCCGAGCACCCCAAACCTTGCGAAACGGGGCTCCGTGGCCCTTCGAGGGCACGGCGCCGCGCGGCGCTGGGTGTCGTGGCCAGTTTCCCCGGCGGGGCCGGCAGGCATTCTGTCTCCCGTGAGGCGAATCTAGGGCTGGTCCCGAAGCCTGTCAAGGAGGGGTCCGGCCGGGGAGGGGGCTACCGCCCGCTCGGCCGGGCCAAGCCGGGGCTCAGCGCCGGACCAGGTCGCGTCCGATGCGGCCGGGCATGACGGGAACCTGCGGGCCGCCCGGCAACTGGTCCACGACCCGGCGCAGGCGCGCCTCGACCAGGGCCAGGGCGTCGGGGACGCTCGTGACCATGCCGCCCTGCATGTCGATGGTGCGGATGGACGTGTCCCAGCCGTCCGTGGTCGCCGCGGCGTACCGGAACCGGGCCAGCTCGCCGCCAGCGTTCTCGGTCCACCACGCCACGGGGGTGCCGCCCAGAACGGTGAGCTCGACCCGCGTCGGGACGGCCGGAGCGCCCGCGGGGCCGGTCACGCCGATGCTCGGCGAGGGCAGCGTGGCGCGCAGGCCCAGCTCGATGAGTGGGTTGGGAACGTGCGACACGCCGCCGCGGATCGGGTTGGCCGAGTGCACGAAGAGGCGGACCTCGCCGGAGGCGTTGTCCGTGCCGGCGTAGGCGACGAACAGGCCGCCCAGGGCGTCAATGCCCAGGTTGGGCGCGCCGTTGCGGCTCGAGAGGCCATCCGACAGCGAAAGGGTGCCGAGGCTGCGCAGGTCGGCTGCCAGGCCCATGAAGCGAATGGTCCGGTCCACCAGGCCGTCGGTCCACGCGAGCCAGGCCCGGCCCGTCTCGTCGTGCACCAGCGTCGGCTCCGCCTGGTCGTCGCTGTCCGTGGCCACGATGGTCGGGCCGCCCGCGTCCCACGCGTCGCCCACGAACCGGCCAATCGCGATCTCGCGGGCGGACTGCAGGCTGGCCTGCCGGCTCCACGCCAGCCACAGCTCGCCCGTCAGCGGGTTGCGGGACAGCGACGGGGAAGCGTCCACGCCGACGTTTTCGGTGCCCGGGACGAGGCCCTGCGCCAGGAGGGAACCGTCCTGATCGCGCAGTTCCCAGCCCAGGAATCGGCCGTCGGCCACGCGGAGGGTGAGGCCGCCGTCGAGCGTGACCAGAGCCCAGTTGCCGACGGTCAGCACGCGGCCATGGTCGTCGAGGGCGCGTGCGTCCCCGGCGGAGGAGGGCGACGCGAGCAGGGCCGCGAGCGTGAGGGCGGCGAGGGCGTGAAGGGTCGTTCGCAGGCGCATGTTCAGAACTCCTTCAGGCTGACGACGTCGGAGATGTCAAAGATGCGGAAGAAGTCGCGCGACAGGCGAACATCGGGCAACAGATCCTGCAGCTGCGTGAACCACCGGTCGAAGTCGCGCTCGCGCCCGTCGCGCAGCGCGACTTCCATCAGGACGAAGGTTCCGCTCTTGCGGATGGCCGGGTAGCCATGGGCGACCGCCAGGGCCAGGGCCGCCAGCGCATGGCGCTCGGCGGCCAGGTTCTTGCCGCCCAGCAGGAAGCCGAACCCGAGGTCCACGTGAGCCTCGGCGCGCCCCCAGCTGTTGCCCCGCGATTCGCACGACCGGAGCGCGCGGCGCAGCGTGCGGAGGCCCGTGCCCAGCTGCCCGTCGAGGAGCTGCGCGTAGCCGAGCTTGTCCAGGAGGACGCCCTCGTCCACGGGGCTGGCGTCGCCCAGGGCGGCCCGCCGCTCGACGGCCTCGGCGTACGCCGACACGGCATCGGCGTGCTGGCCCAGCATGATGGCGAGGTGTCCCTGCATGGTGAGGGCGGACACCGTCCGCCCCTCGTCGCCGGCCTCGCGGGCCTGGTTGACCGCGAGGCGCAGGTAGTGGGCCGACTTCTCGAGGCGCCCCTCGCGCATCAGGACTTCGGCGAGCTGGGCGGCGGCGGCCGAGATGTGCCGGGCCTCGGTGCTCTCGAGCACGATGGCGGCCAGCCCGGCCCGGGCGCCCGGCCAGTCGCCCAGGCTCAGGTAGCAGCTCGACACGTTGATGCGCGCCGCATGGATCTTCCGGCGATCCCCGAGGCGCTCGGCGTGGGACAGCGATTCCTCGAAGAGATCGAGCGCGAGGCCGAAGCGGCCGGCCGCCTGGGCCTTGACCGCGGCCAGCACCGCGTCGTCGTGCATCGTGCGCAGCTCGGCGGGCGCGGTCACGGGAGCCTCCTTCCATCGAGATCGGCAGGGGACGGGGCAGCGTCCGTTCGGGGGCGGCGGGAGCGGTAGAGGCGGTAGTCCACGAAGGCCTCGACCTCGCGGCGATCATCGGGCGAGAGGCGCCGGAAGGACTCGAGCAGCTGCCGCTCGCGCGGGCTCGCCGATTCCCCGGATTGCCGGGCGGCGTCCTCGCGCGCGAAGAACTCCTGGATCGAGGTCTGATAGGTCTCGAGGATCCGCGTGAGAACCGACAGATTCAGGCGCTGCTTGCCGTTTTCGATGCGGCTCAGGTTGCTCTGCGGCAGGCCGATCGCGTCGGCCACCTCGCGCTGGCTGAGCGCGTTCTGGCGTCTCAAGTCCCGAAGGCGGTCGCCAATGGTGGCGAGGGCCTCGGATCCGCTGGGGGAGTCGAAGTCAGACATGGCGTGCTTTGGGGAGGGGTTTCAGTCTTGGCATCAAATTATGCCCCTCCCGAAGCCCCGTCCACGCCTGTCAGACGACGGTTCTTGACCTCCGAGCCGGAGAACCGAGGCATTCCACCCCGATGCGCCCCGCGCATCACCCCCGGCCGCTCGCCCGCGCCCGGACCGGCGGAGCTACTCGAATTCGAGGGCGCGCTGGAAGTCGGAGGCGTTCGTGGCGGCGGCGAGCGCGACCTCGAGGGTGACGACCCCGGAGCGGAACAGCTCGGTCAGGTGCTGGTCCATCGTCTGCATGCTGTACTGCAGCCGCGACTTGCCGATGACGTCCGGGATGAACGACGTCTTGTCCGCCTCGATGATGTACTGCTGGATGATGTTGGTCGAGATGAGGATCTCGACGGCGGGAATGCGCCCCTGGCCGTCGGCGCGCGCGATGAGACGCTGCGAGATGACCGACTTGAGGTTGGCGGCGAGCTGGTAGCGCACCTGCTGCTGCTGGTGCGGCGCGAACGTGTCGATGATGCGGTTGATCGTCTTGGTCGCGTCCGTGGTGTGAAGCGTCGAGAACACGAGGTGCCCGGTCTCGGCCGCCTTGATGGCCGTCTCGATCGTCTCCTCGTCTCGCATCTCGCCGATGAGGATGATGTCCGGATCCTCGCGGAGCGAGGCGCGCAGGGCCTTGGCGAAGGACTGCACGTCGGTGCCGACTTCGACCTGGTTGATGCAGGCCTTGACGTCCTCGTACTCGAACTCGATGGGGTCCTCGATCGTGATGATGTGGATGGGCTCGGACTCGTTGGCGTGCTTGACCATCGCCGCGAGCGTGGTGGACTTGCCGCAGCCGGCCGATCCTGTCACGAGCACGAGGCCGCGCTCGTACAGGGCAATTTCCTTCAGGATGGGCGGGAGGTTGAGCTGCTCGATGCTGGGCGTGGTCGGCGGGATGTAGCGGAGGATCAGCTCGACGGTGCCCTTCTGCCGGAAGACGTTCACGCGGAAGCGGCAGAATCCGGGCACGATGTAGCTGATGTCAACGGCGTAGCCCTTGTTGAAGTGCTCCCAGAGGCGATCGTTGAGGATCGCGCGCGCCATCGCCTTCGTGTGATCCTCGGCGAGCTTGCCGTACTCGGTCTCGCGGAGCACGCCCGTCACGCGAACGAGCGGGCAGCGACCCACCTTGAAGTGGATGTCTGAGATTCCGGGGTGCTTGTTGACGATGTCCGTCAGCAGGCCGTTCAGGTTCAAGCCGCTCATCCGGAGCTCCTGTCGGGGACCGCGGCGCGCGATGCGGGCGCGGGCGTGCTGGTCAGTAGAAGTCCAGCGCGCGCTGGAAGTCGGACGGCGACGAGGCGGCCTCCATCGCGACCTCGAGCGCGATGATGCCTTCCTTGTACAGCTCGGTCAGGTGCTGGTCGAAGGACTGCATGCCGTACTGCGTGCGGCCGGCCTCGATGACGTCCTTGATGGCGTCGGTCTTCTCGGCGTTCTCGACGTAGTCCTTGACGGTCGCGTTGTTGCGCAGGATCTCCATCGCCATGCGCCGCCCCTTGCCATCGGCTCGGGGCAGCAGACGCTGGGAGCACACCGCGCGCAGCGAGGCTCCGAGCTGGTAGCGCACCTGTTGCTGCTGGAATCCAGGGAAGACGTCGAGGATCCGGTTGATCGTCTTGACCGCGTCGGTGGTGTGGAGCGTCGAGAACACCACGAAGCCCATCTCCGCGGCCTTGAGCGCGGTCCGCACGGTCTCGAGGTCGCGCATCTCGCCCACGAGGATGATGTCGGGATCCTGTCGCAGCGCCGAGCGGATCGCGTCGCCGAAGCCCATCGCGTCGAAGCCGATCTCGACCTGCGAGAGGGACGAAACGTTGTCCTTGTAGAGGAACTCGATCGGGTCCTCGATCGTGATGATGTGGGTCGATCGGCGCCGGTTGATGTACTGCATCATGCAGGCGAGCGTCGTGGACTTGCCGGATCCCGTCACGCCCGTGACCAGGATGAGGCCGCGCGGCTCATCGGCAATCTCGCGCATGACCTCGGGGAGGTTCAGCTCGTCGAAGTCCGGGATCCGCATGGGGATCTGCCGCAGCACGATGGAGGTGGTCCGGCGCTGACGGAACACGTTGACCCGGAAGCGGACCTCGTCACCGAGCTGATACGAGGTGTCCACGGACAGCCCGCTCTCGAACTCCTCGCGCTGCTTCCCGCGCATCAGGCCGTAGGCGATCTTGAGCGTGTCCTGGTCGCTCAGCGCGGGAAAGCCCGGAGCGTCCGTCAGCCAGCCGTTGCGCCGGGTGAGGGGCGGGCGGCCCACCTTGAAGTGGATGTCCGACACGTCCGGGCCGATGAGCCTTCGGAGCAGGTCGTCGAGAGCCATGAGAGGGGTCTCCAGTCCGGCGATGGCGGGCGGTCGGGCCGCACGCCACCGGGCGGGCCCGCCGCGCGGGCCGGCGCGTGCTCAGCTGCCCTGAGGGGCAGGGGAGTACGCGGCAAGAAGCGCTTCGTTGATCTTGATCCTACCCTTGTACGCCTCGCGCAGGCGCTCGAGGGCCGCGCTTCGCAGGGCGGACGCCTGCTGCTCCTGCAGCCGCTCGGCCAGCGCGTCGCGCTCGGCCTCGAATCGCGCCTCGTCGAAGCCCGTCAGGGCCGTGACGCGCGCGACAGCCTCGCCGGTCGGCACCGAGGCCACGCGGGTGACCTGACCGACCGGCGTGTCGAACGCGGCCGCGATCAGGTCGGGCGCACGCCCGAGTTCGGGGATCCCCCTCGACCGGGTCACCTGCAGCGCCACGCGGACGGCGGGCGCGCCGGCCACGCTGGCCAGGTCGGCCGCGGTGACGGCCGCCGCGCGGAAGGTCTCGGCCTCCGCGCGCGCCAGCTCGCGCGCCTTCCGCTCCTTGATGGCGGCTTCCATCTCGGCGCGCGCGTCCTCGAAGCTCTTCGGCGAGGACTCGCGGGCCGCGAGCACCTCGATCAGGATCTGCCCGCCGACATCCGCGATCGGCTCGGACACGGACTTGACGTCCAGCGAGAAGGCCTGCGCGACGACGGTGGGGTTGGGCCCGACACCCGGGATGTCGCGCGTCTCGGCCGTGATCCAGACGGGCTCGGAAACCGTGAGCCCCGCGGTGGCGGCGGCCGCTGCGAAGTCCGGCTTGGCCGCGAAGGCCTCCTGGAACTTCTTCACGGCGGCGGCTTGCGCCTCGGCCGCGGACTTGGCGTAGAGGCCGCGGGCCACGAGATCGCGCACGTCCTCGAACGTCCGGGCCTTGACGCCCGGCCCCTTGGTGACCAGCAGGATCTCGAAGCCGCGGATCGTCTCGATGGGCCCCACGATGGCGCCCTCGGCGGCGGCAAACACCGCCGTGTCCACGGCGGGCTCCTGGATCCCCTGGTAGAACGGGCCCATGTCCCCGCCACGCTCGCGCGTGATCGTGTCGTCCGACTCGGCGCGGGCCAGGGCGGCGAAGTCCTCGCCCGCGCGCGCTCGGCTGGCGAGGGCGTCGGCTTCCGCGCGCGCGGCCTCGCGCGCGGCGGCGTCGCTGCCGGCCGGGGCGACCAGGATGACGCTGGCGCGGCGCTGGTCCTCGGTGAGCGTGTAGATGGCGCCGACGTTCTGGTCGTAGTAGGCGCGCATCTCGTCCTCGCGTTCGGCCTGCTTCTGGAAGGCTTCGCGCGACACGCGGATGGCGCGGATCTGGCGGCCGGGCCCGCCGTCCATCTCGTCCTGGTTCGCCTCGTGGTAGGCGCGGAGCTCGTCCTCCGACGCCTGGACGGCGGTCAGGTGCTTCTCGAACGGGAAGACGACGTACTCGAGGTCCACCGTCTCGTTGTCCCGCTGCCAGGCGCTCTTGACGGCCGCGGTCGGGAGAACGGCGCCGGCGGCGAGCAGCCGGGACATGGTGCTCACGCGCAGGTCATCGGCGAGCTGCCGCTCGAAGCCGTCCGCCCGCAGCCCGCGCTGCTTGAGGTACGCCGTGTACAGCTCGCGGTCGAACCGGCCGTCCGTGCCCTGGAACGCCGGAACCTCGCGGATCGTCCGCGCGACCTCCTTCGGCGAGACGTCCACGCCCGCGCGGTCGGCCTCGACGAGGAGGATCTCCCGATCCACGAGACTGTCGAGGACGGCCCGCGGGTTCAGGAACCGGCCGGCGTCGTACTGCGCGCCCAGGATCTGGCGCAGGTAGTCTTCCTGCCGGATGAGCGCGTCCCGGAAGGCCGAGTCGGAGATGGGCCGACCAGCCACCTTCGCCGCGTGCGTCGCTCCGGTCGTCTGGAAGCCCCCCATGCCTCCCTGGAAGATGATGACGAAGGAGACGATGAACGAGAAGATGACGGCCCAGAGAATCCACTTGAAATTCTGGGCGTTGTTCCGCATCTGCTGCAGCATCAGGTGACCTCGTGCGCGGTGGCCTCCAGCCGACGCGCCGGTGTGGCCGCGGCGCGCGCATCACGGCGCGTGGGCGGGACAGCCCTGGCGAAGCCGCAGATCCTGCCACCAGCGTCGGGGGGGCGCAAGGCAAGTGAGCCGGGCGCGAACTGGCTCGGAGACCGTGGCGCGATGCCCCGGGGGAACGAATTCGGGGTTTCTTCGCTATCATTCCCCGAGGCTCGCGCCGCCCCTGACCCGCCCGACCCCCTCCAGGGCTCTTCATGGCTCCGACCTACAACAAGGACATCCTCGACTACTCCATCCGGTACCGGACGGTGTGGACGATGGTGGGTGTCGCCTTCGCGCTGGGAGTCGCGGGGCTGATCGCCTGGACCGAGCTCAAGCCTCCGTCGGACGAGGAGAAGGCCCGACAGGAGGTCAAGCAGGCCGAGCGCGTGGCGCAGCGCGCGGACGGGTGCGCCCGCGGCGAGCTGACCGATCCCGAGTCGCAACTGCTCAACGTGGCGCGCGAGGCGCTCCAGGCAGCCCGCGATCAGCTGTCCCGCAAGGCGCATCTGGGCGCCATGGACTCCGCCCGGCGGGCGCAGGACGAGTTCAAGCGCTTCGTGGATCGCGTGTGCTCGGCGCGGGACACGGTCGCCGAGTTCGCCCGGATCCAGGGCGACGTCAAGGTCAAGAAGGTCAACTCCCCGCGCTGGGTGCTCGCGCGCAAGGGGCCCCTGGCCGTCGGCGATCGCATCTGGGCCAGTTCGGGGGTCGCCGAGATCTTCTTCCCCGCGTCCGGGGAGCGGCAGCAGCTGCGCCCCGGCACGATCATCGAGATCAAGAACGTCATGAAGCAGGCCGACGGCGGTCCGGCGATCGTGGACACGCGGCTCGAGTCCGGCGACATGTCCATGCAGTCCGTCCCCGGAAGCCGCTCCACGATCGAGTCCCGCCACCTCACCGTCGAGCCGGCGGGCGACTCCGTGGATGTCGCGAGCCCCGAGGGCGCCACCCGCACGCGCGTCGGCTCGCTCAGGGGCGGATCGCGCGTCCGCACGACCGAAGGCACCGTCACCCTCGAGCGCTCGACCCGGGTTGAAGCCGGCGCCGACGGCAAGCTCTCGGCGCCCGTTCCCGTCCTGCCGCCTCCCGAGCCGAAGGAACCGCTCGACAACCGCGTCTTCAGCGCCGAGAAGCCGGAGGACAAGGTCATCGTGTTCCGGTGGATGCCCACGACGGGAGCGCGGGGCTACCGGTTCCAGATCGCGCTCAACGACCTGTTCCAGCCCGTGCTGAACGCGGGCGACATGGAGCGCATGGCCGGGACGAGCGTCGAGCTCGACGCGCCGCCGCCTCAGACCTACTACTGGCGGGTGGCGGCGGTGGACACGCAAGGCGTGGACGGGCAGTGGTCCGAGATCCGGCGCTTCTCGATTCGCGGCGGCCGGCAGACTGGGATGCCCGATCCGCCGAAGATCGAGGTCGTCAACAAGGTGGACTTTGGCGATCGGGTCATCCTGAGTGGCAAGACCCAGCAGTACGTCGCGCTCGAGGTTTACGTGAACGGCCAGAAGTTTCCCACCGACGTGTCCGTCGGTGACGCCGGGGACTTCCGGATTCTCGTGACGCTCACGCGGGATGGGCTCAACATCATCGAACTCGTCGCTCACGACACGTACGGCCAGGAGACCAGGCTCCCGGTCCGTGCCTACTTCTCGGTCGACTGATCCGATCGCAGCCCGCGGAGTCCCGGTTGTTCCACCTCAGATCCCTTCTTGGCCTGGTCTCGAGTGACCTCGGCATCGACCTCGGCACCACGAACACGCTCGTCTACGCGAAGGACCGCGGCATCGTCGTCAACGAGCCGACGCTGGTCGCGCGCAACACGAAGAGCGGCCAGTTCGAGGCGTTCGGTCGTGAGGCCATGGAGATGCTCGGACGCACGCCCGCGCACATCGAGTCGATCCGGCCGATGCGCGACGGGGTCATCGCCGACTTCGAGGCCGCGCAGGCCATGCTGGATCACTTCATCCGCAAGGCGCACGGCAAGAGCCGGCTCGTGTCGCCGTGCATCGTGATCGGCGTGCCGTCGTCCATCACGCAGGTGGAAAAGCGCGCCGTGCGCGACTCCGTCTACGGCGCGAAGGCGTCCGAGGTGTTCCTGGTCGAGGAGGCGATGGCCGCGGCCCTCGGCGCCGGCCTTCCGATCGAGGATCCGTCCGGGAATGTCGTCGTGGACATCGGCGGCGGGACGACCGACATCGCGGTCATCTCGCTGGCCGGGATCGTCTGGAGCGCCAGCACGCGCGTGGCCGGCAACGCGATGGACGAGGCCATCGCGGCCTACATGCGGCGGCGCTACAACCTGCTGATCGGCGAGCGGACGGCCGAGCAAGTGAAGGTGCGCATCGGCTCCGCGTGGCCGCTGGAGGACCCCATCACGTACGAGGTCTCCGGCCGCGACCTCGTGCAGGGCGTGCCGCGCACGCAGACGGTGTCGGACGACGAGGTGCGCGAGGCGCTCGCGGAGTCCATCCAGGCCATCGGCGAGCTCGTGCGCACCGCCTTGCAGAACACGCCGCCGGAGCTCTCGGCGGACATCGTGGACCGGGGCATCATCCTGACGGGCGGGGGTTCGCTCCTGACGCGGCTCGACAAGTACCTCCGCGAGGCCACCGGCCTTCCGGTCTCGCACGCCGAGGACCAGCTCGCCTCGGTGGCCCTGGGAGTCGGCAAGCTCCTTCATGATCGCGAGCTCCTCAAGAAGGTCGCGGTGGACTGACGAGAGGCGGCATCACGTGCGGCAGGTTCGGAGACGGGCGACATGAGCAGCTTCGGGTCGAGGCCGCGCGAGTCGTTCGTCGAGCGGCATCACCTCCTCGTGTTCCTCGGCCTCGCAGCGCTGGGGGTGGGCCTCGCCACGCTCTCGCTCAAGCAGCCCGAGAGCGTCAGGCCGCTGCACGACCTGGGGGCGTCCCTCACGGGGCCGCTCGTGCGCGTCGGGGCGACCGTTTCGGGCGCGGTGGATGACAGCGTCGCGGGCGTGCTCGAGGCGCTTTCCGCCCGCGAGCGGCTCTCGGAGGCGCTGGATCTGGTGGACGAGCTCAAGCTGTACGCGGCGGATCGCGATGCCCTGGCGGCGGAAAACGAGACGCTGCGCGCGATCACGGGACTTGCCGCCACGCTCCCGATGACGACCGTCGCGGCCCGCGTGATTTACCACCAGCGCAGCCCCGACTGGATCCTCATTCTCGATCGCGGCCGCGAGGCAGGCATCGCCGAGGACCAGGCGGTCATCACGCCCGATGGCGTCGTCGGCAAGGTGCTTTCCGTCGGCGAGGGCGTGGCGCGGGTTCAGGGCGTGCTCGACGGCGACGCGGGCGTCGCCGTCATGATCGGCGATGATCGGCGGCAGACCGACGCCATCGTGGCCGACGCGACGGGCGGCCACTGCCGCCTGACCCACGTCGAGTTGCTCGCGGACATCCGCGAGGGCGACCGCGTGCTGACCTCGGGGCTGGACCTCATCTACCCGAGGGGCCTCCTGTTCGGCGAGGTCGTGTCCGTCGAAGGGGACGGCGCGTTTCGCCAGGATGTCCTCGTGCGGCCCGCGGTGGATTTCTCGCGCGTCGAGCAGGTCCTGGTCGTCGTTTCCAGCAGCCCGGCCCGGGAACGCGCCCGCGCCGAGGTGAAGTCCAGCAAGCGCGGCCGCAGGCAGGGGGGCTGACGTGCGCACGGTGCTCTGGCTCTTCGTCGCGCTCGTGGCCGCGCTCGCGCTGGACGGTCTGGTGGCGCGCGCGGCGCACGGCGCGCGGTGGGTTGATCCGTACCTCGTCGTCGTCGTGCTCTTTGCGTCGCGCGGGGGGAAGGCTCGAGCGATGCTCGTCGGGGGCACGGCCGGGCTCCTGCAGGATCTCGTGGCGAGCGCCGTCTTCGGGGTGCACTACCTCGGCAAGCTCGTCGTGGGCTATGCGGCGAGTCTCGTCGCCACGCACCTCATCCCCGGCCAGGTCCTGACGGGCGCCGTGCTCCTCGGGGGCGCGACGCTCATCGAGAAGCTCGTGTTCTGGATGTTCGGCCTCGTGCTCGGCACGGACTTCTCCGTCGGCTCGCCCGCGGAGATCGCCATCCAGGTCGGCACGAACGTGGCGCTCGGCCTGCTCGTGATGCAGGGCGTGGAGCGCGTCGCGCGCAAGCGCCAGGGACCGGGAGGCGCTCGTGGCCGCTGACGCCGTCTTCCAGCGCCGGGCGCGCCTCGTTCACGGCCTCATCGTGGCGGCCCTGCTGGTGTTCGCGGGCCGGCTCTACCTGCTGCAGGTCATTCGCGGCGAGCGGTATCGCGAGGGAGCCGAGGCGAACTCCGAGAAGCGCCTGCGACTGGAGGCGCCGCGGGGGCTCATCCTTGACCGCAAGGGGCGGCTGCTCGTCGGCAATCGCCGGTCGTTCGATCTCGTGCTCGACCGCGAGCGGGTGCGCGATCCGGAGCCCGTCGCCGAGTGGGTGAGCCAGCTGACGGGCGAGCAGCCCGCCGAGATCGTCAAGCGGATCACGTCGAAGGCGCAGCCCGCTCACCGCCCGGTGACGCTGGCCCGTGACCTGACGTTCTCGCAGGTGGCGTACGTCGAGGCCCGTCGCGAGGACATTCCGCAGCTCTCGATCGAGACGACGATCCTGCGCCAGTATCCGAACGGGTCCCTGGCCGCGCACGCGCTGGGCTACGTCGGCGAGATCGATCAGGCCGAGCTCGAGAAGCCCGAGTTCGCGCATCACGTCCCGCGCGATCAGGTCGGCAAGCAGGGCATCGAGCGGAGCCTCGATGACCTGCTGTCCGGCGCGCCCGGCGTGAGGCGCGTGGTCGTGGACAACATCGGCCGCGTGATCTCGTCGCGCATCTCCGAAGAGCCCCGCCCCGGAGACAACGTCACGCTGGCGCTTGATCTGGACGTGCAGCGCGCCAGCGAGGAGGCCCTGGACGGCCGGCGCGGCGCCTGCGTGATGCTCGACGTGCGCACGGGCGCGGTCATCGCGCTGGCTTCGTCGCCGCCCTACGATCCGAACGCGTTCGTGGGAGGCATCTCGTCCGTGCGCTGGAGGGAATACAACGACGACCCCCACGACCCCCTGCGCTTCCGCGCGATCGCGGGGACCTACCCGCCGGGATCCGTGTGGAAGGCCCTCGTGTCGGCGGCTGCCATGCATAGCGGCAAGCACGGACCGGCGACGCGGGTCACGTGCACGGGCGCAATCAACATGTGGGGGCGGCCCCGTCACTGCTGGAAGCTGTCAGGTCACGGCACGCTCAACATGCATGACGCGCTCGTGTCGTCGTGCAACGTCTACTACTACACGGCGGGCCGGGACATCGGCGCGGAGCCCATCTGGGAGCTCGCGCGCGCCATCGGGTTCGGCGCGCCGACGGGCATTGACATCCCGGGCGAGCGGGCCGGCATCATGCCCGACGAAGCCTGGAAGCGGCAGAACATGCGCCGGGCGGATGACAAGCGCTGGTATCCGGGAGACACGGTCAACCTTTCGATCGGCCAGGGGTTCCTCATCGTCACGCCGCTGCAGATCGCGGTGTTCGGCATGACCATCGCGAACGGCGGCGACGTGCATCCGCCGGTGCTGCTCGATCACGCCGTGGATCCGATCACCGGTGAGATCACGCGTCGCGCCGAGGTCAAGACCGTCGCGCACGTTCCGTACGGAGGCCCCGCGCTCAACTTCCTGCACTCGGCGCTCGAGGACGTCGTCAGCGTCGGCACGGCGCGCCGGGCGCAGGTGCGCGGGATCGCGGTGGCTGGCAAGACGGGAACGGCGCAGCCCTCATCCGGCGAGGCGCCCAAGGGCATCCCGCGTGCCGAGCGCGCCGAGCGCTATCAGGAACACGCCTGGTTCATGGGCTACGCGCCGAGCCAGGAGCCCGAGGTGGCCTTCGCGGTCGTGCTGGAGCACGTCGGCCTCCACGGCGGAGAGGCCGCCGCGCCGGCGGCGCGGATCATGCTGGAGGCGTACTTCGCGGACCGCCTCGCGGCCTCGGGGCAGTGACGTGGCCGACGATCGCCGAGCGCCCCTGGACATCGACTGGATCCTGCTCGGCTCCGTGCTGGCGCTCGCGGTCGTCGGGCTCCTGTTCATCAACTCCGTCAAGGCGGCGCCCGGCGCCGTGGCTCCCGAGGTCGTCCGGCAGATCATCGCGACGGTGCTCGGCCTCGCGGGCATGGGCGTTCTCATGCGGATCGAGTACCACAAGCTCATGGCCCTCGCGCCCTGGGCTTACGGCGCGACGCTGGCGCTGAACGTGATCGTCCTGTTCGTCGGGCGCGAGGTGGGCGGAAACAAGGCATGGCTGCGGATCGCGGGCCTGTCGATCCAGCCGGCCGAGCTCATGAAGGTCACGACGCTCGTGCTGCTGGCGTCGGTGGCGGCCCGGCGCGAGACGCGCGTGCGGCTGCTGGACCTCCTGTATCTGGGCGCCATCGTTCTCGTGCCGGTGATGCTCATCCTCAGGCAGAACGACACCGGCACGGCCGTCACGTTCCTTCCGGTGCTCGCCGTCGTGGTCTTCGTCGGCGGCATCCGGTGGCGCTGGATCCTGCTCGCGACGCTCCTGATCGCGGCCATGATGCCGATCGCCTGGTCCCAGCTGAAGCCCTACCAGCGAGAGCGCGTCCTGATCACGCTCGAGCCGGAGCGCGATCCCGCGGGCAAGGGCTACCAGTCCATCCAGTCCATGATCGCCGTCGGGTCTGGCGGCCTGACCGGCCAGGGCTACAAGGAAGGGCCGCAGAACCGCCTCGGCTTCCTGCCGGAGCGTCACACGGACTTCATCTTCGCGATCGTGTCCGAGGAAGCCGGGTTCTTCGGCGCGCTGCTCGTGCTCGCCCTGTACGCGATCGTGCTCCAGCGCCTGCTCGACGGAGCCGTCCTCGCGCGCGATCGGCTGGGCGGCATGCTGTGCCTGGGCACGATGGTCTTCATCGCCGTGCACGTCGCGGTCAACATCGGGATGGTGCTCGGCCTGCTGCCCGTCATCGGCATCACGCTGCCGCTGTTCTCGTACGGCGGCTCGTCCATGATCGCGTTCCTCGCCATGATCGGACTCGCGCTCAACGTCCGCATGAGGAGATTCGGCCGATGACCCACGAGCCCGCACCGCCCGCGCGTCTCGGGATCCTCATCTCGGGGCGCGGCTCGAACATGCTGGCGCTCGCGAGAGCCTGCGAGCGCGGGTCGATCCTGGGCGACGTCGTCCTGGTCGTCAGCAACGTGCCCGACGCTCCCGGCCTGCAAGAGGCCAGCAAGCGAGGGCTGCCCACCTTCGTGCTCGATCACGCGGGCCTGGAGCGCGCCGCGTTCGACGACCTCGTGTCCGCTCAGCTCGAAGCGGCTGGCGTGACCCTCGTGTGCCTGGCCGGCTACATGCGCCTGCTGTCACCGGGCTTCGTCCGGCGATGGCAGGGGCGCATCCTGAACGTCCACCCGTCGCTCCTGCCGGCGTTCGCCGGCCTCCACGCCCAGGCGCAGGCGCTCGAGGCGGGGGTCAAGGTGACGGGCTGCACCGTGCACTTCGTGGACGAGGAACTCGACCACGGGCCCGTCATCCTGCAGGAAGCCGTGAGCGTGCGCGACGATGACACGGTCGAGTCGCTGTCGGATCGGATCCTGGAGGTGGAGCACGAGCTGTACCCGAAGGCCGTCGCGCTCGTGGCCGCCGGCCGCGTGCGCGTGCAGGGGCGCCGCGTCGTGCTGGCCTGAGGCGCCGGCCCGTTCGCTCCCGCCAGCCGGCTCAGCCGCCGCCCGGGATCGCTCCGGCGCGCCGCAGCGCATCCCACGTGGCATCGCGCGCGGGCCAGAGGGACAGCCGTTCGTGGGCGCGCGCGAGAGCCGGCGCGAGCCAGCGGTCGTATTCCACGCGCCCGCCCTCGCGCGAGAGAAACGCGTAGCTCCCGGCCGCCTTGATGAGCCGCTGTCCCGCGACGAGCCGCGCCTCGCGATCCCATGCGATGGGGTCAGCGTTCCGCGGCCGGAGCGATTCGGTGAGCGTCGCGACGAGATCGGTCGGCAGCGTCACGTAGGGGTCCTGCGTCAGCGAGACCAGGTCGTAGGCCCGCGGTCCGCGGCGCGTGTCCTGGAAGTCGATGACGGCCACCTCGTCGCGGCCGTCGTCGCCCGCGACCATCAGCAGGTTGCGCGCATGAAAGTCCCGGTGGCAGGGGGCGAGAGCGCCGGCTGCGTGCGCGTCGGCGCAGAGGCGATGGAGCGCGGCGCGAGCGTCCGCGATCGCGGGCTCGCGCGCGCCATCGAGGGCGATCCGCGCCCGTTCGAGGGGGGGCTGCGGCGACGGCCCGGCCGCGGCGGGAGGCGGCGCAGGCACGCGCGCGGCGTGCGCGAGGAAGAGATCCATCTCGAGCGCGAGCCGATCGGCGACGAGCGGATCCTCGTCGGGGTCGGTGGCGGGGTCGTGGCGTCCGGGTCCCTCGTCACGGAGGATCCTCGCCCACGTGGCGGCCTGCCCGTACTCGGCGGCGCAGGCCGCGGCGCCGCGGGCTTCGACGCGCGCCTGCAGCGTCTCGTCGCCGAGATCCTCGAGCAGGAGCAGGCCCGCCGGGCGGCACTCCGCGAGGATCTCGGGCACGCGGATGCCGAGGTCCCGGTACCTCGTCTGCCATCGCGTGAACTTGAAGGGGTCGGCGCCGTCCGTGGTCTCGGGGATGGGCTCGCCGCAGTCCATGATGACGACGCTCCGGCCCGAGGGGTCCGGGCCACGGGCGTACCGCCGGGACGAGGCGTCGCCGGCGAGCATCGCCAGGCGGTCCGGGTCGAAGCCCCACGCGCGCAGCGCGTCCTCGGCCGACGGCCGCCACGCGATGCTCATCGAGCGATCAAGCGCGCGCGGATGTTCGCGCCGCGCTCGACGTGGCCGCCAGGTCCCACGATCGCGTCCTCGACCGTCGCGCCGCTCGAAACGACGGCGCCCTCGAGCAGGGCCGACCGCGTCACGCGCGCGCCGCTCTCGATGCGCGCCCCCGCGTGGATGGCGCAACCCGCGCCGACCACCGCGCCGCTCTCGATCACCGCCTCCGGCGCGATCCAGGACTCGAGCGCCCGCCGGCGCAGCCAGTCGGCGCAGGCGTCCAGGTAGAGCTCGCGCGAGTCCAGGGCATGCCACTCGGCATCCGTCTCGAAGACCGTGAAGCGGCAGCCGGCGGCCTGCGCGCGCGGGTACCACGCCGAGAAGCTCGGGAAGGCGCCCCCGGCGGGGAGGTGCTGGAGCACGCGCGGCGACACCACCTGCACGGAGAGGAAGTGCCTCTCGTCCGGACGCCCCTCGGCGGGCACGCTCCACGCGGTGACGTCGCCCGCGCCGTCCACCCGGAGCGCCCCGAAGCCCGGCTCGCTGCGGGGCCGGACGGCGAGCGTGCAGTCGGCGCCGCTCGCGCGGTGCCGGTCGAGGACGGCGCCGATGTCGAGCTCGTGGACGCAGTCGCCGTTGACGAGGAGGAACGCGGGTTCCGCCTCGAAGCGCTCGCGCACGGGAACGAGGGCGCCACCGGTGCCGAGGAGCTCCCGGGTCTCGTCGGAGTAGGTGACGCGGGGTGGCGCGCCTGCGCGGCGCTCCACGATCGCGCGCACGGTCTCGGGCGCGTGATGGAGGTTGACGACGGCCTCGGACGCGCCCGCCGCCGCCAGGCCGTCGAGTACGCGGTCGAGAATCGAGCGGCCGAAGAACGAGAGCGCGGGCTTGGCGATCCTCTCCGTGAGCGGGCGCAGCCGCGTCGCCTTGCCGGCAGCCAGGACCATCGCCTTCATGTTCATGCGCGCGCGTGGAGCCCCGTGGATGGCGCCGCTCGCCGCCGCGTCGCGATGAACAGGATGCCCATGCCCAGCACGGCGCTGATGAGCGATCCGGCCAGAACGCCTGACTTGGCGGCCTCGAGCGTGTCGCCGCTGAGTCCGAGCGCCGCGATGAAGAGCGCCATCGTGAACCCGATCCCGCCCAGGCAGCTGGCGCCGACCATCATCGGCCAGGTCGCCCCGGAGGGGAGCCGGGCTGAGCCGGTTCGAACGCAGGCCCAGCTCGCTGCGAGGATGCCCACGGGCTTGCCGATCGCGAGGCCCACGACGACGGCGATGCCGGTGGCTGACGCCAGCTTGGCCGGCTCGATGACCACGGCCGCGTTGGCGAGCGCGAACACCGGCATGATGAAGAAGCCGACCCACGGGTGCAGGCCGGCCTCCAGCCGCTCGAGCGGCGAGATGGCTTCCTTCGCCGCGAAGGCGAGATTCCCCAGCGCGTCGTGGCCCGTGGTCCTCTTCGGATCGGACTCGATCGTCGTGCGCACGCCGGTCATGACATCCAGGAGCGACGCCTGCCCCAGCCAGGCGCTCGCGGGGGTCATGAGGCCCAGCACGACGCCCGCCACCGTCGGGTGAACGCCCGACTTCAGCGTGCACAGCCAGACGCCGGCCCCCACGATGACGTAGGCCGTCACCGTCCGCACGCCGATGCGGTTGAGAACGGACGTGATGACGAGCCCCAGGCCCGCCCCGAAGAGCCAGCCCAGGTGCAGCGAGTCCGTGTAGAAGATGGCGATGACCACGACGGCGAAGATGTCGTCCACGATGGCCAGCGAGAGCATCAGGATCTTGATGCCCGACGGCAGGCGCGGCCCCAGCAGCGCCATGCACCCCACGACGAAGGCGATGTCCGTGGCCATCGGCACGGCCCATCCACGCGCGGCGTCGCCGCCGGGCGACAGCAGCGCGTACAGCGCCGCCGGCAGCAGCGCGCCGCCCGCCGCGGCCGCCACGGGCAGCACGACGTTGCGCCGGTCGCTCAGCTCGCCCGACACGAGCTCGCGCTTGATCTCGAGGCCGATGACGAAGAAGAAGATCGCCATCAGCGCGTCGTTGACCCAGTACCAGATCGGGTAGTCGAGGGTGAAGCTCGCCACGCCGACGCGAAGCCGCGTCTCCCAGAAGGCGGCGTAGTCGGCCGCCGCCGCCGAGTTGCCGAAGGCGAGCGCCAGGGCGGCGCAGCCGAGCAGCACGAGGCCGCTGGCGCTCTGCACGTGCAGGAAGCGCTGCAGGGGCTTGGTCAGCCGCTCGATCGGACGTTCGGGCAGCCGCCAGCCCACGCCGTGATCCGGTGGCGTCATGTCGCGTCCGCGGCAGGGCACGCGCCGCGGCCCGGGCGCTGTCCGAGTTCAGCGTTTCGGCGGGTGTGGGCGGGGGGCCGGGAGAGGGTGCGCATGACGCCCGATGATAGCGTGTTGCTCTCGGCTGGCCGCGTGGCCCAACGCGCGGCCG
Source organism: uncultured Thermoanaerobaculia bacterium (assembly GCA_964613915.1). Lineage (GTDB taxonomy): Bacteria > Acidobacteriota > JBCCFW01 > JBCCFW01 > JBCCFW01 > CAZTIW01. The sequence goes on from CAZTIW010000003.1 coordinate 28,749, forward strand.
GCAAACCCCGCCGTGGCTGGTCACGTGGCCGGCTCGCGGCGCCCGTCAAGGAAGGAAGGACCCTGATGCGCGGACTCATCGTCGTCGGTCTCGTCCTCGTCGCCCTCGGTGGCGGCCTCATGGTGTTTGACGAGTTCCGGACCGAGGAGAAGCACGAGGCGACGATTCTCGGCAAGGAACTCTCCGTCACGACGACCGAGAAGAAGCGCATCCCGCTGGCGCTCTCCGGGACGATCCTCGGGCTGGGCGCCGCGCTGACGCTCGTGGGCGCCCTCCGCAAGCGTCGCTGACTCCCGAACGATCCGCGGCGAGACGCGGCGCCGCCCGCTTTCCCCCTGGCGCGCGGACCGGCATGATGAGCGCGTGACGAGCCAGCACGACAAGTCGGGCGACCCGCCAGCCATCGATCCGGCTGGCGAGGGCGCGCGCGCGGCTCCTGCGGCGCGACGGTCGCGGCCCGGCGCTCGGACGCGCCGCGCGAATCCGGCGGGGATCCTGGCGCCGAGGCCTCGCTGGGAGAAGAGCCCCGCCGCGATCGTGGCGCTGGTCTCGTTCCTCTGGGGCATGTCGCTCCTGTTGCAGGAGGCGCTGCGCACGAGGTGGTTCGAGCCGCACGGCCTGTCCTCGACGCTCGTCGCCGCGCCGCTGTTCGCCGTGGCCGTCGCGGCGGCGCTCCTCGCGTCGCGAGCCCGCTCGGCGGGCCGGCCCGCGCATGGTGGCCCGAGCGTCCACCGCTTCGGCCTCGCCTCGGGCCTCGTCGGCGCCACCGCGCTGCTGCTGTCGCTCTACATGGGGCCGCGCCTGCACGCTCTCCAGGAGGATGCGCGGCGGCTGCGGGCGCGCCAGCAGCTCTCGCGGCTCGCGCTCGCGCTGCACGTGCACCACAACCAGCACGGCACGTATCCCGAGGGCTCCGGCGTCGCCGCGCTCGCCGCGCTCGAGCCCGAGTTCAGCGAGGCGCTCCCGCTGACGGATCCCTGGGACAACCCGATCGAGTACCGATCGCTCGCCTCCGGGCGCGGGTACTTGCTGCTGTCGCTGGGCCGCGATGGTGAGGCGGACCTGCCGCTGTCGAACTACGTCGAGAATCCCGACGCCTTCCGTGGAGGCGATGATCTCGTCGTCGTCAACGGCGCCTTCCGCGGCGCGGCGGCGCCGGCGGCCGCCGTTCGTGCCATCCACGACGCGAGCGCCACGGCTCCGGCGGACCCGGCAGCGCTGGAAGTCGGGCCGCAAGACGCGGCCGCCGGTCAGGAGCCGGGGTCCGAGGCGACGAGCGATGCTGGTTCTCCCGAGTCCGCGCCGACGACGGAAACCGAAACGGCGTCCGGTGTCGGCGAGCCATCGGCCACGCTGCCCTCCGCGGCGCTGCCGGTCGCCACGCCGCCAGCCGTCGCGCCGCCAGCCGGGACGCGGGGCTCGACCCCACCCGGAGCGAGGCCGGCGGACGTGCCGGCCGCGCGCCGGCAGCCGGCTCCGGCGCCGCTGAAGCGCGAGCCCGTGCCGACAGCCCCGCCACCGCCGCCACCCCAGTGGGATTCGACGCGCCCCGGTCCCTCGGAGTCGCCGTGACGCTGCCGGTCGCGGGCGATCCGCGTGGCAGCGACGGCGGACGGACCGGGCGCGGCGCCGCGGGTCCCGTCCTGCCCGGCTTCGAGAGCGTGCCGGATCCACCCGCGCCGCCTCCGGCGGATCCCCTCGTGGACTGGCTCGAAGCGCAGGCGCGCAATCGCCTCGAGACCGGTCGCATTGACGAGGCGATTCCGATGCTGGAGCGGCTCCTGACGCTCACGCGGGACGGCGCCCGCGCCCGAGAGGCGCGCCTCGCGCTGGGCGAAGCGTGCGAGCGGCGCGACGAGTGGGGCCGGGCGGTGGCGCACTACCGGTGTGCGGTCGAACTCGATCCCGCTTCGGCCGAGGCGCACTATCGCCTGGGCGTGGCGCACTCGCACGTCGAGAACGCGCGAGCCGCGACCGAAGCCCTCCGGCGGGCGGCCGAGTTGGAGCCGGACGATGCGGAGATCGCGCGCGCTCTCGGCGTGGCGCTCGCGGCCGCCGGCCAGGACGGCGAGGCGGACTCATGGCTCCGTCGCGCGGCGGAGCTCGCGCCCGACGCGGTGGACGTGCTCGAGGCGCTCGCGGCTCATCAGGTGCGCATGGGGCGGTTCGCCGAGTGCGGCGAGCTCATCCGGCGCGCCACCGCGATCGAGCCCGACAATCCGCTCGTGCGCCGGCTGGCCAAGGAGACGAGCTACCTCGTGGAGAGGGCGGCGAGCGCCGCCGTCAGCGGCGACGCGCCCGAGCCCGCGCCCCGGACGCTTCGCATCGTTCTCCCGGGAGCGGCCGGGGAGACCGAGCGGCTCATCGCGCGATCGATGACGAGCGCCGGGTTCCTCCCCGAGCAGGTCGCGCGGGCTCGCGACGCCTGGCGCGACTACGTGGCCGAGCGCTCGCCGCGCAAGCGGAACGCGGCCGAGCACGCGGCCGCGATCGAGTACCTGATCGCGCGCCTGGACTTCGTGGACGGGTGCAGCCGCGAGGAAGTGGCGGGCCGGCACGGCGTCGAGCCCGCGGCGCTCGCGCGCGTCCACGAGGACATCGTCGAGGCGCTGGCGATCGACATGTTCGACGCGCGCTACTGCTCGCAGCCCCATCCCGCGCGGCACGTGGGCGAGGAGGCCGAGGCCTCGGGTCTCATGGCGGACGAGGTGTTCGAGGCTCTTCTCGAGGACGAGTATCGGGAGTACTGCGCGGCGCAGGACCGATCCACGGGCGTCGAGCGCCTGGACCGGGACGAGTTCGAGGACGCCTCGGTCGAGTACGGGAGCCTGCTGACGCGCGAGCTCATGGGGCTGCGGCTCACGCGGCGCGAGCGTCGCCGCCGGCGCGAGCTCGAGCGCATCCTGCTGGTGCTGTGAGAACCCCCGAACCGGGCCCGCGCGTGGCCGCCTGCCGCTCAGCCGGCGGCGGGAAAGGCCCCGCCCGCGGCGAGCAACCAGTCCAGGAGCTCCGGGGGCATGCGCCTGGGACGTCCGTCACGCCCCGTCACGGCGTGAACCGTGCGTCCCGTCGCCAGCAGGACGCCGTCCTCGGCGCGGCGCACCTCGTAGTCGAACGTCAGGCGAATCCGGCTGGCGGACGAGAGGCAGGCCCTGACGGCGAGGTCGTCGTCGTAGCGTGCGGGCACGGCGTGGCGGCTCGCGACCTCGACGACCGGCAGGTACCACCCCGCCCGTTCCATGCGGCGATACGAGCGTTCATCCGCCGGCGCGCAGCCCTGCCGGATCCAGTCGGTGCGAGCGACCTCGTACCACGCGAGAAACTCGGCGTGATGGGCGATGCCCATCGCGTCCGTCTCGCGGTAGCGGACGCGGACGCGGGACTCCGTCCACGTGCCGAGGCGGCCGGCGGGGAGGCGGGGCGTGCTCATCGTGCGCGCAGGCTAGCCCGGACGCGCGGCGCCAGCAACGCATTCGGCGCGCGAGCGCGAGCGTGGCGAGCGCTCGCCGGTTTCCTCGCGCTGCCGCTCGTCGCGTGCGGCGGGGATGCGATGGCTCCGCGCCCGGAGGCCGCGGAGGCTCGGCGCTCCGTCCCGAGCGAGAGCGTGCTCCGGCTCGTGTCCGTGCGGCCCGCGGATGGCTCTCTCGTGCGTCCGGTCACGGCCTTCGCGTTCGAGTTCGACCGGCCGCTCGCGCAACCCTCGCGCGCGCCGCGCTGGGTGAGTTGCGAGTACGTCGGAGGGACCGCGACCTTCATCAGCGATCCCTTCCGGCTGACCTCGACGTGGCTGTCACCCGGGGGCGAGACGCTCTTCGTGCAGCCGCCGGCGCTCCTTCCGGGCCAGCGCGTTCGGATCTCGCTGCTGGCGGCCGTTCGTGGCGCCGACGGGTCACGGCTCTCGGCCGATCCGCTGACGCCTCCCGAGGCCGTCGTGCTGACGCTCACGCATCAGGTGATGGACCTGCCTCCGTGACGCGACCCGTCGCTCCTGCCGCGCGTCCATCCGCGACGAACGCCCTCGTGTCGCTCGTCGCCGCCGACGGGACGCGGCTGTCGGCCACGTGGACCGGCGGGGGAGCGGCCGACGCCGGCGTCTTGTTGCTCCCGGGCTTCTGGCGGCGCGCGGCGTCGCCGCGCATGCACGATCTCGCCCGGGAGTTCGCCCGGCGGTTTCCAGTGCTGACGCTCGACTTCCGCGGGCACGGACTCTCGCGCGGTCGCTTCACGTTCGGGCGTTCCGAGCATCTCGACGTCGAGGCCGCGCTGGCGGAGATGGCGCGGCGCGGGGTGCGCCGCGTCGTGCTCGTGGGCCTCTCGATGGGCGGCGCCGCCGCCATCGTCACGCTCGGCCGGCGCGCGGAGCTTCCCGTCGAGGTCGCGGGGCTCGTGACCGTCGCCGCGCCGTCGCACTTCCGGCGCATCGTCCCGCGGCCATGGCGGGGCCACCGCGACATTCCCTGGCGCGATGCCCTCGCGGTGCCGCGTCCGGAGTGGGCCTTTCCCTTCACCGGCAAGCTCGCGCCTGCAGAGCACGCCGGCGCTCTGCCGGCCATTCCGATCCGCTTCCTGCACGCGCGGCACGACTGGCTGGTCGATCACGCGCACGCCGAGCGGTTGCACGCCGCGGCCGGGCCGGCGGCCGAGCTCGCGATCATCGAAGCGCACGGCGCGCACGCCGATGAGCTTCTCGGGCGCCCGCGGGCAGCGCTCCTGCGCCTGCTCGTGCCCTTCGTCGCGGCATGCCTCGTCCCGCGCTCGCCCGCGCCGACCGGGCTCGGCGAGAGCCTGGATCCGGGCCCGTGGCTTCGCGACCTCGATCGCCTGATCGCCGATCGGTCACGGCATGCGGCCGATCTCGAAGGGCACGTCGTGGCGGGGCGCGCGAGCGGCGCGCGCGCGTTCTCGACCCGCGACGGCGCGCACCTCGCGTTTCGGGTCGGCGAGGACGCGTGCTGGGCGCGGGGCCTGCGCGACGGCTCGACGCATGGCCTGAACCTGCTGGGCAACCAGATCCTGACCGATGGCCCGGCATGGCCCGAAGCGCTGCGAGCGGCGCTGCGCGAGGCGGCGCAACACCTCGGATGGCCCGCCGCCACGGAGACCGCCTACGCCGTCGAGTTGCGCGGCGAGCGCGGCCTTCTCGTGCGCCCTGCGCGCGGCCCTCTCGTGCGCCCCGCGCGCGGCCCTCTCGTGCGCCCCGCGCGCGGGCCTCTCGTTCGCCCCGAAGGACGCGATCGGTGATGCGATCGTGAGCGTTGCCGAGGCGCTGCCCGCGCGTCGGCGGGAGATCGAGGGCTTCCTGGCAAGGCAGGCCGCGGGTTGGGGACCCGGTCGCACGTTCATCGCGCCCGCGCACGGCTCCATCGCGGCGGTCGCGCGCCTGCTGGAGCCCAACCCGGGCGACGGCCATCACCGCGAGCATGCGCGCGAGGTGGTCGTCGCGGGCGACGAGGCCGCCTTCGGCGAGCTCGCGCTGGAGGCGGCGCGCGTGGCCGGCGAGACCATGCGCCTCGAAGCCACCGTCGTGGACGGCGACGAGGCGCTCCTCCACGCATGGCGCGCCGCCGGGCTCGAGCTCGAGGCGAGGCTCCCGGGCGGCTGGATGAGCGACGCCGGCCTGCGCGACTGGCTCTGGCTGGGCCGACCCGCCCGCCGGGGCGCAACCGCCGGCTCGCGGCCCGCGGCCGAGGGCGCGCCGCGCGCGATCCCGGCGGGTGCTCGCGAGGGCTCGCCGCCGGATCCGGCGGCAAAGCGGGCGATGCGGTGGTTCGAGCCGGATCTCGGGCCGGCGCTCGAGCGGTTTCTGGCCTCGCTCGTGCCCGGTCGCGCCTATCCCGCCGGCACGTTGCTGTCCGAGGCCGAGCGACTCGAGACGCGTCGCCGCGACGTGTCGCGTGCGGCGTGGCTCCTCGCGCTGGACGCCGCGGGCGAGGTCGCGGGAGGGCTGATGATGGAGCCGCAGCGCGAGGCGGCGCGCGCGCACGTGCGTCGCGTGCACCTCGATGTCCGCCCGCCGGCGCGCGGCCTCGGCGTCGCGTCGGGACTGGTCGCGCGCGCGCTGGCGGAATGCGGCCGTTTCGGCGTGCGGCGGCTCGAGGCGGATCCGCGCGCGCTCAACGCGGGCGCGTGCCGGGCTCTCGAGCGCGGAGGGATGCTGCGAGTGGGCCTGCAGCGCGGCGCGTGGCGCGTGCGCGGCCTGGCCGGCACGCGCGACGAGGATGTCGCCGTCTACTCGGCGCCATCGGGCGCGTCGTCGGGCACGTCCGGCGCGTCGGGGGTCGGCTCGCTGGCCTGATCGTGGACGGTCCTGACCGAAACGAGTTCGAAGTTGCGCGTGCCAGCCGGCACCTGCACGCGCACCTCGTCGCCTTCCTGTCGCCCGGCGAGCGCCCGGCCGATGGGGGAGGACACGGAGATGAGGCCGCGCTCGAAGTCAGCCTCCTCGCTGGTCACGAGCTTGAACGTCTGCCGGGCCTCGGAGTCCGTGTCGTAGACCTCGACGATCGAGTAGAGCCCCGCGCGGTCCGTGGGAAGCTGGCGCAGATCGATCGAGCGCAGCCTGCCGATCTGCTGATCGAGCGAGGCGAGCTGAGCCTTGACGAGAGCGTGCCGCTCGCGCGCGGCGTGGTACTCGGCGTTCTCGCTGAGGTCGCCGTGCGCGCGCGCGACGGCGATGAGGCGCGGGATCTCGACCTTGAACTCGTACTCGAGGCGCTTGCGCTCGGCCTTCAGGTTGGCAAGCAGCTGGTCAATGGGTGAGTTCACGGGAGACCTCGCGTTCCGGGGCGGGAGTGCTGTCGGGCGGCGGCGCGCGAGGCCCATCCAGCTCGGGTGGACGTGCGGGACACACGCCGCCACGAGCGACAGAGCCCCCGCCTCAAGCATGTCGGCGCATCCGCCGGACGGTCAACGTGGAGCGGCTTCATGCTCTCATGGCATGGACCGGCATGGCGCTGGAGCATCGCGCGGCTCCGGTCGCCGCGATCTGGCGCCGGCTCAGGACGGTTCGACGTCCGGTTCGTCCGCGGGCGTCGCACCCAGGCTCTCGAAGGCCTCCGCGAACTGGCCTCCCGCGATCAGGCCCTCGACCGCCTCGCGGATGACCGGCTCCGACAGCTCGCGAACGATGACCATGCGCGTGCCGTGCCGGTACGGTTGATCGCCGCCGATGCCGCGGAATCCCTTCACGCCCTGGTTGTAGTGGTGCGTGTCGAAGAACGAGGACACCCAGCGAGTGCCGTCCTCGAGATCGGCGATGACCTCCATCTGCGTGGGCTTGCGATCGGAGTCCGGGCCGTAGGGCCAGAGCAGGTCCAGGGTCTTCAGTCTCATCCGCGCATCCGGCAGGCTCCTTCCTTGGCCGACAGTGTAGCAAGCACGCGCGCGTCGCCGGCGGCAACGAGAGATGGGGGGGGGCGTGATCTCCTCACTGCCATCCCTCGCCCCGCCCGCGTCATAATGGGTCCATGAGCCTGACGGGGATCTATCCGGGTTCGTTCGATCCCGTGCACCTCGGCCACGTGGATCTCGTGCGCCGGGCCGTGCGGATCGCGCCACGTCTCGTGGTCGCCGTTCTGGACAACCCATCCAAGTCGTGCGTCTTCACGGTCGCGGAGCGCCTCGATCTCCTCCGCCAGAGCCTGTCCGGCATTCCCGGCGTCGAGGTGGGCACGTTTCGCGGGCTCCTCGTGGACTATGCGCGCCAGCAAGGGGCGAGCGTCGTCTTTCGCGGGCTGCGAGCCGTCTCGGATTTCGAGTACGAGTTTCAGATGGCGCTCATGAACCGGAGTCTCGGGCCGGAGCTCGAGACGGTGTTCCTGACGCCCTCCCAGGACACGACGTTCCTGTCATCCCGGCTCGTCCGGGAGGTCGCCCTGCTCGGCGGGGATGTCGGCAAGCTCCTGCCCGCTCCGGTGCTCGAGGCCCTGCGCCTCAAGGCGCGCCAGCCCTGACCGTTCGCGCCTCGAGGGGACGAGGGGCGGCCCGGCGGGAGCGGGCAAGTCCTGCGGGTTTCCCCCGTGCCTGGCGCCACGAGGGCTCGGCCATCGGCCGATCGCAGTCATGCTGAATCGTGGCCGTCGATATAGGGGCTATTCGTCCTCCACGTGCGGCCAGCTTGCGGAGATTTCGGAGGACGAAGTCCTCATGCACGCGCGCAGCGCGTGGCGGGAGGGGGTGAGGCTGGAGGGCCGCCCCGACAGCCGAGGGCGAGCGGTGCGCAGCACCCGAGAGACGAAACGCGAACGCGTTTCGTCCGGAAGGGGCTGGTCCCCCCTGCATGAGTTCACTACCCATCATCCTCATGCACGCGCGCAGCGCGTGGCGGGAGGGGGTGAGGCTGGAGGGCCGCCCCGACAGCCGAGGGGGGACCGGCTGGTCCCCCCTGCGTTGATGCGCGGCGGCTCCGACTGAGCATTCCTGGTCGGTTGCGGCCGTGCCGCGCTAGGATTGACACCGCCGGGCGCCTGTTGCGTTCCGCCCCCCATCACCCCCGTGCCTGATTCCTCACGATTCATCCTCTTCTTCGGCCCTGCGGGCTTCGCGGATGGCCTCCCCGGTCTTCCTCCGGTGGGGGAGCTGTCACGTCGCGCGGCGTCGGGCTCGGCGACCCTGCCAAGCGACCTGGCGGCTGCCGGGCTCGTCCTGGTGGTCGTGGATCACGCCAGCGCCGCGGTGCTGCCCGCCCTCAAGCGCGCGGGCGACACCAAGCCTGGTGGCCCGCCGGCGCCCGTCGTGGTCGTGGGCTGTCCTGACGCGCTCTCGGCCGCCAAGGCGCTGCGCGCCGGCGCCGATCTTGCCGTGCGCGACGGCGCCGAAGACGAGGAAACCGCCGCTGCGCTCGCGACCGCCCTCAAGATGCGCGAGCTGGCCGAGCTCTCCCTCAAGGACGATCTCACCTCCGCCTGGAACCGGCGCTACTTCGAGGTGGCGCTGCCCCAGCACGTGGAGCACGCGCGGCGGACGGGCGTGCCGCTGTCGATCATCTTTCTCGACATCGACAACCTGAAGGCCGTCAACGCCCGCCACGGGCACGCGATGGGCAGCCATGTCCTGCGCGAGCTGGCGATCCGTCTCATCCGCACCGTGAGGGCGGGCGATGCTGTCATGCGCTACGGCGGCGACGAGTTCTGCGTGGTCCTGCCAGGCCTGGACGTGACGGCGGCGCTCGAGGTGGCCGAGCGGATCCGGGACGCCGTGGCATCCGAGGCGTTTCACGTGGGCGCGGCGGGCGAGGTTCGCCTGACGGCCTCGTTCGGCATCGCGAGCTGTCCGGAACACGCGACGGACGCCGAGGGCCTCGTCGCGGCAGCGGACTCGGCCATGATCGCGATCAAGGAGCGGCAGCGGAACGGCATCCGCATCGCCGGGGCGGCATGAGCCTGGCCGGCGATCCCGTGGAGCGCGACGAGCGCCAGGCTCGTGACATGACCCTCTCCGGTCGCGTCGAAGAGCTCAGCGTGGGCGAGATCCTGGGCCAGCTCCTGTGCAGTCGCGAGACCGCCATCGTGACGGCGGAGCGCGAGGGCATCAGCAAGGCCGTTCACGTCGAGGCAGGCCGCGTGATCTTCGCGCGGTCGCGCGACCGGGACGATCGCCTCGGCGAGGTCCTGCTGCGGGAGGGCATGATCTCGGCGGAGCAGTACGACGAGTCCGGCAGGCTCATCCGGCAGGGCAAGCGCCAGGGCACCATCCTGGTCGAGCTCGGCTACATCACGCCCGCCGAACTCGTGAAGGGCGTCAAGCTTCAGGTCGAGCACGTCGTGCGCGACCTGCTCTCGTGGCGCCAGGGGTCGTACAGCATCGAGATGGGCGAGCTCGACACGCGCGACATCATCACCGTGAACATCTCGACCGAGAATCTCCTGTTCGATGGCATCAAGCGCGGCGCCGGCTGGTCGCAGATCATGCGGGGTCTCGGCGGCACGCTGGACAGCGTCCCGAACCGCCTGCCCGATAGCGAGACGCGCCTCTACAAGCTCGACCTCTCCGAGGACGAGGCGCACGTGGTCACGCTCGTCAACGGGCGCTTGAGCGCGGCGCAGATCTGCTCCATGTCGTACCTGTCCAACCATGACACCTGCGTGGTCCTGCACGGCCTCGCCTGCTGCGGCATCGTCGAGGCGGGACGCGCGAGCGACCCCGAGACCCTGTTCCGCGAGCAGCTCGTCGAGGCCGAGATGGCCGAGATCGCGGACCTCGTCGCCGCCTTCAACGAGAGGCTCCAGAGCGCCGAATCGAGCCTGGTCGCGGTCTTCGGCGAGGCTCGCGATGCCGCGCTCGCCCGCGCCGCGGAGTCCCTCGCCGACGAGCACTGGGACGTCCTGCGGAGCGCTCGCCTCGATCGCGCCGGTCTTGACGCGAGGATCATCATGGAGAACGTCGCTGACATCGAGAGTGGATCGCGCAAGACGGCGGTCGAGCGCGCTCTCGTGGCCGCGCGCGCCGCGATGGAAGAGCAAGCGCGCCGGTCCGGGGGCGAGACCGCGGCTTCGCGCGTCGCGCAGGTGCTGGTTGCGGACACGAAGGAGCTCCGATGACCGCGCCCGAACTCGAGGACGATCGCGCGGAGTCGTACCTGGAGATCCAGATGGATCGCCCGACGATCGTGCTGGCGGCGGGCGCCGTCCTCGTGCTGGTCGTGGGAGCGTTCCTCCTGGGCAGCTGGTACGGCAGCCGGGCGTCCACGGGGGACGACATCGCCGGCGCCGCGCCAGCAGCCGAGCCGGAGGCCGCAACGCTCGAGCACGATGGCGAGGATCTCGCGGCGGAGGACGGCTTCGGCGGCAAGGACCTCACGGCGCGCGGCGCGCCGCCCGTCGGGGCCGTTCCGGTCGCGCCGACGCCTCGTGCGTCCGTGCCGGGGCCGACCAGCGCCGCCGCGGCGGCCACCTCGCCTCCGAAGAGCCAGCCGGCGTCGCGGGTCGTCGAGCCCGCGGCTCGCGCCACGGCCGCTGCTCCGAGGCCCACCGCGGCCCGCGCGACGGCGGCGGCAGCGCCAGCCGGGATCCCGACGGGCGAGTCGTGGGTGATTCAGGTCGCCGCTGTCAAGGATCGCGCCGAGGCGACGCGCCTGGCGGATCGCCTGCGCGGCAAGGGCTATCCGGTGCGCGTCATCGAGGATGCCGGCTACGTGAAGGTCCAGGCCGGGCCGTACGCCACGAAGGCCGACGCGCAGGCCGCCGAACAGCGGCTCAAGCGCGAGGAGAAGGTCGGCACCTGGCTCAAGCGGGCCTGACGAGCGCATGAACTCCGGCGGAACCGACTCCAGGCTCGGTCAGCGGCTCGTGGCTCGTGGCCTCGTCACCGCGCAGCAGGTCGACGAGGCGCTGCGCGCGCAGCGTCAGGTGCGAGGCTCGGTCGGGTATCACCTGCTCCGGCTCGGCAAGATCACGCCCCAGGCGCTCTCGAACTTCCTGGACGAGGAAGTCGCCTCGGGCGCGCTGCCCGCGCCCCGCCTGCCTGCCGAGGGAAGGAGCGTCGCGCAGCTGCCGGCGAGGCTCGCGCAGCTCTACAACGCGTACCCGATCGCCGCCGATGGCCATCGCCTGTGCCTGGCCCTGCCGCCCTTGCACGGCGACGCCGTCAGCGCGATTGCCGAGGCCACCGGCTGCGTCATCGAGCCGCTCATCCTGCCCGCCAAGCTCTTGCGCGAGGCCGTCGAGCGGGACTATCTCGGCGCCGCGCGCGCGGCGGTCTGGCATCCCGCGGCGGGTCTCACGCGGTTCATGCTCGACGATGGCGAGGGCACGAAGCCGCTCGCCCCGGGCATGCGCACCGACGGCACGTCGCCCGAGGTGTGGCTGCGCTCGGTGCTGGCGGAGGCCATGGCCCAGCGCACGCGCCGGATCGATCTCGCGGCCAACGAGCCGCTGCCCGCTGCGCGCGCGCGTGCAGCGGCCGTCGTCGCGCTCGTGGAGCAGCTCGCGGGTCTGCCGGCTCGCGGCCCGGCGCGGGATCGCGGCCGGTTCCAGCTCGGTCTGCGCGCGCGTCGGCCGGTGGCGGATGTCGTGCGCGACGGCTGGGAATCCGCCCGCCTCGAAGTCTGGCTGGCCGAGCAGCGCTTCGTGTCATCCGAGATCGAAGACATCTTTGAGGGACAGGACGCCGCGCAGGAGGCCGTCGAGGCCCTCGTCGCGGATCGCAAGGGCCTGCTGCTGGTGGTCGGCGCCTGCGGCGGGGGAGCGCGCACGGTCGTGCACCTGCTGGGCGCCCGGCTGGCCGGGCTCGTTCCGGGCGCGTCATGGATCGGCGAGGAGGCGCCCGCCGAGTTCGTCACGTCCTGCCCGGGCAGTGACGACGACGAGGTCGCCGGCGGCCTTCACGAGGCCATGCAGTCGGGAGCGCCGCTCATCGTGGCGGAGGAACTCCCGGGGACCCGGTCCTTCGAGCGCGCGCTCCTCGCCGCGTCGCGCGCGCCGGTGGTGGCGGGCTTCGTCGCCGCCGACGCGGTCGCGGCGCTCGCGTGGCTCGGGCGGCAGGGCCTCACGGGCGCCCTCAAGATTGGCTTGCTGCGCGGCATCATCGGCGTGCTCGGCGCGGACGCCGCGTGCGCGTCCTGCCAGGCCGCCGCTCCCCTGTCCGAGACGACCGCTCGCCGCTGGTCCATCAGCGCGACGAGCGTGGCCGTCAACCAGGGGTGCCCCGCGTGCCTCGAGCCCGCGACGCGACGCACGGTCCCGACCGTGTCCTTCACGCCCGTGGCGGGCCAGCCCGATGCCAGCTTCCTGGTGGAGGATGAGGAACGCGCGCGCAGGGCGCGGGCCGACGCCGGCCAGGACTCGCTCCTGGCCAGCGCGCTGGCGCACGAGGGCGTGGACGCGGGCTCCGTCCTGCGCTTGGTGCAGGCGGCTCCGTGACCCGTTCGCGGGGCGTGCTCCTTGCGAGCGCGGCGCTGTCGGGGCTTCTCGTCGCCGCCAGCTTCCCCCCGGTGGACATGAGCTGGCTGGCCTGGGTGGCCTGGGCCCCTTGGCTCGCCTGCCTCTGCCGCACGCAGCCTCCCGGCACGGCAGGCCTCGCGCCGTCGCTGGATGGACCGGCACGCGGCGCGGGCGGATGCTCGCTGGGCGAGGGGGCGCTGGCTGGCGCCGTGCACCTGGCGGCGCTGCACGTCCCGCAGTCCTGGTGGATGATCGTCGTCATGCGCGTTCACGGCGGCCTGTCGCTGGGAACCGCGATCGCGATGTACGCCGTCGGGTACGTGATCCTCGCGCCCTGGGGGATTCTCGCGGGCATGCTCGGCGCGGCGCTCGGCCGGCGCGGGGCGTGGGGCTTGCTGGCGCTGCCCTGGGCGTGGGCGCTGCTGGACATCGTCCGCACGCATTTCGCGCTCGGTTTCCCCTGGCTCATCCCCGGCATGACGCAAGCCGGGCATCCGAGCGTCATGGGCTTCGCGGACGTGGCCGGCGTGCACGGGCTCGGGGCCGTCGTGCTGCTCGCGAACGCCGCCCTCGCGATCCTCGGCCTCATGGTCTGGCGCCGGCAGGCAGATCGCCGCGCGGTGGGAGCGGCGGCCGTCGCGGGCGTGCTCGTGGTGCTGGCCCTGGCGCATGGCGTCGAGGCGGCTCTCCGATTCGACCGGAAGGCCGCGTGGGCCATGTCCGTCGAGGGGGTGACCAGCGAGACGGGCCGGCCGGACTGGCCCGTGCGCGGCGTTCGCGTCGCCGTCGTGCAGGGAGCTCAGCCGCAGCAAGTCAAGATCCGCAGCAGCGCCGAGGACGCCCGGGACCTCGCCCGCGTTCAGATCGCGCTCACCGATCGCGCGCTCGGACTGGGTGCCCGCGCGATCATCTGGGCGGAGTCCTCGCATCCGTCCACGACCGCGCGCATGCCGTGGCTCCTCGCGACCGTCCGCGAGCAGTTGCAGGCGGCCGCGAGCGCCGGCCCGCCGGCCGACCACGACGTGCCGCCCGTCGTGATCGCGGGTGCCGTCGTCGAGAGCCCCGGCGCGGGCGGAGAAGGCGTGCGCTTCTTCAACTCGGCGCTGCTCGTGGGGCCTGACGGAGTCGGTGACCGATACGACAAGCGCCGGCTGGTGCCCTTCGGCGAGTACCTCCCCATGCCGAGCGTGCTCGGACGCCTGCCCCAGGTGGTCCAGGCCGTGGGGGACTTCGAGCCCGGAGCATCGGACGCGCCGCTGGTGGGCGGAGGCGCGCGATGGGGGCTCTCCGTTTGCTACGAGATCGTGCTGTCGCCCCGCGTGCTGGCCGTGACGCGTGGCGGAGCCGACATCCTGGTCAACATCACCAACGACGGCTGGTACCACGGCACGTGGATGCCCGAGCAGCACCTTCGCTTCGCGGCGATGCGCGCCGTGGAGATGCGCCTCCCCGTCGTGCGCGCCGCCAACAGCGGGATCTCCGCCGTCATCGCGCCCTCGGGACGCATCGTGGCGCGCATGGAGGAGGGCCATCGCGGGCTGCTCCTGGCTGCCGTGCACCCGGAGGACGAGCCCTCGCCGTTCAGCCGGTGGGGCGATGCCCCGGTTGCCGCGGCTGGCGTGCTCGCCGTCCTCTGGGCGGCGTGGCGCCGAGGGCGCCGCAGCGCGGCGGTGGTAGCCTCCTCCCCGGACGTCGATTCCGAGGCGTCCCGCACGGAGGAGTCGTGAAGGAAGTCATGCTCAGCGCCCGTCGCGGCGCGATGGCCCTGCTCGTGCCGCAGGCCGCGCTCGCGCTGTTCGCGACCGCGGCCGCGTGGACGCTCGCGAACAAGTTGCTGGGCTGGATCGTTCTGGGCCCCGCGCTGCTGGCCCTGTTCCGCCTTGCCCTGGGAGCGCTCCACGGTCGCCGCCTCGACGTGCTCCGCGAGCACGTGGACCTGCTCGACGACCTGCCCGTCGCGCTCGTTGCCGGCGTGTTTCTGGGCCTGCCGTTCAAGCTCTGGGCGATGCTCGACGACCTGGATGGCGTCGTGTTCAGCCTGATGTCCGCGGCGCCCGCCGCGAACGTCACGGACGTGCTGACCACGCCGGGGATTCCGGTCCTCGCGTCGGCCGCGCTCTTCGTGCACTTCGGCTTCCACGTGCTGATGTTCCCGGTGATCGCGGAACGGCACTGCGGCTTCATGGAAGCGCTCGACCGCTCGCGCGCCATCGCGGATCAGCCAGGCGCGGGCGGCAGTCGCCTGCGCGGCCTCGGCCGTCATCTCCTCGCGACGTCCGCGGTGCTCGCGCTCGTGCTGCTGGCGGCCCGGGCGTGGTACCTCAGTTTCGGCGCCGGTGGGCTGTTCATGACGCTGGTCACGCCCATCGGCGTGGTGGTCACCGCGGCCTGGTACCTGCAGCTCACGGGTCGCCCGGCGGACGAGCTCCCGGTCCCGGCGGAGCTGGCCGAATCCGGACCCGATGACGCGGACGCCGGCCGCTGAGCAGGGCCGCGCCGGCGCGCGGATCCCTGGCGGCCCGCGGGCGGAGATCCTGGTCGTCGGCACCGAGTTGCTGGCCGGGGCGAGCGACGCCAACGGCCCGTTCCTGTCCGGGCTCCTGCACCGGCGGGGGCTGGCCGTTCACGGCGTCAGGATCCTTCCCGACGATCGCGCGGTGCTCGCGCGCGAGATGAGCGCCGCGCTGGCCGCGGCCGATCTCGTGCTGGTCACCGGCGGCCTCGGCCCCACGCCCGACGACGTCACGCGCGAGGCGGCCTGCGACGCCACGGGCAGGACCGCGATCGAGGATCCCGAAGCCCGTCGCCGCATCGAGGAGGCCCATGCGGCGCGGGGCCGCGCGGCGCCCGCGCCATCGCTCCGTCAGGCGCTACTTCCCGAAGGCGCGAGGCCGATCGCGAACGTCACGGGGTTCGCGGTCGGGGCGGTTCTGGCGACCGGATCGTCGGTGCTGGTTCTCCTGCCGGGGCCTCCGGGAGAGCTCCAGCCCATGGCGCCGGCCGCGCTGGACGCGGCGGCGGAGTTCCTGGCCGCGCAGGGGGCGCCGCCCGCGGAGCCATGGCCCGCGGCGACCCTGGTCCTGGCCGGCATCGGCGAGAGCGACGCGGTGGCTCGCGCGAGCCGGGTTCCGGAGCTCGCGGCCATCGCCTCGGTGGGATGGCTCGCGCGGCCAGGCGAGGTGAGGCTCGTGCTCGCGGATCCCGATCGCGAGGCGCTCGGCCGGGCGATCGCGGCGGCCTCAGCCCACATGGGCTCCGACCTCGTGTCCGCGACGGGTCTTCCGTGCGTCGAGGTCGTGCTGGCGGTGTTGCGCGAGCGGGGCGAGACGCTCGCCGTGGCGGAGTCCTGCACCGGGGGATTGCTGGCGCAGCAGGTCACGGCGATCGCCGGCTGTTCCGACGTGTTTCGCGCCGGCCTCGTCACGTACTCGGACGACGCCAAGATGCTGCTGCTCGGCGTGCCGGCGGAGCTGCTGCTGGCGCATGGCGCGGTATCCGCCGAGGTCGCCGCCGCGATGGCATCCGGCGCGAGGCGCGCGGGTCGCGCCGACTTCGGGATCGGGATCACCGGCATCGCGGGTCCGGGCGGCGCCACGGCGGAGAAGCCCGTGGGGCTCGTTCACTGGGCCGTCGCGGCGCCGGACGGACGCACGGTGGCGGCATCGGCCACGTTCCCCGGGTCGCGGGACGACGTGCGGCTGCGAGCGGCCGCCGCCGCGTTCGACGCGTTGCGCCGGCGACTCCTCGGGCTGCTCTGACGGTCTGTGCGCTGGCGCGCTGAGGAGGGTCGCGGTCGCGGCGGCCGGGCCAGCCGGTCCGGTGCCGAGCCGGGGACATCAACCGCGAAGAGCCCCTTCCGAAATTGAAACCGGGCGGCCCCGCGAGGGAACCGCCCGGAATCCGGCGCCGGTCTCGCGACCGGCGCCGTTGGCGACTGACGAATCAGTTGCCGAAGCGGTCCGTGCCGGGCACCGCGCCGTCGATGAAGCGACGGAGGGAAGCCTCGGAGACCAGCATCGCCACCGGCGGGAGCTTGACGCCCAGCTCGGGGACGATCGTGCCCTGGAAGTCCCAGCTCCGGTCAGCCAGGCCAGCCTGGATGGCGAAGTCCGCGGCGCGAACGGCCTCGGCGTCGGTCATGTTCTCGACCTTGACGGTCTTGAAGTTGCCGACGGCGGGGACGGTCAGGCGGATGGGGTTCTCAGCCTGGTAGGACACGCCATTGGCCGAGGCGCCGAGGATGTCGGCGGACACGGAGCCATTGGCGTTGAGGTTGCCACGAACCGTGACGGTGACGCCCTGGACCGTGATGTCCATGGTGCCGCCGTTGAGCACGTTGGCGAGGCCCTCACGGCGCGTGATGGGCGTGAAGACCAGGCGGCCCTCATACGCACGGCCGTTGAACGCCCAGTAGGTCGAGTAGCCCTCGGAGGCGCGGTGAGCCGAGACGGCGGCGATGTTGCCGCAGAACTGGTTGCCCGTGCGGCCGTCGACCGACAGGGTCTCGACCGACAGGCCGGGGAGACGGGTCAGGCCGTCGCCCACGAGCAGGCCCTCGGGCCCGCCGTAGCGGCCGTCAACCGCATCGCCGACGCACGAGAACGCGGTCGTCTGCGGACGGAAGTAGCTGTTGATGCGGCGCGAACCGTCGGCGTTGTCCTTGACCGCGCCGAGCATCCACGTGCCGGTGAACGGGCCGGTCCCGAAGACCTGCGCTTCGCCGAAGAACACGTAGTCGGCCACGAAGCGGTTCCAGTCCCGCGCGTCCTGGTTGGTCACGGTGTTGAGCGTGACGCCGGGATCGAAGCCGGTCGAGCAGCTGCCCGTCGTGGCCTCACCGAACGTGCTCGTGTAGAGCAGCGAGCGGGTGGCGGCCTCGAGGGTCTGCTGGTTGTTGGCCATCCGGTCGTCGCTGCTGCAGCCGATGACGCCGTGGCTCTTGTTGTGGACCCCCATGGCGGGGTAGTCGGTCAGCGCGCAGCCGAACGAGGCGGCCGCGAGCGAACCGAGCGCGAGAAGCGTGAGTGCCTTCTTCATGATGGAATCCCTTCCCCGTCGAACCGCGTCGACGGTGCCGCGTCACCGGGCGGCCCCTCGCCGTCCCCAATCCGCCGTCACGGCACCACGCCGTTCCGGGGTGAGCTGCGGTTGATGTTGGCCAGATGGTGCGGCCTGGCACCGCCGACCGTCCAGGGGAACCGATCCACGCACCTTGACTTGACCGACCCCTGGGTCAATTCCCGTCGAAACCGGCGTCCCCAGGGGTGGTTCTCGGGCCGCAACAGGGGCGTAACGGGGCGATTCTGGCCCAGGCGGACGAGGGGCTCTGGTCCCGAAGGCGGCACTCTCCGGCTATCCAACGCGACGGCGCGGCCTCGTGCGCGTGGAGCAGGGGCTTGCGGGTGGCCGCGGAGCGCCTGAGCTCACGGCGGGGAGCAGGCCCCCGTGCTGCTCGAGCTCCCTCAAGGCTCCTGCGAGGGGCCCCAGTCGGTGAACGTGATGCCGGAGTTGCCGGCCGGAGCCGCGAGGATCTGCACGCGCTGCGCGTTGTTGTTGTTGTCCCAGTCCCGCGTGATCGGTCCCCCGCAGTTGTCGCGGGTGACGAACTCGAAGCGCAGCGTGTAGGTCCCCGGGGTCATGTTGGCGGGGACGACCGCGGGCCCGAACTCCGCGAGGTAGAAGCGGGCGCACTCGATCCAGATGTCCCCGGACAGCCAGCCCGTCCACGTCCGGGTGCCGTCCGTGAACGTCATGCGCGAGTTGCCGGGCCCGCCGAGGAGCCAGCCCGATCGGGACGAGTTCGTCGTGCTGAGCCGCACGCGGAACGCCACGTTCTCCCCCTGGGTCGCCGAGCGGTCGCCGAAGCGATCCCAGCGCGAGAAGGTTCCCTCGTACTGCACGTTGGACTTCGGAGGGTTGCACCCGCAGGGCGAGCACGTCGCCGATGTCGTCACGGTGACGGTCGCGTCCTTGAAGCACGCCGGGTTCGCGGCGTCGGCGACGCGCACCCGGACCGAATAGGTGGCGCCCTGCGGCGTCGTGGGCGGGAAGTACGTCGTGACGCGCGAGGTCGTGCTCGAGAACGTGCCCGCTCCCGACAGCTCGGTCCACGTCCAGGTGACGCCCGACGCGGGCGTCGCGTCCGCCGTGATCGTGATGCCGCTGCCCATGCAGACGGAGAGGTTCTCGGGCGCGAAGTACATGCGCACGTCCACGTAGCAGCCCGTGACCTTGAGCGTGGCCGCGTTGTCGGCCGGGTTGGCGTCGCGGCTCGTCAGCAGCGGCGCGCGCTCGCGGGCGATCGCGTCCTGGGCCAGCTCCCGCACCGCCGGGGGCGCGGGCAGCGACTGGACGAAGAACGTCGCCCGCTCGGGCGCGGACGTGCCGGGCTGGAGCGGCGCGCCCCAGTCGAACGTCAGGACGCCACCGGCAGCCGTGCCGCCCGTGGAGAACAGGTGGGCCAGCGCCGTCGCGTCGTAGGCCACGGCGAGTTCGGCGGGGTCGGCCGGCGCCGACCCGACGTTGTCGTAGAGATAGTCCACGCGCAGGAGGTCGCCGGGTCGCACCACGGACGCGCTCGGGATCATGGAGACGAGGCGCAGGTCCGGCCTGCCCTCGACGGTGGCGATGGCCGATGCAACGTTGTTGGCGGCGTTGCTCTCGCTCTCGTTGCCGTAGGCCCGCGCCTCGACCGTGAGCGTGTTGCTCGTGGAGGGCAGCGTCGAGGCCATGGCCAGGCTGAACCTCTTCGTGACCGGCACGCCCGGCGCCACGTTCACCTGGCCCAGGCTCCACGTGATGGCGCCGCCGCTGATCGTGCACGGGCCGTCGAGGCACGCCGCGGAGGCGACGATGCCAGCCTCGAGGGGCGTCACGGTCGCGCCGGCGCCGGTGGCGCGGGTCGTGCCGCGGTTCTCCACGGAGATCTCGCCGAAGAGCGTCTGCCCGGCGCTCAGCGTGGGCGGCGCGGGCGACGTCAGCCGGATGGTCGTCACGAGGTCCGGGAACGCGACGTAGGGGACGGCGGCGGCCCGCGCGTCGTTCGACGCATCCGAATCCGGCAGCGCCGCCGTGACGCGAGAGGTCGCTGCGAGGTTGCCTCCGGGCGCCGGGAGCACGGGGTTCACGCGCATCACGACCGTGGAGGTCGCGGTGGCGCCGGGGGCCACGGAGGCGAGGTTGAAGCGCACGGCAGGCAGCCCCGACGTGTCCGCGCCCGCGCTCGCCGAGACGAACGTGACGCTCGGATCGAGCGTCACGACGAGCGTGCCTGCGGACGCGGTCGTTCCTCGGTTGCCATGCGTGATCGTGGCGGTGATCGTGTCGCCGGCGACGACCGGGGTCGTGGCCGTCGCGAGCGCGATGTCGGACCACAGGTCGGGTCGGGCCGAAATCGTGTCCTCCACGCGCGCGACGTTGTCCGCGAGGTTGCTCTCCGGCGTCGTCGTCCTCAGCGTGATCCTCTCGACCAGGAGGTTCTCGAGGGCAGGCATGGACGAGCGCACGGTGTACGCGAGGTCCAGGCTCCCGGTCGCGCCCACGGCGAGGGCGCCGAGCGCGTAGGTCCGGGCCATGCTCCCCGGATCGAGGCCGGCGCGCGGCGTGACGAGGGCCGCGTCATCCGCGATCTCGAGCGTCGTTCCGGCCGCGGCCGTGGTTCCGGCGTTGCGCCACGAGGCGCGCCACGTGACGGGCTGGCCCGGCGCCGGCGCCGCGCCGACGCGGGTGAGGGTGGCGACCAGGTCCGCCTCGGCCGTGCAGGTCGTCGTGGTGGTCGCCTGATCGTTGGCCGCGTTCGCCTCGAACGCCGGGGCCGCGTGCGTGATGCGCGCGATCGCGGCGAGGGGGTTGCTGGCCGCGGGAAGGACGCTCGCGACCTGCACGGTGACTTGCCGCGGCGGGAGCGAAGCGCCGGGCGCGATCGTGCCGAGGTCGAACCGGAGCGGCACCGAACCGGGCACGGATCCGGGCGCGGCAGTCACCGTCATCTCGGGCGGGAGCTGGACCGTCACGCTCGCGGAGGTTGCGGGCGCGAGGCCCAGCTGGTTGGACGCCGTGAGGGTGAGCATGACCTGCGAGCCGGCGACGCATCCGGCGGACGGCGCGGCCGTCATCGTGACCTCGGCGTCAATCGGCGCGCGAATGGCCAGCGAGGTCGAGCCGCAGTCGTTCGACGGGTCCCGGTCGGTCTCCGCGGCCGAAGCGCAGGCGGTCGCGGGCATCGTGATGTCGGGCGCCGGCATGGTCGCGCCCAGGCCGAGCCGGAACGTCACCGGCAGCGTCGCGCCGGGGCCGAGCGGGGGAAGGGACAGCGACACGACGGATCCGTCGTCCGTGCCGGGCAGCGACGACCACTGAAGCGCGGTCGTCATGGTCTCGTCGCGATCGTGGACGAGGGTGATCCCCGTGGCCGTGGTCGTGCCGCGGTTCTCGACCGTGGCCTGATACTCGATGACCTGACCCGGCTGCGCCGGGGTGGTCGGAGCGCTGACGGCAAGCAGCGTCACGAGATCGGGCCATGCGAGCGCCACGCCTCGCGCGGCGCAGGCCTGGTTGTCATTGGGGAACTGCTCGCCCGGCGTCGAGACGGCGCCGCAGATCGTCATCGGGTTCTCGGGACGGGGAAGCGTCGCCTTGACGCGCAGCGAGAAGTTCAGGCGCGCTGGCGCGTCGGTCGGCGCCAGCGGCGCGGTCACCGAGCCCGTGAGGGCGCCGGCGCCGCCCGACATGTCGCCACCGGGCTGCAGGTCCAGGATCCCGGCGTCGTAGCTTGCCGTCGCGCTGATCGGCACGGCGGGCGTCGTGCCGCGCGCGTTCGAGATTGACAGCGTGCAGGCCAGGATGTCGCCCGCCACCAGGGGCGGCCCGTTGACATCGGTGGCCGTCACCGTGAGGGCGAGATCGGTCCACGCGAGCACGGGCACGTCGCGCACGGCGGTGTCGTCCGCGGGATCCGCGTCCGGCTCGTCGGCCGCGGCCGTGGCCGTCACGGACACGGTGTTCGCGAGCGCCGGCAGCACGCCACCGGCGCGCACGGCGAACGAGAAGGGCGCCACCCCCAGGGGCGCGATCGTCGAGCCGAGCGGCACGGTCGCCGTGCGCGCGGCGCTGCCCTCCACCAGGGCCAGTGGCCCCGCGTCCACGAGGAGCCGGGCATTCGTGGCGGGGTAGGAACCCTGGTTGCTCACGGTTCCGGTGCACGAGATGAGCGATCCTGGCAGCGCGGGCGGCGGAGCCGCGACGCACGTCATCTCGGGGGCCAGATCCACGTCGAGGCTCAGGCTCATGGCGTGCGAGGCCGAGTCGTTCGCCGGGTTGGGATCTCCCGGCGACGACACGTCCGCCAGGTTGCTGAGCACGTGCACGCCCACCGGCAGCGTCGTCAGGACCTCCAGCACGGCGCGATGCGGGACGGACGCGCCCGGACCGAGGCTCCCCACGGACCACGTGATGGTGCCGCCACCGACGGTGGCCGCGGGCACCGTGGAGACGACCGTCGTCTGCGAGGGGTAGGTGTCCACGAGCGTGGCGGGCATCGAGGCGGAGTTCCCCGTGTTGGTGACCATGACCTCGTAGGTCAGCCGGGTCCCGCGGCGGGCCGGCGTCTCGGTCGCGGACACGAGGCTCTTGCTGACGGCCAGGTCGGGATCGGTCGTCACGACCAGGGCGTGAGCCGCGGTCGAGGCGCACCCGGCAGGGATGTCCTCGGGCGCCGTCGCGCCGGCGCTGGTCGAGACGGTCACGACCGATTGTCCGGGCGGCAGGGCGGGGATGACGTAGTCGGCCCGGAACGCCTGCGACGCGCCCGGAGACAGGTCCGCGACCGTCCACGTGACGGTGCTCGCGGCGATGGTCGTCGGCGCCGGGATCGCGCTTGCCGGACCACCGAGGAAGGGGTCCGCGACCAGGGTGACCTGGACGCCGGTCGCCGTCGTGGATCCCGCGTTCACGACGCGGACGTCGTACGAGACGCGCGAGCCGGGGAGAGCGCGCGGCGTGTCGAGCGTCGCGGTCAGGCTCGTGCACAGATCGGCCTCGGCCGCGATGGTCGCCTGCGCCGTGTCCTGGTTGTTCGCGAGGACGTTCTCGGGATTCGTCGCGGGGTCCGCCATGAGCCAGGCGGTCACGTTCAGCAGGTTCGTCATGGCAGGCATCGCGGGCGCGAGCACGAACTGCACGTCCCAGGATGGAGTCGCGCCGCGGCTGGCCAGCGCGCCGACGGGCCAGTCCAGGCGCCCGGGGGTCAGCACGCCGCCCGCGGGGATTCCCGTCACGGAGGCCACCAGCGCGGGATCCCAGGTCGCCGCCGCCGTGACGCCCACGGCATCCCGGCCGCCGACATTCGCCGCGCGAAGGCTCAAGCGCACCGCCTGCCCGGCCCGCGCCGGGTTCGTCTCCGTCGCGAGCGACACGTCCATGTCGAGATCCACCGACTCGCCGAGCTGGAGGTCGCGGGTGGCGGTGTCGTTGGGGGCGTTGGTGTCCAGCGGATCGCTCACGGTGGCCGTGAGCGGCGTCGCGTCAATCCCGAGCGGCAGGGGCGAGGTGAGGACGAACCGGAAGGTCAGGTAGGCGCGCGCGCCGGAATCGAGGTCCGGAAGGGATCGAGTGGCGATCGCGCCCGCGTCAATCGGGGTCGTGGCGAGGAGAACTGACGGATCGCGCTCGAGCGTCAGCGAGCCGCCCCGCGACGCCGTGGTCCCGAGGCTCGTCACGGTGAGTCGCACTGTCACGGCATCGCCGGGAAGCGGCGGGTCCGTGGCCGTCGTGATGGTCATCGTGACGCCCAGGTCGGGTTGGGCGAGGAGCCTGAGAGTCGGCGTGGCCGTGTCGTTGGCGCGATTCGAGTCACCCGAGCAGGAGACCGTCGCCTGGAGCGCGATGTCGGCCTGGGCGTTCTCCAGCGTGCTGGCCACGCCGAGCACGAAGTCAGCCGACGACGACCCGCCCGGAGGCAGATCCGCGAGGGTGACGCTGGCCGGCGTGAGGCTGGCGAAGAAGGCGGGGCCGGGGCCGGCGAGCACGACCGACGGCGCGACGGCGGTCGTCGCGCCGTCGTTGCGGACATGAACCGTCGCGGTCCCGACGTCGCCCGCGTCGAGAGAGGCGGGCATGTCGACGGCGGTGACGAGGACATCAGGAGAGGCCAGGAGCGTCATGCTGGCCGCGGCCATGTCGTTGGCGGGCTGCGCGTCGGCCGTGCAGGTGGCCACGGCGACGACCTGCAGGCCGTTGACTTCGGCGGGCAGCACGCCCGCGGCGTCGAGCGTGCCGCTCACCGAGCTCGATGCGCCGGCGAGCACCCGCCCGACCACGAGATCGAGCGGCTGCGCGGGGAGCGGCGCGAGCGACGCGTCCCAGGCCAGGCGCACGCGCGCGTCATCGCACGGGGCGCAGCCGACGTTCGTGACGGCCAGCGTGTAACGCAGCGTCTCGCCCGCCCGCGCGGACGGCGGAAGGGACAGCGCCGGCTCGATGTCCGGCCGCGCCAGGATCGCGACGGCCGTCGTGGCGACGGGGCTGGCGACGGCGCCGCCGCGTTCGGCCACGGCCGTCACCGCCAGGATCGGGTCCGCGTCTGGCTGAGGGCACGGGATGACGAGAGGAATCTGGAACGTCGCGGAGCCACCCGTCTCGATGACGCCGAGCGCCTGCCGGATCACCAGAGGATCCGTCGCGGGCTGTCCGCCGCTCGCGGCCATCGCGCCCGAGAGCCGGACCTCGGCGTCCACGCCGCTGGCGCGGGCGCCCGCGTTGGTCACCGTCACGGTGAGCGTCGCCGAGGCTCCGGCAGGCGCGCTCGCCGGCCCGGCGATCGTCACGACGAGATCCGGCGCGGTGTTGATGCTGATGCAGCGCTGGTCGCGGTCGTCGGACGGATCGGAGTCCAGCCGGGGGCTCTCCTCCACGCGCGCTTCGTTGCAGGCGGATGTCAGGCCGTCGGGCAGATCGGTGGACAGGCGGGCGACCCACCGCAGCGTGCCCGAGGCGCCGGCAGCGACGTTGCCGAGCGCGAACACGAGCTCGTCGCCCGAGAGGACGCCCCCGTGAGGGTTGTCGAGAAGACCTGCCAGCGTCCGCGGCGTCATGCTGGCAGCCAGGATCGCGCCGATGGCCGCGGTCGTTCCCTCGTTCCGCCAAGTGGCGATGAACTCCACCGCGTCGCCCGGGAGCGCCGGGCTGCGCGTGGGGTTGGCCTGCAGGGTCACGGCCAGATCCGGCGCCGCCGTGGCCATGACCGTCACGCGGGAGGTGTTGTCGGCCGGATTGCGATCCACGCCGGCGTGGAAGGCCTGGCCGACGAGCGCGATGGCATGCAAGTGGCTCGGCAGCGGGTCGCGGACCCGGCCCGTGATGACGCGCGTGACGCTGGTGCGCGCGGGAACCGTGCCGAGGTCGAACCGTGCCGTGCCCTGCGTGACGGCGCCATCACGCTGATAGAGGAGCGCGTCCCAGGAGAGCTCCGCCACGGCGTCGGGGGCGTCGGACACGGCGTTGTTGGTCACGTCAAGCGTCACCGTGAGGGCCTCGCCGGCGGCCACGGTCCCGGCCGGTTGCGGTCGCACGACGATCGCGAGGTCGATGTCACGCTCGACGATGAGACTCGCCGTCGCGATGTCGTTGCCCGGCTGCCGGTCCGCCACGGCGGCGCTGATGCGCGCCTGCGCCTGGACGGTCGCGACGGTGCCGGCGAACTGCTGGCCCGCGATCACGCCGACCACGAAGTCCCCGGCGTCGGACGCCGCGAGCGTGCCCAGATCGAAGGCGGCTTCCTGTGGCGTGCGCAGCGTGCCGCCGGCCGGGAGCGTCCCGCCATCGAACGTCGCGGGGCCGTCGAGCGTGAGCACGACCCGCGCGCCGATCGCCTCGCCCGGTCCGAGGTTCGCCCACCCGGTGCGCAGCGTCGTCGTCTCGCCGGGCGTCAGGCGCGCGGCACCGGCGACGGCGAGCGTCGTCGCGAGGTCCGGCGGGTCGCCGAACAGGATTTCGATCTCCGTTCGCGTCGAGCAGCCGTTGACGTCGCGAACCGTGAGCACGGCTGTCTGCAGGCCGTCGGGCGCGGTCCAGGAAACCAAGGGGGTCGTCGCGTCGATGCCGCCATCCCCGTCGAGATCCCATTCGAACGCTGGAGCGGCCGTGGCGCCCGTCGAGGCCGACGCGTCGAGGAGCACGCTGTCGCCCGAGTCCACGCGGGCCGGCGTGCCGGCGACGACCGCCACGGGTCCAGCGAGAACAGTCACGGGCGTGCTGGCACGGACCTCGCTCCCCGCGGCGTCGCGCGCGGTGACGGTCACGACATGCGTTCCGGCGGAGAGCGAGGCGATGACCGCGTCGCCCGTGGCGTCCGTGACGCCGTCGCCGGTCCAGTCCCACGCGAACGCAGCGGGGGAGGTGGCCGTCGCCGTCAGGTTCACGGCGCCCTCGCAGGCCGGCGCGCCCGCCGCAATCGTGACGGTCATCGGAGCGATGAGCTGCACGCTGACCCTCTCCGCCAGTGCCGTCGCGCGGACCGGCGTCACGCGCACGACGGCGGTCTCGGCCTGCGTTCCCGAGAGATGCGTGCGCGCTTCGCCGTCGGCGTTCGAGCGGACCTGCACGGACGTGAGCCGGGCCTGTCCGTCAACTTCGAAGCGCAGGATCTCGTTCTCCAGCCGGCCGCCCTGCGCATCCTCGACCGTCGCGAGGATTTCCGATCGATCGACGCCGTCCGCGCGGATCACGGCAGGGCGGGCCGACACCGTGAGACGCTCCGGCCGGAGCGCGACCAGCGTCAGGTTCGCCGAACCGGTCAGCCCGCTCTCGGTGGCCGTCACGACGATCGTCACCGGTCCCGGCATCATGGACGCGATGGCGGTCGCGCTGGCGCGGCCGGCGCCGTCCGTGGTGCCGCCGGGATCCAGCGTCACGTCGCCGCCCGTGGCGTCGAAGGTGAGAGAGAGCCCAGGAATCGGCGTGCCGGACGCGTCCGTCACGGTGGCGGTCACGACCGCGCGCGACGTGCCGTCCGCCGGCATCTCATTCCGATCCAGGGCGACATCCAGCCGAGCCGGCGGTCCCGGATCCAGCGCGATCGGAACCGTCGCCGTCAGGCCGGATCCCGCGTGACTGACCGTGACGACGCAGCGTCCCGAGCCCGCGCCGTTGGGGGCCGTGAACACGCTCTCGTGCGAGCCGTCATCGCGCTCGCTGTCGCCGGCCACGGTGCCGCGATCCACGGACCAGGCGAGCGCCTGATCGCGCACCGCATTGCCGTGCGCGTCGAGCAACTGCGCGGTCAGCTGCGCTTGCGAGATCCCATCGGCGGGGAGGCGGGACGGATCGGCGGAGGCCAGGAGCCGCTGCGGCGCGCCCGACACGACATCGAGGAGGATCGCGTCCTGCAGCAGGCGCCGGTCCTCGTCGAGCACCATGACGGCCTTGGACTGGCCACCGCGCGCGACCACGGCTGGCCGCGACACGATCATGAAGTTCCCGGTCGTGCGCTTTTCGATCCGCACCTCGGAGAAGAGGGACGGAACGCTGGACGAAGTCGCGCGGACCGTCACGATCTCCTCGGTCGGATCGGCGGCGAAATCCGCGAACGCCTGCCCCTCGGCGTGCGTCATCGCCGCCGGCGTCACCGTGCCGTCCCCGCGCGTCATGTGGAACAGGACGATCTCGCCGGGAATGGGCTCGCCCTCGGCGTCCGTGACGACGGCCGTGATGAGAGAGAACGCCCGCCATGACGTCGGGACGGTCGTCGGATCCGCGGTGACCGTGATGCCGACGGGCGTGCGGAGCGCCCCGCCCACCGACAGGAGCGCCTTGACTTCGATCGAGCCCGACTCGACCGTGACGGGCGGCGCGAGGACGGCCGAGTACGTGCCGTCCCCGCGGTCCGTCGAGGCGCTGAGTTCGCCGCGATCCGCGAAGAACTGGACGGGCTGGCCCGGCAAGGCGTTGCCGGCGGCGTCGCGGACGCGCACGAGAAGCGCGACCTCGCGCGTCTCGCCCGCGACGATCTGCAGGGGTGCGGCGCTCAGGTCGAGCCCGCCCGGCAGGCCCCTGGCGAGCGCGATGCGGTCCACCTCGGCATGAGCCTGGCCGCGCCACGGCAACCGGACCTCGATGTCGGCGACGCCCTCGCCGCCATCGCGCGGGGCCGCGTACTGGGCGACGAAGACGCCCGCATCGAGCGGCTCGAACGCCGACAGGTCGCCGATGCTCGCCGTGCCGGTGGGCCGCGCGTCCCGGAGCGGCGCGCCCGCGTCGTCAAACGCGAACGCGAACACGCGCGCCACGGAGGTGCCATCCGTCGTGATGCGATGGCGGTCGAGCGCCACGGTCAGCGGATCGTGCGGGCGCACGGGAACGGGAAGGCTCGTGCGCGTTTCGTTGCCGGCGGCGTCCACCAGGCGCAGTTCGGTCTGGCGGCTCCCCGGGGGAACGATCATGTCCAGCGCGAACGTGCCATCGCGCGCCGCCTCGACGGGACCGAACGTCATGGCGCCCACGCGGGCGCTGATCTGGCTCCGGGGTTCGGTGCGGGCTGACAGGGGAGTCCGGACGGAGATGGGCAAGGCGGCCCATGCGGGAGCCACGCCCTCGTCGCCCTGGGGAGAGAAGACGATGATCGCGACCCGCGGCATGTCCGACGGGGGGACGGCCACCTGCGCCACGTAGGTCCCGGGGCTCCGCTCGGTCACGGTCGTGATCGAGCCGAAGCTCGTTTCGGCGAGCCACGTGATCCCGGCGATCGGCTCGCCGCTGGCCGAGCGCGCCTGGAGCGTGATGTCGGACGTGGCCCCGTTCGTGGCGGTCACCGTGAGCGACGACGGGCTCACGGCGAGCGCGGAGGGGCGGCTCGCGTCCGCGCGGGCAGGGAGAAGCGCCAGCCAGGCGAGCGCGAGCAGCGTGCGCATTCGGTGGTTGGCCATGGCGTCAGGCTCCCGTGGCTGCCGGCGTGCGCCCGCGCCGCAGGCCGACCGGCTCTTCGCCGGAGGCGCGCGCCGCGCGGCGGGCAACGTGACCCGCGGGAGGCAGCACGATCGTGAACGTGGTGCCGCGTCCCTCCTCGCTCGAGCACGTGATCTTCCCGCCGTGAGACTCGATGATCGAGTAGCACACCGAGAGACCGAGGCCGGGGCTCTTCCAGTCTTCCTTGGTCGTGAAGAAGGGCTCGAAGACGCGATCGAGGTGATCGGCCGCGATGCCGCGACCGTTGTCGCTCACGTCAATCGCCACGCCCTGTCCCTCCCGCCGCGTGAGGAAGTGGATGCCGCCGCCGTCAGGCATGGCCTGAACGGCATTCGACACGAGGTGCATCAACACCTGCTGCAGCTGGTGCTGGCTGGCCTCCACCTGCGGCAGGTCCTCGCCGAACTCCGTCGTGGTCGTCACGCCGGACGAGCGCACGTTGGCCTGCACGAGCACCAGGAACGAGGCCACGGTGTCGTTGATGTTCACGATCTCGGCTCCGGCCGTGCCCGCCTGAGAGAACGACAGCAGGCCGTGCACGATCTCGCGGCATCGCGATGCCTCTCCCTCGATGAGCGCGATGTAGTTCTGCAGCCTGTCGCTCTCCTCCCTGGGCAGCGCGAGCTTCAGCAATCGCCTCTTGAGAAGCGTCGTCTGGCCGACGACTCCGGCGAGCGGGTTGTTGAGCTCGTGCGCGACGCCCGCGCCGAGCTGTCCGATGGCGGCGAGCTTGGCGGACTGGACGAGCTGCGCCTGGGTGGACTCGAGCGCGCGACTCTTCGCCTCGACGCGCTCCTGGAGCTCCCGGTTCCAGCCCTCGATCTCTTGCTTGTAGCCCTGGAGCATGCGGCCCATGAGGTTGAAGGCGTTCGCGAGCTCGCCCACCTCGTCCGATCCCTTGGCGTCCAGCCGGTGCCCGAACTGTCCGTCCACGATCCGTCGCATGCCGTCCATGACCACGTGCAGCGGACCCACCAGCGAGCGCACCCACGCGCCGCCGAGCGCGACGGCCACGACGAGCGCGACCGCCAGGATGAAGGCCGCGCGGCGCACCATGTCGGTGACCGGAGCGTAAGCGTCCCCGGCCGGCTGCTGCACGACGAGGTGCCAGCCTCCCCAGAAGACGGGCGCGTGAGCGCCGAGCTGGTCGCCGCTCTCGTCCTCGAACGCCAGCGTGCCCGCGCGGCGGCTCATGAGCGCGGAGGCCACGATGGCGACGTCGGACATGCTGGCGCCGGAGCGGACGCGGTCGAACTCCGGGTGAGCGACCGGTCGTCCCTTGGCGTCCACGAGGAAGGCGAATCCGTGCTTGCCCAGCCGCATGTCGGACACGATCCGCTGAACCTCGCGGAGGCTGATCTCGCCGGAGACGACCGCGCGCACCTGCCCGAGGCGGTCCAGGATGGGCACGGCCATGGCGATGAGCGCCTCGCCGCGCCGCTGGTTGACGTAGGCCTCGGAGAGGCGCACTTCGCCGGTCTTGAGCGCTTCCGCCAGCGGAAGCCGGCTGGCGAACTCCCGGACATCCTCGCTCGCGACGAGGAACGAGGGGCGATGCTCGGCGGGGATGGACTCGGCGGGGAGGTGCACGAACTCGCCGATGGGGATCCCGCGGTCGTCGTGCGCAGCGAGAATCCGGAACGTGACGATGTTGTCCTGCTTGCCCAGCATCCACACGAGCGTGCTCTGGACGTCCTTGTCGGGCATGAGCGTGATGCTGCCCTCGAGGTCCATCACGAGCCGGTTGCGGCAGCGCTGCAGGAAGTCCGACACGTTCGACGCGGCGGAGCCGGCCTCGAGCCGGTGGACCTGCTCGACGCTGGCGCGCACCTGGTCGCGCCCGATGCCGATCAGGAGCCACGAGACCGCAACGAGCGGCACGACGCCACAGAGAAGGAGCAGGCCGCTCAGCTTGTGGATGAGGCGGATCTTCATGGACTCGACCTCCCGTCGGGGATGGTTGCGCCCCCGCTGGCGCCGACGCGGCGAGAGCCGAACGCGGCCCCGGACAGCCCGGGTGCCGTGGTGTCCACTCTCAACGGCTGCGATCGCGCGACCTGACTCACGCCGAGCGAGTCACTCGCTTCCACCTCGATCTGGTTGACGCCCTCGTCGAGCGGAACCTCCGCGGACCAGCGGCCGTCCTCGCTCACGGCTATCTCCTGGCCCTTGATGCGCACGCGCGCGCCCGGGTCGGCCCGACCCTCCACGCGCGCCAGCTGCACGTTGAACGTGTCCTGGTCCGGGAACTGAACGTTGAGCAGGATGGACTCGGGGATCGGCACGGGCGTGCTCGGCGGCTTGCCGACGGCCGCGTGCGACTCCTCGCCTTCCTTCAGGTGCTGCGTCTGTCCCTCTGCGGTGAAGCTGGCGTCGCCGCGCCGCACCTTGACCTGCGTCCAGCCGTCGGGGCGGACCGTCATGCCGAGGCCGGCCTCGCTCGTGTCCACGTGGGTGCCCGTGTCGGTGCGCAGGCTCACGTGATCGCCGCGGGCCTCGACGTAGACCTGGCCGACGGCGATCCGGAAGCGGCTGGCGTCGGCGTTGAGCTGCGCGACGGTGAGCTCGCTGGCGGCCCGCACGGTCACCTGGCTGCTTTCCATGAGGAGCGTCGCTTCGCCGTCGGGTCCGGTCCGGATCAGGTCTCCATCGGTCAGGGCGGTCTTGAGCTCGACCGGGCGCCAGTCGCCGCCCGCCACGCGCACCTGGACGGATCCGGCGTAGCTCGACACGATCCACGTGCGCGAGTCAGCCTCGCGCTGGAACACCACGCCGTAGAGCGCGGCGCTCGCGGCGAGCGTGACGAGCGCGATCGCGGAGCCGACGACGGCCTTCTTCACGAACGGCTTCCCGCCGTCGCCGGAACAGCCTCGCGCGCGGCCGGCAGGCGCACCGTGAACGCCGCTCCGCCCGTCGGGCGGTTCTCGACCGTGATGCTTCCGCCGCACTCGGCGACGATCTGACGGCAGATCGTGAGGCCGAGGCCCGTGCCGACGCCCTCTTCCTTCGTCGTGAAGAACGGCGTGAACAGGCGCGCCTTGACGTCGTCCGAGATGCCGGGGCCCTCGTCCTCGACGGCCAGGCACACCTCGTCCGACGCGTGGTCGTGAAACAGGCGCACGCTGATGCTCCCGCTGCCCTTCTCGTCCACGGCGTCCTTGGCGTTCTTGAGCAGGTTCACGATGACCTGCTGCAGGCAGCCGAGGCTGGCGAGAACCGCCGGGAGGCGCGGCTCCGAGCTCACCGAGAAGCCGTACCGCCCGCCGCTCTGGAGGACGGGGAAGATCGACACGGCCGTGTCCACGGCACGCGTGACGTCCACCGGAGTCATCGCGCCCTTGTTGACGCGCGAGTACGTCGTGATGCTGTCGAGCAGGCCGCTCAGATGCGTGGCCTGCTGCTGCACGGCCGCGAGCTTCTCGCGCAGGTTCTCCGGGACATCCTTCTTGTGCATGAGAAGGTCCGCGTACCCCTTGATGCCCGCGAGCGGCTGGCGCATCTCGTGGGCGAGCATGGGCATGAGAGCGCCCAGTTCGGCCATCTTCATGAGCTGCGGCAGGCCGCCGGCGATCTGCTCTTCGAGGGAGGGCAGGGCCGTGGCGCCGGCAGGAGCCTCTCGCGCGGCCGTGGCCGCGGCGCTGGCGCGAAGGGCGTTGAGCTCGATCCAGAGCGCCTGCTTCTCGATGGCCTTGCGACCCTTCTCGAGCAGGAGGTCCACGTCCTCGATGGGCTTGAGGATGTAGTCGTACGCGCCGATCTGCAGCGCCATCACGGCCGAGTCGAGCGACGCGTAGCCGGTGACGATCATGGCCTCGCACGGGGGATCGGACGACTTGGCGGCGTGCACGATTTCAAACCCCGTCCCGTCGGGCAGGTTCTTGTCGGTCACGACGAGGTTGAAGCCACCTGCTCGCAGCTCGGCCAGCCCTTCGGCGATGGACTGCGCCGTCACGACGTCGTAGCCCTCGTCCTCGAACAGCTCTTGCATGAAGAGCCGGATCACGGGCTCGTCGTCCACGACGAGAATGCGTCGCCTTGCCTGGTTCGTCATGTCAGCCTGCCTTCCCCGGTACAGCGTCCGCGGTTTCCACGGACGGTTGGTCGTGCTCGGCTTCGGGTGGAGCCGCCTCGTAGAGGACGGTCCGATCCCGGCCGCTAGCCTTCGCTTGATAGAGAGCCTTGTCCGCCTGGGCGACGAGCGCCTCGATGCAAGCCGCGCCACCGCCGTCCGCGGTGCGCACGGCCGCGCCCAGCGAGACCGTCACGCGGCGGCCGCCCAGGCCCTCGAACGCATGGGCCCGGATGGACCGCCGGATGCGTTCGCCGACGAGCCGCGCGCCCTCGCGGTCGGTCTCCGGCAGGACGATGAGGAACTCCTCGCCGCCGTACCGGCCGACCACGTCCTGACCTCGCAGGCAACCGCGGAGCACCTGGCTGACCGCGATGAGCGCGGCGTCCCCGGCCTGGTGTCCGAAGTCGTCGTTGATGCGCTTGAAGAAGTCCACGTCGAGCAGCAGGCACGCCATGTCGGTGCCCTTGCGCGCCGCGCGCGCGAGCTCGACTTCCAGCCGCTCGAAGAGGAAGCGGCGGTTGAAGACGTCCGTCAGCGGATCCTTCTTCGAGATTTCCGTCAGCTGCGCGTGCGCAACCTCGAGCGATTCGTAGAGCGTCGCGTTCTCGAGCGCGTTGGCGGCGACGGTCGTCACGATCTGGCAGAACTTGATCTCGCGATACGTGAACGGTTCGCCCGAGCGGGCGATGCGGAACACGACGCGGCCCTGCCCGTGCTGGCGGGTCTGCAGGGGCACGGCGAGGATGGCCAGCGGTTCGTCGCCATGGACGCCGCACGTGTCCGGGTCCTTTCGAACGTCCTCGATGTAGACCATGCGGTTGATGGTGAGCGCGCGGCGCACCTCGGGGAACTCCGACATGCGGACTCCGCCGGCGTCGGCGTCCTCCGGGTTCATGGACGCCTCGATCGTCACGCGCGTTCCGGTCGGATCGATGCGCAGGAGCGTGCAGCGCTCGACGGCCAGGGCTTCGGCCAGCTTGTGGACGATGATGTAGTAGAGATCGCTGCTGCTGAGCGTGGACGTCAGCATCTCCGAGATCTCGAGAATCGTCGCGAGCTCCCGGTTGTCGTCGCGCAGTCGCGTGATCGAGGTCTTCGCTTGCAGGTGCGAGCGCACCGCGGCGACCAGCTCGGCCATGTGGAGCGGGCGAGCGAGGTAGTCGTTGGCGCCAACCTCGAGACTGGAGACCGTGTCATCGGACTCGGCGAGCAGGATCAGCACCGTGACGTGCTTGAGCTTGTGGTTGCGCTTGATGACCCGGCAGATTTCGAGGCCGCTCATCTTCGGGAGCGCACGGCTCGCGAGCACGAGATCGGGCTTGTTCTCAGTCACCATGGCGAGGCCGACCAGGCCATCGGTCGCCACGAGCGTGTCGATGCCGGCATCGGCCAGCCGATCGGCGATGGCGCGAGCCTCCGAGGCGTCGTTGAGAATCAGGAGGACCTTGCCGGAGGACATTGCCCCTCCCTTCAGAATCGCCGGTACCACGTGACGTCGAGCGACTCGGGCGAGTCGTCCGCGACCGTCACGCGGGCGGTGAGGAAAGAGGATGCGCCGAGGCGGAGGCTGACCCCTGCCTGGAACTCCTTGGTGAGCGTCTCTTCGCGACGGAGCGTCGCATCAGCCAGCACCGTCACCTTGCGACCGTTGAGGGGCAGCCGCCAGCTCGCGCGGAATGACTCGCGCCGGTCCTCGGTCGAGCCGTCCTTCGACAGGCGCGTCGAGAGCCGGCCGTACTTCTTGAACGCGTGGGTCAGCGCGAGCGAGTGGATGCGTCCGTCGCGGCCGGTGCTCAGGTCCTCCAGCTCGAACCCGTAGGACAGCGAGGTCCGCTCGGCCAGAGCCCAGCGCAGCGCGAGGCGCGTGTCGCGCCTGACCGATGACTTCAGGAGCGCCGGGTCGCCACCGTTGCTGTAGTCGAAGCTCACCGTTCCGGAGAGCTTGCTCGTCGGCGCGAAGTCCACGCGCAGCACGCCGCCGGTCTCGTCTCGCGGATCGGCGGCGGACAGCCCCTCGTACCGCGGCGCCGAGTCGAGCGGGGAGGAGAAGTCGCTGTAGCGCCGGCCCTCGAGCGTGATGCCGACGGCGTCCGCCGGCGAGAGGGTCAGCCGGGCGTACGCGCCGAAGCCGCCCGTGTCGAGCGTCGCGAACTCCGACGCGAAGTCCACGAGTCCCCTGCTGAACGCGAAGTCCACGCCGGCGAGGCCGATGGCGGGAGCGCCGTCGGTGCTCGCCCGGAGCAGGCTCAGGCCCAGGACGCCGGTGCCCATGCGCGTCTCGTGGCGCAGTCCCGTGAGATCGCCGTCGTCGCCGAGGTCGCGCGGCGGCGCGAACGGATCGAGGTTCTCCTCGAAGTCGTCCACGTCCAGCGACTCGGTGCGGCCGGCCACGAAGGTGAGCGACTGCCGCTGCGTGATCGGCGCGAGCAACTCGATGCCGTCGAACGTCGGCGAGCCCAGGACCAGCCCCTGTCCGAACGTGATGCCACGCGCCGTCCCCAGGCGCAGCTCGAGCGGCCGGTCGCCACGCGAGCGGAAGGAGACCCACCGCTCGGGAAGATCGAACGAGCCGACGCCCGATCGACCGAGGATCGCTCCGTCCGAGGTTTCGCTGGAGAACTCGGCCGAGAAGCCGCCAGCCCAGCGACCGGCCAGCCAGTCGAGGCCGAGCCGGGTCGAGAGCCGATCGGGGCCGCCACCGACGGTGGCGCGCGACGTGACGGATCCGCTGACCGAGGCCGCTGGCTCCTCGTCGGTGGCTTCCGCAGGTGCCGGGGCGTTCGAGTCTGGCGACGGGGCCTCCTGCGGCGAGGGGGCTGACCCGGGTCCGGGCTCCGTGGCCTCCTGCGCCGCGACCGCGCTAGCCAGGAGCAGCATCGCGACGAGCGCCGCCGCGACGGGCAGCGTTCGCCCGTCCGGCACGCTCGCGGTGCGGCACCGCCCGAGTCGGCCTCGGCGGACTTGGATGGACTCCACTCGCATGGACATTTCCCAGGTGGCTGTCGCATCCCCCGACAGGCATGCGGCGCCAACGGTCGTTGTTTCGTCAGATACGGGCCCCGGAGCACCGGGCAACTGGCCCACGCCCATCCGGAGAGCAAGGACCGTGCCGCGTGGCGCGCGGGTCGGGGCGTGGTACGGTTTGACCCATCAGAGGCCGCCGGTCGCGCCGCTCCGGGCGAACCGCCGGCCGGCACCCGCGGAGATGGGCATGGCGGCGACCAAGAGCAATGGCGGATCGGTGATCGGGCCCGGCCTGAGGGTCACCGGCGACCTCAAGACATCCGAGCCCCTGAAGATCCTCGGCTCGCTGGACGGCAATCTTCAGGTCGAGGGCTCCGTCGAGATCGGCCAGCAGGGGCGCGTCAAGGGCGACGTCCACGCCCACGCCGTGGCCGTCGAGGGCCGCATTGACGGCAACGTCGTGGTCGAGGACAAGGTCGAGCTCCGCCTGACGGGCCGCATCCGCGGCGACATCGTTGCCCCTCGCGTGCAGATGGTCGAAGGGAGCTTCTTCCGCGGCCGGTTGACGACAGCCGGCGCCTCGCGCAAGCGACAGTAGCCTCGCGTCGGTCCTCCCAGCACCTCCTTGGAAGCGGCGATGGATGACGCGGATCCGGCCGGCCGCGTGATCGGCCTGGACCTCGGCCTCGCACGCATGGGCGTCGCGGTCACGGACGAGCGACGCCTGACCACGCGCCCGCTCGGCGTCATCCCGGTGCGCGGCGCGCGGGCGGACGCGCGCGCGCTGCGCGCGATGATCGAAGGAATGTCCGTGAGCCTTCTCGTCGTGGGCGTTCCGCTCCTGCCGTCCGGTGACGAGAGCGACTCCTCGCGCGCGTGTCGCGAGAGGGGACAGGACCTGGCGCGCCGCCTTCAGATTCCGGTGGCCTTCGTGGATGAGTCCGACACGACGCTCGAGGCGGAGCGGATCCTGAGGGAACGGCCGCGCCGCAAGAGCGGCGGCCCGGAGGGGAGCGTGGACGCGATCGCGGCCGCCCTGATCCTCGAAGCCTGGCTCGCCGATCAAGGGCGCCTCGCATGAGCAAGCTCGCGGGCGTCGGGCTCGCGCTCGTGGCCCTGGCCTGGATCGCGGCGTCCGCGTTCGTGGCGGACCGCCTGGCGACGCGGGCGGAGGCCGTGCTGACGGCCACGGCCACCGGGCGATCCGAGTGGCCGGCCGTCGTCGAGATTCCGCGGGGCCAGCCAGCCTCGGCCATCATCGCGAAGCTGGCAGAGGAGCGTCTCGTGGACGACCCGCGCGTGTTGCGCGCCTGGCTCCGCGTGTCGGGCCTGACGCATCGCATCCAGGCGGGCGAGTACGCGTTCGAGCGGCCCATGAGCGTGATCGAAGTTGCCGAAGTCCTCGCGTCGGGCAAGGTCATGCTGCATGCCGTGACGGTGCCCGAGGGGCTGGCGCTCGACGAGACCGCCGCGCGCCTCGCCGCCAGCGGCCTGTGGTCCGAGGCGGACCTCCTCGCGGCGTTCTCGGATCCCGCGCCCATCCGCGATCTCGTGCCCGGCGCCGAGGATCTCGAGGGGTACCTGTTTCCCGACACGTACCGGTTCGCGCGGGGCGAGCCGGCCAGCGCGGTCGCGCGGGCCATGGTCGGCCGCTTCCGGGCGGCGTGGGAGGAGGCCGGAGGTTCGCAGCGCGCGGGCGAGGGCTCGGTGCGCCGGATCGCGACGCTCGCGTCGCTGGTCGAGAAGGAGACCGCGCTCGCGGAGGAGCACGCGCTCGTCGCGAGCGTGTACGCGAACCGGTTGCGGCTGGGCATGCGCATGGAGGCCGACCCCACCGTCATCACCGCCATGAAGAAGGCCGGCGCATGGACGGGCGGCCCGCTGCTCATCCGGGACCTGTCGTTCGCCTCTCCGTGGAACACGTACGTGAACGCGGGGCTCCCCCCGGGCCCGATCTGCTCGTTCGGCAAGGCGGCCTTGCTCGCCGCCCTCGAGCCGGCGCAGACGGAGTTCCTGTTCTTCGTCGCGACCGGTGACGGGGGCCACCGCTTCGCGAAGACGCTGCGCGAGCACGAGCGGAACGTGCGCGACTACCGCGCCCATCAGCGCGCCGAGCGCGCCGCCGCCCGCAGCGCGCAGGGGGCCGCCGGGGCGCAGGCAGGGCAAGGACGATGAGCGCCTGACCTCCCGGGCCGGCCGTAGCCGGGGGCGCCGGCTGGTGCCCCCGCCGGCCACGAGAGGGAGCGACCGCTTCCGAATCGTGGCGGGTGGTTTAGGCTAGCGGTGATGACTCCGGATCAACTCATCGCATTCTCGGGGAAGGCGCCTCGCCTGGGCCGCGGCGTGTTCGTGGCGGCGGGGGCGCGGCTGGCGGGGGATGTCCGCCTGCACGATGGCGTGTCCATCTGGTTCAACGCCGTCCTGCGGGGCGACATCAACCACGTCGAGATCGGCGCCGGCTCGAACATCCAGGACAACGCGACCTGTCACGTGGACGACGACTTCCCGTGCATCGTCGGGCGCGACGTGGTGGTCGGCCATGCCGCGGTCCTCCATGGCTGCGTCGTCGAGGATCGCGCGCTCGTGGGCATGTCCGCGACGCTCCTCAACGGCGTGCACGTCGGGGAGGGCAGCGTCGTCGCAGCAGGCGCGCTGGTCGCGCCCGGCACGCGCATTCCGCCGGGGAGCCTGGCGCTGGGCGTGCCCGCGCGCGTCAGGCCGCTCCCGGAGGGCTTCTGGGACGCCGAGCCGCTCGCGGCGGCCAAGTACCGGCGGCTCGCGCTCTCGCATGCTCGCGGCGCGCCCTGGGTCTGGCCCGATCCGGAGTGGCAGCAAGCCGACGACGCCGACGTCGCGCGCCGGCCGCCGAAGCCATGACGCCGAACTCCACGGCAGCCGCTCGCGCATGACCGAGCCGCAGGCGCCCCGGAGGCACGCCCGGCGCGCGGGCGCCCCGAACGAGGGGCAGGCCTTCGCCACCGCCCTGGCGCGGCTGCTGGCCGAGGGCCGCCGCGTGGCCGTCGCGACGGTGGTGGGAGGGCGCGGCTCGCGCCCTCGCGCGGCCGGGGCGAAGATGCTCGTGCCCGACGAGGGACCGACGGAGCTCTCCGTCGGCGGTGGCGCGCTGGAGGCGGCGATCATCGCCGACTGCCGCGACGTGCTCGCGGGCGCGCTCGACCCGTGCGTGCGTCGCTACGAGCTGGCCGAGTCCGGCGAAGCCGCGGTGGGCATGACGTGCGGCGGCTCCGTCGAGGTCTTCCTCGATCTCCTCGAGCCCCCTCACCGGCTGGTCATCTTCGGCGGGGGACACGTGGGCCGCGCGGTGGCCGCGGCCGCCCGGGTCGCGGGCCTCTCCATCACGGTGGTGGACGATCGCGCCGAGTGGCTCGAGCCTTCCGCGTTCCCGCCGGGCACGGCGCTCCATCGGTGCGCGGCCGACTATCGCAGCGAGTTGCCGGTCGTCGCGCCGCCCGCGGGCGCGGTCGTCATGACCCGGTGTCACGCCACCGACGTGGAGGTTCTCGCGCGGCTCTCGGAGCGGCCGCCGGCCCACGTGGGTCTCATGGGCAGCCGGCGCAAGATCCTCCGCGCGTTCGCGGCGCTGCGCGAGCGCGGTGTCGCGGACGAGTTCCTCGCGAGCGTGCAGGCTCCGATCGGCCTGCGCATCGGCGCCGAAACGCCGGGCGAGATCGGCATCGCTGTCGTGGCGCAGGTCATCGAGTTCCTGCGCGCGGGCCGGCTGCGGGTCGCCGGGGGCGGCGCCGAGCGGGAGGTTTCGTGAGCCGCGTGGCGGGCCGTGGATCGCGTCGGGGGCGCACGCCGGCGCCGAGCGCGGCGGGTGATCCGGTCGTTCAGCTCGAGCGGCGGGTCCGGGCGCTGCAGCTGCTGCATGCGACCGCCACGCGCCTGTCGTCCATGCGAGCGCTGAGCGAGCTCCTGCCCGAGATGGTCGAGCAGCTTCGCACGGTGCTCGGCGTGGAGATCGCCTCCATCATGCTGCTCGACGAGGCGCGAGCCGAGCTCAAGATAGCGGCCGCGGCAGGCCTGCCGCCCGATGTCATCGAGCACGCGCGGGTGCCGGTCGGCAGCGGCGTGTCGGGGCAGGTGGCCGCGCGCGGCGAGCCCGTCCTGATCCGGGACCTGTCGCAGCACGCCGAGTTCGGACGCTCGCAGCACGCGTCGCAGTACACGACCGAGTCGCTCCTGTGCGTGCCCTTGCGCATCGGCGCCCGCGTGCTCGGCGTCGTGAACGTCAACAACAAGACCGACGGTCATCCGCTGGACGAGGAAGACCTGGCGCTCGTCACGACGTTCGCGGCGCAGGCGTCCATGGCGATCGAGAACGCGCGGCTCTACGCGGGGCTCGAGTCGGAGGTCCGGAGCGTCACGCGCGAGCTGCGCGAGACCAACGAAGAGCTCCTCCGGGTCCAGGAGCTCACCGAGAGCATCTTGCGCAACATGAGCTCGGGCCTCGTCGTCGCGGACATGGCCGGCGCGATCGTGCGCGTGAATCCGTCGGCGGCCGGCCTGCTCGGGATTCCCGCGGATGCGAAGGGCGAGACCCTGGTGACGGTCTTCGGGCCCGACGGCGCCGAGGCCATCGCGCACGTGACGGACGCGGGCCCGGCCGAGCGGCGCGAGATCGCCGTGCGCGCGCGCGGCGGGAGCGAGCTGCTTCTCGGCTACTCGACGTCGGCCCTGGTCGCGCACGGCGTCCGCGCGGGAACGGTCATCATCTTTCGCGACCTGACGCGGCTCAAGGCCATGGAGGCGCAGATCGTGAGGATGGATCGCATGGCCAGCCTCGGCGTCGTGGGCGCGGGCATCGCGCACGAGATCAGGAATCCGCTCGCGGCCATCC
Organism: uncultured Thermoanaerobaculia bacterium; assembly: GCA_964613915.1. GTDB lineage: Bacteria > Acidobacteriota > JBCCFW01 > JBCCFW01 > JBCCFW01 > CAZTIW01. Next base: position 69,481 of record CAZTIW010000003.1, read on the forward strand.
GCTTCAACCTCGACTTCCTGCGAGAGGATGGCGAGCCGCGCGAGGAGCTGGATGTCATCACGAAGAACGTCGAGCGGCTGGACGACCTCGTGCGCAAGCTCCTGCGCTTCGCGCGACCGCAGAAGCCGGCCTTCGAGCTGCAACCGCTCGCGCCGCGCGTCGAAGCGGTCCTCGCGCTCATTGACAAGCAGGCGGCGGCATCGGGTGTCGTGATCACGCGGGATCTGGACCAGGAAGCGCCTCCCGTGCTCATGGATGGGCCCCAGGCCGAACAGGTGATCCTGAACGTCGTGCTCAACGCGATCCAGAGCATGCCGGCCGGCGGGACGCTGCGCCTGGCCACGCGCGTCATGACGCATCGCCTGGACCGCCGCGAGTACCTGGAGCTGTCGGTTTCGGACAGCGGGCCGGGCTTGACGGAGGAAGCCGCCCGCCAGATCTTCGACCCGTTCTTCACGACGCGCCGCGAGGGCACGGGCCTGGGGCTGGCCGTGGCGCAGCGGATCATGGAGGATCACGGAGGCACCATCGAGGTCGGCCCGGCTCCTCCGCGCGGGGGAGCGACGTTCCTCATTGGCTTCCCGATCGACGGCATGGGATCCTGAGCCGTGGCGCGCATCCTCATCGCCGACGACGAGCCGGACATCCGCGAAGCGCTCCGCCGCGTCTGCGCGCGCGACGGGCACGAGGTCCTGGCGGCTTCGACGGGCCGGGAGGCCGTGGAGCTGACCCGGGCGCGTTCGCCCCAGCTCCTGTTGCTGGACAACCGCATGCCGGACGGATCGGGACTGGACGCGCTCGCGAGCATCCGCGAGTTCGACCGCGAGGTCGTCGCGATCCTGTACACCGCTCACGACGAGGCGGCCGACGTGCGTCGCGCGGTGGTCGAGCTCGGGGCCTACGGCTACCTGCTCAAGACGCAGGGCGGCGACGTGGTCCGGACCACCATCCAGCAGGCGCTCCGCTCGCGCGGCGTGGCCGAGGCGCGACGGGCGAAGGAGGCCCGTCGGGCGCCGAGCGCCGCTCTGGACTTCGCCGGCATGGTCGGTCGGTCGGAGGCGATGTCCCGGGTGTTCGATCTCATCCGGCGCATCGGGCACTCCGACGTCACGGTGCTCATCCAGGGAGAGTCTGGCACCGGCAAGGAGCTCGTTGCCCGCGCGATTCATGACCAGTCCCTGCGGGCGAGCGGTCCGTGCGTCACGGTGGACTGCGGCACGCTTCCGGACACGCTCATGGAGAGCGAGATCTTCGGGTTCGAGGCGGGCGCCTTCACGGACGCGCGGCGGAGCAAGCTGGGCAAGGTCGAGCTCGCCGATGGCGGGACGCTGTTCCTCGACGAGATCGGCAACCTGCCGCTCACGGCGCAGGCCAAGCTCCTGCGCGCCATCGAGGACAAGCGCATCTCGCGGCTCGGCGACAACGTCGTGCGTGACGTGGACGTGCGGATCGTGGCGGCGACCAACGTGGACCTCGAGCAGGCCATGAGGGCGAGGCAGTTCCGCGAGGACCTGTACTACCGGCTGAACGTCTTCAAGGTGTGGCTCCCGCCCCTGCGCGAGCGGCGCGAGGACATTCCGCTCTTCGTGGAGCACTTCGTCCGGCTCTTCGCCGCGCAACAAGGGCGCTCGAGCCCGCCCATCCTCCCGCCCGACGTGATGGCGGAGCTGCAACGGCGCTCGTGGCACGGCAACGTGCGCGAGCTGCGCAACGTGCTCGAGCGTGCCGTGCTGCTGTCCGGCGAGGAGATCACGCTCGATGCCCTGGTGCCGGAGGCGCCCGGGGCGGGCGCGTCGCCGGGGCCTTTCGCCGGCACCGCCGAGGCAGCGGTGCCGGGCCCGGCGCCCGCCATGCCTGCCGCGATCGGGGCGGCAGGGACCGGGCCGGAGCGCGAGCCCGGCGTGGATCTCGATGGCGTGCCCCTCAAGGAGGCGAAGCGCCGGGCGGGCGAGGCGGTCGAGCGCGCCTACATCGTGGCGGCGCTGGAGCGCTGCCGGTGGAACCGCGCGAAGGCGGCGCGGCTCCTGGGCCTGAACTACAAGACGTTGCGCGAGAAGATCGCGGAGTACGGTCTCGCGGACGAGGACTGACCCGGAACACCCCGCTGCCGGCAGCGCGGCCGACCGGCGCCGCGGGCGCTCAAGTTGCCCGGGCGGGGGGCCGAAGGGGAGCCTGGAGAGGCCGTGAGCTAAACTCCTGAGGATGGCGCCGTCGGAACCCGCCGACGCTCGTCACCTCGCCACCCCGAGAGGGTCCTTGCCCATCCGCGAATCAGCCCCGACCGCGCCGCCACCCCGACGCCGCAAGCGCCGCCCGTCGCTCGTGCTCACGGCGCTCGCCGCGCTGGCGTTCGTCGGCCTCGTGCCGCTGCTGCTCATGGGCTGGCAGGTTGCCGGGAGCCTCGCTCCCGATCTCGAGGCGAACCAGAAGGAATTGCAGCTCGACAAGGCCCTCACGATCGAGCAGCAGGTCTCGCGCTTCGTGTACGGGCACTTCGACCGCCTCGAGAGCCTCTCGGCGGCGATCTCGCATCTGGCCGCGCCCGTGGCGCGCGGCGAGCAGCCGCTCGATCAGGGGCGGTTCCTCGCGATGCTCGAGGACTTCGTCGGCCGCCAGGGAGTGCTCGAGATTGCCCTCGTCTTCCCGCAGGAGGGCGGCGCGGATCGCGAGCTCGCGGTTCCGGCGCCGACGTTCGACGTCGCGGCCGTCGAGACCGACCTCGCTCCGCGCATGGCCGCCGCCCGCGAGCGCGGGCAGCGCGGCTCCCGTTACCTATCGAACCCGTTCGTTCCGGCGGGCCGGCCCATCCAGGCGCTGGCCGTCATCGGCGTGCCTGTCCGGGCGGCCATGTCCGGGCCGGACTCCCCGCGGCGTCCGGTGCTGGTCGCCGTCGTTTCCATGGCGCCGGTCCAGCAGGTGATCGAGGCCGTGGGGGGCATGCGAGAGGGTTATCGCGTGTTCGTCCTCGATGACGATCGCCGCCCGTTCGCGCACTCGGAGTTCAGCAAGGTCCTGGCGGGCGTGCCGATGGAGCCCAACGCGCTGGTGGCCGAGCGGCTCGAGCCGTCATCGTTCTCGCTGACCTACCAGGAGCAGCTTGCCGACGGCGAGACGCACGAGGTCATCGGCGCCTATCACCCGGTCGAGATCGACGATCACCGGTGGGGCGTCTTCGTCGTCGTGGATCACGACATGGGCCTCGCGCAGGTGCACGACATGTGGCGCACGGCGATCCGGTGGGGCCTCGCGGCCTTCGTCCTGGCCATCGTGATCGGGAGCGTCTTCAGCTGGCGGCTCACGGGGCCCATCCATCAGCTCATCGCGACGACCCGGCGCATCGCCAGCGGCGAGTACGGCCTCTCGGTGAACATCCAGTCCACCAACGAGATCGGCATGCTCGCGGACCACTTCAACGTGATGTCCGGCGAGATCCGGCGCAAGGTCCAGGAGATCAACTTCGAGAAGGAGCGCAACCACGAGCTCTTCTACAAGTCGATCTCGTCGCTCGCAGCCGCCATTGACGCGCGCGACCCGTACACGCACGGCCACTCGGAGCGCGTCCGCAAGTACGCCATCGAGATCGCGCGCCAGATGGATCTGTCGCCGCAGGAAATCGATCTGATCGAGATCGGCGCGCTCTTGCACGATGTCGGGAAGATCGGCATCGAGGATCGCATCCTGCGCAAGCCCGCGGCGCTGACGCCCGAGGAGTTCGAGATCATGAAGAGCCACCCGGAGAAGGGCGGCCAGATCATGGAGCCGATCGCGGTGAAGGCCGCGAACGAGATCATCGTCCACCATCACGAGCGATGGGACGGCATGGGCTACCCCTACGGTCTCAAGGGCGACGAGATCCCGCTAGGAGCGCGCATCGTCAACGTCGCGGACACGTTCGACGCCATGACGACGCACCGGCCCTACCAGAAGGCGATGACGTTCGCCGTCGCGGCTCGGAAGATCGGCGACTTTTCGGGCAAGGCCTGCGACCCTCGCGTCGTTCAGGCCTTCCACGCCGCCTTCGCGGCCGGCCGCTTTGGCGCCGTGATGTCCGCCGAGGCGCCGGCGCCCAGCACGCACGCGGGCTGAGCCGGGCGCCGTCGTGTCGCCCGGCCTCCCGGCACCCGCCGCGGCGCTCAGGCAGGTCCGAGATCTCCTCGCCAGGCACTCGGGGCTCGCGCTGGACGCGCGGCACGACGAGACGTTGCGCGACGCCCTGGTTGACGTCGCCGCCCGACTGGGCCTGGCAGGTCCGGACGACGCGCTCGCGATGTGCGAGCGCGACCCGACCACTCTCGCGGCGCTGGTCGCGTGCCTGCGCGTCGGCGAGACGCACTTCTTCCGGGACCGCGCACAGCATCAGGCCATCGAATGCGTGGCGCTCCCCGCGATCTTCGAGGATCGAGCGGACCGCCGCAGCGTTCGCCTGTGGAGCGCGGGCTGCGCGACCGGCGAGGAGGCGCACGGGCTCGCCATCGCCGCCGTCCGATCGGCCGAGCGAGCGGGTCTGGCCCTTGCGGACTGGGATCTGCAAGTCATCGGGACGGACGTGGACGAGGCGGCTCTCGAGGTCGCGCGCGGCGCGACCTTCGGCAACTACAGCTTCCGCGGCGTCAGCGCCGAAGAAAGGCACGCGTGGTTCGAGCCGGACGCGCGCGGCGGGTGGCGCGTCGCGGCACGGCTGAAGGACATCGCGCGCTTCGTGCGCCATGACCTCGTCCGCGAGGACGTTCCGGCCGTGGCGGAGGGCGCGGATCTCGTCCTGTGCCGCAACGTGCTGATGTATCTCACGCCCGAGGCCGCTCGCTTCGTTCTCTGCAAGATCGTCGCCTCCATGGCTCCCGGAGGCTGGCTCGTCGTCGGAGCCGCCGAGCACGGACTCGTGCAGGGCGTGCCCGTCGAGCGGCACGCCCTGCCGGGAGCGATCCTCCACCGCAAGTCCGGAGCCGCTCCACGACCGGAGGAGATCGATCCGTGCGTCTCGCGGGGGTCTGTGGCTCTCGTCGAGTCGTTCGTCGCCGTGGCGCTCGCGGAGCCGGCCCGGGTGCCGGTCGTCTCGGCCCTGCCCGAAGCTGATCCGCTGGCCGGAGCGCGCGAGGCGCTCGAGCGGGGCGAGTTCGACCTCGCGGCCGAGCGCGCGCTCGAGACCGTGGAATCGCGGCCCGACGATGCGCGATCGTGCCTGTTTCTCGGAACGGTGGCCGCCGATCGTGGCCGCGCGCCCGAGGCGCGGGCCTGGCTCTCGCGCGCCACCGAGTTGAGCCCCGAGGATCCCGAGGGCTGGTACCTGCTCGGCCTGCTGGCGCATCAGGCCGGCGACGCCGAGGGGGCCGACCGTTGCGCCGCCCGCGCCCTCGCGGCGGACCCGCGATGCGTGATGGCGCTCGCCTTGCGGGCGAGGCTGCTGAGCGAGGCGGGTGAAGAGGCTCGCGCCGCGCGCGTGCTGGCCGAGGCGATCGCCGCGCTGGCCGCGCTCGGTCCGGGGCCCGTGCCGCTCACGCGCGGCATGCCCGCGGCGCAGGTGCGCTCGGCTCTGGAAGCGATCGCCGCCAGCGCGCGCGAGCGCGGGAGCGCCAGGTGATCCGCGTCCTCGTCGTGGACGACTCGCCGCTCGTCGTCGAGATTGTCCGGGCCGTGCTGGAGCAGGATCCGGGGCTGCGCGTCGTCGCCGTCGCCAGCAACGGCGCGGAGTCCGTGTCCCTGGCTCGCACGCTCAAGCCGGACATCATCACGATGGACATCCGCATGCCGGTGATGGACGGCATCGCCGCGACGCAGGCGATCATGGAGGACGCCCCGATCCCCATCCTGATCCTCGCCGCGGCAGTCTCGGAAGAGACGAGCCTCGCGTTCCGCGCCATCCAGGCAGGAGCCGTGGATGTCGTCGAGAAGCCCGCGGCGCCGCTGGCCGACGCCTATGCGGCGCTGCAACTGGTGCAGCGCGTGCGGATGGTCGCGAGCGTGCCGCTCATCCGGCGCCGGCGCCGGCGGCCGGTCCCGGAAGCCGAGGGCACGCGCGCGCGCGGCGTTCTCGCCATCGGCGCGTCCACGGGAGGGCCGCCCGCGCTCGCGACCTTCCTGGGCGCGCTCCCGGCCGATCTCGGCTGCCCGGTGCTGGTGGTGCAGCACATTGCGCGCGGCTTCGTCCAGGGGCTCGTCGAGTGGCTGGGGAGCCAGACGCCCCTGCCGGTCCGCATCGCCGAGCGCGGCGAGACGGCGCGAGCGGGTGTCGTCTACTTCGCGCCCGAGGACGCGCACCTCGAGGTGGGCCCCGGTCTCGAACTCAAGCTTCACAAGGATCCGCCCGTGGATGGTCACAGGCCGTCCGCGACGGTGCTCTTCGCCTCCCTCTCGCGCGAATGCCCGGCGACCTCCGTGGGCGTGCTGCTCACGGGCATGGGCCGCGACGGCGCTGCCGGCCTGCTCGAGCTCCGGCGCCGCGGCGGGCGCACGCTCTGTCAGGACGAGGCGTCGAGCCTCATCTGGGGCATGCCGCGCGCCGCGGTCGAGATCGGCGCGGCTGAGCGCACGCTGCCCCTCGACGAGCTTCCGCACGAGGCGCTGGACGCGCTCCGGCGCCGCTGACCCGCATCCGGCGACAGCTGCCGCGAAACCATGCGAGACTCCGCGAAACCACGGAGGTTCTCGTGATCCGCACAGCCCTCGGTCTCGGCCTCGTGTTCGCCGCCGCCATGCCACTTCGTTCCGTCGCGCACCCCTCGCACGCGGCCCCGCGCGCTGCCGCCGACGAGGCCGCGGTCGCTCCGGAGCGTCCGCTCGCGTCGGAGGTCCCCGCCGCGCTGAGGTTCACGATGAACTCGCTCGCGGGCGAGCCGGTGGATCTCGCTCGGTACGCGGGCAAGGTGGTGCTCGTCGTGAACGTCGCCTCGCGCTGCGGACTCACGCCGCAGTACGAAGGGCTGCAGGCGCTGCACGAGAAGTACGCGGAGGCGGGCCTCGCCATCCTGGGCTTCCCGGCCAACAACTTCGGCGGTCAGGAACCCGGAACGGACGAGCAGATCGCCGAGTTCTGCCAGAAGAACTTCGGCGTCTCCTTCGACATGTTCTCGAAGATCTCGGTGCTGGGCGACGACCAGGCGCCGCTCTACCGGCATCTCACCACGGCCGGCGGCGAGAGCCTCGCCGGCGACGTGAAGTGGAACTTCGAGAAGTTCCTGATCGGGCGGGACGGCACCATCGTCCACCGCTTCCGCAGCAGGGTCGCGCCAGGGGATCCCGAAGTCGTCAAGGCGATCGAGACGGCGCTCGCCCAGAGGTAGCGCAGGGCTCGCGCGAGGGTTGCCCGGGCTCGGGTCCGGCAGGAACGATCAGGCGCCTTCGGTCGCGCGCTTTTCCTTCTTGCGGGCGACGTCGCGCTGCGAGGCGGACAGGATCGCCTTGCGCAGTCGGAGCGACTTGGGCGTGACCTCGACGATCTCGTCGTCGTTGATCCAGGCCAGGGCTTCCTCGAGCGAGAGCTTGCGCGGTGGCGTCAGCTTGGCGGCGATGTCGGACGTGGAGGCGCGCATGTTGGTCAGCTTCTTCTCGCGCACGATGTTCACGTCGAGGTCGGCGTCGCGGGCGTTCTCGCCGACGACCATGCCCTCGTAGGCGTCGTCGCCCGGCGCGACGAAGAGGTCGCCGCGCTCCTGAAGCAGGTCCACCGCGTGTCCCGTGACCTTGCCGGTCCGGTCGGCGATGAGGGCGCCGCTCGTCCGGTGCGGAATCGGCCCGGCCCACGGCGCGTAGCCCGTGAACAGCCGGTTCATGACGCCCGTGCCGCGCGTGTCCGTCAGGAAGATGCTCCGGTAGCCGATGAGGCCGCGCGACGGCACGGCGAACTCGAGCCGCGCGCGGCCCGAGCCGACGGAGCCCATCTTCTGCATCCGTCCGCGCCGCTGGCCGAGGCCCTGCGTGACGATGCCGACGTGCTCCTCGGGGACGTCCACGATGACTTCCTCGAACGGCTCTTCGAGGCCATCGGGGCCGTCGTGCGTGAGGACGCGCGGCTTGCCGACGCCGAGCTCGAAGCCCTCGCGCCGCATGGTCTCGATGAGAATCGCGAGGTGCAGCTCGCCGCGGCCGCTCACGAGGAACGCCTCGGGGGTCGCCCCCGGCTCGACCCGCAGCGACACGTTGGTGCGCAGCTCGCGATCGAGCCGGTCCTTGAGCGCGCGGGAGGTGACGTACTGGCCCTCGCGGCCCGCGAACGGCGACGTGTTCACCTGGAACACCATCTGGAGCGTGGGCTCGTCCACCGTCACGGGGGGAAGGGCCTTCGGATCGCCCGCGTCCGACAGCGTCTCGCCGATGAGAACGTCGGCGAGGCCGGCCACGGCGATGATGTCGCCGGCGGTCGCCTTGTCCGTCTCCGTGCGGTCGAGTCCCTCGAACTGGTACAGGACCGTCGTGCGCGCCACGTCCACGGCGCCGGAGCGCCGGATGCGCGCGACCTGATCGCCCTTGTAGATCGTGCCGGAATAGACCCGGCCGATGGCGAGGCGCCCGACATAGTCGGAGTGGTCCAGGTTCGTCACGAGGAACTGCAGGGAATCACCGCCTGGTGCCGGCGGCGGAATGTGCCGGATGACGGCGTCGAGCAACAGCGAGAGATCGCTGTCGGGCCCGTCCGGCGTCAGGCGGCACGTCCCCGCGCGCGCGTTCGCGTACAGCACGGGGAAGTCGAGGTCGTCCTCGGTCGCGTCGAGATCGATGAACAGGCCGATGATTTCGTCCACGACCTCCTTCGGCCGCGCATCCTGCCGGTCGATCTTGTTCACGACGACGACGGGCTTGAGGCCGTGGCTCAGCGCCTTCTGGAGCACGAAGCGCGTCTGGGGCAGGACCCCCTCGGCCGCGTCCACCAGCAGCATGATCCCGTCCACCATGGTCAGCGTGCGCTCGACCTCGCCCCCGAAGTCCGCGTGGCCGGGCGTGTCCACGATGTTGATCTTGATCCCGGCGTGGTGGACGGACGTGTTCTTCGCCAGGATCGTGATGCCGCGCTCGCGCTCGAGGTCCATCGAGTCCATGACCCGCTCGCGGACGGGCTGGTTGCGCCGGAACGTGCCCGACTGACGGAGCAGACCGTCCACGAGGGTGGTCTTCCCGTGGTCGACGTGCGCCACGATGGCGATGTTCCGGAGGTCCTGGCGGCTCATGAGGAGCGGGATGGTAGCTCATCGGCCGCATGCAAGCTCGTGGCACGCGCCTCGCAGGGGCGCCGGCGGGGACCCGCCGGAAGGGCCAGGAGGGGTCAGCGGGCGGCGATGTCCACGGCGAGAGCGCAGTCCAGCCTGTCCACGAAGGGCAGGGGCCCCTCGAAGCCGGTCAGGCGCAGGGCCGGGATCTCCTTGCCCTCGGAATCGAGGAAGATGATCGTCGGCAGCCCCCGGATCCGCCACTTCTTGTAGATGGCCTGGGTCTGGGCGTTGTCGTCGGTCAGGTCGGCGCGAAGGGACACGAAGCTCTTGAGCTTCTCCTGGACGCGCCCGTCCGTGAACGTGCGCGTTTCCAGCTCCTTGCAGGCGATGCACCACTCGGCCGAGAAGTCCACGACGGCGGCGCGTCCGTCCGCCCGGGCGCGCTCGAGCCGATCATCCGAGTACTCGCCGAACGCGTGAGCCTGCACGCCGCCAGCCCCGAGGCTCTTGAGGACGTAGCCCGTCCACCCGATGGTCGCGACGAGGGCCAGGGCGCCCACGGCTCGGATCGCGACGCGCGCTCGCGGGCCATGAGCCGGGGAGCTCGCGTGCGTCAGGAAGTAGATCGCGGCCGCCAGCAGCAGCAGGACCAGTCCCCACTTGAAGATCAGCGGGCCGGTCACCGGCCGGAGGAACCACAGCACGACGCCGAGGATGATGAAGCCGAAGACCTTCTTGACGCTGACCATCCACTCACCGGGCCTCAGGCTCGCGGAGCCCAGGGCCACGAGGAAGAAGGGCAGCCCCAGCCCGAGCGACAGGGCGAAGAAGAGCGAGCCTCCCAGGAGCGCCGCCTGGGAGGAGGGCAGGCGCGACCCGATCTCCGCCACGTACGTCAGGAGCGAAACGAGGAGAGGGCCGACGCAGGGCGCGGCAACCAGGCCCATGGCCCCCCCCATCGCCATGGCGCCGAGGTTGCCGGTCCGGCTGCCACCGATGCGGTTGGCGATCGAGGGAGGCAGGTTCATGTCCCACAGGCCGAACATCGAGAGCGCGAGCGCGAAGAGCACCAGCGCGATCGCGACGATCACGACGGGCTTCTGCAGGAGCGATCCGAAGAGCCCTCCGCTGAGGGCCGCGATCGTGCCGAGCGTCGAGTACACGATCGCGAGGCCCAGCACGTAGAGGAGCGCGGGAACCACGGGCCTGCGGCCGGCGGTCTGCTGGCGCGAGAAGAAGCCGATGGTGATCGGGACGAGCGGCAGGACGCAGGGCGTGAACGCCAGGGCGATCCCGCCGACGAACGCGAGCAGGAACACGAGCGCGAGCGGGCGGTCTTGCGACTCGGCGATGACGACCGTGGGGCACTGCGCCGCCAGGTCCTCGCGATGGGGAGCCGGCACGCCGCCGGGAGCTCCGGCTCCGGGCGCCTCGCCCACCAGGCCCGCCGACGCCGACACGTCGTCGGTGTGATCGTCCCCATTCGAGGGGGCAGATCCGGACTCGGGAGTCGAGGCCGGCGCCGTCGAGTCCGCCGGGACGTCGCCCGTCGAAGGCGCGCCGACGTCGCCCGTCGAGGGCGCGCCGACGCCGCCCGTCGAGGGCGCGCCGACGTCGCCCGTCGGGTCCGCTGCGACGGTCCCCGGCGAGGGCGCCGCGACGCCGCCAGCGGGTGGCGCGGCGGGGGTGCTCGTGGCCGAGGCGGCGGCGGAAGCGCCGAAGCGATCCGTGTTGATCGCGGACGTGGTTGCGCCGGCGGCGACCACGCGCACGGTGAGTTTCACGTCGTCGTTCTGCGGCGCGTAGCACGTGGTGTGCGTGCACCCCTGGGCGCGGAACACGCCCTCGAGGACCAGGTCCCCCGCGGGCGCCGAGGCCGGGATCGCGAGCGTCAGGCTGGCGCGCTGCGTGCCCTCGAACACCGGGATCTTCTCGCCGTCCGTGAACTCGAACGCCTTGCGCGCGGCCTTCGGCCACGTCACGGCCGACGGCTTCACGCCCGCTGTTTCGGTCCACGTGAGTGACGTGGCGACGTAGAAGTCCTCGACCGGCTTGTCCGAGTTGATGTGGACGCTCGGATCGATCTTGAACTCGACGATCAGGCGAGCCGTGTCGCCCGGCTGATAGCCGTCGCGGTCGAGGAACGTCTTCAGCAGGACGTAGTCTGGGACATCGCCGCCCCCGAACTGCGCGCGAGCGGAGGACGCGAGGAGGAGGAGGGCGCCGAGGGCAGCGACCGCGGCGAGGCGGGTGCGGCGAGGCCGCGTCCAGTCAATCCGGCTCATGGGCGAGTCGCCTGGCGATCCGTCAGCCGAGGAGGCGCGCGATCGACTTGTCGAGCGCGGCGCGGTTCTGGAATCCCTGCAACTGCTCGGCGACCTTCCCGTCCTTCATCAGGAAGACCGTCGGAACGGCCATGATGCCGAACTTGGCGGCGGTGTCCTGGGCCTTGTCCACGTCCACGTACGCCACCTTCAGCTTGCCCGCGTAGTCCGTCGCGATCTGCTCGACGATGGGTGCGAGCTGCTTGCACGGCCCGCACCACGAGGCGCCGAAGTCCACGAGGACGGGGAGGGGGGACTGGAGCACTTCGGCGTCGAACGTCGAGTCGGTGACTTCGGCGAGGTTGGCCATCGCAGGGGGACTCCGAACGCGCTGGTGATCGGGGGCTCCGCGAAGGCGGAAGGTGTCGGCCCGCGCCCTTCAACCCCGAATCCAGAATGCGTGTTGGCGCGGGTCAGCAAGCATGGCACGGGGGTCCGGGAGTGTCCACCTCGCGACCGCCCGCGGCGCCTGCGGGACGCGCTCGACGCCGGTCTCGGCGCGGCGCGACCGCCATCGGGGAGGCGCGCCCGGGGTTCCCGGCACCCCGGAACCGGTCACGGGGAGGGATGACATGATCCCGCGGCCATGGCGACGCCTCTCACACCGACGGCCCGGGGCGGCGGGGCTCGGACCTGGGCGGCGTGGGGGCTGGGCGCGCTCCTGGCCGGGTGGATCGTCAGCGCGATCAGCGACCTGACCGTGGAGTGGCCTCCACCCATGGCATGGGACGACGCCCTCGGCCGGCCGACCCTCGCGCCGGGAACGACGTGGATCCATGCCCGCGAGGGCTTCGGCATCTCGCGCGTCGGCGCGCACGGCGTGCTCGGCATTCCCGTGGACTTCGATCCCGCGACGCCGTCGCTCCTGATCTGGGGTGACTCGCACGTGGAGGGCGCCGAGGTTCACGATGCGCAGCGCCTTCCCCAGCAGGTGACGCGCTTCCTTGCCGATGGACCGCGGCCGCTCGTCGCCCTGGGCATCGCCGCGGCCGGACGCAACGTCGCGGACACGCATGCGCTGTTGCCGTCCACCGAGCGCGTCTTCACGGGAGCCCGCGCGCATGCTCTCGTCGTGGCCGGTCCCGGCGACCTGCTTCCGGACTCGCCCGAGGCGCAGCACGGTCGCTTCGTGTCGCACCCGGAGCTCGCTCTCGTTCCCGAGGCTCCTCCGCCGCGGGCCGCCATCCACGCGCGGCGAGGCCAGATCCTGCGGCACCTCCATCTCGTTGCTCCCGTGCGCGCGCTGCGCCGCGCGCGCGACGGGCAGGTCTGGACCTCGTGGCGCTTTCGACTCGGGCCGGTCGCGCCCGCGGCAGTGGAGGATCGCCTGGATCAGCGGACCGAGGCGACGGCGGAACTCGACCACGCCCTGCGCTTTCTCATGCGCGAGCTGCGCGGTCGCACGAGCCTGCCGATCGCGATCGTGCTGGTTCCGCGCGACACGCCCGCTCTCGGAAGCGCGGGCCTGACCTTCCGCGCCGAGGAGACCGCCCTCGAGCGACTCCTGCGCGCGCGCTGCGAGGAGGCGGGCGTCGCGCTGCTGGATCTGCGCGAGAGCTTCAATCAGTTCGCCGCCGAGACGGGCCGGTTGCCGCTGGGCTTTGCCAACGGCCGGCCGGGCCGCGGGCACTGGAACGCGGACGGCCATCGGCTGATCGCCGAGGCCGTGGCGCGCTGGGCGGCGGAGCTCTCGCCGGCGGACGGTGAGGGGCCGTGACGTTCACGCAGATCGAGTTCGTCCTCGCCTTCGTCGTGGTGCTCGCGCTCGTGGCGGTCCTGCGCGGCCGCGAGGCGCGCAAGAACGTCCTTCTCGTCGCGAGCGCCTACTTCTACGCCTACTGGGACTGGCGCTTTCTCGGCCTGCTGGCGGTCGTCGTCGTCGCGAGCCACGTGGCGGCGCGCCAGATCGAGCGCGCCGGGAGTCGCCGGGCGAAGCGCGCCTGGCTCGCGGCGAGCGTGGTCACGAGCCTGGGCGTGCTCGCGACGTTCAAGTACCTCGGGTTCTTCCTGGACGCCGTGAGTCCGGCGCTCGAGGCCGCGGGGCTCCGCGCCGGCGTCGTGAGCATCATCCTGCCGGTCGGAATCTCGTTCTACACGTTCCAGGCGCTGAGCTCCACGATCGACGTGTACCGCGGGAACGTCGCGGCGCGCCCGAGCCTCCGGGACCATGCGCTCTACGTCGCGTTCTTCCCGCAACTCGTCGCGGGTCCCATCGTCCGGGCCGCGGATTTCCTGCCGCAGCTCGACCAGGATCGCGGCCCGTCCCGGGATCGGCTGTTGCTCGGCCTGCGGGAGTTCTCGGTCGGCCTCTTCAAGAAGGTCTTCATCGCCGATCGCATCGCGCCGCTCGTGGACGACGTGTTCTCGCGCCCGCTCGCGTACGACTCGGCAACGCTCTGGCTCGCGGTGCTCGCCTACGCCGCGCAGATCTACTGCGACTTCTCGGGCTACTCGGACATGGCCATCGGCACCGCCCGGGCGCTGGGCTACGACCTGCGCGAGAACTTCGACCGGCCGTACCTCGCCGCGTCCCCGGCCGAGTTCTGGCATCGCTGGCACATCTCGCTGTCGTCGTGGCTGCGGGACTATCTCTACATTCCGCTCGGCGGGAGCCGGCAGGGACCGTGGCGCACGCACGTGAACCTCATGCTCACGATGCTGCTGGGCGGGCTCTGGCACGGGGCCTCGTGGACGTTCGTGGCGTGGGGCGCCTGGCATGGCCTCGCGCTGTCAGCGCACCGGTTCCTGGGGGAGCGCGGCTGGCTCGCGCTGCTGCCCGGGTGGCTCCGCCTGCATGGCGGGCGCGCCGTCACGCTGCTCGTCGTGCTGCTGGGCTGGGTGCTGTTCCGCGCGCCGGACTTCCCGTCAGCGCTCGCGATGGCGCGGGGCATGTTCGTTCCCACGCAGGGTTTCACGTGGCTGTTCCCGTTCGCGTTCCTGGCCATCGCGCTCGTCGCCCTCGGCCACGCGCTGGCGCTGACGCGATGGAAGCGGTGGCTCGACCTCTCCCTCGAGAACCGCCTCACGCCGTTCCTGACGTGCCTGCTGCTCTGGCTCGCCATCGCGTTCCGCAGCGAGGGCTTCCAGCCCTTCATCTACTTCCAGTTCTGACGGCCGGCATGCACGCGCCCTCGCGCGGCGTGAACCGTCAGTAAGACCGCGCGAACGGCACGCGCTGCGTGCTGGGCTCGCCGCAGCGCATGCAGGCGCCGCGCTCTTCCGGGACGTCCATCTCGAGGCAGCGGATCGTTGCCTTCGTGTCGGCCTTGATCTGCAGCTCGCAGGCCTCGTTCCCGCACCAGGGGGCGCGGAAGAACCCGCCGCCATCGAGCGCCTCCTTGAATTCGTCGTACGAGTCCACGCGGAACGTGCGCTCCTCGCGGAACGCCAGCGCGCGCTGGTAGAGGGACGATTGGATCTCGTCGAGCTTCGCGCGGACGGCCGTGGCGAGGTCCGCGAGCGGGAGCGCGAGCTTCTCGCGCGTGTCGCGACGCGCGGAGAAGACCTGGCCCGCCGCGAGATCGCGCGGGCCGAGCTCGAGGCGGAGCGGCACGCCGCGGAGCTCCCAGTGGTGGTACTTGAAGCCGGGCGTGACCTTGTCTCGCAGGTCCACGTGCACGTCGAGGCCAGCGGCCGTGAGGTCCTCGCTGATGCGCATCGCCGCCTCGGTGACCTGCGCCTTCTGCTCGTCGGTCTTGAAGATCGGCACGATGACGACCTGAATGGGCGCGAGGCGCGGCGGCAGGACCAGCCCGTCGTCGTCGGAGTGCGCCATGATCAAGGCGCCGACCAGGCGGGTCGACACGCCCCATGACGTCTGCCAGCAGTACTGCCAGTCGCCGCGCTCGTCCTGGTACTTGACGTCGAAGGCCTTCGCGAAGTTGTCGCCCAGGTCATGAGACGTGCCGGCCTGCAGAGCCTTGCCGTCCTGCATCAGCGCCTCGATCGAGTACGTGCGCAGGGCGCCCGCGAACTTCTCGCTCTTGGTCTTGACCCCGCGCAGGACCGGCAGGGCCATCTCCGTCTCCGCGAAGTCCGCGTACACCCCGAGCATCTTCAGCGTCTCGGCGCGGGACTCCTCGGGCGTCGCGTGGGCCGTGTGGCCTTCCTGCCAGAGGAACTCGGTCGTGCGCAGGAAGAGTCGCGTGCGCATCTCCCAGCGCACCACGTTCGCCCACTGGTTGATGAGCACGGGCAGGTCGCGGTAGCTCTTGATCCACTTCGAGTACATCGCGTAGATGATCGTCTCGGAGGTCGGCCGCACGACGAGCGGCTGATCGAGCTTCTGGCCTCCGCCGTGCGTGACGACGGCGCACTCGGGAGCGAAGCCCTCGACGTGCTCCTTCTCGCGGCGGAGGAACTCCTCGGGGATGAACAGCGGGAAGTAGGCGTTCTGATGGCCCGTCGCCTTGATGCGGCGGTCGAGCGCGCGCTGGATCTTCTCCCACACGCCGTAGCCATGCGGCCTGATCACCATGCAACCCCGCACGGGCGAGTAGTCGGCCAGCTCCGCCTGCGTGCAGATGTCGGTGTACCAGCGGGAGTAGTCCTCGCTGCGGGGTGTCAGCTTCTCGGCCATGGGAGCATCCTGGGGAAGGCGGGGCGAGCATCCTGCCCGCCGGAATCCGGCAGTCTATCGCGTGGACGGCGTCCGGCGAGAGGGGGCGTGCGACGGTCCGTGGCGATGGCGCGGCGGAGTGGTAGCCTGAAGGCATGAAGCGCACTCGTGCGATTGTCGTTGCCGTCGCGGTCGCGGGGCTAGTCGGGATCGTCGCGATCGCCGTCGCTCTCGCGGTCCTGCGCTCTCCGGGCCGCGCGCCCTCCGGCCAGCCCGCGCTCGTGGACTTGCGCAGCGCAGGGCTGACCGCATTCACCGAGGCGTTCAACGGCGCGGCGGATCGGACTCGCGTCGTCGTCATGCTGTCGCCCACTTGAGGCGTCTGCGTGCGGGGGGCCTCCGCACTTCAGGGCGCGCTCGATGGTTTCCCGGATGCGAAGCTCGCGGTCCTCGTCGTCTGGGAGCCCGTGATCGTCACGGATCTCGGTCCGCCCGGAACGCGCACGCTCGCGCGCGTGAACGACGCGCGAGCCCGCCAGTTCTGGGATCCGGACCTGTCCCTGTCGGCGGCCATGCTCGCGGACGCGCGCCGGCGCCCGGATCTCTTCCCCGAGATCTCCGAGATCGACGACGAGGCCGTCGTGTGGGATGTCGTCGCGACGTGGCCTCCCGGCGTCCGATGGGAGTCGGCGATGCCGCCGCCCGCCTGGCACGGCTTCCCGGTGGTGGACGCCCTGCCGGCGTTCACCGCGCGCCTGAGCGCCGCGCCCTGACCTCGCGTTCGGGGTCGCGCCGCGGGGCTTTCGTCACCGCGAGCCCGAGCGCCGCCGCGTGGCGCTCGAGCGCCGCGCGAGCCGCCTCGGCATGAGCTGACCTCGCCGGGCCCGCGTCCTCGAACGTCGAGGACAGGACGCGGAGAGTCCCGCTCGCGCGCTCCGCCTTCAGATCGACGCGTGCGACCAGGCGATCGCCGGCCAGCACGGGGAGCACGAAGTAGCCATGCACGCGCTGGCTGGCCGGCTTGAAGATCTCGAGAACCTGATCGAAGCCGAACAGGCGCTTCACGCGCGGGCGGTCCCACAGGACGGGGTCGAAGGGGGAGAGCAGCACGCCGTGGTCCTCGCGCGGCCGCAGGCCATCGAGCCGGGCCGCGAGCTCGCGATCCTCGGGGCGGATCCAGCCCGCGACATCGCGCGAGCGACCATCGGCGAGCGCGCACGGCGCGACGAGGCCGCGGGCTTGCAGCCGCGCCAGCGCGGCGACGACCTGCTCCCGACGGTTGCGCAGGCGCCAGGTCTGCTCGAGCGTGCCGGTCGTCGCCCAGCCGTGCCCGTCGAGCGCCTTGAGCAGCAGCACCTCGAGGGCCCGGTCGCGCGCGAGCGGCTCGGCGCGCGCGGTCTCGGGGATGACGCGCTCGGCGAGGTCAAAGCTCCGCTGGAAGTTCCGGCGCTCGCGGATGGCGAGCTCGCCGCTCGACCAGAGCGCCGTGGCGACGCGCTTGGCGATCTTGATGTCCCACCAGCCCCGGCTTCCCCGGCCCTCCATGTCGAGGGATCGGATGGCTCCCTCGGCGCGGATCCGGCGACGCAGGTCCTTCGCGACGCCCGGGTGCGCGCGCACGACGTCGCCCCACCACGGGTGCTGCCTGAACTCGCGCCGGCGGAACTCGAACGCGGGATAGAGATCCATGGGCAGCCAGCAGGCCTCGTGGCCCCAGTACTCGAAGAGGGGCTGCCCCGGCTGCAGGAGCTCCTCGCCGAGGTCGGGGCCGATCCCCGGCAGGCGCGAGAGCAGCACCAGCGCGTGGCTGCGCGCGCCGGCGATCGAGACCGTATCGAGCTGCAGGTATCCGAATCGATCGATGACGCGCAGCGCGGCCGCGCGGGCGGATGCGCCCCGGCCGCGCGCCGTCGCGGGCAGCCCGGTCAACCGCGGCTTGAGGAGCCCCGCCTTCGCGAGCGCCAGCCGTCGCGCCTCGCGTGTCGAGAGCGGGATCACGATCCGTCAGCCGCCGCGCGGGGCGCAGCGATCCCTGGCCCCGTCACGGCACGCTGAGCGTCAGCGTGATCTGCGGTTCGTCCAGGTTCGGGCGCGTCACGTAGGTCTTGTCGGGGGCCGCCACCACGGTCAGCGCCGCGGGGTCGGCGTTCTCGATGCCGCGATAGCGGAAGTTCAGCAGGTCCACGGGGCCCTGGTGGACGACGGGATCGGTCAGGCAGGTCGCGGCCCACGCATCCCCGGCGACGCCGAGGATCTGCTGATCGCATCCGGTCACGAGAGACTCGAAGTCAGCCTCGGGCGAGGCCCACGAGGGCCAGCCGCTCACCACCGCGCTGTAGCCGATGAAGTCCACGGCATCGACGAGACGAGCCTTCACGCTGCGGATGGGCCATCGGAGTTGCTCGAGGCCGACCGTCGTGCGAAGCAACAGGACCACGTCGGCGACGTTGATCGCGGCGTCACCCGTGGGCTCCGCGACGCCACTCGAGCGATCGGCGGGGGAGACGTCCATGCGCAGCCGCTCCTCGGCGTCCGGCGTCTCGAGCCCCACGCTCGAGCGCAGCGCGAAGACCACGTCGGCGATGTTCACGGCGCCGTCGGCCGCGCCGCGCGGCGAGACGTCGCCCGGCAAGCGCAGGGCCTCGCCGAGGGAACCGGCGACCTGCGGGCAGCCGCCGCAGTCGAAGACGAGCGTGTTGGAGACCTTCCGGCGGATCGCCACGAGGTCGCCAATCTGGAACGCGCCATTCCCCGCGAGGCACCAGCGCCCCGGCTGGCCCGGGGGCTCGCACGAGAAGGCGCCCGGATGCACGTCGCCACACGTCGTGTCGCGCGCGTTGATGGCGACGGTGCCGAGGACCTTGCGCCGGCCATGCGCGAAGTCCGCGAGCGTCGTGCTGCCGTTGCCGACCGCGTCGGGGAAGATGTCGCCCGGAACGCAGGCGCCCGGCACGAGGGTCGTCGCGGAGATCTCGGGCGGGTACGACGTGTCGAGCGTGCCGTCGCCGTTCGTGTCCGAACCGATGAACTGGGGGAGCTTGATGCTCTCGTAAGCGGTGGACACGCCGCTGACGGGATCCACGTAGGTCTTGCGGGACGTGACCGACACGTGGACCGTCTGTCCTGGCGCGAGCCCCGTGATCGTGTAGCTGGTCTGTGTCTTCGGCAGCGGGCCGCTGTGGAACGCCGGAGCTTGCTGCTTGCCCGAGACCGCGCCCCAGTGGACCTCGTAGCCGTCGAGCATGCGATCGCCGAGGAGCCCCTGGTTCCAGGACACGGTGATCGAGTCCGTTCCGAGCTGCGTCGCCTGGATGGACACCGGGGGAAGCAGGCCGTAGCCCATGGTCGCGCCCTTGGCGGTCGTGAACGCCGAGAGCTGGGGAACGTCCTCGTTGCTGGTCACGGAGAGGACCGGGCCGTAATGCGGCACGATCCACGCGAGCCGCCACTGGCGCACGGTGAGCAAGGTGAACACGCACGAAGAATCACGACCGCTGTACGACGTGAAGCTCTCGATCAGGAGGGCGTCCAGCACGTGGCCCGACGGGAGCGTGACGGTTCCGGCACGCACGAAGCGATTCCGGATGCGCCCTTCGGTCTGGCCCGTCACGGCGTCCAGCGAGGCGGCGGTCCCGCCGGCCACGCGGCAGGGCGCGCCCACCCGCGCCGCCGCGAAGCAGTCGAACACGGGGCTCGACCACTGCGGATCCGTGAACTGGAGGTAGCGACGGCCGCTGCCGGCCTCCACGTTGGGGAAGACGGCCACGGGCACGATGGGTGCGGACGGCCCGGTGCCGAGGCACAGGCGCAGTTCCTCAGAGCTACCCTCGTCGGACACGGTGGCGCGGCCGCTGAGGATCCCCGTGGCCGCGTCGTAGCGCACGGCGCTCACGTCCCGCGTCGCGCGCCCCTGGCTCATGGCGTCGCCGACGAGCAGCACGTTGATGTCAGCGGCGCCGAACCCGCAGGCGATGGTGTCGGGCAGGTAGCAGGTCCAGGCGGCGCTGACGGGGACGGCCTGCCCGATGGAGTCCGTCGCGCCCGGCAGCAGGCGCGAGGGCGTGAAGTCCCAGGTCGAGAGAGCCTCGAGCGCCGGCGCGGACGCCGCGCCGGAGGTCGTCAGCTGCGACAGCGGGACGTTCTCGAAGCGAAGGCCGGTCGTGAGACGCTGTAGCGGGACCAGCGCGAACTCGTCCGCGTAGATGCGGAATCCCGGCTGGACAGCCGATCCGGGCACCGCCAGGGCGAGCAGGATGGCGCACGGGAGCGCGAGAGTGAGCAGGAAGCGGCGCATGGTGGAACCTCGGGAGCCACCAGCATGCCAGAGGAGCGCGCCACGCCAAGAGGGGGGCGTCTTCAGGCATGATAGGCCCGTGACGACGTCACTCCGTCTGGGCATCGTCGAGTACGCGAACGTGGCTCCGCTCGTCGCGGGGCTCGACGGCACCGCGCGCGTGCGTCGCGCCGTGCCCGCGCGCGTGGCGGACTGGCTCGCGACGGGCGAGGTTGACCTCGCGCTCGTGCCCGCCATCGAGGCCGCCCGCATGCCCGGCGTGCGCGTGATCCCCGGCCTGGGCGTGGCCGCCGACGGTCCGTGCGACTCGGTGCTGCTCTTCACGCGCGGCGCGCTGGCGTCGATCCGCACGTGCGCCCTGGACGCCTCGTCGCGAACATCCAACGGCCTGACGCGCATCCTGCTCGATCGCGAGGGCGCGAGCGGCGTGCGCTGGCTGCGCCTCGGCGACGGCAGCCTGGAGGAGCGTCTGGCCCAGGCCGACGCGGCGCTGCTCATCGGCGATCCCGCGCTGCGCGCCACGACGCCAGAGGGCGTGGCGCGGTTCGACCTGTCGGCGGAGTGGAAGCGGCACGTGGGGCTGCCGTTCGTCTTCGCCGTCTGGGCCACGCGCCCGGGGTTCGAGCCCGACCGCGCGCTGCGCGATGCGCTGGTGGCAGCAGCCGATCGTGGCCTCGCGAGCCTGCCCCAACTCGCCGAGCGCGAGGCGGCTCGCACCGGGATCGACAGGGCCGTGATGCTCAGGTACCTGAGCAAGCTCCAGTACCGGCTCGCGGACGAGCACCTCATGGGACTGCGCGCGTTCTTCGACGAAGCCTGGCGCGTCGGCTTGCTCCCGCACCGAGCCCAGGCCGAGTTCTGGCCGTGACGAAGCGCGCGGGCGCCGGGCGGAAGGCCAGCCTCAGTCACGTGGATGCGGCAGGGAAGGCGCGCATGGTGGACGTGTCGGGCAAGCCGGCGACGCCGCGGCGCGCCATCGCGCAGGCCACCGTCAAGCTGGGCGCCGCGGCATGCGCCGCCGTGCGCGAGAACGCCGTGGCGAAGGGCGACGTGCTCGGCGTGGCGCGGCTCGCGGGGATCGCGGCAGCGAAGGACACGGCGCGGCTCGTGCCGCTGGCGCATCCGCTGCCGCTGACATTCATCGGCGTCGAGGCCGAGCTCGTGCCGCGCACGAGTTCGCTGGTCATCACGTGCGAGGTGGCCACCACGGGCCCGACGGGCGTCGAGATGGAAGCGCTGGTCGGCGCGAGCGTCGCGGCGCTGGCCGTCTACGACATGGTCAAGGCGATCAACAAGGGCGTGACCATCGAGAAGATCGCGCTCGTCGAGAAGACCGGCGGCAAGAGCGGACCCTATCGCGCGCCGTCACTGCGCCGAGGCCGCCGCCGCGCCGAGTGACGGCGCCTCGCCCATCAAGACCATGAGGAGCGCGATCTGCCGCGTGCCGGCGATCAGGGGCGTGATGTCCGCGCGTTCGTCGAGCGCGTGCGCCTGGGCTCCGGTCGTCGCGCCGACGGCCATCGCCGGGATCCCGCGCAGCAGCGCCACGTTGTGATCGGCCGAGCCGCACGAGGCCGCCGAGGGCGCGATGCCCACGAAGCGGAGGATGTCCTGCGCGCCTGCGACGAGCGGCGATCGGGCGTGATGGCGGAGCTGCGCGGCGGGCAGATCTTGCAGGATCTCCGAGCGCACGCGAACGCCCTCGCGAGCGGCGGCCTCGCGGGCGATGCGCTCGACATCAGCCACGAGCCGCGTCATGGCGACGGGATCGTCCGCGCGGGCGTCCACCGTGAAGCTCGCGGTCCGCGGGATCGCGTTGGGCGCCGAGCCCCCGGTCAGCTCGCTGACGTTGAGGATGGCGTCGGACGTCTCCGCGAGATCGGCAAGGCCCGCGATGGCGCGACCCGCGGCGAGCGAGGGCGATCCCACCGCGGGCGCGAGCAGCGCGTGGCCGCCCGGACCCGAAAACGTCCAGCGCGTCCAGCGAATGCCCGTGGCGCCATGCTCGACGCGACCCAGGATCCCGTCCACGGCCACGAACGCGGCGAGGTCCGGGCGCGCGTCCACGTACGCGCGCGCCCCGTGCAGGCCCGTCTCCTCGCGAACGGTGGCGAGGATCCGGATCTCGCGGCGCGGCGACCAGCCGGCGTCACGGAGCGCCGACGCCGCCGCCAGGATGGCGACGAGGCCCGAGACGTCGTCCAGCGTGCCCGGCCCGAGCAGGCGATCGCCCTGCCGGCGGATGTCGTCGGCCGACGCCGGGGCGAAGACCGTGTCGAGATGCGCCGCGATGACGGCGGGCGCGCCGGGCGTCGCGCCGGCCCACGTGGCCTCGACGTTCCCGGCCGAGTCGCGCGTCGGCGTGAAGCCGGCCGCCTTCAGGAGCGCGGCGTAGGCGTCGGCGCGCCGGGCCTCCTCGCCCGACAGGGCGGGGATCTGGCACAGGCGGATCCACGTCGCGACGGTGCTCTCGTGACGGGCCTCGATGAGCCGGAGCGCTTCGCGCACGGCGTCCGGCTGCGCGGTGGCGACGGGCAGGGCGCGCGGCGCGGCGCTGGCGCCCGCGTCGCGAGGCTTGCCGGGCATGGCGGCGGCCAGCGCCACGGCCGCGCCCGCCATCAGGAGCATGACGGCTCCCCTCACTTGAGGTCGTACCACGTTCGGCCCTTGCCTCCTTGCGCCACGAGCGGCGCCCGCAGCTGTGAAACGCCCTCCATCGCCTGGATCATCGCATGGAGCGCGGCATCGGCCTCGGCCAGCGGCGCCTCGGCCACGAGTTCGTCGTGGACCTGCACGAGGAGACGCGCCGCCGGGAACTCGCGGCGCAGCCGCTCGGACGCGCGGATCATCGCGAGCTTCATGAGATCCGCGGCCGTTCCCTGGATCACGGTGTTGACGGCGGCTCGCTCGGCGAAGGCGCGCCGGCCCTGGTTGCGGCTGACGATCTCCGGCAGGGCGCGCGCGCGGCCGAACAGCGTGCGGGCCTCGTGGCGCGGATGCTGGCGGACTTCCTCGATGAGCCGCGTGACGGTGTCGCGCATGCGGGGGTACGCGCCGAAGTAGCCGTCAATGAGCTGCTGCCCCTCCGAGCGCGTGCATCCGAGTCGCTGGGCGACGCCGTGCGCCGTCATGCCATAGATGACGCCGAAGTTGATGACCTTGGCGCGGGATCGCATCTCGGACGTCACGAGGTCGGGCATGATGCCGAACATCGTCGCGGCGGTGGCTCGATGGATGTCCTCGCCGCGCGCGAAGGCCTCGCATAGCGCGGTGTCGCCCGACACGTGCGCCATGATCCGAAGCTCGACCTGCGAGTAGTCCGCGCCGATGAGCGTCATGCCCTCGGCCGCCACGAACGCCTTGCGGATGCGGCGGCCCAGCTCGCTCCGGATGGGGATGTTCTGCAGGTTCGGCTCGGTGCAGGACAGCCGTCCGGTCTCGGCCCCGAGCTGGTGGAACGTCGCGTGGATCCGTCCGGTCGCCGGGTTGACGAGCCGGGGCAGAACCTCGACGTACGTGCCGAGGAGCTTGGCGATCTCGCGGTGCTCGAGAACGGCGGGCACGATGGCGTGCTCGCCCGCGATCGCCTCGAGCACGTCGGAGGCCGTGGACGGCACGCCCGTCTTGGCCGTCTTGCCCTGGGGCGTGAGGCCGAGCTCGCCAAAGAGAACCTCGCCCAGCTGCTTGGGCGAGGCCACGTTGAACTCGCGCCCGGCGAGGCGATGGCAGCTCGCGGTCAGCTCGTCGAGTCGCGCCTGCATCTCGACCCGGAGTCCTTCGAGCGCGCCGGGGTCGAGCGTGATGCCCGCATCCTCCATCTCCGCCAGCACGCGAATCGCCGGTGCCTCGACCTCGGCGTGAAGGCGCGTCATGCCGCGGGTCTCGAGGTCGCGCCGCAGGATCGGCTCGAGCGCGAGGCAGGCGCGCGCCTCGGCCGCGGCGCGCGCGGGATCGGCGGCCTCGGGCAGGTCCTGAGCCGCGAGCTCGCTTGCGAGCGCGGGCAGGTCGCGCCAGCGGCCCCACTCGATCAGCCCCGAGGCCAGCTCGACGTCGAACAGGTCGCCTGACACGGGCGCGCCGAGGCCCCCGAGGCGCCTGATCGAGGTCTTGAGTCCGAAGCCGGCCTTGCCGACCGCGGCGTCCGCGAGCACGGCGCGAAGGCCGGCGTCGGCCACCGCGGCCTCGAGTTCGATGGCGACGGCATCCTCGGTACCGGCGCTCAGGCCGACGCGCGCGGGGGGCTGCCCGAGCGGCAGCTCGCCGTCCTCGCGCCCATCGGCGAGAGCGAGGCCCATCGTGCCGGACGACCGGGCCGCGTCCGCGAGTCGCGCCATCACGTCACGCGAGGGGGCCACGACGAGGCCCGCGGTCACGCGCGCGAGGCTGCTCGCGGCCGCGGCTGGACTCGGGGCTCCTTCCGCCAGGCCGAGATCCTGCAGCAGCCGGGTCAGGCCGAGTTCGCCGAACAGAGCCCGCGTCGCGTCGGCGTCGGGAGCGCGCATCGCGAGATCGTCGATCGCCACGGGCACGGGCGCGTCGCGCACGAGGTCGGTCAGACGCCGCGCGAGGCGAAGCTGGTCGGCCTGCTCGGACAAGAGGCTCACCATGCGCTTCCGGCCGCGACCGAGTTCCTCGTCCGCCTCGATCTCGGGCAGGTGGGCGAGGATGTTCTCCACGCCGCCGTGGCGCGAGACGAGGCCGAGCGCGCCCTTCTCCCCGATTCCCCGCACGCCTGGGATGTTGTCCGACGCGTCGCCCATGATCGCCAGCACGTCGGCGACGAGATCGGGCGGCACGCCGAACCTCTCCGTCACGGCCGCCTCGTCCATGATCTCGTCCCGCGAAGCGTGATGGAGGACGACCCCCGGGCGGACGAGCTGCATCAGGTCCTTGTCGGAGGAGAGGATCACGACCTGCCAGCCGGCTGCGGCCGCGCGCTCGGCCAGCGTCGCGATGACATCGTCAGCCTCGTAGTCGTCCAGCTCCACGAGCGGGATGTTGAGCGCCGCCAGCGCCTCGCGCGCCAGGTCGATCTGCGTGATCAGATCCTCGGGCGTCGCGTCCCGTTGCTGCTTGTAGGAGGGGAAGAGCTCGGTCCGGAAGCTCGTGCGCGAGCGGTCGAACGTGACGGCGACGTGGGTGGGCTCATGCGTCCGCACGGCCTTGCGCAGCACGTTCAGGAACGAGAGGAGCGCGCCGGTGGGGCGTCCGTCGGGCGCGGTGAGGGCCGCCCCCGAGCGGGCGAGCGCGTGGAACGTCCGGTGGATCTGGGACGAGCCATCGGCGATGAGCAGGCGGGGCATGGGTCGAGCGGGCCTCGAGGGACGATCGCGGCGGCGGGCCGCCCGCAAGCCTAGATCACCCGCCACGATCCGGCAGCGTTCGCTTCGCTCACGCTTCGTCTCGTGGCTGGAGGGGGCACCAGCCGGTGCGCCCGGCTGCGGCCGGCGAAGCCGGACCTTGCCACCCCCTCCCGCCACGCGGCCTTGCCGCGTGCATGAGGAAGGCCATGAGCCCGGGCTCATGGCGGCTGCTGATGGACCCGCCACGATCCGGCAGCGTTCGCTTCGCTCGCGCTCCCTGTCGTGGCCTGGGCGGGCCAGCCGACATCCCCGGCTGCGGCCGGCACGGGACCGGTGCAAGTTCTGTCGCCGACCGCCGATAGGGGAGGCAGGCGCGGGGGGGCGCCGCCGGCTGAGGAGGGGCTCGTCCGAGGGGGATCGAGCGCCCGCACCGGGTCAAGTCGGGCTGGCAGTCCGCGCGCCTCGCCGCCAGGGCCTCGCCGCACGACCGTCTGACACGAATAGTGAACAACTGGAGTCATGGTCTCCGCGAGGACTGCCGAAGGTCCTGGCGAGGGGAGAGGCGCCGTCTCGTCGCGGCGCTGGTTTCTTCACATCACGCGTCCCGCGTTGCGGGACAGGGAGGTTCGCGCATGGGTCGAAAGCAGATCAAGTCGTTCCTGATCGTGGGGTTCTTGCTCCACGCCACGCTCGCGCTCGCCGTCACCGTCGCGGGGCTCCTCGCGCAGGCCAACGGCCTCTCGGCAACCTACACGGACCTGCAGCAGCGGGCTGATGCCTGTCCGGGCGGCACCTGCTCCGATCGCGACGCGATCCTGGCCGGTCAGGCGCAGGCCGACGCGGCGTTCACGCAGTTGCAGGCGGATCGTGAGTCGCTCAACCCGTGCGGCAACTGCCAGGAGCTCGACGCGAAGATCGGCGTCGTGGGGACCCAGCGCGACGACCTCAAGCGCATCATCGATTGGTGGGAGGACGTGTCCTGAATCGCTTCTCACGATCCGCAAGCGGATCGCGAGAGGGAGGGGGGCACCCGCCGGTGCTCCCCTCCGTGCGCCCGTCGTTCGGGCGAGGCGCAGGCCTCAGGCAGTGGACACGAGACCCCAGGCCACGGCGAGCCTCAGGCCGACGAACGGGCGCCCCAGGCCGACCGTGATCGTCGTTCCTCCGGTGTCGTCCGTCGTGACGGCGCAGCGCGGGTTGCCGATCTGCCTCGACAGCACCGGCAGGTCGGCGTCGGGCATGATGCATGCTGGCCACACCAGCGGTTGCACCCACGGCGCGGTCACGTTGGGGGGGAGCCGGACGATGAGCTCGATCATGCGAGCCGGGTGGTACGCCGTGAAGCTCGATCCCGCCGTGGAACCCTCGGACTCGGCCCGGTGCAGCCCCGCGATGGGATAGACGGGCCCCGCGTAGGTCCTGGTGTACGACACGCCGACGGCGGCTAGCTTCTGGGGGAAGCGGAACTCGTGCATGACGGGCCCATCATCGGTCCTGACGATGCGCACGCGAGCCGACGCGCTGCTTGCCGCCACGTGCTTGAGCACGCTCGGAGACGCCTGGGCGACCACGCGATGAAGGCCGGCGCGGACCCTCAGATCCCGCAGGTCGCTCCGCACCGTGCGCAAGCCCAGCGTCTCGATGACCGTCGTGTTGGAGCCGTCGGGGAAGATCGTGAGGGTCTTGCGGATGGTGTCCGCCGAGTACCCATAGAGGTCCCGGACGTGGTCCCAGAGCTCGTCGGGGCTCATGGCGCCTGCCTCCGCCACGGCGGGAAGCAGGTCCTGCGGTGAGAGGTCGGGCATCGCTCGCAGGTAGCCCTCGAGCGTCTCCACCCGCGGATCCCGTCCGGCCTCGGCGTAGGCGACCGATGCGTGGCACTTGCCGGCGGCCTCTCCGACCTGCCGCAGGTTCAGGCCGGCGCGTCGGCGCGCGGCACGGAGGGTTCGCGCGAGGCTCCACGGCGCACGCCGCATGCGTTCGAGACGCTCTCCCGGCTCCCATCCCAGCGCGTAGGCAAAGCCAGGCAACGGGCGCGAGAGCTCCCACCGGATGGTCTGCCCGGCCACCACCGGCATGGGGCCCGCGGGCAGCATGCGGCCGGCGAGGAGCGGCTCGCAGTCCTCCGCGGACACGGGTTCGGGACGGATGCGCACGCGCGCCTTCGGCCGGCCTGAGGGGAGCGTGACTTCCATGATCAACCGCTCGACGCACGTCGCGAGCGCGTGCTCGAGGAAGCCCTCGGCGCTGCGCGTGCCCGAGTAGCTGCACTCCAGTTCGATCCGACCGCGCCGCATGCGCTGCCGGAGGACGTGCTCGCCGCTTGCGTCGCGCAGCCGCAGGGCGGCGCCGCTCGCTGGCGGCGCCTCGAGGCTGCGCCGCGCCGCGGCGGAGCCGGGAGCGAAGGCCCTGATGAGCGCCAGCCGCACGGCGGGCGTGTCCATGAGGTCTGGCTCCGCCGCGATCCCCTGGATGCGGTACCGGACCTGCATCTTGCCGTTCCTCAGCACGCGCGCCTTGATCTCGAACAGGTGCGCGCCGAAGCCGTGGTCGGCGCGGACCGCCGCCCACGCGGACGGCTGCGAAGCCGGCGCGGCCTTCGGGCCGTCCAGCAAGTCGGCGGCGCGCAGGCCCGGAACCGCGGACAGGTACGCCATGAGCGTCGAGTGGCGCGGCGATCGCCCCGCCTCCGCGTTCCGGATGGTCTCCTGCGAGATGCCGAGCCGCCGTCCCAGTTCACGCTGAGACACGCCGAGACGCTCGCGCGCCTCGCGGAGCACATCGCCTCGCTCGCGTCGCGGCTCGATCGGCTCCGTGGGAAGACTTGGCGGCCGGCGGCTCTTCGAGGCCATGCGGTTCCCTGCACGACGGTGACCGCTCTCGCCCCTGGCGGCCCGAGCGGTCTCTTTCGGGTCAGTGTACATCATGCGTGTCAGGAGGGGCTTGGCCCCAGCGCGCGGGGTGCCCGGAGGGCTATCGCCCGTTACCTCCTTCGTTTCAGATAGTTGCGTCTGGAACGGGCGGCGCGATCTCCGCAAGCCGTCCGGGGCCCGCGCATCGTGGCGCCCTTCGAGGCCTCCTCGGCGCCCTTGTCCGGCCGGGGCGTGGCGGCTACCGTCACTCCATCGCTTGATCGGTCATCGGGCGGGACCGGGGCCCGCTTGGATGACTCGATGGGCCAGCAGGACGGCCATGTCTCAGGAGTTTCCCCTGTCGCGGTTACTCGTCGTCGACGACGAGCCCGTCATTCGCGAAGTCATCGAGGCCTCCCTCGCCGGACGATGTCACGTCCGGACGACGGACTCCGCGGCCGAGGCCCTCTCCGCGATCGCCGAGGACGACTTCGCGCTCCTGCTGTGCGATCTGTGGATGCCCAGGATGTCCGGTGTTGACGTGGTGCGCGCGGCGCTGGCCGCGCGCCCCGACATGGCCGTGATCATCATGACGGGCTCGGCTGATCTCGACGCCTTCGCCCAGCTCCTGGGGCTGGGTGTCGTGGACTACCTGCTCAAGCCCTTCACGCCGAACCAGCTTCGCGCGGCCGTGGACCGGGGGCTCCGCCTGCGGCAGCTCGCCGAGGAGAACCGGCGGCTATGCCAGCAGGTTCCCGTCGTCGCGTTGAGCCCCGGGTTCATCGCCCTCTCGCCGGCGATGCTCGAGGTGAGCGACCTCATCTCCCGCGTCGCCCCGACGGAGGCCACGGTGCTGGTCACGGGCGAGACGGGCACGGGCAAGGAAATGGTGGCGCGCGCGATCCACGAGGCCAGCCCTCGACGCGCGGGCCCGTTCGTGGCCGTGAACTGCGGAGGGCTGTCAGACAGCCTGCTCGAATCCGAGCTGTTCGGCCACGCGCGCGGCGCCTTCACGGGCGCTGACGTCGCCCGCCGCGGCTGCTTCGAGGCCGCCGCGGGCGGCACGCTGGTGCTCGACGAGGTTGCGGAGATGCCCCTGCCCATGCAGGTGCGCCTCCTGCGCGTGCTCGCGGAAAGGGAGATCACCCGTGTCGGCGAAACGACGGCGCGGCCGGTGGACGTGCGCGTCGTGGCCCTCACGAGCGCCGACCTGCGCGAGCGCGTGGAAGACGGCTCTTTCCGCGAGGACCTCTACTTCCGGCTGGCGGTCGTGCCGGTGGCGCTGCCCCCCTTGCGGGAGCGCGGGGAGGAGGACATCCGGGCGCTCGCCGAGGTCCTGCTCGAGCAGGCTTGCGTTCGGCTGGGAGCGCGTCCGCGCGCCCTGGGATCGGGCGTCGTCGAGACGCTGCTGGCGCACGCGTGGCCCGGCAACGTGCGCGAACTGGCGAACGTTCTCGAGCGCGCCGTGCTCCGCAGCGGTGACGCCGCCGTGATCGCGACGCAGGACATCGTCGTGCGCCCGGTGATCGAGACCATCCCGAGCATCGAGCTCCCGGACGAGGGCCTCGACATGCGCGGTTTCCTGCGCGACATCGAGGACAGGCTCATCGCCATCGCTCTCGCCCGGACGGGAGGAAGCCGGCAGCTCGCCGCCGACCTTCTCGGACTCAAGCGAACAGCGCTGGTCGAGCGGCTCCGGCGGCATCCGCATCGTGCCGTCTCGCAGCGCCAGTCGCCGGTCAGCTGATGGGCTACCGCATCGTTGTCGTGGACGATGACGCCGAGGTCCGCGATCTCATCGCGGCACACCTCGGGACCACGCACGACGTGCGCCTCTGCGCGGGCTCGGACGAGGCGCTCCAGATGATGTCGGAGGATCCTCCCGACGTGCTCATCACCGACCTGGTCATGCCCGGGGAAGGGGGGGTGGGCCTCGTGCGGCGTGCGCTGGCGCGCTTCCCGGATCTGGCCGTCATCGCCATCACGGGGCTCGGATCCGTCGCGGATTTCCTCGACCTGTTCGAGGTCGGCATCGGCGAGTTCGTACGCAAGCCCTTCAGGCGCACGGACCTCGAGATGGCGATCGTCCGCGCGGTCGCGACCCGGCGCCTGCGCGCCGAGAACGCCCGCCTCCGAAGCCTCGTCGGCTGCGCGGACGACCTGCCGGGGCTCACCGGCGAGAGCGCGCCGATCCGGCGCGTGAAGCAGGAGATGCGTCGCTTCGCCGCCACGGACGCGCTGGTTCTCATCACGGGCGAGAGCGGAACCGGCAAGGAACTCGTCGCGCGCGGCATCCATGACCTCAGCCGCCGCCGTCCTCGCCCGCTCGTGGTGGTGCATTGTGGCGCGCTCGCGGAGAGCCTGCTCGAGTCGGAGCTGTTCGGTCACGCTCGCGGCGCCTTCACCGGCGCCCTGTCGGCGCGGGCCGGGGCCTTCGAGTCAGCCGCCGGCGGGACGATCTTCCTGGATGAAATCGGGACCATGCCAGAGCGCGCCCAGGTGCGTCTGTTGCGCGTGCTCCAGGAGCGCCGGATCGTGCGCGTGGGCGAGTCGGTCGAGCGGCCCGTGGACGTGCGCATCATCGCGGCCACGAACGTCGATCTTGCCGCCCTGGTGAAGTCGGGCGCCTTCCGCTCCGATCTCCTTCACCGCCTCGATGTCGCGCGCATCGAGACACCGCCCCTGCGCGCGCGTCGCGAGGACATTCCGCTCCTGGCGTCGCGCCTGCTCGAGCGGCACGCGCTCGCGCTGAGGCGTCGCGTCGCCACGCTCAGCCAGGCCGCTACCCGACACCTTCTCGGCTACGATTGGCCAGGCAACGTCCGTGAGCTCGACAACGTGCTGCACCGCGCCTGCATCCTGGCAGCGCCACGGCTGCTGCTCGAGCCGGCCGACCTGCTCCTTCCCGGCATGGGCCTGGCCCGCACGGTCTCGCCGGAGCGGTTCATGGAGGCCGTCGATCTCCCGCCGGGCGGCCTCGACCTCGTCGCTTTCAAGAATCAGCTCCAGGCCCAGCTCGTGCAACAGGCCCTCGATCGCGCGGGGGGATCGCAAGCTGGCGCGGCCACCCTGCTCGGCATCCCGCGCACGTCGCTGCGCCACCGGATTCCCGGTCGCGGCCGCTGAGACCACGGCCTCGCGCTCCGACGGGGCCTCGGCGCACCTCGGGCGCACGGTCGCGAGGGACCCGCGTTCACGCTCGCGCTGCCATCCCGCTTCGTGGCGCGGGCGTCACTTCCGGGATGCCGCTGCCGCCGGGCCAGGCGCCGCGGTGCGTCGGCGGCGGGCGGTCTCGGCGATGGCCAGCCGAGCCTCCAGGAAGTTCTCCCACGCGACGGGCTCCCAGATCACGCGGCCTTCCAGGGACTCGGCCAGCGAGTCCAGGACGCGACGATCCGTCGGACTGGCGCCTTCAGCCGGGCGCGCGGGGCCCAGGTTGCCGGAAGGCGGCTCATCCGTGCTCCAGCAGATGCGCAGGCCGGCGGGGCCTACCCCTGCGCCCACGTCCAGCGTGATGACGAGTCCGGCTCCTGGCGGCGCCATGTCGCGTGCGAGAAGAGACGCCGTGAAGAGGAAGTCCTCGAAGAGGCCGGGCGATTGGATGGCCAGCGGCACGGCGGCGGAGCTCGACGGCACGACGCGCAGGCGTCCTCCGACGGCGGCCCGCAGGAGGGGAGCAGAGGACACGGCACGGTCCGCCGCCAGCGCCGCAGCGCCGCTCCCGGACGCGTTCCGGGCGTCGGCGAGGTCGCGGGCGAGCAGCAGCGCGCGCTCGGCGGCCGATTGCACGCGCTCGAGGTCGGCCCGCAGCTCGGCGCCGGGCGGCAGGCGCAGGAGCGCGAGTTCGAGGTTGCCCGTCAGCGCGGTCATGATGTTGTTGATGTCGTGAGCGATCGCCCCGCCCAGGCGGCGGAGAGCGTCGAGCGTCTCCGTGCGGCGGACGTGGACCTCGCATGCCTGCATCGCGAGCTCGGCGTCTCGCTCGCACGTGACATCCTCGACCGATCCGGCGAACCAGCCCGCGGGGCGGGCGAGGCTCATCGCGCTGACACGGCAGGCGATCTCCACGCCGTCCTGGCGTCGCAAGCGCAGCGGCATCCCGGTGACCGGGCCGCGGTGAGCGACCACGTCGAGGAGCCACGCGATGCCCGGCGGCCTCGCGAAGGCCGACAGAGGCCGGCCGATCATGCTGCCGGCCGACGGCGCGCCGATGATGCGCGCGAGCGCGTCGTTCGCGCCGACGATCACGCCCCGCGCGTCGAGGCGAAAGCACCCGACAGGAGCCTCGGGCAGGCAACTATCGGCGGCATCGTCGCCGACCTCGCGGCTGTCTTCCGGAGGCGCGGTCATGTCGCCGGTGAGCACAGCTGCTCTCTCAGGCAGTCCGGGCAGATGCCATGCGTGAACTCGGCGCACGAGTGGCGCTGCACCACGTCCTCGACCTGCTCCCACCGGCCCGCCTGGTCCCGGATTCGCTTGCAGTGAGCGCAAATGGGCAACATGCCTTCCAGCTTGGCCATGGTGGCGCGGGTGGCCTGGAGTTCCGTGACGCGATCCCTGAGCTCGCGCTGGAGGCGGAGGATGCGCTGGCCGACCTGCACGCGCGCGTGGAGCTCGCGGCGGTCGAAGGGCTTGGTGACGAAGTCGTCGGCGCCGGCGTCGAGACCGGCGACGATGTCCTCGCGGGTGGATCGCGCCGTGAGCAGCAGGATGTAGCTCCCGCTCAGATGCGGCGTCGCGCGCACGCGGCGACAGATCTCCGGGCCATCCAGGCCGGGCATCATCCAGTCGAGGATGGCCAGGACAGCGCCGGGCTGCGCCTCGATCAGGGCCCACGCGGCGTCGCCCGTCTCCGCGACGAGCGGGGTCAGACCCCATCGTTCGACGGTCAGGGTCGCCACCTTTCGGGAGACCGGGTCGTCTTCGGCAAGGATGATGGTCATGAGACCTCCGTGAGTTGCGGGCGTCGATCGCGCGCCGAGCTCGAGTCGCCATCCGCAGCGGGCGCCGTGGTGACACGAACCGTGAATCGGAAGAGGCTGCCGACGCCCTCGGTGCTCTCGACCGTGATGTCGCCGCCCATGAGGCGCGCAAGGCGGGCCGAGATCGTCAGGCCGAGGCCGGTGCCGCCGTGGCGGCGGGTCGTCGTGCCGTCGGCCTGCTCGAATGGCTGGAAGATCAGGTCCACCTTGGACGGAGGGATGCCCGGCCCCGTGTCCTCGACTTCCCCGACGATCTCCACCCAGTCGGGTCCCGCCTGTCCCGGCATGAGGCGCAGCGTGATCTGCCCCTCGGCCGTGAACTTGGCGGCGTTGCCGAGGAGGTTCACGAGGACCTGCCGGAACTTCACGGGATCGCCCTGCACGGTCGCCGGCAGGGCGGCGTGCAGGTCGATGCCGAGGGCGATGCGCTTGGATCGAGCGGCAGGCTCGATCAGGCTGGCGGCGTCCATGGCCACGAAGGCGGGCGAGAACGGTATGGCCTCGACGTCCATGCGGCCCGCTTCGATCTTGGACAGGTCCAGCACGTCGCCGATGACGTGGACCAGCGAGCGGGCGGACGTGACGGCTGTCTCGAGATACTCGCGTTGCTCGGCGTCGAGGGGGCCATCGAGGGCCAGCTCCGTCATCCCGATGATCCCGTTCAGGGGCGTGCGGATCTCGTGGCTCATGTTCGCCAGGAACTCGCTCTTGGCGCGGCTGGCCGCGTCGGCGCGGTCGCGGGCCAGCGTGAGCTCGGTGTTCATTGCCCTGAGGTCCGCCACGCGTTGCTCGACCTGCAACTCGAGCGTGTCGCGATGGCCGGCCAGGATCAGGTCATGCTGCTGGATGCGCGCCATCATCGCGTTGAAGCTCCGGACCAGCAGGCCGACCTCGTCGTCCGTGATGGCACGCGCGCGCAGCCCGTAGTGGCGCGTCTCGGAGACGCGCGTCGCCACCTCGACGAGGTCCCGGATGGGCTGCATGATCGTCGCTTGCATGCGCAGGGCCAGGAGTGCGGCGACGGCGAGGACGATCAGCAGCGTGGTCGCCAGCCGCATGAGTCCGGACGCCAGCGTGCGCAGGCCGGGCTGCGCGTCCACCTCGACCAGGAGCGTGCCCAGCTTCACCTTCTCCCACGTCACGTCCACCACGACGATCAGGCGCGTGCCGTGGAAGCTCGCTCCCGCCTCGGGAGGTATCGTCACCCTCAGTGGAAGGGCTGCTCCCTCGCGCGCGTGGCGGGCAAGGATGGTCCCGTCACTCCGCCACAGGACCGAGCCCAACACGTATTCGCTGCTGTCCAGGGCGGCCAGCGTGCGCGCCGCATCCTCCGGGGCGTCGAAGGTCAGCGCGGCGCCCGTGTTCGCGGCCGTCATTGCCGCGAGGGCGGTCGTGTCGTTGATGAGCTGCCGGCGAAGCTCGAGGGCCGTCATGCCCAGGTTGAACGCGCCGGCCCCGAGCGCCGCCACGGCCGCGGTCAGGATCGCCAGCGACACCATCTTCCATCGGATGGGGAGGCGGGCGAACCAGCGGGGATCAGCGAGCGACATCGTCCGCCGCCGGAGGGCCGGGCATCGAGAGCTTCAGGATCTGCGAGCTCATCGAGAGACCGGCGTCATCGAGGCCTCGCCGGTTCACGCGGAAGCGCATGCGCTGTTTTTCGAGTAGCAGCTGCACGTGTCCGCCGTCATTCAGGAAGTCGCTGGTCTCACCCACGAGCAGCACGCCGCGGGCCGCCAGGCCACCGACCTCTGCCGCCGAGAGGCGCGCGCTCCCCGGCACGAACAGCACGCTGAGGCGCTCCGCGCCCTCGATGCGCGCCAGCCGCGACACCACCAGCGGGCGTCCGTTCACGCTCTGACTCCGGACGACATCGCCGATGGCGGCCGCGGCGCGATCGGACTCCATGACGCCGATGACCAGCGCGTCTTCCCGTCCCGCGGTGCTCTCCGGCCAGGCCGTGAAGCGGACGAGGTTCAGGAGGATCGCCCCCTTCACCGCGTCCGCGTCGGCGACGGGCGAGGCCTGGGCCTGCGGCGCGCTGATGGCGAGGGCCAGCAGGAGCGAGGCTGCGCGGGAGGGGAGGGGAGACATGGGTGGTCTAGAAGCGCCAGGTCACGCCGGCGTGAACGCTGCGCTGGGTCGAGCCGACCCCGACGAAGGGCGCCTGTCCGGAATGCTCGCGGCGATCAGCGGCGAACGCGTCGTGGACCGCGGCGAACAGCTCGAGACCGTCGTGGCGCCAGCTCACGCGCGCGTCCACGACGGTGCCCGAGGAGGCGCCCCTGGCGATCCAGCCCCAGGCCTTCCGGCCCGTGACGTCGAGCGCGAATCCGCGCGGCAGCTCGAGCGACGATCGCAGCATCGTCGCGTGTCGCGGGGTATTCCCGCGCTCGTAGTAGGCGTTGCCGAGGGGATCCCGGCTCTCGGGGAGCAGGCGCCAGTTGACGTCGATCATCGCGTGCGAGGCGGTCATGCGCCACCGGCGGCAGGGCTGCCACGTCGTGAGGACCTCCAGGCCGCGGGTCCGCGCTTCGCTCAGATGGCTGAACGCGAGGGGCTGCTCGACGTGCAGGGCGGGCGTGGTCCTCACGACAGGCGCCAGTGGTTCGAGCGTGCGCATGTGCGAGTAGTCATTCACGAACGCGGCGACATCCATGCTGAACCGCGTGCCGGCCTGCCAGCGAACGCCCGTCTCGAGGGCGATCACGGCGGCAGGGTGCGTGTCCGGCTGGCCGAGGATGCGGAGCGCGATGGGAAGTCCCGATGGGTCCTTCGTCACGCCCAGGTAGAAGTCGCCGATGCGCTCGGCGACGTTCGGCGTGCGCAGGGCTCGGCTCGCGGCGCCCCAGATGGACACGCGCTCCGTCGGTTCCCACAGCACGCGCACGCTGGGCTGCCAGCCGAGATCGGTCGTCTCGTCGGAGTGGAGCTTCGTGCCCAGCGTCAGGCGCGTCTTGGGGGCGAGCCGGATCTCGTCCTGGATGAAGATCTCCATCGCGTGACCGTCGTAGTCGGGTTCCTGGAAGCGAAGGAAGTCGCCGTCGTGGAGGCGCAGGTAGTGGCGCGAGTGGTCCGCCCCCCACGTGATGGCATGACGGCCCATGGGCCGCAGGGCGTGGACCACCGAGGCAGCCAGGGCCTGACGGTCGCTCGCGTATCCGCCGTCACGGTCGTGCTCGGTCTGGCCGTTCGCGCTCACCTGGAGGCGGCCACCACCTTCGAGCTGGCGGGTCCAGTTCGCCGTCAGGCTCCATCCGCGCGACGTCCACTCGCCCCGTTCGACGGGCGTCGTGGCCGGGTCGAGGCTGAACGGTCGAGCCAGGTGAGCCCCTCCGCTCTCGCGATGGCGCACGATGATGCCGACGCTGTCGCGGCCGCTCCGCCCCGGCGTCCACTCACCGGTCACGCCCAGGATGCGACTGTTCCAGTCGAGATCGCCTTCACCGGTTGGTCCGATCTCCTGCGCGTCGAAGGCGGCCTCGCGGCCGAAGACCGCGAGGTGCCCCTTGCCGACGGGGAAGCCGTGCCGGGCCTCGATCACGTCCACTTCGTTCCCGGTGTCGGCGTGCACGAGCGTGCCCTGCTGCTGCTCGGCGCTGCGCGTGATGATGTTGACCACGCCGTTCACGGCGTTCGCGCCCCAGACCGAGGCGCCGGGTCCGCGCGTCACCTCGATGCGCTGGATGTCCATCATCTGCACGTCGAGCGTTTCCCACGCGACGCCCGAGTACAGCGGCGTGTACACGCTGCGGCCGTCGACGAGGACCAGGAGCTTGTCGGCGTACGTGTCGGCGAATCCACGAGCCGACACGGCCCATCGCCGCGAGCTCAGTCGCGCGACGTGCATGCCGGGAACCATGCGAAGCGCCCCCGGCACCGTGGTGGCGCCGGAGCGGCGGATGTCGTCCGCCGTGATCACGAAGACGGCGGCTGGCGTGTCCATCCATGTCGTCTCGGTGCGAGACGCGATCGCGACCTCGAGCTGGAGGATTTCCTCCAGGCTCATGGCCGCGAGATCGTGCGACTCCGTGGCGAGCGCTGCGGACGGCAGCATGCATGCCAGGAGTGCCCAGGTCGGGAGGCCGTGCGTCCCGGCAAGCCGGGCGCGGGATGCGGTGACCATGATGGGGTCCTCTGAGGCAGCCCCTCCGGCTGCGTGCTCGATAGACTCATCGGCATCTGGCGGCAGGCCTGAAGAAGCCAGAGCGGGCAGCGCCCGCTCGGGTCAGCCGAGCGCGTTGATCACGCGTGGCGGAAGGCCCCAGCCAGGCGGCTTCGTGACGCGTTCGGGTCAGTCGGAGCGGGGGCGACCCTGCGATCAGCGCGCGGCGACGCCGACCGGCACGGGCGCCGCGGCGAGTTCGAGACACAGGGTGGCGCCGCGAGCGCCGGGTTCGTCGAGCACGGTCACGTCGCCGCCCATGCGGCGCGCGATGCGCCGCGCGATGGGCAGGCCGAGACCCAGGCCGGCCGGCTTGGCGACGAGCGCGTCGTGGCTGCCCTGGTCGAACTCGTTGAAGATCCGCTCGCGATCGGCCGGTGGAATGCCCTGGCCGCTGTCCCGGACAAGCAGTCGGACGCGACCCTCGGCTGCGGACTCGGCGACGAGCGTCACCTCGGCGCCGCTCGCCGAGAACTTCACGGCGTTGTCCACGAGCTGGGTGAGGACCACCGTGAGCGGACCGCTCGATCCCCTGACGGCAAGTCCCTCGGCCGCGGGAACGACGCGCAGCACGACCTGACGGGCGGCGGCGCGATCCTGGCAGGCGAGCGCCACGGCTTCGAGCAGGCGCGACGCGTCCAGATCCTCGCAGGCGGCTGCCGCGTCGTCGCTGGCGGGCGCGAGGAGCGCCTGCGTGGAGAGCACCGCATCCAGCAGGCCCGCCAGGTGGCGAGCCTGCACGATGAGTCCGGACAGCAGCGCCTTCGGAGGGCTGGCGCCGGGCGGCGCTCGCTCGAGAACCTGCGCCGACGCGAGGAGCTTGGTGACCGGCGTGCGCAGCTCGTGGTTCACGCACGAGAGGATCCGGTCCTTGAGCTCGGAGAGCCCGCGGAGCTCCGCGTGGGCGACGCGGAGTTCCGCCGTGCGTTCCGCCACCAGGTCCTCGAGCTGGGCGCCGTGCGCTTCGATCTCCGCGCGACGCGCCGCATCCTGGAGCGCCAGGAACGCCTGGCCTGCGATCGCCGACAGGAAGTGGATGGTATTGGCGTCGGCCGGCGATTCCGGGTCGGCGCCGTAGGCCACGAGCATCGCGGGACGCCCCGAGACCTGGCGCAGCGGCACGGCCGCGAGCGTGCGGCTGGGCAAGAGCAGGGAGGCCAGGCGCTCATCGCCCAGGGCGAGTTCGCGCTGGATATCGGCGTACGCCACGGGCCGTCCCATCCTGTGGATGGTCTCCGGGAGCGGCTGGCCACCGGCCTTCAGCATCGGATCCTCGGCCCCGCCGCCGGAGCGCGCGAGGGTGCGCCAGGTGCCGTCCTCGCCCCGCATCAGAAGGCTGGCCTGCCCCTGTCCGAGCGCCGTCGCCGCCGCCGTGACGGTCGCCGCTTGAATCTCCGCCACGCCGAGCGAGGAGGCCAGCACGCGCGCCAGCCCGTTGAGCGTTTCGAGATCCTGCACCCGGCCCCGGAGGCTCCTCGCCATGTCGCGCTGATCGCCGAGCTGCTCGGCGAGCTCCACCGACCGCTCAACGGCCTGGGCCAGGAGTTGCTCGGCGGGGAGCACGGCTTCGGCCTCTGTCGCCGTCATCGGCACGCGCGTTCCCGTCGGCACGCGCGCCGGACGCGTGGAGGGCCCGGAGGCAGCCAGGCGTGCGCGGATGGGATCGAGCGCCTCGAGAACGCCCTGCGCGAGGCGCTCGCGCGTGAGCCCCGTGCGCTCGAGGTGCTGCTGGCGCCACACGGCGGACAGCCCCGCGCGAAGCGCACGCTCGAACGTCTCGAGCACGCCCTGGGCCGACGCCGCGACGGCCGGCAGCATGTCGGTGAGCACGGCGCGTCCGTGGGCCTGAAGGGCCTCGAGTCCGAGCGACGCTCGCATCTGGTCGATCGGCGCGGCGTCCTCGAGATCGCGCTTGTTCGCCTGCAGCACGATGGGGACGCTGCCCGGGGCGACGCCATTCGCCTCGAGGTTCTCGCGCAGGCCCTGCAGGCTCTCCCGGTTCATGGCCGCGCGGTCCGGCGACGAGTCGGCCACGAAGATGCAGGCGTCGGCGCCGCGCAGGACGATGCGTCGCGTGGCGTTGTAGTGAACCTGGCCGGGAACGGTGAAGAGCCTCACCCGGAGCTTGAACCCCGCGATGTCGGCCAGTTCCATCGGCAGGAAGTCGAAGAACAGCGTGCGATCACCGTGCGTGTCCAGGCTCATGAGCCGGACCTCGCCGCCAGGCGCCACGAGGCGATGGAGGGCCTCGAGGTTCGTCGTCTTGCCGCCCATTGCGGGGCCGTAGTAGACGAGCTTGACCTCGAGGGAGCGCTCCTCGGTGTTCACTCGCGCCATCCTTGGATCTCCGGACTCGCGCCTGATGAGCGCGGGCGATGTTCGAACGCGATCGCGGGGAGCCGCACGGGGCGCCCCCTCGCGGCGAGATATCGGCTCCTGGCCGGCGCTCTTGAGCGGCGCCGTCCTGGCGAGAGGGAGCCTCACGGTTTCTCGCCACGCGGCCTCGCCGCGGGCACCCATGGGGTGCGCCAGATCCCTGCGGGCTCATGCCGAGCCCTCAAGGCGCCGCGACCTGCGCCGATAGCTCCATTCGGTGCCCAGCCGCCACGGCATGGGCCATTCCGGAACCGCGCATGCCCGCTTCACCCGATGGTTCTTCCGACGAAGCCGCCGAGGCGGCCGCGCAGGATCCGTTCGAGCTCGTGGCTGCGACCGCGCACGACATGAGGACGCCGCTCTCCGCGATCGCTCAGGCTCTGGACCTGCTGGGAAGCGGCCGCGCCGGGAGCCTGACGCCGACCCAGGCTCACTTCGTCGCCCTGGGGCGGCGCAATGTCGAGAACCTCCTCGGCATGACGGTGTCCATGCAGCAGGCCGCGCGTGCGCGGGCGGGGATGATGCTGGCGCGATTCGTCCCGCACGATGTCGCCGACGTGACCGGCTTCGTGGCGGAGGCTCTGGAACTGCTGGCTCGCAGCCGGGGCATCACGCTGTCCCTGTCCGTCGCGCCAGACTGCCCGCTCGCCTGGGGCGATCCCGACCTGGTGCGGAGGCTCGTCTTCAACCTGGCTGGGAACGCCTTGAAGTTCACCCCGGCGGGAGGTGCCGTGCGCATCGAAGCCGCGGCAGAAGGTGGCGACATCGCGTTGCGCGTCACGGACTCCGGCCCCGGGATCCCGCCGGGCGAGGCCGCTCGGATCTTCAGCCGCTACTACCAGTGCGAGGGCTCGAAGGACGCGGCTGGCGGCGTGGGCCTCGGGCTCGCGATCGTCCGCGAGATCGTGGAAGCGCATGCTGGCGAAGTGGCCGTCGCGAACAACATCGGTGCGCCCGGGTGCACGTTCTCCGTCGTCCTGCCCGGGCTCGGGACCGGCCGTTCGGCGCGCGCCCAGTTCAGGCAGCTCGCGCTGCAGGGCCGAACGCCCGCGCGGCTCCTGTGCATGAGCGTCCCTGCCGATGCTCTGGGCTGCGTCGCGCGGCGCATGCAAGACGGTTTCGCCACCGATGGACTCGGCATCGTGGACCTCGGTGCCGGCACGCTGGGCGTGCATGCATGGTCGGAGTTCCCCGAAGGCGTGCTGCACGCGTGCGTGCGGGACGTGCTCCTGGAACTCGCGCCGGCGGCGCTCCCGACGCTGCGATGGCGCGATGTCCGCGAGGACGGGACCCTGCGTCCCGAGCCCCTCGAGAACCCGGCGGAGCGCGGCGACGCGCGCGCCGCCACGACAGGGGATGAGGTACTCGAACCGGCGGGCGTCCGCTGAGGATGCCTGTCGGCCCACTCAAGCTCATGAGAGGTGGAACGTGAACGCTCCTACAGACTCGACAGCGCAGGCCATTCGGATCCTTCTCGTGGACGATGAGCCGGACATCACGGCGCCGCTGCTCTTCTGTCTTCAGCAGGAGGGCTACGACGTGCGAACGGCCGAGAACGGCTACGAAGCGCTCGGCGCCGTGCGTGCGTGGCAGCCGCAGCTCGTGCTCCTCGACGTCATGCTGCCGAAGGAGAACGGGTATCGCGTCTCCCGGTTCGTCAAGGAGGATGTCGCGCGGGGCGTCCTTCCGCCCGTGCACGTCGTGCTCGTGACGGCCCGCAAGCTCGACGATCCGGAGCGCGAGAAGTCCTTCGCCGAATTCAGCCAGGCCGACGCCGTCGTCTACAAGCCGTTCGACATCGAAGCGATGCTCGCGATGGTGCGCCGCCTCGCCGGCGAGCCCGTGCCCGTTCTGGCTTGACGGGCTGGTCTGTCACGAAACCGCCAGGGTGACGGAATCGTGACGCGAGATCCGGGCACACCGCCCCGGAGAGGCCCACGTGCGGCAACCCTGGCGCCCTTCAAGTTGGCAGGAGGCTTGCTTGGGGTGGGCCGCGGCGTTGTCCGCGGAACTGGGGTTGTCATGTCGCTTGCCATCGTCGAACGGGAGGAAACAACGGGAGAGCGCAAGGCGCTCGACGAGAAGGCCATCGAGGCGCTCGTCGAGGACCACATGCCTCTCGTGCAGGCCGTGGCGCGCGGGTGGCGCGCCCGGTGCCGGACCACGCTCGATTACGAGGACCTGCTCCAGGCTGGCGCGCTCGGCCTGGTCCAGGCCGCGCGCCGCTTCGATCCGGCGCG
Organism: uncultured Thermoanaerobaculia bacterium; assembly: GCA_964613915.1. Lineage (GTDB taxonomy): Bacteria > Acidobacteriota > JBCCFW01 > JBCCFW01 > JBCCFW01 > CAZTIW01. The sequence goes on from CAZTIW010000003.1 coordinate 111,715, forward strand.
CACGAGTGCCTTCGCGGCCTTCGCGGCGGAGAGGATTCGCGGAGCGATCTGCGACTTCCTGCGGGAGGCCGACCCCGTGACGCGCGGTCGCCGGCAAGCCGTGCGCTCGCTGGACTCGACGGCCGCGCGCCTTCGCGTGGAACTGCAGCGCGAGCCCCGGGCCGAGGAGCTCGCGTCCGCGCTCGGGTGGACCCCCGAGGCGACCGAACAGGCTCGCGGCGACGTGGCGGCGCTGGCGAGCGGCTGGGCGACCGTGTGTGAGGCGCCGTCGGACGACGCTGGAGCGCCCCTCGCCACCGACAGATCCGGCGACGATCCATTCGAAACGCTCGCCCGCAGCGAGCAGCGCGCGTGGCTCGTCCGCGAGATCGCGGAGCTCCCGGAGCGAGAACGCCTCGTTCTCGCCATGTCCTACCTCGAGCCCGACGAGCTCACCCTCAAGGAAATCGGCGAGATCCTGGGCGTCACCGAGTCGCGTGCCTGCCAGCTGCGAACGGCGGCCCTGCGCCGCCTTCGCGAGAAGCTCGAGGATGCCGCGCCCCGGCGCGCGGTCGGCCACCGCTAGCCCGCCTGCCGCGCCCCGGATCGACCCGGACCTGCCGGACGCGGGGAGGCCGTGCCGGGCCCCGCCGCCGGCCCGCGCTCAAGCCTGCCCTTGCTTCGCCGATAGCTCTCGACGGAACGCTTGCTCGTTCCCTCCGGAGCCGCCATGACCGTTCGCCAGACGATCGTCATTCTCGACGACGAGGACGCCATCCTCGAGCTCTACCTCGCGTTCCTCCTCCCCGAAGGCGTGTCGACGGCAGCGGCGGTTCGAGCGGGGGGAACCGGCGTCGTCGTGGAGAGCGGGCCGTGGACGGGCGTGCGCTTCGTCGTGGCGCGCAGCGGCGAGGAACTGGTCGCCGCCGCGCGCAAGACGCTCGCGCGCGGGGAGCGGATCGCCGGAGGCTTCTTCGACCTGAAGTTGCGCGACGGCATCTCGGGACTCGAGACCGTCCGCGAGATTCGCGCGATCGATCCCTGCGCCCTCGTCACGGTCGTCACCGGCCACCGGGGCACGAGCGTGGAGGAGATCCGGGAGATCTTCGAGCCCGATCATGGCGACGAGTGGGACTACCTGAACAAGCCGTTCTCGCGCGGCGAGATCGTGCAGAAGTGCCGGCAGATGCTCTCGTCCTGGTCGCGCCGCCGGCGCGAGGAGGAGTACGCGGCCGAGATCAAGGGACTCAACGGCCGCCTGGACGCCTGGGCGCGGGACCTCGAGCGGACCGTGCACGAGCGCACCACCGAGCTCGCGCTCGCCAACGAGCAGCTGGCCTGTCGCAACCGGCGTCTCGAGGATGTCCTCGATCAGCTCTCCCGCACGCAGTCACGGCTCCTCCAGCACGAGAAGATGGCGAGCATCTTCAGCCTGGCCACCGGCGTGGCCCAGGAGGTCAGCCGTCCCGTCCGATTCGTGCGCGAGTCGCTCGCGGATCTCGCCCACTGCCTGGCGCAGGTGGACGAGCTCGACCGGCGCGTGGGCGATGAGGCCGCGCCGCGGCCCGAGGCGGTCGAGGCGGTTTCCGACCTGCGCATGCGGCTCCTGAAGATCCGCGCCGAGGTGGGCTCCGAGGCCGCCGTGGACGAGGCGCGCGACGTCACGGCTCAGTGCCTGGCGGCCATGGGCCGGATCCACAAGACGATCGAGGCCCTGCGGCTCTTCGCGCGTCCGCGGTCCGAGCACCCGCGCGCCTGCGACGTGGCGGACGGCCTGCGCGCCGCCGCCGCGCTCGTGCCTGGCGACTTGCGCGCCGACGGGCGGCTGGACGTGCGGCTGGATGACGTGCCGCCGGTCAAGGGACACCCGGACGAGTTGAACCAGGTCTGGCTCGCGCTGCTGACCAACGCGCATCAGGCTGTCGAAGCGTCGGGTCGCGCGGGCAACGTGAGGGTGCGTGCTCGCGCGGAGCCCGATCGCGTGGTCGTCGAGATCCTGGATGACGGTGACGGCATGACGCCCGAGATCGCGGCGCGCGTCTTCGAGCCCTTCTTCACGACGCGCATGCAGGGTGAGGGCACCGGCCTGGGCCTCTCGATCGCCTACGGCATCATCGAGCGTCACGGTGGCGAGATCGAGGTGGAGAGCGAGCCCGGCGCCGGCACGTGCTTCCGCGTGACGCTGCCCTCGGCGTTCGCGGTGGCTGACACTCCCATCGCGGTCTGACGCGCTCCGGGACGCCCCGAGGGCTGCCCGGCGCAGGGAAGAGCGTGCAGGAAGGGTGGCGCCGGGCCATCGGCCCGGGATGGCGCCCTTCCCGCTGCGTTCGCGCTGGGGCCGGCGCGCAGCGACCCCGGCACCGGGACGCGGCAAGAATGTTCGATGCGCCCTGCAAGGGTCGGGGGGAGCTGCCGATAGGTCTGGCCGCCGCTGGTGCGCGGCGGGAGGTCTCATGGCCGTCATTCAGGCTCGTCCGCTCCTGTCATCTCGCGGGCTCGTGGTCGCGATCGCGTGCATCCTGCTGGCCGTGCCCGTCGGTCTGGCCGCCGATGGCGAGGGGCTGGGCCTGCGACCGGTGGCGCGCGTCGCTCACGGCATGCCACGCGCCATCGCGAGCGTCGGTGACACGGTGTTCACCGCGCTGGACTCGGGTCTCATGGTGCTCGATGCCTCCGCGGGAACGCCGCGGGTCGTCTCGCACCTGCCCCTTCCCGCGGCGGCGCTGGCGATCGCCGCGGACGATGCCGTCGTCGTCGTTGCCTGCGGCGAGACGGGCGCCATCGTCCTGGACGCGACGGACCCGCGTGCTCCGCGCGAAATCGCGCGCGTGGCGGCCGAAGGCCGGGTCGTTGGCGCGGCGGCTCGCGGCGGGCTCGTGTTTCTCGTGGACGCGGCGGCCGACTCGCAGGTCGGCGGCGTGCTGCGCGTGGTCGGGGGACCGGGCTCGCGCGTCCTGGGCCGGATCGCTCTCGCGACAACGCCACGCTGCATCGTGGCGCGCGAGGGCGGCGTGCTCATCGGCGGAAGCGGGCCCGGTGCGGCCGGCCGCCTGCTCGTCGTGGACACGAGCGACCCGGGGGCTCCGATTCTTGCGGGCGAACTCGTGACCTCGCGGCCGGTGCTGGGCATCGAGCCGGCTGGCGCGCATGCCTGGCTGGCCATGGGACTCCCGCTGGCAGGCGCGCTGGCCAGGGTGGATCTCACCGATGAAGCCGCGCCACGACTCGTCAGCTCGCTGGCCGTTGCCGACGCCGTGACGAGCGTGGTGGAGAGCGGCTCTGGCGTGGTGGCGGCCGCCGGCGCGGCCGGCCTGCTTCGCGTGGTGGAGGCGGCCGAAGGCCGGCTCGTCGTCCTGGACGCCGTGCGGCTCGCATCGCTTCCCGTCGCGGTCACGGCGACATCGTCGGGACTCGTGGCCGGCACGCGATCGAGTTCGGGCGCCGGAGGGCTCCTCGCGATCGAGGCGCCCGCGAGCGCGCCCATGGCGCTGCGGGAGGAGGGCATTTCCATGGCCGAGGCGACGGGCGTCGCACGCGCCGACAGCGGCGTCCTCGCGCTCTCGCGTGACGGTCTCGCGCTGCTGGATGACGCGCAACCCGCCCTGCCGCGCGTGCTCTCGCGCTGGAATCCGCCCGGGGCGGATCTGTCTTCCGTGGCGGCGTCGGGCACGCGTGCCGCCGTGGCGTGGGGTTCCTCGGTCGCCCTGCTGGACGCGGCAGATCCCACGCGCATCGAGCAGGTCGGTCAGGCCTTCCTGGAGGACGGCGCGGCCGTGGGGCTCGCCCTCGCGTCGGAGGTCCTGCTCGCGGCGAACGGCCGCACGATCGAGATCTTCGATCTCCGGGACATTGCCGCGCCGCGTCGCGCGGCCACGTTCTCGCCTTCGACCTGGAGCGTCGCCGTGGCGGCGCGAGGGAGCCTGGCCGCGTCCGCGGGCGGGAGCCTCGACCTGTTCGACGTGCGCGACCCGGCGCATCCGGTCGCTCTGTCGAGCCTTCCGATCGGCGGCGCGCACGCCGTGGAGATCGGCGAGGGGATGGCCGTGGTGGCCGGAGCGAGCGCGGATCTCATCGTCGTGGACATCGCCGATCCGCTCCGCCCGCGCGTGCTCGCGCGCGTGGGCGAGGGGCCCGCCCTGGGCGTCGCGCTCGACGGGACGACGTGCGTCGTGGCGCTGGGAGAGCGCGGTGTCCAGCTCTACGACCTCGCGGACCCCGCGAGGCCGCGTCGCGTGGCCTCGTTCGACACGTCCGGCGTGGCGCGCGCCGTCACGGTCGCGGGGCCGGTCGTGCACGTCGCCGCCGAGGCCGCGCAGCACTGGGTGTTCCTGCGCGACCAGAGGCTGGAGTTCACGCCAGGCCTGCTGAAGCCCGTCGCGGGCCCGGCGTCGGCGCCCGGTCTTCCTTCGCCGCGGCGGCGATCCAGCCGCTGACTCGCGCGCGGCTCCGGCCGCTCGCCAGATCAGGGCTTGCCGAGCGCCAGCAGGGCCAGTCGCGAGGTGGCCCCCCGATCGAACTCGATGAGGACGCGTGACGCCCCCGCCTCCACGCGTTCGGCGAGGGCCGCGCGGAGAGAGTCCGTGTTTGCGATGTCCGTGCCGTCCACGGCGCGAATGACGTCGCCCTCGCTCAGGCCCCCGACGGCGGCGGGCGCCGCGCCCTTGACGCCCGTGACGAACGAGCCGGCGACGCTGCGAATGCGACGGCGTCGCGCGATCTCCGGCGTGATGTCGCGCGCCGTGAAGCCCCACGGAGCGAGTTCCGTCTCGCTGCCATCGCCCTGATCCGGCGCCCGCTCCGTGGTCACGGTCAGGGCGATCTCGCGCCCATCGCGCACGAGCGTGACGGGCACCGGCGTGCCGACCGGCGTGTCGGCGATGAGCTTGCGCGCCGCCGGCAGCTCTTCCTCGAAGCGCGCGGAGACGGGCTGGCCGGCCCACGCCACGATCACGTCACCGGCCATCATGCCCGCGCGATCCGCCGGCCCGCCCGTCACGATGCCGCCCACGAGCACGCCGCCGCGCTCGGTGGTGCCGAACCAGCCGGCGAGCCCCTTCGTGTTCTGCAGCCGCGCGCCGATGAACGACCGCGTGACCTCGCCGCGGGCGATGAGCTGGGCCGCGACCTGCGCGACGACGTCGATCGGAATCGCGAAGCCGATGTTCTCGCCGAAGATCGGGATGGCGCGCGCGTTGATGCCCACCACGCGCCCGTCCAGATCCACGAGAGGACCGCCGGAGTTGCCGGGGTTGATCGCGGCGTCGGTCTGGATCCACGTGTTGTAGAGGCCGGTCGAATCGCCGGTGGGCAGGGCGTCCTCCGGGAAGTACCGGTCGGGCGTCGAGACGACGCCCGACGAGATGGATCGCGCCAGGCCCAGAGGGCTCCCCATCGCGAGGACGTGCTGGCCAGCCTCGAGGTGAGACGACCTGCCGAGCTGCGCGTGCGGCACGACCAGGCCCTCGGGAAGGTCCAGCTTGAGCACCGCGACATCGGTCGCGGCGTCGCGGCCGACGACGCGCGCGGTCAGCTCCCGCTTGTCCGCGAGGATGCAGGTCACCCGGGTGGCATGGGCGACGACGTGGTCGTTCGTCAGGACATGTCCGTCCGTGTCCACGATGACGCCCGAGCCGGTGAGGGCCGCCTTGGCCTTTTGCCCGCGCGCGTAGACCTCCAGGATCGGCTCCACGTGGACCAGCGCCGGCAGCACGCGATCGCGGGCCGCGTAGATGCGTCGCTGGAGGGCGTCGGACGCCGCGCGGCGGCTCGACGCGTCCGGAACCGCGGCGCGCTCGCGCGGGCCCGGGCGATCGCGCGCGGCCGCCGCTGCCACGAAGGCCAGGAGCGTCGCGAGCGCGAGCCACGCCCGGCGCGCGGCGCGCGAGCCAGGCCGTGGTCGCCGTCCCGGCGGCCGGCTGGTGTCACTCATGTCCATGTCGGATCCGCGGGTCAATGAAGGCATAGGACAGGTCCACGATCAGGTTGACGGTCACGAACACGAGAGCGATGGCGAGCGTGCCGCCCATGACGACGGGGTAGTCGCGCTGATCCACGGCCTGCAGGAGTTCCCGCCCGAGGCCGGGCCACGCGAACACGGACTCGGTCGCGACGGCTCCGCCGAGAAGACCGGCGAAGCTGATGCCGATGATCGTCACGACGGGGATGAGCGAGTTGCGGAGCGCGTGCTTGAAGACGACGCGCGAGCGCGGCAGGCCCTTGGCCATCGCCGTGCGCACGTAGTCCTGCCGGATGACCTCGAGGAGAGAGGAGCGCATCATGCGCGCGAAGTAGCCGGTCGAGAGCAGGGCCAGCGAGAGGGCCGGCAGGATCAGGTGATCCCACTCCGGCAGCGGCTGGAACATGGGAGGCGGCAGCAAGGGCAGGTAGAGGCCTCCGTCGCCGTACCCCGCCGTCGGCAGCCAGCGGAGCTTGCTGGCGAAAAGCAGGATGAACATGAGGCCGAGCCAGAACACCGGCGTCGAGATCCCGAGAAGCGACAGCGTCAGCACGGTGGCGTCCAGCCACGTCCCGTGCGCCAGCGCCGCCGCGATGCCCAGGAGAACCCCGAGGATCACGGCCAGCGCGATCGACGCGACGGCGAGGGTCACGGTGGCGACCACCTTGTTGGCCAGGACCTCCGAGACGTTGCGATGCTGCCTGTAGGACTCGGGCAGGTCCCCGCGGATGAGGCTTCCCATCCACCACGCGTACTGCACGCTCAGGGGCTCATCCAGCCGCCACTCGGCGCGCACGCGAGCGATGACATCCGGGTCGGCCTTCGCGCCCGCGATCATGCGCGCCGGATCGCCCGGCGCGAGCTGCATGAGGAAGAACAGCAGGCTCGCCGTGACGAACAGGATCATCGCGACGCCCACGATTCGCCTCAACAGGAAGGCGATCACCCGATCACGTCCCGGTCTTGAAGCGCACCTCGTTCAGGGGCGCCGTGTAGTCGCCCTGCGGCGACAGCGCGAAGCCCTCGACGTGCGGCTTGATGAGCGCTTCCTCGCCGTAGTAATAGAGGAAGAGCCACACGGCATCGTCCATGGCGATCTGCTCGGCCTTCCGGTAGAGCGGGATGCGATCCTCCATGTTCGTCAGCTTGCGGCCCTCGTCAATGAGCGCCTCGAACTCCGGATTGCAGTACCGGTCGTAGTTGCCCTTGGGCCCGAAGTAGTCGCAGCTCATGCGGACGGTCATGAAGTTGTCCGGATCCGGATAGTCGGCGATCCACCCCATGCGGTAGAAGGCCGCCTCCGAGTTCACCGTGTCCGAGCCCTCGACGAAGTCGAGGTAGCTCCCCCAGTCGAGGTTGCGCAGCTGGATGCGGATGCCGATCGCCGCCAGGTCCTGCTGCACCTGCTGGGCCACGCGTTGATGGCTGTCGTCCGTGTTGTAGTAGAGGACGATCGGTTCGAGTCCCTTGCCCTCGGGGTAGCCGGCCTCCGCCAGCAGCTGGCGAGCCCGCTCGGGATCGTAGGTGTCGCGCACGGTGGACGGGTCGTGGCCGGGAACTCCGGGCGGGAGGATCCCGGCTGCCGGCATGTCCTTGCCCTCCTGGAGCTTCTCGCAGATGTAGGTGCGGTTGACTGCCAGGTTCACGGCCTGCCGGAGCTTCTTGTTGCCCTTGAAGGGCGGATTCTCCTGGTTCATGCCGAAGTAGTAGACGCCGAGCTGCGGCCACTTGCGGAACTCGTCGCCGAGTTCCTTCTGCAGCGCGCCGCGCTGGCCGGCGGGGATCTCGTCCACGATGTCCAGCTCGCCGTTCTTGTACGCCTCGACGGCGGTGAGCTTGTCCTGCATGAAGCGGTACGTGATCCCCGCGATCGACGCCTTCGTGCCGTAGTAGTCCGGGAAGGCCTTCAGCTTGAGGAAGTTCCCCTGCTGCCACTGCTCGAACATGAACGGCCCGCAGCCCATGGGGTGACGCAGGTACTTCTTCTCGGGATCGCTGTAGTGGCTCCTGGGAAGGATCGAACCGGCCTCCATGCAGAGCTGGCCGAGGAAGGGCGCGAAGGGCTCGGCCAGCGTCAGCCGCACGTGCGTCGGCGACACCACCTCGACGCCCGCGATGCTCTCCGCCTCGCCGCGCTCGTACTCCTTGGCGCCGAGCACCGGCTCGAGAATCCAGCGCCGCTCGGCGTTGAGCTCCTTCGAGAGCAGGCGGTGGAACGTCCACGAGACGTCGTCCGCCGTGACCTTCGTGCCATCGTGGAAGAGGACGTCGTCGCGCAGCGTGAAGTCGTAGACGCGGCCATCGTCGGACACGGTCCACGACGAGGCCACGGCAGGCCGGACTTCCAGCGTCAGCGGCTCGAACGTGACCAGCCCGTCGCCGACGTTGAGGAGCACGGCCGCCGAGACCACATCGCTGGCCTGGGCAGGATCCAGGTCGGGCGGATCCTCGCGCAGGCGGTACCGCAGGTACCCGTCGGCCGGCGGGCCGCCGCCGCGCGTGGCGCGCGTCGAGGGACCGCCCGCGTGATCGGCATGGCGGCATGCGATGGGAAGCGCGAGGGGCGCGAGCAGGAGCAGCGAGATGACGGATCGCATGGATCAAACCTTCTTTCCGCCGCGTAGGCGAGGATCGAACGCGTCGCGCAGGCCGTCGCCGAGCAGGTTGAAGCCGAGGACGGTGACGACGATGGCAAGGCCCGGGGCGAGACAGGTCCACGGACGAGTCGTGAGGTACTGTCTGCCTTCCGCGATCATGGAGCCCCATGATGGGAGGGGAGGATTGGCGCCCAGACCGAGGAAGGACAGCCACGCCTCGGTCAGGATGTTGCCGGCAACGCCGATCGAGCCGGCGACGAAGATCGGGGCAAGGCAGTTGGGGATGATGTGGCGAAACAGGATGCGCGCGTCGCTGGCGCCGAGCGCGCGCGCGGCGGCGGCGAAGTCGAGCTCGCGAACGGAGAGCACCTGCCCGCGGACGAGGCGCGCCGCCGCCGGCCAGTTCAGCAGGCCCAGCACGAGAAAGATGATCGCGAGCGAGGGATGCGGGAGTTCGCGGAGGATCGGCACCTTCTCCGGATCGGGGAACGTGCCGAGCACGACGATGGCGATGAGCGCGATGGGGAGGGCGAAGACGAGATTCGTCAGGCCGTTCAGCACGCGGTCCACGCGGCCGCCGAAGTACCCCGCCGTGGCGCCGACGAGAATGCCGATGATCAACGCGATGCTCTCCGCGACGATCCCGACCATGAGCGAGATGCGCGCGCCGTGGACGATGCGCGAGAGCACGTCGCGCCCAAGGTCGTCCGTGCCGAACGGCAGCCCAGGGCCGGGCGCGAGCGGCGGGACATCGTCGCGCGTGCTCACGACGCGGTACGGATCGTGCGGCGCGAGCTGGTCTGCGAACACCGCGACGAAGACGAGCGCGCCGATCAGCGCGAGCCCCACCACGGCCGGCGGCGAGCGCCGCAGGCGTCGCCATGCGGCGAGCCAGGGGCCGGCGCGCGGGGCGGCGCGCGGCGAGCGCCCTCGGGGCGGTGGAGGCGCCGGGGGCGTCATGCCGGGGGCTCCCGGCCAGGAGGAAGAGCGCAGGGCATGGGGGGCCGAACGCTAGCACGCTCAACGACTTGCGATCCACTTGCGGGTCAGGGGTCCGCGTGACATCATCTCGCCCCTCTCCCGGCCGGAGCCTCATGGCACTTGGCTGGCTTCGGTGGGCCTGTGGCGCAGTTGGGAGCGCGCGTGAATGGCATTCACGAGGTCACGGGTTCGATCCCCGTCAGGTCCACCACCCTTCCCGGCTCCCGCGGCCCGTTCCGGCGGCCAGCCGATCCGCTTGGGACACGAGATGGCGCCCGCCGCAGAACCCGACCTCTCGCGCCCCGTCTTCGCGACGCAGCTCTCGGATCGCGTGGCGGGCTTGCTGGCCGGCGGGGCGGCCCGGGTCGTCGTGCGGATCGAGCGCGAGGGCGCCGTCCTGCTCGAGACCGACCACGGGACTCGCGAGGCGCTCCAGCCTGAAGCCCACCAGGTCGTGGACGATCCCGCGACGCTCATGGCGCTGCACGATCTGGCCGCTGCCTGGCCGGCGGCTCGCGTGATCCTGGTGCTCCCGCCCGAATGCGTCGGGCGCCGGTGGTGACCATCCCAATGACTCCGGATCAGGGCGCGTCGTCGGGCGACAGGCTGAGCTACACGGTTGACCTGACGCAGCCGGGACACGAGGTCCTCGTGAGCGCCGCCTTCCCGCTGTCCGCGGAGGGTGATGTCGAGCTCTACATGCCCCGCTGGGCGCCTGGCTCGTATCTCATCCGCGAGTTCGCGCGCATGGTGAACTCGATCGCGGCCGAGCAGGACGGCCGCCCGCTGTCCATCGAGAAGACGTCGACGGATGGCTGGACCGTGCGGAGCGCGCGACCGGGGGAGCTCGTCATCCGGTACGCGCTTCATGCGCACGAGCTGACCGTGCGCACGAACTACCTGGGACCCGATCGCGCCCTGCTCGCGGGCGCCGCGACCTACATCGTGCCCGCGGGAAGCGAGTCTTCCGCGGCGCGCGTCCGCGTCGTCGTGCCACCGGACTGGCCCGCGGCCGCGTGCCCGCTCGCGCAGCAGGACGGGTGGTTTCTCGCGCGCGACTTCGACGCGCTCGTGGATGCTCCGATCGCCGCGGGACCGTGCCGCTCCGCGGAGTTCACGCTGCACGGCGTGCCGCATCGCGTGCTCGTGCACGGCCAGGGCGACACGGATCCGGCTCGCCTGGCCGACGCCTGCCGCCGGATCGCCACGGCTGCGGCGAGCCTCTTCGGTGACAGCATCCCCTGCGCCTCGTACCTGTTCTTCATCCAGATCGACTGCGGCGGGGGACTCGAGCATGCCGATTCCTCCGTGTGCGGCTTCCCGGCGCTGACGTTCTCGCGCCCGGCGGAGGCCCGCCGCGCTCTCTCGCTGGTGGCGCACGAGTACTTCCATCTCTGGAACATCAAGCGCATCCGGCCACGGGGTCTCGGTCCCTTCGACTACCGGCGCGAGGCCCACGTTCCACACCTCTGGGTGGCGGAGGGGTTCACGTCGTACTACCAGCACTTGCTGTGCCTGCGCGCCGGCCTGATCACGCCCGGGCGGTTCCTCGCGACGATGGCCGCGCATCTCTTCGAGGCGGAGGCGACGACCGGGCAGCGGTTCCAGTCGCTGCGTGACAGTTCTCACGACGCCTGGACGAAGTACTACCGCCCGCACGAGAACTCGTCGAACGTGCAGGTGTCGTACTACGGCAAGGGCGCGCTCGCGGGCATGGTGCTCGATCTGGAGATCCGGCGGCGGACGGGCGGCGAGCGGGGGCTGGATGACGCCTTCCGCGAGCTCTGGCGCATGTACCGGGAGACGGGCGCTGGCTTCGACGACGCGATGCTGCGCGACGCCCTCGCGACGGCCGCGGGGGAGCGGCTCGACGACGTCGTGGACGAGGTCGCGATGCGGGCCGAGATCCTCGACGCGGGCAGCCGCCTGCGTGCGGCCGGGCTCGACCTCGTGCGGCGCCCGGGTCCGCCCGGCGGGTTCCTGGGGATCGTGCCGCGCGCGCAGGACGGCGCCCTGATCGTGGATCGCGTGCTGCGCGACGGCCCCGCCTGGCACGCGCGGCTCTCGCCCGGCGAGGAGATCGTCGCGCTGGACGGCTGGCGCGTGAACGAGCAGCGCCTGCGGGCCCGCCTCGACGCCATGGCGCCGGGAGACCGCGTCGAGCTGACGAGCGTCCTGGCGGGTCGCCTCAGGACCTCGGAGGTCCGCCTCGCCGCGCGCCCCTCGCAGGACTACCGCGTCCACAAGGCCCGCACGGCGACCGCCGCCGAGCGCCAGGTCGCGCGCGCGTGGCTCGGCGTGTCATGGGAGGCGCTCGAACCGCTCGACGAGATCCACGAGGAGCTGCGCGCCGGCCGCGGCCCCCGTCCGGCCTGATCGCGCGCGTCAGCGCGGCGGAGCCGCCTCGTCGAAGAACGCGCGAACCGCGTCGATCGAGCTCGTGCGCTGGAAGGGCGGCAGGTCTCGCAGGAAGGCGCGACCCCAGCTCGCGTGGACGCGCGGATCCAGGATGGCGACGACACCTCGATCCGACTTGCTGCGGATGAGCCGGCCGGCGCCCTGCTTGAGCGCGAGGATGGCCTCGGGAACGGACAGCTCGCGAAAGGCGTCCCCGCCGCGCTCCTCGACCAGGCGGGCGCGCGCCGCCACGATCGGGTCGCTCGGCACGGCGAAGGGGAGCTTGTCCATCACGACCAGCGACAGCGCCTCGCCGGGGACGTCGATGCCTTCCCAGAACGACGAGGTCGCGAAGAGCACGCTGCCCGCGGCGGAGCGGAAGCGGCGAAGGAGCTCCAGCTTGGGCGCCTCGCCCTGCACGAGCAGCGGAAACGGCAGGTCGTGGCGCAGGATCTCGTGGACCTTGCGCAGATTCTCGTAGGACGTGAACAAGAGGAACGCGCGGCCCGCGGACGCTTCGGTGAGCGCCCGGCACTCGCGCGCGACCGCGCCCGCGAAGTCCGGATGCCGCGGCGCCGGCATGCTCTCGGGCAGGTAGAGCAGCGCTTGCTCCTGGTGGCTGAACGGCGACGCCAGGACGGCTTCCGTGACGTTCAGGGCGCCCGCATGGTCGGGCGTCCCGTCCTCGCTGATCTCGCGCACGTCGGCGTGGATGTCGTGATCGCCGGCCTCGGAGTCCGCCGCCGCTCTCTCGGCGATGAGTCCGAGACGCGACCGCGCGTGGGAGAGACGGCCCCCGATCGCGAGCGTCGCGGAGCACAGCACCGCCGTGCGCAGGCCGGCGAACACCTGCTGGCGCAGCAGGCCGGACACGTCCACGGGCGTTGCGACCACGGACGCGCCGCGCCCGCGCACCTCGAACCAGTGCACGAACGCCGGATCGTCATGGCGCGCGAGCAGGTCCGCGTCCTCCGCGAGCTCCTCGGCGCGCCGCAGGAGCGGCTCGGCGAGAGCGGGCCGGCCCGGGATGGCCGCGAGGCCCTCGGCCAGCGCGCGAACGGTCGTGACGACGTCGGCCAGCGCCTGCGCATGAGCCGACGGAAGGCGGGAGGGGAGGGGCCAGCGCCCGTTCTCGCTGCCCCACGCGCGCGCGAAGCCCTGCGCGAGGGCCGAGAGGCGCTCGGCGCGCGCGGCCACCGTGGGTGGAAGGGCGCCTCCGGCGCCGAGCTCGCGCTGCACGTCGTCCGCCAGCTCGCGCAAACGCCAGCTGCTGACCGAACGTCCGAAGAAGGAGGTCGCCGCCGACTCCAGACGGTGCGCCTCGTCGAAGATCACGGTGTCGGCATCGGGCAGCACGGAGCCGAAGCGCGACTGCCTGACCACGACGTCGGCCAGGTAGAGATGGTGGTTGACGACCACGATGTCGGCGTCGCGCGCGGCATTGCGCACGGAGTGGAGCAGGCACGCGGCGTGCTCGGGACAGCGCTGGCCGAGGCACGTCGAGTCCTTCGCGTTGACCTGCGGCCAGAACGACGGCGCCTCGGGGAGATCGGAGAGCTCGCCCATGTCGCCGGTCTCGGTCTGACGGGCCCAGTCCTCCACCGCGGGCCAGAGCGACGCTTCGCTTCGGCCCGCGAACGTGGGCTGCGCGCGGAAAACCCCGAAGCGCTGGCGGCACAGGTAGTTGTCTCGTCCCTTCAGCACCGCGAACGAGAACGCCAGCTTGCAAGCGTCGCGAAGGAACGGAAGGTCCTTGAGCGCGAGCTGGTCCTGCAGGGCCTTCGTGCCCGTCGAGACGATGACCCGCCGGCGCGCGAGGACCGCCGGCACGAGGTACGCGAGCGTCTTGCCGACGCCCGTGCCGGCCTCGACGACGAGGCTCCCGCCGCCCTCGATGGCCGCGAGCGCGTGCAGGGCCATCTCGAGCTGCTCGGGCCGCTGCTCCGCGGCCGGGTGCGCGCGCGAGAGAGGGCCGTCGGGCGCGAAGAACGCGCGCACGCGGTCGGCGAGGCGGGAGGGGGAGGCCATGAATGCGGGACGCGCGATGGTCGTCCCAGGTCTGGTGCCCCGGGGCCCGCCCGTCGCGGAGGCGCATGCTACCATCCGGCCCCGAATCCGGAGAGGAACTCCCATGAACGCACGTCGTCGCCTGTCGCTCGCCTGCCTGGCCGTCCTGGCCGCCTTCGCTCTGGCCGTCGGGCCCCCTGCCTCCGCTGACGAGATGGCCGACCTGGGCAAGCCCGAGAAGGCCATCAAGGTCTTCCAGGCCGCCGTGGAGAAGGCGCCCGATGACTCCGAGAGCTGGTTCAACCTCGGCCTCGCGCACTACAAGGCGAAGAGTGTTGGCGAGGCCGCGAAGGCCATGGGCAAGGCGCTCGAGCTCAACCCCAGCTCGGCGAAGACCCACTACTGGATGGGCCGGATCCAGATGGACCAGAAGAAGTCCAGCCAGGCTGTCGCGTCGTTCGAACGGGCGTCCGAGATCGACCCGACGCTGACCGACGCGTTCGCGCGGCTCGGTGACGCGGCCTTCCAGGCTGGCGAGTGGGACAAGGCCATCGCGACCTACCGCGCGCTGCTGGACAAGAACCCGGCGGATGTCGGCGCCGTCTACACGCAGCTCGGCACGGCGTTCCTGAAGAAGGGTGACTCGACGCAGGCCATCCGCTGGTTCCAGCGCACGACGGAGATCGCCCCGCAGCTTCCCGAGACCTGGTACAACCTGGGCGCGACGTACCGCAAGATGGCCTCCGGAACCTCGGACGTCGAGCTCTGGAGCAAGTCGGGCGAGATGTACGCCAAGTACCTCGAGATGCGGCCGGACGACGCCATCGCCATGTTCTTCGCGGCCGAGGGCTTCGCCTTCGCCGGACGCAACGCCGACGCCAAGGCCTTCGTCGCGAGGTATCTCGCGGCCGATCCCGGTGGCAAGAAGGCGATCGCGCGCTTCGGTGATGCCGGCAAGACCGAGATCTACGACGCGGCCCAGCAGTATCAGCGCGAGCTGAAGTGATCTGACTCAGCGGGTCCCGCCACCGCCGCCCGCAGGCGCAGGCGGCGGGACAGGCGCTGGCGGCTTCGAGCCGTCGTTCGGCGGGGGCGCGGCGACGCCGGTTCCCTTGCCCTCGACGAGCGTCACGTAGGTCTGCCTCGCCGTCAACGGGAATGACTCCAGCTTGCCGCCCGGCCAGCGAACCTCGGCTCGCAGCGGCGTCGCCGCCGTCACGCCGGCGAGCCCGAAGAGGATCCGCTCGTCGCTGGCGGTCAGGTACGACCCACCGGTGCGGCGCACCTGCACGCGCGGCTGTCCCGCGCCCCGCAACGTGACGCGCGCGCCCGGCGCGCCCGGCGCGGAGGTCGTCGTCCGCAGCTGGATGCCGACCCACGCGGCGGGGTTGGACTCGTTGCGGAGCAAGCGCGCGGGACCGTCGTTGCGCGTGATGAGCAGGTCCACGTCGCCGTCGCCGTCGAGGTCCCCGGCCAGGAGGCCGCGACCGACGCCGGCCGCGGACGAGGCGGGCTCCCAGCGCTCGCGCGCGTCCCGGAACACGGGCACGCCTCCGGACAGGCCCGCGTTCTCGAACAGCTGATCGACCTGCGCGTGCTGGACGGACGGGTTCAGCACGCTGGCGTTGGGCATGATGTGACCGTTCGTGACGAAGATGTCCGGATCGCCATCGCCATCAAGGTCGGTCAGGATCGTGCCGAATCCCAGCATCGGGAGCGAGGCGGCGGACAGTCCCGATGGCCGGGTCAGGTCGCGGAATCGCGGCACGCCGCCGCGGACGCCGGTGGCCGCGTAGAGGTTGTTGGGCTCCAGCGCGAAGTTGGTCTTCGTGATGTCGAGATCGCCATCGCCGTCCGCATCGCCGGCATCCACGCCCATGCCCGCCTGGGCGCGGCCCTCCTCGGAGAGAGCCGTTCCTGACAGCAGGCCGACATCCCGGAAGCGTCCGCCGGCCTGGCCGAGGAGCAGGGCGCTCGGCGTCTGGTCGTTGGCCACGGAGATGTCCGCCCGGCCATCGTCGTCGAAGTCCGCCACGACGACGCCCAGCCCCTTGCCGCGATCGCCCATCAGGCCCGCGGCCTCGGTCGCGTCCGTGAACCGGCCCTTGCCGTCGCCCGCGAACAGGCGGTTCTGCTCCGGCGGATACTGGTCAGGCGGGCAGTACGAGCGGAACCCCTCGCGCTCGCCGCCGCAGGAGCGCTCGGTCGCGGCCGACCAGATCACGTAGTGGGCGACGAAGAGGTCAAGACGCCCGGAGCCTCGATCGAGAAAGACGCACGAGGTCCCCCAGCCCGCGTCGGCGATTCCGCCGTTCCCCGGCGCCGGCACCAGGCGGCCGTCGGTCGAGAGGAGCAAGCGTCCTTCGGGCAGCCCCGTGACGTAGACATCCACGTCGCCGTCGCCGTCCACGTCGCCCGTGCAGGCGCCCATCGCGCAGAGTCCGGGCAGCGCGGGGGCGGGGAGCGGCCGGAAGCGCGGCCGGCCTGGCTCGGAGATGTTCTCGAAGAGGGCGTGATTCGGCATGCCCTCGCGCGCGGGCGTTCCGGGCGGCGGCCCGCTGTCCAGCAGGAGCACGTCCAGGTCGCCGTCGCCGTCCAGGTCCAGCAACGCTCCGCCCGAGCCCATGGTCTCCGGCAGGAACCAGGACGCGGATCGCGCCGCGTGGTGCGTGAAGTCGAGACCGGCCTCGCGCGTCGCGTCCACGAACCACGGGCGTGCTGGCGGGACCGCGCGGCGCGCGGGAGCGCTGGCGCGCGCCGCGGGCTCATCCGCGGGTGACGGAGCGGGCACGCTCGTCGCGAGCGCGCCGATGACGGCGATCGCCAGGCAGGAAACACGCACGCCCAGAGCATGTCACGCGGACGGAGGGGTGCCCGGCCGCGGCCGCCGGGCGTGCACGGCACGCCTCAGAACGAGACGGAGAACCCCACCTCGAGCGAGCGGGTCAGGTCCACGTTCGTGACGATGAGATCGGGCCGCAGCGGCGGGAAGGACTGCGGATTCGAGGTCCCCGGGGGCACGCGGAACCGGCCGAGCGCGCCCGTCACGTTGAGCTCGTTGAGGACGTTGAACACCTGAGCGCGGAACTGGACGGTCGGAAGGAAACCGCCGCCCTCGGCCGTGTTCAGCTGCCAGCTCTTGGAGACGCCGAAGTTGAGGTAGCGCGAGGACGGCAGGCGCAGCGAGTTCCTCCCGATGGGTTCCACGCGGGTGCCGGTTGACCGCACGATGCTCGCGGTGGTCGGCAGTCCCGTCTGCCACGTGAAGTCCGTCGAGCCGTCCCAGGCCTTCTTGCCCTTGCCGATCTTGGTCGTGGACTGGAGCTTGACCACGTGCGTGCGATCGTTGCCCAGGACGCCGTCCACGAAGAGAACGTCGTTCGGATCGACCGGGTTGTTGGGCGGCGCGATGGGGCCGTAGTTGCGCGACTGGACGTACGACAGGTTCATGGACCAGACCTTGCTGAAGGGTCGTCCGACCTCGACAGCCCACTGGCGGAAGCGGCCCTCGCCACTCGTGCCGTAGACGATGTCACGGATGATGCGCTCGCCTCGGTTCTGCCGGACCGTGCGCTGGATGGTGTCGTTCGTGATCTGGTGCGTGCGCTTGTTGGACCGGAACGTGACCTCCAGGCGGACGCGTCCCGGAAGCTGGCGGGAGATGCCGAGTGTCCAGTCCTGATTCGTGGGCGCCGTCAGGTCGTCCCCGGCCACGAAGCGATCGTGCAGGTCCGGAATCATGAAGGCCACCGCCGTCGGGGACTGCGAGTCGAATGCGGTGCTCTGCGCTTCCTTGTACAGATTCACGATCGAGATGTCGCTGAAGTCGCGGGCCTGCATCGGGTAGTTGTCGGCGAACGCCAGGTCCGTCCAGAAGCGATCAGGCTGCTGCGTGTACTGGAGGAAGTTGGCGAACAGGCGGTCGTGGTAGAGGCCCCAGTTCCCGAAGAACCGCGTGCGGCCGTCGCCGATCGGATCCAGCGAGAACCCGATGCGGGGCGCCAGGAAGATCTTCCCCACGAACGTCTGGTACTCGGCGCGCAGGCCCATCTGGAGATTGAAGTTGGGCGTGACCTGCCAGTTGTCGCTGGCATAGATTGCCGCGTACCAAGCGTCGTCGTTGGTCTCGACGGGTGGGCCGAACGTGACCTCGCGTCCGAACACGGGGTCGGGATTGCCGAACAGCCGCGTGTCGTCCACGACGCGGAAGTCGGCGACCTGCGTGCCGATTGCCTGGAAGCTCCGGAACGACGTGGTGTCGCCGTTGAAGCCGACGTCAATGGTGTGCTGATCGCGCTTGCCCACGGCCTTCGCGTAGTTGACCTCGCCGCGGATCGTGTCCACCGTCTGATCGAACGACGAGCCCGCCGCGCCGACCGTGTACGTGATCGGTCCACCCGGGGGGAGCGGGATCTGGTAGTTCGTTCCGACGCCCGTCCGGACATCTTCGGGCCGGGAGGTCTCGTACTGATGCGCCAGCGAGAGCTTGGACTCGAGCACGCCGAGGTTCGCGAAGACGTGCGTGTCGGTGATCCCGAGCGTCCAGGCGGCGCTCGTCTGCAACGTGTTCACGCTGCGCGGCGCCGTCAGGCCGGCGAAGCCCGCATTGTCGCGCACGTCGAGGTTCGTCGTGAACTCGAGGCGGTTGCTCGCGGCGTCCTTCTTCCAGAGGTCCCAGTTGACCTTGGACGTGTAGAGGAGCTGGTCGTTTTGATCCCTGCCCTGCACGAAGGGGCTTCCGTAGTCGTCGCGCAGGGACTCGAGCGTGGCGTGAAAGAAGGCCTTCTCCTTCACGATCGGGCCGCCGGCGGACACCGTCTGCCGAATGCGGGAGCGTGGCACCGGATTGTTGTCGTCGTCGGTGGTCGAGAGAGGGCTCACGCCCAGGAGGCGGAACCCCGCCCGCACTTCGGACTCGAGCGGTGAGCCCGCGGCGCGCAGCAGGTCGTCCACCACCTTGTTGGCGTCGTCGAGCGCCGGGATGGACTGGGCGCCGTAGTTGGTGTCGCGGTACTGCACCTCGTACGTGAAGTCGTTCTCGTTCTTGCCGCCCTTGGTGATGATCTCGGCGATGCCCGTGGACTGCTCGCCGTACTTCGCCGAGGCGCCCGCGCTGATGAGCTTGAACGACGCGATGGCCGCCGTGGGCAGCGCGATGGCCAGGCCCCCGTCAACGACGTCGTTCCCCGAGATGCCGTTGATGCGATAGCCGATCTGCGCCGAGGTTCCCCCGCCGATGGAGATGTCGGTCGAGTCGGCGCCACCCACGCGAATGACGCCGGGCATCATGGCCACGACATCCTCGATGCGCCGGTTGACCATCGGGATCTTGTCAATGAACTCGCCCGTGAAGGTCGTGGAGGTCGAGACCTCCTTCGTGTCCACGAGCTCGGCGAGATTCGCGTTGACCTCGACGACCACGGACTCGGCTTCGAATCGCTTGAGGAGGATGCGCATGTCGGCGCTCCCGCCCGGTCCGAGCGTGATTTCGTAGCTGTCGGAGTACATCCCGTCCGTGACCGCCGACACCTTGTACTTGCCGGCGGGCACGCCGACGAAGCGGAATGTTCCCGTCTCGTCCGTCAGATCGGCGTTGCTGTAGGGGCTCCCGTCCGCCGGTTCGATGCGAACGTCGATGTAGGGCTGCGGGTTGCCCTCGGCATCCACGACGGTGACCTTGACCGTGGCCGTCTGCGCGGCGGCGGTGCCGGCCAGGACGATCAGGGCGGTCGCGAGGACCAGGACGAGGCGAGTGGCGAAGCGCCAGGCGGGCGTCACGGGAACGGGGTCATGGGGATGAATGCGGATCATGCTGGCGTCTCCACGCGAGGCCGAACCTGTCGGCCTCGCGCTCTCAGAACTCGAATCGGAGGTTGAGGCTCACGCCGTCGAACGAAACATCGTCGCGCTTGTTGAAGCGCGGCACGTGGATCACGGACTCGACATCCTGGAGGGCCGGGTCCGGGTTGTTGGGGTTCGCCGGGATGACCTCGTACGTCGCCTGCTCGTGGATGGTCTCGATCACGCCCGCATTCGTCAGCAGGTTCATCCATCGCAGGTGCCAGCCCTCGATGCCCACGCTGACGCTCTTGTTGAACGCGTACCGGAAGCCGATGGTCCCCTCGAGAAGCCAGGTGACGTCCGTGAAATCCTTCTGGTGCACGAACGCGTTGAACGACGACCCGCTGAGGCTCCCCTGGGGGCGCGGCGGAACGCCGGGCATGGCGGGAGGCTCGGCGCGAATGATCACGAGCCCGGGCACGACCTCGTAGTAGTAGAGATCCACGAGGCTCAGGCCGTACCGCACGGCCGTGCGCTCGGGGATGAGCGCCACGTCGGCGCTGGCGCGGAAGGTCCACTTCTTCTTGGCGCCCGCGAAGAGCCGCGCGTCGAGGCCGGCATGCGGGCCGATGCCGTGCGTCTCCACGGCGGACTGCACGTTGAAGAAATCCTGGAAGTCGCTGTTGAACAGCCCGCCCTCTTCGGCGAACGCCATGCGCAGGGATGTCTTCTGCTCGAGCTGCGCGTAGCGCAGGCCGCCGATCCAGCGGAGGCTGAAGCGCTCCCAGTCGCGCACGACGCGCTGGATCGCCAGATCGAGGGACTTGTAGTCCATGCGGTGGACGAAGCCGTACTCCTCGCCCCAGTTGGGGATGAGGTCGCCGCCGGCGCGCTGCCGCTGGAACTCGATGCCCGGGGGCACGAGCGGCGACGTGACGACCTGGCCGCCTTCCTTGAAGTCGAGCGGGAACCGCCGGTCCGAGAGCTCGAAGTCATGGACGGTGAACGCGATCGATGTCTTCCCCGAAGCCCGGTTCAGCCCGATCGTGATCTTCGGCTGCTGCAGGTTCCACTTCGAGAGTTCCGCGACGTCGGCCACGGGCCCGCCCGGGCCGGTCCCGTCGGCGTCCACGTCGGCGATCGCGGCGTCGAAGTCGTTGGCCCGCAGCATGATTTCGGCGGCCTCGACGAAGAAGCGGCCTTCCGTGCGCTTGGCCGGCGGCTCGGCCGCGGACGCGGACAGGGGGCCCAGGACGCAGGCCAGGCCCAGGAGCAGGGCCACGCTGGAGCTCGAGGCGAGAGGAGCCTTCCGCAGGAACATGTCAGCTACCTCAGTTGCAGGCCGGCGAGGGCGGAACGGCGTCCACGGCGACGCCCTGGAGTGGATTGGTGATGGGCACCCGGAAGCAGCCCTGGACGCGCACGTTGCCGACGAAGGCGACGCCGAACTCCTGCCGGTTCGCGGCGACGAAGTCGAAGGTGCCAGCGAGGATGCCGCCGGTCAGCTCCGCGCCGTTGCGCGAGGCGAAGGCGAGGTCAATGCCCGACACGGGGATCTCGGTGAGGGTCACGGTGGACGGCTGCGAGGTCAGCAGGCCGAACAGGGTGAGGGGATCACGCGAGCCGTTCAGCGTCTCGCACGACGACTCGACGTTGACGAAGGTGGACTGCGGGTTGCCGCCCATCCCGTAGGTCACCGCCGACGTGTTCTGATCCACGCGCACCGCGATCGCGACCGACAGGGACGTGTTGCGCGCCGTGTCCGTTCCCGTGACCCAGATCGTGCCCGTCGCCGGGGCGCCGGCCGTGGACCCGGGGGCCACGGCGGCCGTGTAGTTGAACGCTCCGGCCGTGGCGATGGTGGCGTGGACCGACCACTGCGTCGGCACCGTGAACCCCGTCGCGCCGTCGCAGGAGAAGAACTCGGGATCGCAGGCGATGCCGGGGCGGCACGGGGCCGCCGTGTCGAGAAGCGAGATCGTGGCCCGGACGTAGGTGTTGTCGGCCACGGCGCCGGGCGGCGAGGCTGGATCGCTGCCCGAACTGCAGGCGAGGCTTGCGAGCGTCAGGGAAGCGGCGAGAGCGAGCGCCGGGCCGAGGCCCCGGAGGAAGCGCGACACGGATGCATCTCCTGGCTCGCAGGCCGGCTGAGCCAGGCGAGCAATCCTGCCACCGAAAGGCGGCGACGGCGGGCTGTCTTGGTCGGTGACGGCCGAACGCGGCAAGCCCGAGAACCCCCTTCCCGGGGCGTTGCCATTCCAGCAATCGGATCGTAGCACCGCCCCGCCATCCGCGTCCATCGGGGCCTGTCCGCCGAGGGCGCGGGCGCCCGGCCGGTCAGCGGCGCGTGTCGGACTCGACGTGGCCGTCGCGGATGGAGATCACGCGGTGCGCCCGGCTCGCCACGGTGTCCTCGTGGGTCACGACGACGAGCGTGTTCCCCGCGGCGGCCAGGCGCTCGAAGAGGTCGAGGATTTCCTCGCCCGTCTTCGAGTCGAGGGCGCCGGTCGGCTCGTCGGCCAGGATCAGGGCCGGGTCGTTCACGAGGGCGCGGGCGATGGCCACGCGCTGCCTCTGTCCGCCGGAAAGCTGGTTCGGCAGGTGGCTGGCGCGGTCCGAGAGGTTGACGGCGGCGAGCGCCGCGGCGGCCCGCTCGCGGCGCTCCGCCGCGGAGACGCCGGCGTAGAGGAGCGGCAGGCCGGCGTTCTCCAGCGCCGTCTGGCGCGGGAGCAGGTTGAACGACTGGAAGACGAAGCCGATGAAGCGGTTGCGCGCCGCCGCGAGCTGATCGTCGTCCAAGCGGGAGACGGGCGTTCCCGCCAGCACGAGCTCGCCGCCGGTCGGCGTGTCGAGGCAGCCGATCAGGTTCATGAGCGTGGACTTGCCCGAGCCCGACGGACCGATCACGGCGACGTGCTCGCCGCGTTCCACGACGAGATCCACGCCGTCGAGGGCGCGGACGACTTCGGGGCCGATGCGGTAGTGCCGCGTCAGCCCGCGGGCGACGATGATGGGCGCGCCGCTCACGGGTTCAGGCGCCGCACGCCGGGCGGTCCGGGCGGCGGCGGTCACCGGGGCGGCGCGAGCCCGTAGTCGCGCAGGAGCGTGCCCCGCGCGCGGCCCAGCTCCGCCATGGCCTGCAGGTAGTCGGTCAGGGCGCGCAGTTCCGTGCTCTCGGCCGTCTGGAGATCGGTCTGGAACTGGAGGACCTCGAAGTTCGTCGAGAGACCGTTCTCGAACTTCTTGATCTCGGCGTCCAGCTTCTTCTCCTGCAGCTGGCGCGAGACGGTGGCCGACGCCACGCTCTCGCGCGCGCTGTCCAGGTCGCGCACGGCCCTGCGGACTTCGAGAATGACCGTCTGCCGCGTCCTGGCCTGGTTGATGCGCGCGTCCTCGAGAGCCAGCCGGCGCACGAGGTAGTCGCCCTCCGCGGCGCGGTTGCGGAGCGGCTGCGACCAGGTGAGGGACGCGCGCCACCCCTCGTAGTCGTGGGTGGTGACGGCGTCCTTGGCCTCGTCCCAGTCGCCAGGCCGGACTTCGTCGTTGTCGTTCGTCGGGTCGCCGTCGCCGTCGGAATCCACGAGGGGATCCATGTCCCCCAGCTTGAACGCGAGCCCGTTGGCGCTCCACTCCGCCTCGAGATTGAGCTGCGGCAGGAGAGAGTCCTTGGCCTGCGCCACGGCGAGGCGCGCGCTGGCGAGCGCCAGGGTCGCGCTCTCCATCTCGCTGCGGCGCTCCATGGCCGCCCGGAGGCTGTCTTCGAGTCCTGCGGACACGGCCGAGAAGACCGGGTCGTCCTTCGGGACGATCCTCGCGCTCCACCAGTCGGAGTTCTCGACCACGCCCAGGAGCCGGCGCAGGTTGTCCTCGGCCGCGCCGACGGCGTTGACGGCCCCGATGATCCGGAACTCGCGTTCCGCGACCGAGGCCTCGGCCTGGGCGATCTCGAGCGGAGCGAGCGTGCCGACCTCGACCATGATCTTGTTCTTGCGCAGCAGCTCCTGCGCGAGCCCGAGCGAGGCTCGCCGTACCTGCAGGTCGCGAATCGCAAAGACGAGCTCCCAGTAACCGCGGATCGCGTCGCGCGCGACGTCGCGCGCCCGCATCTGGACGTCGAGCCGCGCGATGCTCGCCGAGTTGAGCGCCTGAGCCAGCGCCGCGCGGTTGGCGTCGCGCCCGAAGCCGCGCAGGAGGGGCTGCGTGTACTTGAGCGTGAAGTCCATGGTGTAGGACGGCGAGAGCACGACGAACGGGTTGTTCGTTTCCGAGCGCCGTCCCTCCATGGTGACCTCGTAGGTGGCGCCGTACGAGAGCTTGTGCGTCATGCCGGTGCGGTAGTAGTCCGTCGTGTCCACGCCGATCGACGCTTGCAGGCTGCTCGGGCTGGGCTGCACCTGGCGGGAGTGCTGGTAGAAGCCGCTGAGCACGGGATCGAACGCGCCCCGCTGCTGGCGCACGCGCGCCTGCGCCGAGGCGCGGTCGATGAGGCTCCCTTGCAGGTCGAGGTGATGCGCGAGGGCGAGCTCCACGGCGGTCTGCAACGAGAGCGGGATCTCGCCGCTGGCGGGGCGCTCCATGACCAGCGGCGCGAGATTCGGCGGGGTGATCTTCGCGTTCAGGTCGCGCCGGCCCGTCGGCTCCGGAACGGAGAAGCCGCCCTTGCCGCTGTCAATCGGGGACGACACGACCGGCGTGCGCGTCGCGTCGCCCGCGTCGGTCATGTCGGTCACGAGGGTGCGGCGCGCCTCGACGGTCTCCGTTGCCGAGGCGTCGTCGGAGGCCGCCCGGCGCGATCCCCCGGGAACGTCGCGGCCGCCGGCGAGGGTCGTGAGCGGGGCGCAGGCCAGCAAGAGAGCGAGCGGGATCGTCCCGAGACGGAAGGGAACGCGAGCGAGTCTCACCGGATGCTCCATGACCACGGCTGCGGAGCCAGGCGCCGTGTGATGAACCAGGACTACGGATGGTCGGCGCGCGGGGTTGCCGGAGGCGCCGTGGCGGACATGGGCTTGGGGCGGACGCCGTCGGGCAGGTTCCCGGCGTCGTCAATCAGGTGGCAGGCAGCCCAGTGGCCGGGCTTGACCTCGCGGAGGAGCGGTTCCTCCTGCGAACAGCGATCGAAGACGTGCGGGCATCGCGTTCGGAACCGGCAGCCGCTCGGGGGGTTGATCGGCGTCGGAATGTCGCCCTTGAGGATGATGCGCGCCTTGGGCGCGTCGGGATCCGCCTTGGGCACGGCCGAGAGCAGGGCGATCGTGTACGGCATGAGCGGGTTGCTGTTGAGCTCGTGCGACGTCGCGATCTCGACGAGCTTCCCCAGGTACATGACCGCCACCCGGTCCGAGATGTGCTCGACCACGGAGAGGTCATGCGCGATGAACAGGTAGGTCAGTCCGAGGCGCTCCTGAAGATCCTGCAGGAGGTTGACGACCTGGGCCTGGACGGAGACGTCGAGCGCCGACACGGGCTCGTCCGCCACGATGAACTTGGGCTCCAGCGCCAGGGCGCGCGCGACGCCGATGCGCTGGCGCTGGCCGCCGGAGAACTCGTGCGGGTAGCGCTTCATGTAGCGCGGATCGAGGCCCACGACTTCCAGCAAGCGGGCGACCCGGTCGTCCTTCTCCTTGCCGCGCGCCAGCCCGTGAATCGTCAGCGGTTCGCCGATGATCGAGCCGACGGTCATGCGCGGATTCAGCGAGGCGAACGGGTCCTGGAAGATGATCTGCATGTCGCGGCGCAGGGCTCGCATCGGACCCTTGCCCAGGCCCAGGACGTCCACGTAGCCGTCCGCGGCGGCCTTGCTGCGCAGGTCCTGGTCGTCGAGCCCGGCCGCGTCGAAGCGGACGCTACCAGCCGTCGGCTCGATGAGGCGCAGCAGGCAGCGGCCCACCGTGGTCTTTCCCGACCCCGACTCGCCGACGAGGCCCAGCGTCTCGCCGGGCTCGATGTCGAACGAGACGCCATCCACCGCCTTGACCGCGCCGACCATGCGCGAGAGCAGGCCCTTGCGGATCGGGAAGTGCTTCTCGAGGTTGCGAACCTGGATCAGGTCGCGCACGGGAGCGGTCTTCGGGGCCGCGCTCATGTCTTCGCCCCGGCGGTGGCCGCAGGCCGTGGCTGCCAGACCTCGCCCTCGTGCAGCCAGCAGCGCGTCCGGCACCCGGGCGTCGTCACGAACTCGGGCGGCGTTTCGGTGCAGCGGTCCATGGCGTCCTTGCATCGTGGCCGGAACGTGCACCCGGCAGGGAGTTCGAGGAGGTCGGGAACGTTGCCCTCGATCGTCTCGAGGCGCTCGGGGCGCGTCTCGGCCGTATTGGCGTAGGGCTTCGGGATCGAGCGCAGCAGGCCCTGGGCGTACGGATGCTTGGGCGTCCGGAACAGCGCGCGCGCGTCGGCCTCTTCCACGACGCGGCCCGTGTACATGACCACGACGCGCTTGCTGGTCTCCGCGACGACGCCCATGTCGTGCGTGATGAGGAGCACCGAGAGGTGGAACTCCTCCTGAAGCCGGTTGAGGATGTCGAGGATCTGCGCCTGGATCGTGACGTCGAGCGCCGTCGTCGGCTCGTCGGCGATGAGCAGCGCCGGATTGCACGACAGGGCCATGGCGATCATGACGCGCTGCCGCATGCCGCCGCTCATCTGGTGCGGGTAGTCGTTCACGCGGCGGTGGGGATCCGGGATCGCGACCTTCGACAGCATCTCCGCGGCGTCGGCGAGCGCCGCTTTCCGGTTCTTCTTCTGGTGGAGCATGATCGCTTCGGCGATCTGGTCTCCCACGGTGAAGACCGGATTCAGCGACGTCATGGGCTCCTGGAAGATCATCGCGATGCGGTTGCCGCGGATGCGGCGCATCTGCTCCTCGGGGAGCTTCGTCAGGTCGGTGCCCTGAAACAGGATTTGCCCGCCGACGATGCGGCCGGGCGGCGCGACCAGCCGCATGATCGAGAGCGCGGTCACGCTCTTGCCGCAGCCCGACTCGCCCACGAGCGCGACGGTCTCGCCGGGCTGGACTTCGAACGAGACCTTGTCCACCGCGCGGACGACGCCGTCCTCAACGAAAAAGTGCGTCTGGAGGTCGCGCACGTCGAGGATGGGCGGCATGGGAAACCCTGCGCGTGAGGCGGCCGGGCCCGGGCCCGGCGCGCAAGTTCAACTGCTGGATGGAGTTGTGGGGAAGGCCGCCCGCAAGGCGGCGGGGGACAGCGTAGAGTGCCCCCCGAGGGGTGTCAACGAGGCGAGCCGGGATGCCGCGGGCTCACGGGGTCATGCGCCCCAGGATGCGCGTGAACTTGTCCTCGTCGGCCCACTCGTAGCTTCCGGCGAGCACCTGGACCACCTGTCCTGCGCCGTCGAGGACGTAGGTCCTCGGAACCGAGCGAGAGAAGTCGAGCTGCTTGGCGAGGCCCTCGTGGGGAGCCACGTGGGATGCAAACTGCAGCCCGGTCTCCTTCTGGTACTTGGTCACGAGCGCCGGATCGGTCTCGACCGAAACCATGAGGACATTCCCGTTGCGCTGGAGGGCGGGCATGCGCTTGACGAGATCCGGGAGCTCCTTCCGGCACGGCGCGCACCACGTGGCCCAGAAGTGCAGCAGCATGGGCTTGCCCTTCATGGAGGCCAGATCCACCTCCTTGCCGGCGGCGTCCTTCACCTTGAGAGGGAAGTTCCAGCCCGTGGCCCTCGCCAGCGGCGCCGAGTCGGGCGTTCCCGCGAGGATCGGGTGCTTCTTGAGCCAGTCCGCGGCGAGATCGGCGTGCTGGTAATACGAGATGGAGCCGATGGTGCCGCCCGGCGACAGGTAGAAGTCCGTGGGCGTGGACGTGACCTTGAAGAGGTCGGAGATCGCCCCGGTGTCCTCGAAGATCGGGAACGTGATGCCCTGGTCCTTGAAGTAGCGATCGCTGACCTGCCGATGGGTGGCGTGCCGGATGCGCGTGATGCCCACGATGTCGAAGAGACCGGGGTGCTCCTTCTGGAACCGGACGATCTGGGGAATGTCCACCTGGCAGTGGTCGCAGGTCGAGGAGAAGAACAGGATGACCGCGGGGCGCTTGCCGGAGAGAACCTGCGAGAGCCTCTTGCGCTCGCCCACGCCCCATCCCGCCGGCGAGAACATGGGCGCCTCGAAGTCAGGGTACTTGCGCCGGAGCAGCCGGTCGCTCGGGTAGAACGGCCAGATGCGCTGGAGCTGTGGTCCCGTGCGCGCCTCGGCGACGAGCTGGAGGAACTCGGCGGCCGTCTTCGGCTGCACTTCGGCCTTCGGGCCCACGGGCACCTGCAGGTTCGAGTGGTCCGCGCCGCGCAGGCCCTTGGCGAGCAACACGTTGTCCGAGCTGATGACGGTCAGGTCCGGGTACATGTCGGTCCCCAGGCGCGTGCCCAGCTCGTAAGACGGATCCACGAGCACGGGGATCTCGGCGAGGGCCATGATCGCGGCCATCTCCTTGACGTCCGCGGCCGATCCCTTGTCGGGGCTGAAGCCCGCCACCGCGTACACGTCCATCTTCGCGCGCAGCTTGGACTGCTTGACGAAGTCCTCGAAGGCGAGCAGGTCCTCGCGCGAGAGCGCGCTGTTCGTCCCCCAGAGGAACACGGCGAGGGGCCGTCCGTTGCGCCTTGTCAGGTCCACGGCCGGGCCGGGGGGCCAGACCTGATCCAGGGGCGTCTTGAAATCGAACGTGCCGCCCAGCTTGATCTTGTCGGGGGCGGGCGGGTTCGCGGCCG
This sequence comes from uncultured Thermoanaerobaculia bacterium, assembly GCA_964613915.1. GTDB lineage: Bacteria > Acidobacteriota > JBCCFW01 > JBCCFW01 > JBCCFW01 > CAZTIW01. The sequence continues at coordinate 140,137 of CAZTIW010000003.1, forward strand.
CGGGCGCGCTCGCGGCGGCCGCCGGGCTCGCTGCCGCTGCCGCCGTCGCCGGCGCGGCCGTCGCGGTCGCGATGGGGGCAGCGGGGGCCGCCGGAGTCGCGGCCTGCGGCGAGGCCCCGGGCGCCTTCGCGGCTTCGTCGCCGGCGCCGCATGCCAGCGTGGCGGCGATGAGAAGGGCGGTGGCGGCCGCGCGGGCCACCCTCAGAACTCGCAAACGTTGCATGACTGGCTGTACTCCTTGAGTTTCATGTCGGGCTGATGGCACGTCGAGCAGGCTTCCTGCACGGGCAGCGAGCGGTGCTTCTCGTGGCCCATGGCGTGCATCTGGTGGCAGCTCGTGCAGCGCAGGCTGTCGTCGCCGTCGAGGAGGACGCGGCGCACGAGGATCTTCTGGTGGACGTCGAGCGCCCGCGTCAGGTCGGCGCTGGCGAGAGAGTCCCAGTCGAACGTGAAGTCGTCCAGCAGGCTCCCGCCAGGAATGTAGCCGTCGGGGAACTTCAGCCCCGTGCGCCGGCTCACGCCATCCTGCAAGTGGCAGGACGCGCACACGGTGACCTCGTCCCGCGCCGCGCCGCCGAACGCGACGATGTTCGCCCGGGACGGCGCCAGCACGTGCTGGCCGCCCGGTCCGTGACACGACTCGCAGCCGACGCCGGGCTCCACGAAGGAGTGGTCGCGGCGGAAGCCGGTGACGTGGCAGGCGGCGCACGCGCTCTCGACAGGGCGCTCGCGCCAGTCCTCGAGGTGCTTGATGTCGGGGGCCTTCTCCTTCGGCTTCCACGAGCAGGGAAGCGCGAGCCAGCGCCCGTCGCCCCAGGCGACGTCCGGCCGCTCGACGAGGAAGCGCACGTCATGGCGCTCGCCGAGAACGTGGGTGGCCGTCATGTCGCTGCAGGGCACGAGCGTCGCGAGCAGGTCTTCCTCGTCCATCGAGATCACGCGGATGCTGTGCGCGTGCTGCGAGGCGTTCCACGAACCGTGGGCGTCCGCGTGGCAGGGCATGCACCGGGCCGATCCCACCACCTCGGTGCCGGCGAGCGGCGAGAGCACGGCCAGCAGCGGGTCTGCGGGCAGCGGCGGCATGCGCGCGCCGGCTGGCCCCGGCGTGCTGGCCGCGCCCGGTGCGGTGGCGGGGGCCGGGGCGCGCTGCGCGGCGTCGTCGTCGGTCCGACCGCAGCTCACCGTCACGAGCGCCAGCGCGATCAGCCACCGCGTCACGCGAACGTCTCCCTGTGCCGTCCCCACGCCCGCGTCCAGCAGCCGCTGATCTCGCCCACCGTCGCGAAGGCCTCGACCGCCTCGAGGATGGGCTCCATCAGGTTCTCGTCCCCGCGGCAGGCCTGCTCGACGCGCGCGAGCGCGCGCCGCGCCGCCGCGTCGTCGCGGTCCCGCCGCACGCGAGCGACCGAGGCGGCCTGCTCGCGCTCGACATCGGCGTCCACGCGCAGCAGGGGCATGGTGAGGGGAGCATCGTCGGTGAAGGCGTTGACGCCCACGACCTTCGCCTCGCCCGAGTCCACGGCCAGCTGCGCCTGGTAGGCGGCCTCCGCGATCTGGCGCTGCACCCAGCCTGACGGCAGCGCCGCGACCATGCCGCCGAGCTTCTCGATGCGGTCCATGTCCGCGCGCGCGCTCGACTCGAGCCGGTCGGTCAGGTGCTCCACCAGGAACGACCCGCCGAGCGGATCGGCGGCGTCCGCGACGCCCGTCTCGTGCGCGATGACCTGCTGCGTGCGCAGGGCGAGCGTCGCGCTTTCCTCCGTCGGCAGGGCCAGCGCCTCGTCCCGGCCGTTGGCGTGGAGCGACTGGCAGCCGCCGAGGACGGCGGACAGGCACTGCAGCGTCACGCGCGCCACGTTGACGTCGGGTTGCTGGGCCGTGAGCGTGGATCCGGCCGTCTGCGCGTGGAAGCGCAGGCGAGCTGCCGCGTCCGAGGCGCCGTAGCGCTCGCGCGTCAGGCGCGCCCAGAGGCGACGGGCGGCACGGAACTTGGCGACTTCTTCGAGCAGGTTGTTGTGAGCGTTGAAGAAGAACGAGAGGCGCGGGCCGAAGTCGTCGAAGCTCATGCCACGCGCGACGCAGGCATCGGCGTACGCGAGCCCGTTCGCCAGCGTGAACGCGATCTCCTGCGCCGCCGTCGAACCGGCTTCCCGCACGTGATAGCCGGAGATCGAAATCGGATTCCACCGCGGCGCCTGCCGCGTGCAGAAGTCAATGATGTCGGTCGTCAGGCGCATGGCCTCGCGCGGGGGGATGACGTACGTGCCGCGCGCGATGTACTCCTTGAGGACGTCGTTCTGCACGGTTCCGCCGAGCTGCGTCCAGGCCACGCCCTGGCGCCGCGCGACGGCGAGCACCATGGCCAGCAGGATCGACGCGGTGGCGTTGATCGTCATGGAGATGGTGACCTTCGAGAGGTCGAGGCCCTCGAGCAGGATCTCCATGTCGGCCAGCGAGTCAATGGCGACCCCGACCTTGCCGACCTCGCCGAGCGCCTCGGGCGCGTCGGAGTCGTAGCCCATCTGCGTCGGCAGGTCGAAGGCGACCGACAGGCCGGTCGTGCCGGCGGCGAGGAGCGCGCGGTAGCGCTCGTTCGAGGCTCGCGCGCTCGCGAACCCGGCGTACTGGCGCATGGTCCAGAGGCGACCGCGGTGCATCGTCTCGTGCACGCCGCGCGTGAACGGGAAGGACCCCGGCAGGCCGAGGTCGCGGTCGTGATCGACCGGCGCGTCACAGGGAAGCGCCACCCGCGGAACGGTGATGCCCGAACTCGTCACGAAGCGCTCGCGGCGCTCGGACGCCGCCCTGGGTGTGGCGGCGATCCAGGCGTCGCGCAGGCCGGCGAGGCGCTCCAGTTCAGCGGGATCGTACAAGCTGCGAACACGGGGCTGGGGGCTGCGCTCGCGACCCGGGTGGAATCGCCATGCTCGCCCGGTGAGGGAGGGTCAAGAGCATGTCATGCGCTCCGGAGCCCGCCGCCCGCGGGCGCGGCGCGCCGCGGTCGGGGGTCTGACCCCGCGCATCCGGGGGACGCGCGCGCGGTCGGAGTCGGGCGGCAGGACGGATAAGATGGCCGCCGAGGTGATGCGATGGCGGTCAGCGATGAGGAGAGGGCCGAACTCGAGCGGCGGCTCGAACTGCTCGAGGCGCGCGTGCTGGGCCCGAGCCTCGACGTGGCGCGGGTGCGCGTGATGGGGCCGCGCGGTCCCGTCATGGAGCTGGGCGCGTCGCCCGATGGCGAGCCCGAGATCGTGCTCATGGATGCGCAGGGCCGCGACCGCATCCTGTTGCGCATCGTCGAGGATGACGGCCTGCTCGAGATCGTGACCGGCGATGGGCGACCGCAGGCGCGGCTGGCGGCCTCCACCGCGGGCGCGCGCCTCGTGCTCTGGACGGGGCATGCGGCGGAGCGCCGCGCGGAGATGCGCGCGGCCACGGACGGCACTGCCGTGACGGCCATCCTCGATGGCGAGGACGTGCGCACGATCCTGGGCGTGACGCCCTCGGGCGAGGCCATCGTTCGCTGCGAGGCGCAGGGGCGCGGAGGCGCCGCGTGAGCGACACGCCTCGAACGCTGCGAGACCTGTTCGAGCGGGGCTGCGAGCGCCCGCGTTCGCCTCACGCCTGCTGGCGGACGGCGGAGGGCCGGCTCGAGGGGTGGTCCACCGAGGACCTCCGCGATCGCGTGGACGCGCTGGCCCGGGAGATGCGCGCGCGCGGTCTCCGCCGCGGCGATCGCGTGGCCATCCTCTCGCGCAACTCGGCGCGCTGGATGGCGAGCGACTTCGCGGCGCTCAACTCCGGTCTCGTCACGGTGCCCATCTACCCGACGCTCGCGCCCGATCAGGCGCGGTTCATCCTGGACGACTCGGGCGCGCGCGGGTTGTTCGTCGAGGACGCGCGGCAGCTCGTGCGCCTCGGTCCGGCCCTCGCGGGTTCGCGCCTCGAGTGGATCGGCGTGCTCTCGGACGAGGCCAGCGGCGAACCGCTGTCGGTGGCGTGGTCCGCGATGGTCGCCGCCGGGCGCGGGCGCGCCGCCGTGGCGGAACCGCCGTCGCCCGAGGATCTCGCCAGCATCATCTACACGTCGGGGACGACGGGGCGGCCGAAGGGCGTGATGCTCACGCACGCGAACCTCGTGAGCAACGCGCTGGCGTGCGACGAGGGCGTCGAGCTGAGCCGCCAGCCCATCGATCACGTGAACCTGTCGCTCCTGCCCCTCTCGCACATCTTCCAGCGCCTGGTGGACTACCTGCTCTTCGCGACGGGCGCGCAGATGGTCTACTGCCCGGAGCCCGCGGAGGGCCCGGCCTACTTCGCGCAGGTCCGGCCGACGTTCTTCGCGGCCGTGCCCCGCCTCTACGAGAAGATCCACGCGGGCATGACGCAGAAGATCGAGACCGCCGCGCCGCACCGCCGGGCGCTCGCGCGCTGGGCGCTCGAGGTCGGACGCGAGCGGTTCCTCGCCTGGTATGCGGACGGCCGCTGCGACGGACGGATCGATCCGTGGCTCGCGCTCCGCCATGCCGTGGCCGACCGCCTCGTGCTGTCGAAGCTGCGCGGCTTCTTCGGCGGACGCGTGGACATGTGCTTCAGCGGCGGGGGCCCCCTCACGCCCGAGCTCCACCTCTTCTTCCGCGCGATCGGGCTGAATCTCCTTCCCGGCTATGGCCTCACCGAGACATCCCCCGTGCTGTGCACGAACCGCCGTCGCCGCATGAAGCTCGGCACGGTCGGCCCCGCCCTGCCGGGCGTCGAGCTCAAGCTCGAGCCGGACGGCGAGTTGCTCGCTCGCGGCCCCAACATCATGCGCGGGTACTACAACCTTCCGGAGGACACGGCGGCCACCATCACGGAGGATGGGTGGCTGCGCACGGGCGATCTCGCGCGCGTGGACGAACAGGGCTTCGTCAGCATCACGGGGCGCAAGAAGGAAATCCTCGTGCTCACGACCGGCAAGAAGGTGGCCCCCGTCGTGGTGGAGGAGGTCATGGCGCGGAGCCCGATGGTGGCTCAGGCCATTCTCGTTGGCGACGAGCAGAAGTACGTGGCGGCGCTCATCTGGCCCAACATCGAGGCGGTGCGGCGGGCCGCGGCGGCGAAGGGCATCGCGATCAACGGCGCGACCGTCGCGGAGCTCCTCGCGATGCCGGAGATCAAGCGGCTCGTGCACGCCGACATTGACGCCCGTTGCACCGAGCTGGCCGAGTTCGAGCGGCCGAAGGCCATCGCGTTCCTGGCGCGCGAGCTCAGCCTCGACGAGGACGAGCTGACGCCCAGCCTGAAGGTGAAGCGAAAGGTCGTCACGGAGAAGTGGAAGGCGGCGATCGCCGAGTGCTTCGCGGCGCGCGGATGAGCGACGCCCGGGGTCTCGCGAGCCGGCGCGCCGTGATTCTCGGTGGCGCGCGCACGCCCCACGCCCGCGCGGGCGGCGTGTTCGAGCCGCTGTCCGTGACCGATCTCGGGCGCATCGCGATGATCGAGGCGCTCGCGCGCTGCGGCCTGAGCGGCGCGGACGTCGATCACGTGGTGATGGGTTGCGGCGGCATGCCGTCGGATGCCGCGAACCCGGCGCGCGTCGCGGCGCTCCGCGCCCAGATTCCGGCGACGGTCCCGGCCCTGACCGTGCAGCGCAACTGCGCCTCGGGCATGGAGGCGGTCGCGCAGGCCACGATGCTCATCGAGAGCGGCAGGGCGAGCGTGGTGCTCTGCGGCGGCATGGAGTCCATGACGAACTACGCCGCCGAGTTTCCGCGGAGCTTCCGTCGCAAGATGGCGGCCGTCGCGCGCGCGAAGGGCGTTCCGGCGCGGCTTCTCGCGCTGGCCGCGCTCCGGCCGGCGGACTTCAAGGCCGAGTGGGGCATCATGAAGGGCCTGACGGATCCCACGTGCGGGCTCAACATGGGGCAGACTGCGGAGATCCTGGCGCGCGAGCTCGCCATCGGGCGCCAGGAGCAGGACGCCTTCGCGCTCCGCTCGCATCAGCGGGCCGCGGCGGCGCGCGCGTTCCTGGCCGAGGAGATCGTTCCCGTTCCGACGAAGGGCAAGGCGGCCGCGCTCGCGGAGGACGACAGCGTGCGCGCGGAGCAGTCCCTCGAGAAGCTCGCGCGCCTCAAGCCGGCCTTCGCGCGATCGCACGGCACGGTGACGGCCGGCAACGCGTGCGGCATCACGGACGGCGCCTGCGCCCTCGTCGTGGCGGAAGAATCCTGGGCGGCGACTCGCGGTCGCGCGCCCCTCGCGCGGATCGCCGCGACCGCCGTCGCGGGCGTGGCCCCGGAACGCATGGGTCTCGGTCCCGTGGCGGCCTTGCCCCGCGCGCTGGATGCGGCCGGCTGGGGTCTCGGCGACCTCGAGAGGCTCGAGATCAACGAGGCCTTCGCGGCGCAGGTCATCGCGTGCCTGCGCGTGATGGCCGATGCAAGTCTCATGAAGCGGCATGCGGGGAGGCCGGATGCTGTCGGCGTCGTGGACGAAGGCCGCCTGAACGTGCAGGGCGGCGCCATCGCGCTGGGTCATCCCGTCGGCGCCTCGGGCGCGCGACTCGCCCTGAGCCTCGCGATGCAGATGCAACGTCATGGTCTCCGCCGCGGCGGCGCGACGCTGTGCGTGGGCGGCGGACAGGGGCAGGCCATCCTGCTCGAAGCGGCGGGCGCATGAGCTCCGCGTTCACGTGGGGCGAAGCGCCGGCGGGGCTGTCGCGCCGCTCGCTCGGCCTGCTCGTGTTCGACGCGAAGGACCGCGATGTCAACGTTCTCACCGAGGATGCGCTGCGCGATCTCGCGGCGCGCGTCGCCGAGATCCGGGCGCGCGGCCACGAAGGCGTCGTCCTGGTCTCGGGGAAGCGCGGGACGTTCTGCGCCGGAGCCGACGTGGACGTGATCGCCCGCGTGTCGTCCGCGAGCGAGGGCGCCGCCAAGGCCGCCTTCGGGCAGGCGACCTACCGCGCGCTGGCCACGTGCGGCGTGCCGGTCGTCGCGGCGATTGGCGGCGCCTGCGTGGGCGGGGGAGCCGAGCTCGCCCTGTGGTGCACGGCGCGCGTCGCGACGTGGGATGACCGCACGCGGATCGGCTTCCCCGAGGTGCAGCTTGGCATCGTGCCCGGGTTCGGCGGCACCCAGATGCTGCCCCGCGTGGCGGGCCTGCGGACCGCGATCGATCTGGCGAGCTCGGGGCGCCTGCTCTCGGCGAAGGAGGCGCTGCGGGCGCGCCTCGTGGACTCCGTCGTCGAGCCCGAGCACCTGCTCGCGGAGGCGGCGCGGCTCGTGGAGCGCGCGCTGGCGGGCACGCTGCGCCGCGGCGACTGGACGTCGCGCCCCGTCGCGCGCGATCTCGTGACGGCGCTGGCGCGTCGCGCCGTGGCGAAGGCCACGCGCGGCCGGTACCCGGCGCCCGCCGAGGCCGTCCGCCTGTGCCGCCTCGCGCTGTCGTCGGAGCTCGGGGCGGGACTGGAGGCCGAGGCGCGAACGCTCGGCGATCTCGTCGTCTCGCCCGTGAGCAAGAAGCTCGTGCACGTGTACTTTCTCAAGCGCGACGCCGAGCGCGGCGGCACGCGGCCGCCGAAGGGTGCGCTGGCGGGCGTGATCGGCGCTGGCGTCATGGGCGCGGGCATCGCGGGCGTCGCGGCGGCGAAGGGGCATCGCGCGCGGGTCCGCGACCTGGACGCCGCGGCGCTCGGGCGCGGCGCCGCCACGGTCGCCGAGGTGACGTCGCGCGCCACGCGCAAGGCTCGCGACCCGCGCGTCGCCGCGCGTGCCGCGCTCGACCGCGTCTCGTTCACGCTGTCGCTCGACGGCCTGCGCGAGGCCGACCTCGTGATCGAAGCCGTCGTGGAGCGCATGGACGTGAAGCGAGCCGTGCTCGCCGAGGTCGAAGCGGCGGCCGGTCCCTCGACGCTCATCGCCACCAACACGTCGTCCCTGTCCGTGGCGGAGATGGCCGGCGCGCTGCGGGACCCCTCCCGCTTCGTCGGCCTTCACTTCTTCAATCCGGTCCCGAAGATGCCGCTGGTCGAGATCGTGGCGTCGCCGGCGACGTCGCCCGAGGCCTTGCAGCGAGCGCGCGGGTGGGTTCTCGCTCTCGGCAAGACGCCGGTGGTCGTGAAGGACGCCCCGGGGTTCCTCGTGAACCGCCTGCTCATGCCCTACCTGCAGGAGGCCCTGACGCTGCAGACGGAGGGCGTCGGCGTGGACGCCGTGGACGCGGCCGCGAAGGGCTTCGGCATGCCGATGGGCCCGTTCCGCGTGCTGGATGAAGTCGGCCTCGACGTGGCGCGCCACGTGGCCGCGACCTTCGCGGGCGCCTGGCCCGATCGATTCCGCGAGAGCGCCGTGCTCGCGCGCCTGGTGTCCGAGGGGCGCCTCGGCACGAAGTCGGGTGGCGGGTTCTGGGAGCGACGGGGCCGCCGCCACCGTCCGTGGTCGGGGCTGGGGCCCGCGACGACGACGCTGGGATCCGACGCCATCGCGACCCGGCTCTTCGGCGCCATGGCCGCCGAGGCCGAGCTGTGTCTCGCGGAAGGCGTCTGCGCGGGCGAGGCCGATCTCGACCTCGCGACGATCTTCGGCATCGGCTTTCCGCCGTTCCGGGGCGGCCTCGCGACCTGGATGCGCGCGCGCGCCTGACGCGCGGCGGGTGACCGAGCGCGCGCCCGGGATCCGGCTGCCTCGGATGAAGGCGCGGTAAGCTCTGCGGGCTTCCTGGAGTTTCCCGCATGACCTCGCAGCTGTCGTTTCTCAAGGGCCTGTTCTTCGGCGTCATCCAGCCGTCGCTCGTGCACCCGTATCCGCGCCAGTCCGCGGACGAGCGCGAGATGACCGCGCAGGTGCTGGAGGCATATCGCGAGTTCGCGAAGGCCGAGCTCGACGGCGGGCTCTTCGATCGCGAGCATCGCGTGCCCGAGTCCATCCGGACGCAGCTCGGCGAGCTGGGCATCCTGGGCCTCACGCTGCCCGAGGAGCATGGCGGCGCGGGCCTCCCGTACACGACGTACTGCCGCATCATGGAGGAGACGAACCGATACTGCGCCTCCACCGCGGTCATCATCGGGGGCCACCAATCGATTGGCATCAAGGCGCTGATCCTGCACGGCAGCGACCGCCAGAAGGCCGACTGGCTTCCGAAGCTCGCGACCGGCGAGTGGTTCGCGGCCTACGCGCTGTCCGAGCCCGAGGCCGGATCGGACCCGGCGTCCATGCGCACGATCGCCGAGGAGCAGCCCGACGGGTCCTTCGTGCTCACGGGGCAGAAGATCTGGATCACCAACGGCGGCTTCGCGACCTTCATGACGGTGTTCGCCAAGACGGACGAGGGCGGCGGCGATCACCGCGTGACCTGCTTCGTGCTCACGCCCGAGGAGATGAAGGCGGGCTTCCGTCGCGGCGCCGAGGAAAAGAAGATGGGCCTGCGCGGCTCGTCCACCACGCAGATCTTCCTGGACGGCTGCCGCGTCCCGGCCGCCAACATCCTGGGCCAGCGCGGGAAGGGGCTGAAGGTCGCTTTCGAGGTTCTCAACTACGGCCGGACCTCGCTCGCCGCCGGATGCGCGGGCGCCTCCAAGCGCGTGCTCGAGGAAGCGTCGCGCCACGCGCGGGACCGCGTGCAGTTCGGCCGGCCCATCGCCGAGTTCGAGCTCATCCGCAAGAAGCTCGCCGAGATGGTCTCGGACATCTACGCCACGGAGAGCATCGCGTACCTCACGACCGGCATGGCCGACCGGGGCGACGACGACTTCAGCCTCGAAGGGGCCGCGTGCAAGATCTTCGGCACCGAGGCCCACTGGCGCACGTGCAACCACGGCGTGCAGATCGCGGGCGGCATCGCGTACGTCGAGGAGTATCCGTACGAGCGCTTCCTGCGCGACGCGCGCATCAACATGATCTTCGAAGGGACGAACGAGATCCTGCATCACTTCCTGGCCATGAATGGCCTGAAGGCGCCGGGCGCCGCACTGGCCGAGGCGGCGCGCGGCGGCGGGCGCGCGGACGCGCAGGGTCTCTTCGACGCGGGGATGAAGCTCGCTGGCGGCAGCGGATCGCGCTCCATGGCCGGGCTCACGGCGGCGCTGGCCGGCGAGATCGCCGCCCTGGAAGAGGGCGTGAGGCGTCTGGGCGCGGCCGTCGCCGCGGCGCTCACCGAGCACGGGCGAACCATCGCGGATCGCCAGCTCGTGCAGGAGCGGCTCGCCGAGATCGCCATGAACCTGTACGTCGGCTTCGCCTGCGCGGCGCGGGCCGACATGGCGCTGCGCGAGCGCGGCGACTCCGGCGCGTCCGAGGAACTCGTCGTCGCGCGCCGCACGATCGAGCTCGCGCTGGGCCGCATCGGACACGCCCTCGCCGCGCTCGACGGCGACGACGGGGCGCTGCTGCAGACGAGCGCGATTGCCACCGCGCACGCGACCTGGCCGTTCGGCCTGGTGCCGTGAGCGAGGGGGGCCCGGCCCTGCCGGCCGCGGGAACCGTCCCGACGTGGCATGATCTCGCCATGACGGTCGGTCGCGCCCTCCTCCCGCTTGCCGCGGCGATGCTGCCGCTCGGCGCGCTCGCCGGCGACGCGACACCGCCGGCGCCCGCCGTCGCCGCGCTCGCGGTCGTCGTGCGCTGCGAGGCCTGCACGAACGAGACCGCGCCCGGGCTCGGCCTTCTCTGGCTCGATGAGGGCCACGCGATGCGCATGGCGGGCGTCGAGTCCATTGACTGGGAGCGCGGCACGTTCGCGATGACGGGCGATGGCGTCGCCGAGACGATCACGGGGATCCCGCTCCCGGACTCTGGCGGCTGGCTCCTCGCGATTCCCGTCGCGGACATGCCGTTCCGCCTGACGGCGCTCTTGCCCGGCTTCACGGCGCCTCGCGCCGCGTACTGGCCGCATCGCGAGGCGGGTCCGTTCGTCTTCGACTTCGAGCCCGTGGAAGACCTGCTGGCGCGCGCGCCGGCCTGGGATCCCGCCGCGACGAGCGAGTGCGACGTGCTCGTCCCGAAGGACGCGCCGAGCCCCGTCACGTTCTTCGCGAGTGACGAGCCGCGGGCATGGCTGTATCCGGCGCCGCCGGCCGCCGATGGCACGCGCCGCTGGACCTTCCAGTACGTCCGTCCCGGCGGGAGCTTGCTGGATCGCGTGAATGTTCTCGTGGCCGGCTTCGACGAGGGCTCGGCGTGGTCCTTCCGCCTGCCGCTCGCGGCCGTGCTGGGGCCCGTCTCCGATCCGCTCGATGTCGGCGCGCCCGGCGAGGTCGAGTCCATGACCGCGGACATCGCGGGCGCGGGCGCCGTGCAGCTCGGAGACTGCCCGCGCGCCGTGCGCTGAACTGACCGTCGCCATGCGGCATGCACGCGCGCGGACCCTGCGCTCCCCGGAGCGCGCCCGGCACGCCCCTCCGCCGCCGGCCTCGGCGCGTTCGGAGTGGCCATGACCGCGGAGGGATCCGAGTTCGAGACCGTGATCGGGCTCGAGGTTCACTGTCAGTTGCGCACCGCGAGCAAGGCGTTCTGCGCGTGCCCGACGCGCTTCGGCGACGCCCCCAACACGCAGACCTGCCCCACGTGCCTGGGCCTTCCGGGAACGCTGCCGGCCTACAACGCGCACGCGCTCGAGCTCGGCCTGCGGCTCGCGCTGGCGATGGGCTGCACGATCCGCGAGCGTTCGGTCTTCGCGCGCAAGAACTACTTCTATCCTGATCTCCCGAAGGGCTATCAGATCTCGCAGCACGACGAGCCCATGGCGGAGGGCGGCTCGCTCGAGGTCGAGACGCCCGACGGGCCGTTCGTGGCGCGACTCGTGCGCATTCACCTCGAGGAGGACGCCGGCAAGAGCCTGCACGAGGCCTCGCCGACCTCGAGCTTCGTGGACTACAACCGCGCGGGCGTTCCCCTGGCCGAGGTCGTCACGCAGCCCGACTTCCGCACGCCCGCCCAGGCGCACGCGTGGCTGACCGCGCTCCGCCAGCTCGTGCGCTACCTTGGCGTGTCGGACGGCAACATGGAGCAGGGGAGCCTGCGCTGCGACTGCAACGTCTCGCTCCGTGCGCGCGGCGAGACGCGACTGGGCACGAAGGTCGAGCTCAAGAACCTGAACTCGTTCCGGTCCGTCGTGCGGGCCCTCGAGCACGAGGTCGGGCGGCAGGCGGCGCTCCTGCGCGCGGGCCAGGCGGTCGAGCACGGCACGCGCCTCTGGGACGAGGCCGCCGGCGTCACGCGGCGGATGCGCAGCAAGGAGATGGCGCACGACTATCGGTACTTCCCCGATCCCGACTTGCTTCCCGTCGCCGTGGACGCGGCGCTCCTGGCCCGCGTGCGTCGCGATCTGCCCGAGCTCCCGTCCGCGCGCCGGGCGCGCCTCGTCGCGGAGATGGGCCTGACGCCGTACGATGCCGGCGTGCTCACCGCGAGCAAGGCCGTGGCGGACTTCTACGAGGCCGTCGCCTCGTCGTGCGGCGATGCGCGCGCGGCCTCCAACTGGGTCCAGGGCGAGGTCCTGCGCGAGCTCAAGGAGCGCAACGCCGATCTCGAGGCCGACGACGTCGCCTTCCCCGTCAGCGTGGAGCAGCTTGCCGGCCTCGTGCGTCTCGTGGCGGGCGGCGACGTGTCCATCTCGGCGGCCAAGCAGGTGTTCGCGGCGATGAGCGGCACCGGCCGCGAGCCGTCGGCCGTCGTGGATGAGCTGGGCCTGCGCCAGGTGTCGGACGAGACCGCGCTGCGGGCCCTCGTGCGGCAGGCGCTCGACGCCAGCGCCTCCGCGGTGGCCGACTATCGCGGGGGCAACGAGCGCACGTTCGGCTTCCTCGTCGGGCAGGCCATGAAGGCCACGCGCGGGCAGGGGCATCCGGCCACCGTCAGCCGTCTCGTGCGCGAAGAGCTGGACCGGAGCGCATGACCCGGACCGATCGATCGGCCGGGGCCGAGCTGGCGTTCCTGGAGGCGGAGATCGCCGGGCTCGAGGCGTTGCGCGCCGACCTCGCGGATCGGGTCGCCGCCGCGACGGCCGCTGCCGATCGCGCCGAGCGCGAGCTCGCGGCGCAGGCCACGCGGACGCGAGAGGCGGGCGATGCCGTGGCGGGCGCGCTCGCGAGGGCGGAGGCGCTTGCGGCGCGCGCGGGTGAGGCCCGCGACGAGGCCGCCGCGCTCGAAGCGCGCGCCGCGAGCTGTCGCCGCGAGGCGGCGGCGATCGACGCGTCCTGCGCCGCGGCGCTCCGGCGGATCCGCATCGCCGCGGCGGCCCTGGACGATCCCGAGCTCGGGCAGTGGGCGCGACGGCGCCTGGCCGCGCTCGCGGGGGGCTCGTGAGCTCGCGACGGCCGCCGTCGCTCGCCGACGCGTTGGAGCGGGCCGACGCGCTCCGCGCCGAGGTGGGCGCGCTCGCGTCGGCGTGGCGCGAGGCGCTGGCCCGACGCCGTGGCGCGGAGAGCCGTCTCGCCCGCGACGCGTCGGCGGGCCTCGCGGCGGAGGACGCCGAGGCGGAGGCCCACGTCGCGGGCCTCGTGCGTGACCTCAGTCGCACGCTCGAGGCTGCTCTGGCCGATCGCGATCGCGCGGCGGCGGCGGCCCTGGAGGCGGAGGCCGCGACCCGCGACGCACGGGCGCGTGAAGCCGCGGCGCGCGGGATCCTGGGGGCGCTTTCGAGGGGCCTTCGCGACGCCGCGGGGGCTCCTTGAGGGCCGCGCGCATGGCGATGCGGGCGCGCGCGGCATGGCTCGCGCTGGCGATCGCGCTCGCCCTCGTCGCGCGGCCGTTCACGGCCCACGCCGCGCCATCCGATCGGCACGCGCGCATGCAGATGCTCGCGTCCGGGCCGCTGGTCCTGCACCACGCCCCCGAGCACCGGCGCCTGGCCGAGGCGCTCGCCGCGGTCTCTCCGGGCGACCTCGATCGGATCGCCCTCGCTCTGGGCGTCGAGCCGCCCGTGCGCGTGGATGTCTGGGTGCTGCCAGAACGCGGGCCGAGCCCCGTCGAGTTCGGCCTGCCCGAGCCGCCGCACTGGGCGGGGGGCTATGCCTTCGTGGACCGTCCCGAGATCGTCCTCCGCACCACGCGGGAGACGGGGCCCGCCGGCAACGAGGCGCGGACCATCCTCGCTCACGAGCTCACGCACGTCATGGTCAGCCACGCGCTCGGGCCGCAGCGCCACGCCCATCTCCCCGCGTGGTTCTCGGAAGGCGTGGCGGCGCATCTCGCGTACGAGTGGCGGTTGAGACAGTCGGCGCTCGCGGCCGGGCTCGCCCTGTCAGGGTCCTACATCCCCCTGCGCCAGATGGAGGTCCGCTTTCCGGAGGACGCCGATCGCGCGCGGCTGGCGTACCTGGAGTCGTTCTCGTTCCTGAACTGGGCGATCGAGCGCGCGGGACCCGGCGCGATTCCCGCGTTCATGCACGCGCATCGGGGCGGCGCGAGCTTCGACGACGCGTTCCGGGAGGCCTTCGGCGGGCCCTGGTCGGAGCTCGAGGACCGGTGGCGGGCGGGGTTCCTGCTGACGCATCGCTGGCTGCCGATCCTGAGCTCGTCCGCGACCCTCTGGGTCTTGATGGCGGGGCTGTTCGTGGTCACGGGCCTCGTCAAGCGGCGGCGCATGCGGCAGGTCGTCGAGAGATGGGAGGAGGACGAGCGCGCGGCGTCCGGCCCGCACGATGCGGCCCCCGATGGGTCCGCGACGGACGCTCCGGACATGGCCGCATGGCAGGCGACGACGCCGATCCCTCTCTTCACGCACGAGCGCACGTTCGGTCCCGCGGCGGACGAGACGGACCCGGACGAGAACGACGACGGCGGCGCCGGTCCCGAGGGCGACCCGCGCGCTGGCGGAGAGCCCCGCTCGTGATTCAGCTCCTGCACGTGTCGCGGCGATACGAGCGCGGCGGCGTGGCGCTCGAGGACGTGACGCTCGCCTTCGAGCCCGGCGAGTGGGCCTTCCTGACCGGTCCCTCGGGCGCCGGCAAGTCCACGCTCTTGCGCCTCATCCTGCGCGAGGAACCGCCCTCCGAGGGCCGCGTGCTGGCGTGGGGCAGGAACCTTGCCGAAATGTCCGAGGATGAAGTCATGCGTTACCGGCGCGACATCGGCTTCGTGTTTCAGGACTTCAAGCTGCTGCCAGACAAGACCGTGATCGAGAACCTCACCTTCGTGCTGCGCGCTCTCGGCGTGCGCGGCTCCGAGCGCTGGGACCGCGCGTTCGAAGCGCTCAAGCGCATGGGCCTGCAGCATCGCATGCACGCCTTCCCGCGCGAGCTCTCGGGCGGCGAGCAGCAGCGCGTGGCGATCGCGCGCGCGCTGATAGACCAGCCGCGCCTGCTCCTCGCGGACGAGCCGACCGGGAGCCTGGACCCCGATCTCGCCGCCTCGATCATGGACCTCTTCCGGGACATCAACGCGCGCGGCGCGACCGTGCTGGTCGCCTCCCATGATCGGGAACTCATCCGCGCCCTGCGCCGCCGCACCATCGTGCTCGAGCGCGGACGCGTCGTGTCTGACGGGCTGGCGCGATGACCGCGACGCGGCAGGCCTCGGCGCTCGATCGCGTCGCGGCGACGCTGGAAGAGGCGCTGTCCTCGCTCTGGCGGCGCCGGCCCTTCGTCGCCGCGACCGTCGCCGCCATCGCGGTGACGCTCTCGTTTCCCGCGGCGATCGTGCTCGGGTTGAGCCGGGCGGCCGACGCCGTGGACTCGGTGCGCGCGGGCGGGCGGCTGCGCGTCTTCCTCGCGCCGGACGCCACCGAGGCGCAGGTCGCCGCCATCCGCGCGGCGCTCGAAGGCCATGAGGGCATCGCGGGCGCGGAGGTCATCGGGCCCGCGCAGGCCCGAGCCGCGTTTCTCGAGTCGTTTCCCGATCTCGCGCCCGCCGTGAAGGATCTCGGCCCGGAGGAGCTCGCGCTGCCCGCGTCGGTCGAGGCCTGGGGCCCCGGCTCGCCCCTGGTGATCGAGGCGCTCGCGCGCGACCTGCGCCGGTTCCCTGGCGTCAGTGACGTCCGCCACGACGCGCAGGCCGCCGAGCGCCTCGAAACGCTCGCCGGGCGGCTGCGCGCGGGGGCGATGGGGGCGGCGGCGCTCGCGCTGCTCGCGACGGCGTTCGGCATCGGCAGCGTGATCCGCATGGGGGCGCTCGCGCGGCGCGAACAGCTTGCCGTGATGCGCCTGGTCGGCGCGCCGCGGCATCACCTCCGCGTGCCGTTCATCGTCGAGGGGCTCGTGCAGGGAGCGCTCGGGGGCCTCGTGGCGGGCGGCCTGCTCGCCGTGGCGGCTGCCGTGCTCGCTCCGGTGGCGTCCGCGTTCGGGCCGGACGCCCTGCGGCTGGCTCCGGCCGGATGGATGTGGCTCGTCGGCGGGCCCGCGATCGCCGGCGCCCTGTCGGCCTGGCTGTCGGTCGAGGCCGTGCTGCGCCGGCACGCGCAGCTCGAGCGGTGAGCGCGGTGGGCCCTGCGTCGTCGCGCGTGCTCGTGGTCGCCGCGATGCCCTCGGAGCTGCCGCGCGGGCTCGTGCGCCTCGGCGCGCGGAGCTTCGTCACGGGCGTGGGGGCGCCTTCGGCGGAACAGCTCGCGGGGGAAGGGCCCGTCATCATCACGGGGACCTGCGGCGCCCTCGTGCCGGCCTGCGATCCGCCGGCTCTCGTGCTGGCGGATGCGGCCATCTCGGCGGACGGCGAGTTCCGGGCGAGTCCCGCGCTCACCGAGGCGCTCGCGACCGCCGCGCGTGGCCTCGGGATCGCCCTGCAGCGGGGCGCCATCGCCACGGCCGAGGGCGTCGTCGAGAGCCCGGGCGCGCGCGCTGACCTCGCGGCGTCCACGGGCGCGATCGCCGTGGACCTGGAGTCCGCGCGGCTCGCGCGCGCGTGCGAGGACGCGGGCAGGCCCTGGGCCGTGCTGCGCATCGTGAGCGACGGTCCGGGACTCCCGCTGGGCGCGCTGCACGCCGTCCTGGCCGGGCTCACCTCGGAGCCGGCGCTCGCGGTCCTGCTCGCTCGGCTGGCGAAGACGCCGCGAGCCGTGCCCCGGTTTCTTCAGCTGGCCGCGCACGTCACGAGCGGCCGCGCCCGCGTGCGCCGCATCCTCGCGGCCGCGCTGGAGGCGGGGCTTCCGGGCGAGGCTGGCGCGGTTCGCTGACGAGTCGCGGGGGGAGCGCCATCGGCCGCGGGGTCATGGCGCGGGAGGGGAGTCCCGCGCCGGCGTCAGGGCATGATCTGGATGTCGAGCATCGCGCGGAAGTCCGAGACCATCGCCCCGCTGTCGCCCGTGGCCGTGAGCTGCGTGATCTGGAAGAGCTGCCGCTGGGGCGGGGAGCCCGTCCACAGGAACATGACGCGGAGGAACTCGCCGCCACCCACCTGGGCCGCCTCGGCGATGGCGCCCGCGATCAAGATCTGACCCGGGAGATTCGTGTTCGGCTGCGAGAGCCAGCCGGACGCGAAGCCGCTGAGAGCGACCGGCTCGACGAGTTGCAAGTGAGGCGGGTACTGCAGCGTGAGCTGCACGCCCGTCAGCATCCCCACGAAGTCGGTGGAGACGCTGACCACCACCTGGCCGGATGTCTCGCCCTGATCGCCGGGAGACCCGCCCCTGTCCCGCCGGCCGAAGGGTGAGTTCGGGGAAGCCGGCTGCCCCGGCCGGCCGAACGGGGTGCCATCGGGCCGCCGCGTGCTGACCGGCGCGCCGGTGGCGTCCTCGCCGTACGCCGCCTGGTCGATCTCTTCAGGCGGGCGGTATTCGTCCTCCACGGGGGCGTTGTCGGGAGCGCTCGGCTGCTGCGCCGCCGCCGCGCGACGCCTGGACGCGAGGCTGCTGGGGAATCGTCGCTGCGGGACGGCGGCCGTTTCCTCTGGCGGCGCGGCCTCGTCGGTCCAGCCGCGCTCCGCCGGGCGGGAGATGGCGACGGACAGGCCCGTGCCTTCGGGCAGTCGCACCATGGCTCCCTCGCGCACGCTGGCCTGGAAGTCGATCAGGCTCTCGGACAGGACGACCTGCCCGCCCGCGGACGTCACCGTGATCAGTCCGTTGGCCAGTTCGAAGCGGTCGAAGCGCAGGAGGGCGCCCGTCTTGAAGACGACGATGTTGGTCGCGCTGGCCTTGATGTTCCGGTAGAACGTCGCGTACCAGTCCACCGTGGACAGGGGCGCCAGCCGGGCGCCCGCGGGCGTCACGACCCGGATGCCGTCCGCCGTGTAGGCGAGCCCCGTGCCCTCGAGCGTCTGGCCGTCGAGCAGGACGATGTCGTAACCGCCCGGGGCGGCGTGCGCGGCAGGGCTGCAGAGAAGCGCGAGCGCCAGCAGGGGCCACCAGCGCGACCTCAGAGGGCGGGAGGGTTCGGATGGGAGCACGAGACCTCGGATCTCGGCGCGGGCGGAAGGCCCGGGGGCCGGTGACGGAAGAGATCTTACGCTCCGGAGCGCGCCGGCGTTGAGGCGCCTCCCGGCGGCCGGTCAGCGGCGCGCGGAGGTGTCCCGTGCCCCGGGCGCGGCCGCGTCATCTCCCGGACCGCGGAACGGGGCGGGGCTGGCCTGCCGGCTCAGAGCTGCGTGACGCTGGTCGCGCAGGCGGCGCCGAGCGATCGGCCCTGCTCGTCGAACGCGGCGCAACTCACCGTGAAGTCGCGCGTGGCCAACTCCTGGCCTGTCAGGTGGAGGAAGTCGAAGACGGCGACCGGGCCGACGGCGGACTGGAGCGAGGAGCACGCGATGTCCAGGCGCACGATGCCGAACCCGCTGTCGTTGGCGAGCGCGAGGCAGGCGGCGCCCGCGAACGCGCCGGCGGGCCGCGCGTTGCCGGCGGGGAGCGTCACGCGCGCCGGGTCGTACTGAACCGTCACCTGCACCCCCGCCGCGGAGTCCGGAATGATGAGCTGGACGTTCAGGCGCGGGTTGCGGGCGGATTGGACCTGGATGGAGCACGTCGTCGTGGCCGTGTCGCCCCCTCGGCGGTCGGTGGCCGTGATGGTGATGCGAGCCTCGCCCGTCGTTCCCGGCGGCGTGAACTGCACGGTCGCCATGCCCTCCGCGTCCGTCACGACCTCCGCGGGCTGCAGCACGCCGCGCGACGCGCTGAAGCTGACGGTGACGCCGGACATCGGGATGTTCCCCCGCGTCACGCGCGCCAGAACGAGGATGGGCGGGGAGCCGGCCATGACCGTCGTCCCGCCCGTCACGCAGGTCACGACGAGCGGCGCCTGCGCGCCCCCGCCAAAGGCAGGAGGCTGGGCGCGGTCGCTGCCGCCGTCGCACGCGACGAGGAGAACGGCGGCGAGGCAGGCGAGGAACGAAGTCACGAGGCGCGGCGTGGTCTGCATGATCTCCTCACGGGGCGCGCCGTGCATGGCGGCCGGTCGGGGCATCATGTTTCCCCCGCGCGATCCCTGTCAAATCGGCCGTCCGCGGCGGGTCAGTCGGAGCCCAGGAAGAACCGCTCGACGAGGGCCCAGGCCTCGTTCAGGCGGGCCATCCGCTCGGTCGAGCCGCTCCGGTCCGGGTGATGAAGCTTGGCCAGCTCGCGGTACCGGCGGCGGGCGTCGGCGAGCGTGGCCTGGGCGCCCAGCTCGAGGAAGGCGAACGACTCCCGCAGGTACGCGGGCATGGTCCGCAGCCGGTGCTCGGCCTCGAGCAGCTCGCGCACGCGCTCCCATCCGGCCTGGTCCTGCTCGCGACGGAGCTTCTTCTTCGCCCGGTCGTAGTCCCGCCGCCAGCGCGTGCGTTCGCGCTCCTCGGCGCCGTCAGGCTGCACCGGGAACTCGATCGTGATGTCCCAGGACTCCGCCTGCCGTCGGAACCGGTCCAGCCGCTCGAGGCGCTGCTCGGGCGGAAGCTGCAGGTAGCGCGCGATCCCGTCGGGCGTGCGCCAGTCGAACGCCTCGAGCCAGAGAGCCGTGAAGTCGCGGAAGGCCTCGAACTGGCGGTCCTGGAGCGAGTCCGCCGCCCGATCGTAGCGGGAGACGAGGTAGGCGAGAGCGTCCTCGCGGAACGCTTGCTCGTGCTCCGGGATGTCATCCATCGTCATGGCTCGGATTCAACCCTGCCCCGAAACGAAGAAGGGAGACGGGCGTGCCCGTCTCCCTTCCGGGGAAGTCCCCGCAACACCGGCGAAGGATGCCTCAGGCGCCGTTGCCGAGGTTCTCCTCTTCCACGGCATCGGTGATGATGCCCATGACGTTGGAGAGGCTCCGCACGCGCTTGTCCTTGGCGTCGTGATCCTCGCGGAGCGTGGACAGATCGGCCTGGAGCTTCTTGAGGTCGCGATCCGCGGTTTCGATCTTCCGCTTGAGGTCGCGGATGATGTCGTCGAGGTACACGTCGCGCTCCCGGATCTCGTTGAGGCGACGCTCGCGCTCGCCGGCGGCGGCGAGCCGATCGTCGTGGTCCTTGCGCAGCCCGGCTGCCTGGCGACCGATGTCGTCGGCCTCGGCCCGGGCCTTGGTCGCCTGATCCTCGAGATCCTTGGCCTTGCCGGCCTTCTCGCGCGCGGCAGCCGCGGCGCGGGCGGCCTCCTTCTCGAACTGGTCGGCCTCGGCGGCCTCGCGGGCGGCCTGCGTCTTGGCCTCCTCGCGAAGGTCCGCGAGGTGGGCCTCGGCGGCATCGGCGTCGGCAGCGGCCTGCCGGGCTGCCGCGTCGGCGTCGGCAATCTGACGCTCGAGGTCGGCGACGGCCGCAGCGGCCTGCTCGGCGGCACGGCGCTTCTGCGCGGCCTCGGCTCCCGCCTTGTCGGCGTCGCGGAGGAGGTCCCGCAGCTGGCGCAGCAGGTCGGCCAGCTTGTCCTCCAGGGCCTTGTTGTCCTTGAGCAGGCCATCGAGGATCGCCTGCTTCTTGCCGGCGTCCACGTCCGCGGCATCCTTGCGGGCCTGCGCTTCGGCGGCTGCACCCTCGGCTGCCGCCTTCTCGCGGCGCGCGTCCTTGAGGTCGCGCTCGAGATCGGACAGCGCCTTCTCGGCGGCCGCGCGCTTGCGCTCGGTTGCTCGCAGCTCGGCCTCGGCAGGCCCGAGCTTCTCGCGGACCTGGGCCAGCGCCGCGCGCTTGGCATCGGCTTCCTCGCGCAGGCGCGCGAGCTCGGCCAGGGCGTCCTTGATGGCCTTGTCGAGATCGGCCAGCTCCTTCTTCAGGCGCTCGGCCTCGGCCGTGCGTGCCGCCAGAAGCTTGTCGGCCGCCGCGATGCGCCGCTCGAGGTCGAGGGCGGCGAGGTCACGATCGGCCATGGCCGCCTTGACCTCGTCGAGCTGCCGGTTCTTGTCGGCCAGACCGCGCTCCGTGCCCGCCAGCTTCTTCTCGAGATCCCTGCGCAGGCGCGCGCGCTCGGCGCCGCCGCGGCGGAGGTCATCAGCTTCCTGCTTCTGCAGGGCGAGCTTCGCGCCCGTCTCCGCCGCCTTCTGCCCGAGGTCTCGAGCGGTCTCGGTGCGCTTGGCGAGGTCGGTGCGCAGCGCGCCGAGATCCCCCGTGTAGCGGGCGAGGGCGCGCGAGGAGTCGTCGAGCTGCGCCTCCATGTCCTTGTAGGCCGGCAGCTCGTTCATGAGCGCCGACTTCAGGTTGGCGAAGCGGATCTCGAGGCTGTCGTCGCCGAAAGCCCGGAGCAGGACCATGCCCGCCCACCATCCGAAGACGGTGAGGCCGACCAACAAGATGATGTACGCGATATTGAGCAACATGTCGTCGTCCCTGGCCTGGTCGTGCTGTTACTTGGTGGGCGGAGCGGCGGGGGCGGAGCCAGAGCTGTAGCTGGCTCCGGGATCGCTCGTGCTCACGGATTCCTTGGCGCCCTGACGCGTGGCCTCGGTGGCGAGGCGATCGACCTCTTCCGGAGGCGCGACGTTGCCGTGGATCACGTGGAACTCGATGCGACGGTTGTTGGCGCGCTGTTCGGGCGTGATGTTCGGCGAGATGGGCTCGTCCTCGCCCTTGCCGACCGACTCCAGCCGATCCGCGGCGACACCCTGCGAGATGAGGAGCTCGCGCACGGCGCCCGCGCGCTTCTCCGACAGCCACTGGTTGTACTTGCGCGAGGCCGTGTGGTCCGTGTGACCCTCGACCCGCAGGCGCACGTCGGCGTACTTCTCCGACAGCATGAGCTTGGCGATCTTCTGGACCGTGGGCACGCTCTCGGGGCGGACATCCCACTTGTTGTAGTCGAAGTAGATGTTGCCCATCTGAAGGATGCGGTTGATGTCGATGACGATCTGATCCTGGCCCAGACCGATGTTGTTGATCACGTTCCGGACGCCCGGCATGCGGCGGACCAGACGCTCGATGGCGTCGCGGAGCTCGGGCTTGTCGGCCGGCACCCACCCGTCGAGCGTGACCGTGTGCGGGTCAGGGCCGATGCGGTAGGCGAACTCGCCGGGCGTGCCATCCACGGCCAGCTGCTTCTTGAGCGCCGCGAGGAGCTCCTCGTCGATCATGTCGACGCGCAGCTCGTTGTAGACCGTCAGGAGCCCGGGAACGCTGAGCGCCTCGTCGGTTGCCCGACGGCGTTCTTCGGCCGTGTCCACCTTGCCGCGGATGATCGCGGTGCGGTCCTCGACGTCCACGTCGAAGTCCGTGAGCGTCTCGATCGTGGCGGCTTCCACGCGGTTGATGACCCGCTTGCGCGTGCGCTCGGGGGAGGCGTGGCCGTGACCGACGACATCGATGAGGATGAACAGCGCGGCGACGGCCGCGGTGATCGCGATGATGAACTTGCTTCCCATGGGTGATCAGCTCCCCTGAATCGTGTCGACGGTGTCCTTGACCACGGACAGGCGACGAAGCATCCGCGCGAGCTGCTGCTCCTTCGCGCGGTGGACCTTCTTGAAGTCTTCGAGCTCGTCGGAGGCGGAGCGCAGCCGACGAAGCTCTTCGTCGAGCCGATCCTCGAGCATCTTGATGACGGATTCCTTGTTCGAGAGTTCCTTCGTGACGAGCGTGAGGTCCTCGTCGACCTTGCCGAGCTGGTCGCCCAGCAGGCCGACCTTGCGGCGCAGGTCGCCCATGTCGTCCATCCCGGCCTTCGCCTCGCGGCGGAACCGTTCGAGATCGCGGCGGGCGCTGTCCATCGCGCCGTCCGCCGTGCGGCCGTCCGCACCGGCGCGGTCCAGGTCGGCCTGGGCCTTCTCCTTGCGGCGCCGCGCGTCGTCGGCACCCCGCTCGCGCGCGGCGAGGAGGTCCCGGGTCTTGCGCTCGATGTCCTTGGCCCGACCGCGCACCTTGCCGAGCGAGTCGGAGGAATCCCGCAGCGCCTTCTTGAGCTCGGGGACGCGTCCCTCGAGTCGCTTGAGAAGGTCGGCGGCGTCGGCCAGCGCTGCTGCCGCGGCGGCGGCAGCCTGCTTGGCGGCCGCGAGCTCGTGCATCGCGTCGGCGATCTGGCGCTCGAGGTCAGCCCGGCGCTGGCGCGCGTCGTCGATGGCGGCCTGGAGTTCCCCGGCCTTCTTCTCCGCGGCCACGGCTTCGCGGCCCTTGCCCTGGGCGTCCTTCGCCGCCTTGGCGCCATCGGCCAGCGCGGCGTCCAGGTCCTTCTTGGCCTTGGCCAGACCCGCTTCGGCCGCGGCCAAGCCCTTTTCGGCCTCCGACAGAGCCTTCTTCAGGTCGTCCAGGCGCCCCTGGGCCAGCGCCAGCTCGGACGCCGCGGCGGCGGCCGCCTCGCGGGCGGCGGCGAGGGCGCGCTCGAGATCCGCAAGCTGGCGACGCTTGTCGGCCACCGCGTCGCGCAGGGCCTCGACCTCGGCGGTCTTGTCGGCCAGCTCGGCTTCCTTGCCGGCGGCCTGCTTCTCGAGGTCGCGGATCAGGCGCTCCTTGTCCTCGAGCCCCTTCTTCGCGGCGGCCAGCCGCTTGTCCACGTCGCCCAGGCCGGCCTCGGCGGCGGCCAGCGCCTGCTCGAGCTCGCCAATGGCGTCGTCGTCATCGCGGGCGGCCTGCCGCTCGCGCTCCGTGTCGATCAGCTTCTGCGCGAGCTGGGCGCCGTCGGCCGCGAGCTTCTGCTCGAGGCCGTTGACCTCGCGATCCCGCTCGGCGAGGTCCCGGCGCAGGCGCTCGAGCTCCTCGGCGGGAGCGGCGGCGGCGAGCCGAGACTCCTCCATGGCCTTGCCCAGGGAGTCCGGGAGGGAGTTGGCAAGATCCTGCGCGAGCCGATCGAAGACTTCCTTGCGGCGGAAGTGGGCGTACGCCCAGCCACCGAGGCCGCCGATCGTGATCAGGACAGCGAAACACCAGTAGAAGAAGACGTGGTCAATCATGAGCCGGCGACGCTCTCTCGTGTGAAGGCGCGACGGGCGGGCCTCGCCTCTCGCCCCCGATCAAGGGGCAGAGGGAGGTCGCTCGCGGACCGTACTGTCTTGCGGGGCTGTCTTGTGGGGCCCATCAGGTGAGCGGTCGCGCCGGGCCTCGGGGGTTCATGCTGGGCGATGCGGTGCGGCGTTCGCGGCGCGATCCCGTCCGATTCCGTCCGGGGTCTGGAGCCGAGCGAGGCCGCCCAATCACGGATCGGCATGCCGATTCGAAAGGACGCGGAGCGACAACCTGCCTGAGAGTGCAGCGGAGCCTAACACCGGCCCATCGGCGTGTCAAACGTCCACGCCGGCATGAACGCGATGCCGCAAGTGCTGGCTAATCAATGAGTTGCAAGGACGCTCCTGCAGGGGGGGAGCAAGCCCTCGGAAGCCGGCCGCCAGAGAGTAACAAGTGCGCAGATTGCAAGGCCCGTGGCGCGCGTGCGGGCTGGCGCGAGCGAGGCGGCAGCGCTGCCGGGTGGTTCTCGCGGGGCGCGCCCGCGAACGGCGCGGCGCCGAAGTCCGCGTCCGGCGCATGGCCCCGGCGCGGCCGGTGGCGCGTCGGCGCCGTCCTTCGCCGCGCCTGCGGACGGCGCGACCCTCAACCGCCAGGGAGCGCCCCGGATCGCATCACCGCGGGGGCGTCGCGCCTCGAGGGACGAGCGCTCGCCGTGTCACAATCGCGCCATGGCACCAAGAGCATGCATGACGAGAGTTGCGCCCACGTCCAGATGGCTCGGCCCGTGCGAGGCGGCGGCCCGGTGGTGGTCGCGAGCGAGCCGGTCGATGGGGCCGCTCGGGCTGGCCCTCGTGCTGGCCCTGCTGTCCGCGTGCCGGCCGCCGGAACCGCCGGTGCCACCTCCTGATGAGGACGCGGCGCTCTCCGCGGTCGCGTCCGGGACGCGCCTGCTCGAACAGTTCCGGCACGCCGAGGCCGAGGAGCGATTCACCGCGGCCCTTCGCCACCGGCCGGACTGGCTCCCCGCGCAGGTGGACCTCGCCATCGCCCAGATGAACCAGCTCGATCCCGAGAGCGCCGTGCGCGCGGAGGCATCGGCGCGCCAGGCGCTCGTGCTGGCTCCCGACGACGCTCGCGCCCTGTACGTGCTGAGCTACGTGCTCGCCGAGAGGCTCGGCCGGCCGGCCGAGGCGCTCGCGTCGTTGCGCCGGGCCTGCGAGCTCGAGCCATCCGACGCGCACGCATGGTTCATGCTCGGCCGGGCGGCCGAAGAGGCCGCGACCGACGGCGCGGCCACGGAGGCGCGCGACGCCTACCTGCGTGCGCTCGAGATGGATCCCCGCCTCGTCGCTGCCAACTATCGCCTCGGTCGCATCCTTCTCGAGTCCGACGATCCCGCTGACCAGGCGCGGGCCGAGACGCTCCTCGGGCAGCACGAGCGGCTTCTCGCAGGCCAGCCGGCCGTGCAGCCGAATTACATGACGCGCGGGAACCTGGCGCGGGCGTACCCGATCCCGCGCGAACGCCTCGCTCCCGCGGTCCCGGGGGCCGTCGCCCTGCACGTCTCGGCGCCGCTCTCGCTTCCAGCCGCAACGGACGTGACCCCCGTCCTGGGGCAGGCCGTCGGCCGATTCCGCGAGGGCATCACGATCGCGGACCTCGACGGCGACGGGCGGCTCGATCTCCTCGCCCCGATGAGGGACCCGAATCGCGTGGACGCGGCGTGGTGGCGCCAGGTGGCGCCGCGCTCGTTCGAGGTGGCGGACGCCCTCGGCCAGCGCGGGCGCGCGTGCTCGACGGCCGCGGCCGGCGATCTCGATCGCGACGGCGATCTCGATCTCGTGATCACGTGCTCGACGGGCAACATCCTCGTGCGTCGCGATGAGGGCGCGTGGACGTCGATCACGCCGGTGGACATGGCCTCCTCCACGTTCGCCGCCCTCCGGGCCACGCTCGTGGACATGGATCACGACGGCGACCTCGACATCCACGCCGTCCAGCCGCTCGCGTTCGAGAGAGGAAAGGGCTTCGTCGGCACGTCGCTGGCGTGGCGCAACGATGGCCGCGCGGGCATGACGCAGGCGGCGGCGAGCATGGGTCTTCTCGGGCCGCTGGCCTCCGAATCGTTTCTCTGGATCGACGTGGATGACGACAACGGCGTGGACTGCGTCGCGGTCTTGCCGACGGGCTTCGCCGTGCTGCACTCGCAGCGTGACGGGCCGTTCGTGACGGTGCCGATCGGCCTGGACTTCGACGCCTCCACCGCCACGCCGCCGCCTCCGGTGGATCTGGAGAGCCTCGACCTCGACGGCGACGACAGGCCCGACATCGTGGTCATGTCCGGGGGGCGCCTGACGGTCTTGATGAACGAGTCAGCGCCCGGCTCCCCGCGTTTCTCCGCGCAGGAGGCAGGGGAGGCGCCGCCGGGCGCCACGGCGCTGGCCGTGGGCGACCTGGATCTCGACGGCGTGCGCGAGTTGCTCGTGCTTGCGGCCGGCGATCCTCCGGGGTCGAGCCGGCCCGTCCTGCTCGGCCTCGAGGGTGGGCCACGCATCCCCGCGCGGATCGTCGGTGGCGACGGCCTCGAAGCCGAGACGCTCGCGGTGGCGGACGTGGATGGCGACGGCAACCCCGACCTCGTCACGCGGCAGTCCACCGGCGAGCCGCTGGTTCTTTTCGGCGGCGGGGCGCCAGGCGCGTCGGGATTCACGCTGAGCGTCGCGGGGCGAGAGGGACGATCCAACGCGCACGGCTTCGGCGCGAAGATCACCGTGGATGCCGGCAGGCTCCACCAGCGCTTCGAGCGCCGGGCCGCCGCCGGAACGACATCCAGCGTCGTCGCCCCCGAGATCATCGGGCTGGGCGGGCGCGCACGAGCGGATGGCGTGACGGTGCTGTGGCCGTCGGGCATCCAGCAGGGGGAGATCGACCTCTCGCGCGGCGAGTCGCATGCGATCGTCGAGCTCGATCGACAGCCGTCCTCGTGCCCGATGCTGTACGGGTGGGACGGCTCGGAATTCCGCTTCCTGACCGACTGCTTCGACACGGCGCCTCATGGGCTCTGGGTGGCGCCGTCCACGCACTGGGCTGGAGATCCCGACGAGGTCCTCCGCCTGCGGGAGGGATGGGTGACGCCGGTGAACGGCGTCCTCAACCTGTCGGTCGCGACGTTCCTGAACGAGACGCTGCTGGCTGACCGCGTGTCGCTCCTGGCGCTCGATCACGACGCCTCGCGTTCGATCGTCGTGGATGAAGGCGTCCGCCTCGCGGCGCCGCCGCAGCCGCTGGTCGCGTGGGCCGTGGGCGAGGCCCGGCCGGTCCTCGCGCGACAGGAGGGCGACGTGTCCGCGGCGCTAGCGGCGCGCGACGATCAAGTGGCCGGTTACGTGAAGGCGCTGCCGTGGATGGGCCTGGCGGAGCCGCACGCGCTCGAGCTCGAGCTCGCGAGCGCGCGAGGCATTCTCGTGCTCACCGGTTCGCTGAACTTCTCGAACTCGCCGAACCTGTTCGCGGCGCACCAGGCCGGCGTCTCGCCGAGCCCGCCCGCTCTCCAGGTGCTGGACGGCGGCCGGTGGCGCGACCTGCTTCCCGACGCGGGGCTGCCCGCCGGCTTCCACAAGGACGTCGTGATCGATCTGGAGGCGCTCCGTCTCCCGGCGCGGCCGGTGTTGCGCCTCTCCACCAACCTGCAGGTCTCGTGGGATCGCGCCGCGCACCATCCGGACGCGACGCCGCTGCCGGCGAGCGCGCGGCGCGAGCTGCCCCTGCTCCGCGCCGAGAAGCGCTGGCTGGGCATGCCGCGCGAGGTGCCGGGCCCCGAGAACCGCTGGCGGTCGTTCCCGCGCGATGGCCTCGCGGGCGCGCCGCCCTGGATCCCGATGACGGGGCCCGCGACGCCCGACGGCGATGTCCGCGAGGACCTGGCCGCCGCGGACGGCGCCTTCGCGATCGCGCGAGCGGGCGAGGAAATCCTGCTCGCCTTCGACGACGCCGCGCTGGGGCCGCCGGCGCCGGGTCAGCGCCGCACGCATGTCCTGTGGACGCACGGCTGGGTCAAGGATGCGCTGCCGCACACGGCCGGATCGCCGTCCGTCCTGCCCCTGCCCGTGGCCGGCCAGGTGTTCCTTCCATGATGCGCGCGCGCCCGCGCGAGGAGACGATCGGCGGCCTGCGCTGCCACGTCGCTGGCGGCACGGACGGACGCGGTGGCGGCGACGGCCCGGTCGTCGTGCTGATGCACGGCTTCGGCGCGCCCGGCGGCGACCTCATCCCGCTTGCGGGCGCGCTCGGCGCGCCCGCAGGCACGCGCTTCGTCTTCCCGGAAGCGCCGCTCGAGCTGCCGTGGGGATTCGATTCACGGGCGTGGTGGATGATCGATCTCGAGCGGCTCGAGCGAGCGCTGCGCTCGGGCCAGGCGCGGGAGCTGGGCGACGAGGTGCCGGAAGGCCTCCCGGCGGCGCGCGAGAAGGTCATGGACCTGCTGGCCGAACTCCCGTCGCGGCTGGACGCCGACCCGTCGCGCCTCGTGCTCGGCGGCTTCTCGCAGGGATCCATGCTCGCGCTCGACGTCGCGCTCCGCATGGAGGCGGCGCCGGCGGGCGTCATCCTGTGGTCCACGACGCTCCTGTGCGCGTCGGAATGGCAGGGCCTCATGCCGGGTCGCGCGGGGCTCGCGGCGTTCCAGAGCCACGGCCGCCAGGATCCGCTCCTTCCGTTCGCCGTGGCCGAGCGCCTGCACGGGATGCTGGCGCAGGCCGGCTGGCAGGCACGCTTCGCCGGGTTCTCCGGCGCTCACGAGATCCCGCCAGTGGCCGTCGAGGGCGCCACGCGACTCCTGCTCGACGCGTTCGGCGATGACTGAGGCGCGACGCTGACGTCTCGCGGCGCGTAGCGCGTTCAGATCGTGGCGTCGGGCCGCCGTTCCGGGGCGGCGGCGGGCGCGCCGAGGAAGGCGTCGATCTCCGCGCGGCGATCCTCGGCGTCGGCGGCGCCGAGCTCGATGAGGCGCGAGAGATAGTCGCCCTGGAACATGATGAGGCTCAGCACGTCGTTGCTGCGCGTCTCGCGCGTGCCCAGGCCGCGCGTGAGGAATCGGAACGAGCGCGGGAGCTGCGGCTCGTACTCGTTGACCAGGCGCCCGACATCGCGCGAGGGCCGCAGCGTGAGGAGTTCTATCTCGTGCAGGCCCGCGCGCCGCTCCGGGGGCATGCCGCGCACGAGATCGTTGAGATGCTGCAGGCGCACGGCGTCCTGATCGATGATGTCCAGGAACACGGCGTTCATCAACATGCCCAGGACCTGCGCGGGTGGAGGATAACCCGAGATGTAGGGCGTCTCTTCCTCGTCGCGCGTGCGCTGGTAGCGCGTCGAGATCGCGATGATCTTGCGCGCCCCGAGGTGGATGGCTGGCGACAGTGGCGCCGAGAGCCGGATGCCCCCGTCGCCGTACCATCGGCCCTCGACCTGAATGGCAGGGAAGAACAGCGGCAGCGCGGCTGACGCCATGACGTGCGCGACGCGCAGGTTGCACGCGACGCTGCGCCGCAGCGGGCGATGCCAGGGCTCCATCTGGCGTCCCTGCACCCACGTGACGGACTGGCCGGTCGAGTAGCTCGCTCCGGTGATGGCCACGGACTGCAGCCGGCCCTCGCGCAGGTTCGCGTCAATGCCGAGAAGGTTCCCGTCCACCGCGC
Source organism: uncultured Thermoanaerobaculia bacterium (assembly GCA_964613915.1). Lineage (GTDB taxonomy): Bacteria > Acidobacteriota > JBCCFW01 > JBCCFW01 > JBCCFW01 > CAZTIW01. Next base: position 169,982 of record CAZTIW010000003.1, read on the forward strand.
CGAGATGCTCCTCGAGATAGCCCCACAGGGGCTCGGTGTCCACGAGTCCCCGGGGCGGGATCGTCGGATCTCCGCCGCCCGAGAGCAGCCGCAGGCCCCATCGCAGCGCGTTGAGGGACAGCGATCCGGGATCCACGCGGAAGACGCGGTCAATGCTCAGGCCGCGCCACGCTTCGACGAGGGCGCCGACCTTCTCCGCGAACGAGCCGCCGTGGCAGGCCAGGAAGGCCGCATTCAGCGCCCCGGCCGACACGCCGGTGAGGATGTCGAGCTGGAGGTTCGGGTGCTGACGGGCCACGTGGCGCAGGAAGCCAACCTGGTACGCCGCGCGCGCGCCACCGCCGGAGAGCACGAGAGCGAGGGGGGCGGGACCCGTCGAGCTGCCAGCATCTCCGCTCATCGCCGCATTCTAACCAGATGCCCTCCCGTGAGCATGACTCATCGGGGTCCGCGTGCGGGGCGGCGACTCGCGGGGCGCCGCGGGAACGGGCGGCCGATGGCGCGTTCCCGTCAGGTCGAGGCTGGCATCGCCCCGATCGCGCGGAGCTCGCGAGCCCAGGCGTCGAGCACCCGCTCGCGCGCGAAGTGCTCGCGCGACACGGCGTGGCAGCGCGCTCGCAACGCCGCCAGCGACGCGGGATCGCCAGCGAGCGCGCGAAGCTGGCTCTCCACGGCCGCCAGCGAGCTGTCGTCGAGCACCCAGCCGACGCCATGCTCCTCGATCCAGCGCGCGATGGCGCTGCGGCGCGAGCCGGCGAACAGGACGGGACGGCCCGCGGCCATCGAGCCGAAGAACTTGCTCGGGACGACCACGCCCGTCCACCCCGGACGCAAGCTCGCGAGGTGGATGTCCGCGGCGCCGAGCCGCCGCTCGAGATCCGCCTCGGCCGCGAAGCCTGCGAGGCTCACGTTCGCGTCGTCGGGGCCGATCGCCGCGCGCAGGCGCTCGGCCGCGTTGCCGCGCACGGCGAAGCTGAAGGCGATCGGCGCGTCGCGGAGGCGCCGCGCGAGCGCGAGAAACTCGTCACTCGAGTGCGCGCGACCGAAGTTGCCGGAGTACAGCAGGCCGAGGCGCGCGTCCCCGAAAAGATCGCGCCGCGTCCCGGCATCGGGCTCGGCCGGCGCCGCCGGCTCGGCCAGCGCCCAGGGCACGAGCGTCGCGGCGCGCGCGCGCGATCCGTGTTTCGCCAGGCGCTCGCGCATGCACGGCCCGAGGTCCGCGATGAGGTCACAGCGGCGGAGGGCCGCGCCATGGATCGCGTCCAGCGCCCGATGCACGGGACCCTGCGCGCGAAGAAGCCCGTCGGCCACGGCGGCATCGGGCTGGAGGTCAAAGGCCCAGTGCGCGACGCGCACGCGCGGCCGCACGGCCTTCCACGCGAACGCGCAGGCCAGCGACAGGATGGGATCCGTGCCGACGATGACCACGCTGACGCGTCCCGACGACGGCAGGAAGGCGCGGAGCGACCAGGCCAGCGTCATCCACGCCGCGTTCCCGATCCGGCCCAATGTCGTGGCCTGGTCGAGGGCCGGCCGCCAGATCCGCCGGATGCGCCCGCCCTCCCAGGACTCGCGGGGAGCGAACGTCTGGCGCGGATCGCGGCAGCCCCGATTGCACGGGAGCGCGGTGACCGCGAACCCTCGCGCCACCAGGCCGCTGCAGAGATCGTCAAAGTGACGCGCCGAGACGACATCGTCCGGGCGCATGAAGTGGTGCAGGACGAGAGCCTGCGGGCGAGGCGGCGTCACGGGCTCTCGGCGGCGATCAGCGCGCGCGATGTCGCTTCGCGACCTGCTCGTGCACCCAGGCGTAGGTCTTCGCCATGCCGTCGCGTAGCGAGACGGACGGAGCCCAGCCCAGGCGCTGCCGGATCAGCGTGTTGTCCGAGTTGCGGCCGCGCACGCCCTTGGGAGCATCGAGGTTGTACTTGCGTTCGAGGCGGATCCCCGCGATCTCCTCGACGATGTCCACGAGCTGGTTGATGGAGACCAGTTCCTCGGACCCGAGGTTCAGCGGCTCCACCACGTCGGAGGCGAGGATCTTCTGCGTGCCGATGAGGCAGTCGTCAATGTACATGAACGACCGCGTCTGTTCGCCGTCGCCCCAGATCTCGATCTCGTGCTTGCCCGTGAGCTGGGCCGTCGCGACCTTGCGCGAGATGGCGGCCGGAGCCTTCTCGCGGCCGCCGTCCCACGTGCCCTCCGGGCCATAGACGTTGTGGTAGCGAGCGACGCGCGCCTCGATCCCGAAGTCCTCGCGGAAGTGGCGGCACATGCGCTCGGAGAACAGCTTCTCCCAGCCGTAGCCGTCCTCCGGCATCGCGGGATAGGCGTCGGACTCGACGAGCGCGGTCACGTCCGCGTCACGCTGCTTGTCCGCCGCGTAGACGCACGCCGACGACGAGTAGAAGTACCGGCCGACCCCGTGCTGGCGCGCCGCCATGAGCATGTGCGTGTTGATGAGCACCGAGAGCATGCACTCGGCCTTGTGCGTCTCGATGAAGCCGATGCCGCCCATGTCGCATGCGAGGTTGTAGACCTCGCCCGCACCCGCCAGCGTCTCGAGGCAGGTCTCGCGCCGGGAGAGGTCGCCCACGACGTTCTCGGCGCCCGCGTGACGCTGCTCCCACTCGGGCAACGGCTTGATGTCCACGGCGCGCACGCGACGACCCTGCGCGAGGAGGTCCGCGACGAGATGGCCGCCGATGAAGCCGCCAGCACCGCCGACGACGACGAGAGATGAACTCATGAGGGGCTCCGGGTGAGGGCGTCGAGCGCTCACCGGCAGGAACAGTAGGCCGGGAGCCGCGGATTGTCTCATCGGCCAGCGTCCGGGGCCACCGCCGGCCGGTCACGCCCCCGGCCGGGGCGGTCCGGCACGGCGTGGGACAATCAACGCGCGACACGATCTCCCGCCACGATCCGGAGGGGAACGCCCTGAGCCAGCCTCATGGCTGGCCGTCCAGAATCGAGACTCCCCGTGACCCGCAAGACGCCGCCGCCCTATCTCGTCCGCCCGCGAACGGCTGTCGTCTCCCGCGGATACGACCCGCGCCTCTCGGTCGGCGCCGCGCGCCCGGCGGTCTTCCGCTCCTCCACGTACGTGTTCTCGAGTCCGGAGTCGGCCGAGCGCGCGTTCGCGATCGCGCTGGGCAAGGTCACGCCGGTCGAGAGCGAGAGCGTGGACCTCATCTACTCGCGGCTCTCGCACCCGAACGCGGAGATTCTCGAGGACCACCTCGTCGCGATCGAGCCGTCCGCCCGCGCCGCCGCGGCGTTCAACAGCGGCATGGCCGCCATCTCGACCGTGCTCTTCGCCACGTGCCGCGCGGGGCAGGCCTTCGTCTACACGACCCCGATCTACGGAGGCACGCACCACCTGATCCGCCAGCTCCTGGTCCCGCTCGGTCTCGTCGCCGTGCCGGTTGCGGCGGGCGACACCGCGGCGCTCCGCGAGGCCGTGGCGGCGACGCCCCACCTGCGCCTCGTCCTGATCGAGACGCCCGCGAATCCGACGCTGACGATGACCGACATCGGCGCCGCGGTTGGCGCGGCGCGCGCGCGCGCCGAGCCGCCGGTCGTGGCCGTGGACAACACGTTCCTCGGCCCTGCCTTCCAGCATCCGCTCGCGATCGGCGCCGACCTCGCCATCTACTCGGCGACGAAGTTCCTCGCGGGGTTCTCGGACATGCTGGGCGGCGTCGTCATGGGCCGGGATCTCGCGCTGGTGGACACGTTGCGCGGCATGCGGGCGATTCTCGGCAACATCCTGCAGCCCGACGAGTCCTGGCTGCTCGACTCGCGGCTGCCGACGGTGGATCTCCGCATGGGCCGGCAGGGCAAGAACGCCACCCGGCTGGTCGAGGCTCTCGCCGGGCACCCCGCCATCGAGAACCTGTACTTCCCGGCGCGGTTCACCGACGCCGAGCAGTGCCGCATCCGCGACGCGCAGACCAGGTACCCGGGCGCCGTGTTCACGGTGGCCTTGCGCGGCGGAAAGCCCGCGGCGTTCGAGATGCTCCGGCACCTGCGTCTCATCAAGAACGCCGTGAGCCTCGGCGGCATGGAGTCGCTCGCATGCCATCCCGCGACGACGACGCACTCGGAGATGAGCGCGGAGGAGCTGCGCGATGCGGGCGTCACGGATGCGCTCGTCCGCGTGAGCGTCGGCGTCGAGGACTGGCGCGACTTGCTGGCTGACCTGCGCCAGGCGCTCGACGCCGCCGGCTGAGCGACCGCACGACCGCGCCGGCTGAGCTACCGCACCACCGCGCCGGCGGGATGGTGACCCGAGGCGACGGCGCACGGCAGGAGAACCGCGCCGCGGCCGAGGATCGCGCCAGGGTTCGTCACGGAGTTGCAGCCGGTCTGCGCGCCGTCGCCCAGGATCGCGCCGAGCTTGCGCAGTCCCGTGGCCAGGCGCGCGGTCCCGGCGCGGACGTGGACCTCGTCGCCCGCGAGGCGCAGGTTGGCGAGCTTCGTTCCGGCGCCCAGGTTCACGTCGCGCCCGAGGATCGAGTCGCCCACGTAGGCGAAGTGACCGGCCCTGGCGCCCGGCAGGAAGATCGAGCCCTTGACCTCGGTCGCGTGGCCGACGATCGCGCCGTCGCCGATGATCGCGTGGCCGCGGATGTACGCGCCGTGGCGGATCTCGACGTCCCGGCCGATGACGCACGGGCCCGCGACGAATGCTCCCGCCTCGATCCGCGAGCCGGGCCCGAGCTCGACATCGCCGCGGACGATCGCGCCGTCCTCGACGCTGCCGTGCAGGCCAGGTCGGAGGTTGGCGGCGAGCCAGCCGCGCAGGCGCGGGCCGAGCGCGAGCCAGGCCATCTCGACCTCGAAGAGATCCCGGAAGGGGAGCCCGTCGAGGTCGAACAGGGATGCCGGCGAGAAGTCGGGAGCGCTCATGCGGCCGGATGATAGCCCGCGACCGCTGCCACGACGCGTTCGCCCCGGTGTAGATTCCCACGATCGTGCCTGTCGCCGTCTCCAACCGCCCGTCGCGCATGCCGCGAGCCGTCCTGCTGCTCGGGCTGCTCGGGCTGATCGCCATCATGCCGCCGCGCGCGCAGGCAGGGCCCACGCTCGCCTGCCCGGGCGGCCCGGATCCCCTGAGATTCCGGCCCGAGATGCCGGTGGCTGCCGTGTCGGCGGCCGTCGAGCCGCTCGGCATCGCGACCGCGGTGGATCCCAGCGGCGCGGCCGAGTGGGCGGCGCTCGCCTACCTGACGCCGGCCGGCGAGGTGGCCCTGCGCGTGTCGTCGGATGGCGCCTGCACGTTCGGGAGCGCCATCGTTCTCTCGGCTGCGGGGGCGATGATCACGGAGCGGCCGGCCGTCGCGCTGGCCGTGACGGCGGGCACGCCGTTCTGCGCCGTCGCGTGGCGGGACGGCAGTGCCATCGTCGCGCGCGCGGCGGTGGACGCCGCCTTCACGTTCGCGCCCGAGGTGATGCTCGACGACACCGCCCTGTCGGCGCCCCGTCTCGCCGTCGCCCCGACGGGGACCGCCCTGATGGCCGCCTGGGTTCGTGGCACGGCGGGCGCGGGCGTCCCGCGATGGACCCTCACCGCGAGCGGCGCGGACCTCGCGGCGTGGAGCGCGCCCCAGGACCTGCCCGCAACGGGAGCGGCCGTGGGCGCCGACATCGCGGCGGACATGGCGGGCACGGCGGGCGAGCCGGGATTCGCGCTCGCGGTCGCGCTTGCGAGCGGTGAGATCCACGCCAGCAGGCTGCGCGATCAGGCGGCCGCGTGGGATCCGTACCGGCGCGTGGACGATGGGTCGGGCAGGGCGCGGCTCTTCGCGCTCGGGGCGTCGCAGCAGCTCGGCGCGTCCGCGTGGCAGGCGCTCGCCTGGGCGTCGGCCGAGAGCCTGCCGGTGGGCGCCGTGGCCATGGTGGCCGATGCCGCGCTGGCCGACGGGGGCGCCATCGCCTCGGACTTCGACGGCGCGACCGCGATGGCCAACCCGGCGCTCGAGCCCGCGGCCGCGGTCGAGGCGCGGCCGGGCGTCGCCGTCGCGGGCGGCTCGCCCGGCGCGACGGCCCATGTCGTGCACGAGCAAGCGGGCGAGATCTTCCTCGCGCGGCGCCCGCTCTCGGGCTCGCGACCGCGACTCGCTGGCGGATGCGGGCCCGTTCAGCTCACGGCGCTGTCGCCGCCGCGGCCGATGGGCGCCGCCCGCGCGCCGGTCGCGGCGCCGCTCGGCGAGGACGTGGTCGTGGCGTTCGTGGACGATCGAAGCGGGTCCCCGGAGGTCTTCGTCAAGCGGTCGGACGGCGTGCCGCCCTCGGCCGCGATCACCTCGGCGACGGCCGCCGGCTGCGGCGCGCCTCCGCGCGTGGACTTGCAGTGGACGCTGCCGTGCGATGTCGCGACGGTGATCGTCGAGGTCGGCACGGCGCCCGGCGGGACGGACTTCACGCGGACCGTCGCAATCGGCGGCGGGACGACGGTCGAGGGACTCGAGCCCGGAACGGCCTACTACTTCCGGTTGCGGCTGACGGACACGGCGGGCAACGCGGCCCTGACGCCCGAGGTGACGGCCACGACGCCCTCGTGTTCGATGGCGCGGCTGGATGCCACGATCGTCGGCCTCGTCGACGCGTGCGCGGCGGGCGGTCCCGCCAGCGGCGACGGCTTCGCGGATCCCGGGGAGACGCTCCGCGTGACGGTGCGCCATGCCAACAGCGGGACGGAGGCGGCGACGGCCGTGCGCGCGCGGCTGCTCTCTCGCGCGCCGCTCATGAGCGTGCGAACGCCCCCGCAGGATCTCGGCGACATCGCGCCCGGGGCCTTCGCTGACGCGACGTTCGACGTGGACCTGTCGGTGACGGCGCCGTGCGGCCCGTTCGAGCTGCTCGCTCGCGCGGACGTGTCTGGCGCCGCGTGGGGAGACCTCGTCCTTCCCGCCGCCAATCCGGGTTGCACGCCGTGCCGCCTCGCGGGCTGTGGCGTGACGTCGGACGCGAGCCTCACGGCGCCACGGTCCCTGTGCCGCGGCGCGTCGGTGACGCTCGATCCCGGCGCGAGCGGCGCGACCGCCTGTGCCGGTGTCCTGCTGCACGACTGGTTCGCCGGCGCGACGTTCCTCGGGACCGGCACGCTCGTCCAGTCGCCCACGGCCAACACCACGTACCGGCTGGTCTCGCGCTGCTCCACTGACTTCGATTGCCGGGCGGAGACCACGGTGGACGTGACGGTGTTTCCGCTGCCTCCCGCGACCATCACGTTCGATCCGCCCCCTCCGTACTGCGACGGCGACACCGTGACGCTCACCGCGACGACCTCCGATCCCGCCGCGACGTTCAGCTGGGCCGACGGCACGTCGGGCCCGGTCGTCGTCACGACCGTGAGCGGCACGCACTCGGTCACGGTGACGGACAGCAACGGGTGCCGTCGCACGCGCTCCGCGCGCGTGGACTTCGGACAGCTCCCGGTCGCGGACGCCGGGCCCGACATCGTCGGGTGCGGCGCGCAGCGCATCGGCACGCCGGGCTTCCCGCTGCTCGACTACGCCTGGGATCCACCCGGCGGGCTGTCCGATCCGTGGGCGGCGCAGCCGTTCGCGACGGCCCCCACGCCCACCGTGTACACGCTCACGGTCGTGGATCCGCTCACCGGCTGCAGCGCCACGGATCAGGTGCTGGTCGAGACCAGTCCGGGTCCGGGGCCCTACCGGGCATTCCGCGTGGCGATCGCGAACGGCCTGCTGGAGTTCACGTGGGAGCCTCTCGCCGGCGCGGAGAGCGTGCGCGTGTACGAGGAAACCGACGTCCGCCGGGCGATGCAGGCCAACGCGAGTTCGGTGACGGCGACGCGCCTCTGCGAGGGCGTCGCGGCTTGCTCGGCCGTCGCGCAAGCGCGTCCGCTCACGTTCTACCAGGCGGTCGGGACCTGTCCGGGCGGCCTGAGCGAGGGCCCCAACTGATGCCGCGCACGCTGACCGTCATCCTCTGGCTCGCCGCGTCGATCCTGGCGGCGCCCGTCGCCGTCGCCGTCATGCCGCCTTCCGGCGATGCCCGCGTCGCGCTTCCGGATCTCGACGCGCGAGGCGATCGCCTCGGCGTCGTCGCCGCCAAGACGCCGGCCCAGGCCGAGGCGCTCGCGCGCCTGCGCGCGGAGCTCGCGAACGAGCCGGGGGGAGAACTCGTGTTCGTGCCCGGGCCGGATCCCGGGACGCTCCACCACCTGTTCCGGCGCGGCGGCTACCTCTCGGGGCCGGCCTCGGGCACGAGCGAGACGATCGCGCGCGCCTTCGTCGGGCGGCATCGCGATCTGGTCGGGCTCTCGGCTGACGGGGTTCGCGCGCTCCAGTCCGTGCACGACATCGTCGATCCGGGCACGGGCGCGCGCCACGTCGGGTTCGAGCAAAGGGTCGGTGGCCTGTCGGTCTTTCACGGCGAGGTCCGCGTCCACCTCGACGCCTCGGGACGTGTCCTGTCGGTGGGCGGGAACTCGGCACGCGAGGAGATGGCGTCGGCCGTGCGCTCGGTGACTCCCGCCGAGGCCGTCGGGATCGCGAGCGCCGCGTGCGGGGTCGCGGCGCCGGCTGGCGGCTTCCGCGAGACGGGGTCAGGCCCCGGCGACGCGGTCATGTACGAGCAAGGTCCGCTCGAGGGCGCGCCGTGGGTGCGTCCGGCGTCGTTCCCCACGGCCGCTGGTCTGCGGAGCGCCTGGGTCGTGACGGTGGATCCGGCGGGCGATCCCGGCTGGTACCAGGTCGTGGTGGACGCCGCGACCGGAGCCATCCTGCATCGCGTGAATCTCGTCGCGCACGCGGCCACCGAGGGGCTCGTGTTCCGCCAGGATCCCGGGATGGGTCCCCAGGTGTTGCTGCCGTTCGTGGATGACGCCACGCGCACGGATCCCGCGTCGCCGGCCGGCTGGTCGGCGGCCGGCCTCACCACCGGCAACAACTGCGACGTGAAGGACGACATCGCCAACGACAACGAGGACACGGACGGGCGCCGGGCGCAGGCCGCGGCGGGGCCCCCGCTGTCCTTCGCGTTCCCGTTCCAGGACGATCCGGCGCTCGACCTCGATGCCTCGCTGACGAACCTGTTCTACCTGAACAACTGGCTTCATGACCGGCTGGCTCGCCTGGGCTTCGATGAGGCCTCGGGGAACTTCCAGGCCGTCAACGCATCGGGTCGCGGCCGCGGCGGCGACGCGGTCTTCGTGGACGCGCAGGATGGCTCCGGTCAGAACAACGCCAACTTCGGCACGCCGCCCGATGGCTTCCCGCCGCGCATGCAGATGTACATCTGGACGTTCACGAACCCGCGCCGGGACTCGGGCTTCGATGCTTCGGTCGTCACGCACGAACTCGTTCATGGCGTGTCGAACCGGCTCGTCGGCCTCGCCGCCAACGACGCGGGGTGCCTGGGCGGGCCGCAGGGTGGAGCGATGGGGGAGGCGTGGAGCGACTTCTTCGCCTGCTCGTTCTGGGACTTCCCGACCGTCGGCGGATACCTCGTCAACGACACCGTGCGCGGGATCCGCCGCGCGCCCTACGACGCCTACCCCTACAACTACGGTCAGCTCTGCAATCAGGGCGGCTTTCAGGTCCATCGCGACGGCGAGATCTGGGCGGCGACGCTGTGGGACATCCGCGCGCTCATGATCGCGCGGCACGGTTTCCAGCGCGGGCGGTGTCTCACCGAGCGCCTGGTGCTCGATGGCATGAAGCTCGCGCCGTGCCTTCCGACGTACGTGGACATGCGCGACGCGATCCTGCTGGCCGCGCAACTGCGCGGCGCTGACGGCGACACGTGCCTGCTCTGGCAGGGCTTCGCCGCTCGCGGCCTCGGCACGGCCGCCGTGTCGAAGTCCGGCTGCACGACCGCCGCCGACGCGAGCTTCGTCGCGCCGGACGAGTGCGCGGCCTGCGTCGTGACGCCACCGACGGACCTCGTGCTCGACACGAGCGCGCCCAACGCCGTCATCGCGCGGTTCACGCCGGCGACGGGCGCGACCGAGCACGTGCTGCTGCGCGCCGCGGCGCCGTGCCCGGGCGCCTGCGCGGAGACGTCGTTCGTCGAGGTGGCCCGGGGCCCGTCCGACGCGACCGCGCTGGTGGTCGCGGACAGCGCGGACGATCCCATGACGGCGGGCGCCCGGTTCTCCTTCCGCGTGGTGGCGGTCCAGGGAGCGTGCTCGGCCTCGACGGATTGCGTCGAGGCGACCGTCACGGGGCGCTGCACGCTGCCTCCCGTCGTCGCCGGGGGCGCGGAGCTCCCTGGCGTCACGGCGCTCGAGAGGCCGCCCCAGCAGGACTGCGCGATCGTCGTGCATTTCGCCGGAGCGCGCTCGGCGTGCGGCGCGCCGAGCGCCGTGCGGCACAACATTTACCGCTCGACCGATCCCGCCTTCACGCCCGGGCGCGAGCACCTCATCGGCAGCGTGCGCGCGCCGGCCACGAGCTTCGTGGACTCGGCCGCGCCCGCGAGCGAGGTGACCTACGCCGTGCGCGCCGAGGACATGACCACGGGCGGCGTTGGCCCGCATGGCGGCAACGAGGAAGCCAACATGGAGCGGCTGTCCCTCGCGCCGCAGGGACCGGTCTCGGGCACGACGACGTTCACCGACGATGGCGAGGCCGGCGAGCGTCCCGGCTACCGCCGCACCGGGAGCTTCCCGGTGAACGACTGGGGGCTCGTCGCCGATGCCAACACGCGCGGGGGGAGCGCCTGGCATGTCACGAACGCGGAGGGCGGCAACGCGGACAAGAACCTGCACCTGCCGCCTCTCTCGCTGGGGACCGCGCCCCGCCTTCGCTTTGCCCACGCGTTCCAGTGCGAGGACGCGTTCGACGGCGGCGTCATCGAGATCTCCGTGGACGGCGGCAGGACCTGGCGCGATCTCCTCGCGGACTTCGTCGCGGGCGGGTACTCGACGTCGCGCGGCGCTGGCCGGACCCTCACGGTCGAGGATCTCATCCACCCGCCCAACACGGACGAACTCTGGACGGGCGAGAACGCCTCGGGCTTCCCCGTGCATGACGCGGTCGAGGTGGACCTGCTGCCGTACGCGGGGACGCTGGACGCGCAGCTTCGATTCCGGTTGCTTCTCGACCCGCTCGCCGTCGAGCCGGGTGGCTGGTACGTGGACGATCTCGTCGTGGAGGACACGCTGACGTTCGCGGCGTGCGCGACGACGTGCACGCAGCCTCCCGTCGCGACGCTCCGGCCGGTGGTGGCGTGCACCTCGACCACGGATCCGATCCGCGTCCGGATCGACGCGTCGGCGTCGGCGCCGGGCGCGTCACCGCTCGTTGCGGATCTGGGGCTCGTTCTCACGCATGACGGTCCGGGATCCTTCCCGACCGGCCGCTGGGCCACGGGCCCCGAGGCGGTGCTCGAGTTCCCGGCCGGCACGCCAGCGGGGGATTACCCGGTGCGGCTGACGGCCCGCGATGAGGCCGGCTGCGTGACGACGGTCACGGCGGACGTGAGCCTGCGCGACGAGACGGTGGTCCCGCCAGCCCTCGGGTCATCGCTGCGCGTGACGAAGTCCGGGGCCGGCATTCTGCTCACCTGGGCGGAAGCCGGTGCGCCGTCGCACAACGCGCATGTCGCGGCGATGCCAGCCGGGGCCGCCGGCCTGCGCACGAACCCGGCCTGGCAGGCACTTTCAGGCAGTCCGGCCCTGATTGACACGGGGCTCGCGAGGCTCGGCGCCGGGAGCCTCTTCGTGATCGTGAACGCCGCCTCGGATTGCGGACGATCGGTGCCCTGAGGGAGGCTCGGACCGCGCCCCGTGCCGCGGTGTGGCGGGATGCGACCGCCATCTCGGATCCGAAATTGCGGAGCCGACTCCGCGATCAGGTGATGCCTTTCCGGCAACGGCAGGCGGTATATTGCTGAGACTGAGGAACTTCCCGTGCACCGCGTGGCCGCGCTCGCGCCCACGCCTGGCCTGTCCCTGGGGATGGGGCTTGCCAGTTGACGACGGAGGAGAGCGTGACCCGACTCCGCATCGCCCAGGCGAGCATGCTCCTGCTCGCATCACTCGCCGCGTCTCCAGCTCCCGCCGCCCAGGGCGCGCCGGACTCTTTCGGCTACACCTGGCGGGACGTCGCCTCCGGATGCACGGCGTCGCTGGGCTCGTTCGGCCCGGGCACGATCACCGTGAGCGCGACGACCGCGATGCAGGGGCCCTACAACCTGGGCTTCACGATGCCCTTCTACGGGCAGCCCGTGACGCAGGTGTGGGTCTCGCCGTTCGGCTACGTGACGTTCTCGGCGGGGCAGGCGAACACGGGCGTCATCGCGCAGTTTCCGACCGCGGCCTCGCCCAACAACATCATCGCCCCGCACTGGACCAACGTCGTCAACGCCGACATTCAGGTCGAGGCCACCCCGGGGCAGTTCCACGTGCGGTGGTTGCAGCGCCTGAGCGCGATCGCCAACGAGGAAGTCCACCTGTTCCTGTCGTCCGACGGCTCCTGGCGCCAGACATGGCGCGGGAGCTTTGTCGTCCCGCGCTCCGTCGGCTACGAGAACGCGAATGGCACCGTCGGCAGGACGCTCTACTTCGATCCCAACACGGGCGTGACGGGAGACGAGGTCATTGACCCTGGCTACCCGGCGCCGTCGAGTTCGCAGGGCACCTGCCACGCGCCGCCCATCCTGCTCGACTGCTCGGCGCCCCTGGCCGCCACCTGCGGGGGCAGCGTCGCGGGCACGCTCCCGGCCACGGATCCCTCGCCGGCGAGCATCTATTCGTGCACGAATACCGTGTACCTCGGCAACGAGCGGCTCGTGCAGCTCACCGTCTCCACTCCCCAGCAGGTCAGCGTCGCCATCAGCAACAACGCGCTCGACCTTCTCCGCATCGGGGGCCCGCCTTGCTCGGAGGCGAACTGCCTGGCCATGGCGGATCAGCAGATCGACTATCCGATCCTGTTTCCTGGCACGTACCTGTTCGCCGTGGACAAGACCGCCGCGGGTGGCGGCGACGCGTTCAACTTCATCACGACCTGCACGGCGCCGTACTCGCCCCTCGACTGCGGCATGTCGGCGAGCGGCACGACTGCCGGCGGGGCCGGCGTGTTCACGACGTACTCGTGCACGTCGCAGGCGCTCAACGGGCCGGAGGCTCTCTACGCCCTCACGCTGCCCACGCAGCAGAACCTCGCGATCACGCTGACCACGGCCGTCACCGACCTGTGGGTCGTCATCTACGATCGGGCGTCGTTCGAGGCGCAGGGGCCCTGCCTGGCCGCGGGACGCCACGGGGCGGGCGTCTTCGACGCGCCGGCCGGGGACTACGTCATCGTCGTGGATGGCGCGAGTGGCGCGTCCGGCGCCTTCACGATCGCGGCGACCTGCGGCCCCCAGATGGACTGCGCCGCGACCCTGCCGGCTTCCTGCGCGCGCCGCGTCACGGGCAACACCTCGACATCGCCATCCAACGTGTCCGTTTACAACTGCTCGTCCGAGGCCCTGACGGGCGGCGAGGACATCTACACGTTCCTGAATCCCGTCGAGCAGACGATCGACGCGCGGTTCATCACGTCTCAGCCAGGGCAGCGCCTCATGCTGTTCGAGCAGTGCGGCGAGGGGAACTGCCTGCTCATCGGTGCCGGGGGCGTGTCGTGCGCGCTCTTCCCGGCGGGCCAGTACTTGCTCGTGGTGGACGGCACGACGTCGGGTCCCTACGAGTTCGAGATCAACTGCAGCGACATCTACCGCGGCATTGACCTTCGCGTCGCCTCGATTGACGCGTCTAATCTCGTGGCCGACTGCTCGACCTTCGACGTGGCGGGCGATGCGCGCATCGCCGTGGCCAACCTCGGCGACACCGACGCGCCCGGGGGCTTCGAAGTTGTCGTGTTCGAGGATCGCGCGCCGCTCAACGGCCAGTATGACCCCGGCGTGGACAACGTCCTCGGCAGCACCACCGTGGCGGCGCCGCTGCCGCGCGGCCAGACGGCGTTCGTGGACGTCCCGTGCATCGGCGCGGTCTTGTTTCGCGACAATGTCATCTACGCCGCGGTGGACACCACGAACGTCGTCGCCGAGGTCGTCGAGAACAACAACCTGTTCGACACGGGGCGGGGATGCGAGTACCACCCGCCCGTGGGCGTGTTCACGCCGACCATCGAGTGGTTCTGGTCCAGCTCCGCGGTGCTGCCGGACTACCTGAGCGTGGACACGATCCCGCTCGTGGGCGACGTCAACGGCGACACCGTGCCCGATGTCGTCTTCAACGCAGGCCAGCGCGTTCAGGGCTTCGCTGATGGCGTCATCCGCGCGCTGGACGGGCGGACCGGCGTCGAGTTGTGGACGGCGAGCGGCGCCGACGCGCGCGTGTACGCCTCGACCAACCTGGCGCTCGCTGATCTCTCGGGCGACACGCTTCCCGAAGTGATCGGCCTCTCCAACGTGACGGGGCAGACGGACCGGCTGGTCGCGGTGGACAACACGGGCCTGCGCTACTGGACGTCAGATCCCCTGGTGCGGCATCCCGCGCGTACCCAGGGCGGCGGCGCGCCCCTGGTCGCGGATCTCGACTGTGACGGTCGCCCCGAGGTGATCTACGGCGCCAACGTCTTCAACGACGCCGGACAGCTCGTGAACGCGCCGCCGGATCCTGTGGGCACGATTGGCGCCAACGGCGCCGGGCAGGACGGTTCGATCTCGATCGCCGTGGACATTGACGGCGACGGCTTGCTCGAGATCGTCGCCGGCCCGACGGCCTACCGGTTCAACCCGGCCGGCACGACGATGACCATCATCTGGCAGAACCCTGCCGTGCCGGACGGGTATCCCGCGGCCGGCAACTTCGACGACGACACGTTCCCGGAGATCGCGATCACCGCGAATGGCGTCGTCTACATGCTGGAGGGCGACACCGGCGCCCTGAAGTGGCAGCGCACGATTCCGCGCGGTGGCGGGGGCTGCGGCGTGACCGCGGTCATCGGCGGGCCGCCCACGATCGCGGACTTCGATGGCGATTGTTCCGCCGAGGTCGGCGTCGCCGGAGCCGACTACTACTCGGTGCTCGAGACCGACGGCAGCGTGAAGTGGAGCGCGCCGATCAACGATTGCAGCTCGCACCGGACAGCTTCCACGGTTTTCGACTTCGATGGCGACGGCGCAGCCGAGGTGGCGTTCGCCGATCAGGACTGGCTGCACGTGTTCCGCGGCAGCGACGGCACGGAGATCGCGCGGGTCCCCGGCGACTCGCACACGTGGACCGAGATGGTGTCGATCGCCGACGTGGATGGCGACAACAACGCGGAGATCATCCTGCCGCTGAACGGCTCGCGCCTCAACGGCATTCAGGTGATCGGCGACGCCGACGACAACTGGGTCAACACGCGCCGGATCTGGAATCAGCACCAGTACCACATCAACAACATCAACGATGACTCGTCGGTGCCCGGTCCCTTCACGAACGGAGCCTGCGAGGCGCCCTCGTACCGGCTCCACAACACGTACCGCGACCAGCTCGGAACGGCCATCTACTCGGCGCCCGACATCACGATCTCGATCACCTCGTACGAAATCGAGCTGGTGAACGACGCCGGCAACTGCCGCCGCCAGGTGCGCATCCAGGCGCGGGTCGGCAACGGCGGCGGCATCAGCGTGGGCGCTCCGTTCACGGCGTGGTTCTGGAAGGACGACGGTTCGGGCGGCCGCCAGAACCTCGTGTCGCAGGTCATCCCGGATCTCTTGCCCGGCGAGTTCAGCGACTTCTCGGTCGTCGTGCCCGATCCGGGCGTGGGCTCCGTGGACATCCACGCGGTGGCAGACGATGACGGCAGCGGCAACGGCCTCGTCAACGAGTGCCGCGAGGACAACAACGCATGCACGGCGACCGTGTTCAACGACGGCCTGCCGATCGATCCGCCGGATCCGCTCGGGCCCGCGCTGCGCGTCATCAACCACTCGAACCCGAACGGCGCCACGATCACCGCGGACCTGACTTGGCCGACCGACGCTGGCCTGCCGCGTCCGCCGGGCGATCACTACCACGTGTACCGGAGCCGGAATGACCGCGGCCAGTTCCTCGCGCGCCTCGCCGGGATCGAACCCCACGTGGGGATCGTGTACACGGATCCGACCCCGCGCTCTCCCGACGCCGAGCTGATCAGCGTCTACTATTACCGCGTCGTGCCGTCCGACGACTGCGAGCAGGAAACGACGGAGTAGCGGGGGATTCAGCCCCGGTCCACCCGCGTGGCGGCGAGGCGCAGGAGCAGCCCGCCGACGAGCACGACGCCCGCGATCGCGATCACCATCCGGATGGTTCGGAGCCGGCGGTGAGCGAACTCGGCACGCTCCACGGGCGTCGGCGGGGTCGGCCGAACCGCGTCGTCCGGCGCGGGAGGGGTCGCCAGCGACGCCGTTTCGATCGCCCCCCAGGCCTCGTCGAGCGTGGCTGCCACGAATTGCGGGGCCGGTCCGCTCGCGACGCCGGCGATGATCGCTCCGGGCGCGCTCGCGACGGCGGCGAGGGTCTCGAGGCGTGGGGTCCGGAGCGTCATGGGCTCGCCCCAGGAATCGTTGCGAAGAATCCATGCCGTGACGCCGTCCGCCGTGGCGGCGGCGACGACGAGCGAGGACCCGAACGCGCAGGCCGCGTGCGGCGATCCGGAGGACGCGTCGAGCGACGGCGGCGTCGCGATGGTTGATTCCGTGGCGGCCGACACGAGAATGGTCCCGGAGGGCGTGACGGCGACGGCTCGCGCTGTCGGGCCGTCGTTGCCGCCGGCCAGGAGGCGTGCCTCGGGCGCCCAGCCCGTCATCCAGCGCCGCTCCTCGACGACCTCCATCTCGAACGTGGAGCCATGCGACGTGATGGCCCTCATCATGACCTCGCCGCCGGCGGCCTGATCCCAGATCAGGAAGGTCCAGCCGTCCTCGACCGAGACGGCGCTCGCCACGAGGGACTCGATGCACTCGATGCGCATGCCCGTCCCTCCCGGTTCGCCCGAGACCGGCAGCAGGGCATGGTACGGGCGCCCCTCCGGATCCGTGCGCGCCTCCAGAAACCAGGTGATGTCGCGATGCACCAGCGGCAGGCCCCGCACGGCTCTCGGCAACAAGGAGGGCGGCGTCCAGCGCCCCAGCGTGTTTCTCGTCATGACGGCCGCGGGCTGCTCGGGAGGCCCGTCCGTGAAGATGAACGCGCGGACCTCCTCGCGCGCCGTGGCGAGGTGCAGGGAGGGAGCGGCGGTCGCGGGTGGCGTGGCGAGGGCAATCACGGCCAGGAGCACCAGGGGACGCATGCGCCATCTTCGCATTCGCGGGGCCGCCTCGCGAAGCGGCGGGTCAGGACGGTTCCCTCCCGCCACGCAGCCGTGGCAGATGGATGAGGCCCGCCCCGTGCCAGGCTCATGGCCACTCGTCTATGATCCTCACGTGAAGACCGCCCTGTACCTGGACCACCACGCGACGACGCCGGTGGACCCGCGCGTGCGCGACGCGATGGTGCCGTGGCTCTCCGAGCTCTTCGGCAATCCCGGCAGCCGCACGCATCCGTTCGGGTGGCAGGCCAACGAGGCCGTCGAGCGGGCGCGCGAGCAGGTCGCGGCGATGATCGGCGCGCGACCCAGCGAGATCGTGTTCACCGCCGGCGCCACGGAGTCCAACAACCTCGCCATCGCGGGGAGCGCCGCCGGGCGCGCCGGCGGGCGCGTCGTGACCATGGCCATCGAGCACCACGCCGTGCTGGACCCGTGTCTTCGCCTCCGCGATCAGGGGTTCGACGTCGTCGTGCTGCCGGTGGACGCCGCCGGGCGCGTGGATCCGGCCGATGTCGCGCGCGCCCTGAGCGACAGCACGTTCCTCGTGGCGGTGATGGCGGCCAACAACGAAATCGGGACCATCCAGCCGCTCGAGGAAATCGGTCGCGCCTGCCGCGAACGATCCGTGCCGCTGCACGTGGACGCCGCGCAGGCGCCCGGCCGCATGCCGCTGGACGTGGAGGCGTGGGGCGCGAGCACGCTGGCCCTCTCCGGCCACAAGTTCGGGGCGCCCCAGGGAGTCGGCGCTCTCTACGTCCGGTCGTCCCGGCCGCGCGCGCGGCTGACGCCGCTGACGCTGGGGGGCGGCCAGGAGGGGGGCCTTCGACCGGGCACGCTCAACGTTCCCGGCATCGTCGGCCTGGGCGTGGCGTCCCGATGCGCGGTCGAGGCCCTCGCGGCGGGCGTCCCCGGGCTCGTCGCGGCCCGTCGCGATCGGATGCAGGCTCGGCTCGTCGCCGCTGGCGGAGCCCACGTGCATGGCGCCAGCGATCGGCTGTGCGCCAACCTGTCCATCCGCTTCGACGGCGTCGAGGCGGAGGAACTCCTGCTCGCGCTGCCGGGGCTCGCGCTCTCGACCGGCTCCGCGTGCTCCACGGGCGACAGCAAGCCCAGCCACGTCCTGACCGCCATCGGACTGTCGCGCGACCAGGCGCGCGGCACCGTCCGGATCGGGCTGGGAGCCGGCACGACGGACGGGGAGGTGGACGACGCCACGGAGCAGATCCTTGCGGCCGTCGCCGAGATCCGGCAGGTCCGGGCACCGGGCGCCCGGAACGCCTGAGCCCCGTCCCGCGCAGCCGGTGCTGCTATGATTCGGGCAGCGCCGCGAGGCCCCGGACGACCGGGGACTTCCCGAGGCGCCTCGGAGCACCGCGATGTCCACGACCCCCGACGCCATCCAGACCACCGACCAGATCGTCCTGACCGATCAGGCCGTCGAGCAGATCCGCCTCATTCGCGAGCGGGAGTCCCTGGCAGCGCACGTCCTGCGCGTCAGCGTTGTCGGCGGCGGCTGCTCGGGCATGTCCTATCGCATGGGGTTCGTCGAGTCGGCCAACCCCAACGATCACATCATCGAGAAGGACGGCGTGAAGCTGGCCGTTGACCCGAAGTCCTTCCTGTACCTGGCCGGCACGACGATCGACTTCCAGGATGGGCTGCAGGGCAAGGGCTTCACGTTCGGCAACCCGAACGCCAAGCGGACCTGCGGCTGCGGTTCCTCGTTCTCCGGCTGACGCTCGCGTCGGCCCGCGGACACCGGGCCATCCCATGACGTCGGATCCCTCCGAGCTCGCGGCGCAAGCCCGGGGCGGCGGCATCGCGCCTCTCGCCTGGCCCGTCGCGACGTGCCGCGGAGCGGACGCCGCGGACCTCCTCTCGCGCCTCTCGACGAACGACCTCGCGCCGCTGAAGCGGGGCCTGGCCGTGACGACGCTCTTCCTCAACCCGAACGGTCGCGTCGTCGCGCGCGTCTTGCTGCAGCCTGCCGCGGAGTGGCGGGCGCTCTCCGAGCCGGGGCCGGGCGACGATCTCGCAACCTGGGTGGATCGCTACACGTTCGGCGACGCCTGCGAGATCCGGAGCGAGCCGGCGATGGCGGCCGCGCTCGTGTTCGGCGAACGCGGACTCGCGCTCGCGCCCGGGGCTCTCGGCGAACCCGGGGCGACGGCCGAGGACTCGAGTGGCCGTCTCTGGTCGCGGCGGGACCTCGGTCGCGTCGCCGCCGCGTTCGTCACCGGGCCCGCGGACGCCGTGCGCGCCGCGTGCGAGCACGACGGGCTCGTCCGCGTCGATGATCGAGTCCTCTGTCAGCTTCGCGTCGAGGAAGGCGAGCCGTCCATGGCGAGCGACCTCGCGAGCGAGCGGTTCCCGCTCGAAGCGGGTCTCGTCGCCGAGGTGTCCTTCACGAAGGGCTGCTACACGGGACAGGAGGTCGTGGCCCGGCAGGACACCTACGGCAAGGTGGCGCGCCGCCTCGTCCGGCTCGCGTTCGAGCCCGGGCGCGTGCCGGTCGCCGGCGAGGCCATTGACGGCCCGACCCGCGAGTGCGCCGTGACGACCGTCGCGCCCGCGCCCTCCACGCTCGCGTCGGGCCAGCGCGTGCACCTCGCGCTGGGCTACGTCTCCACGCGGCAGCCGCCGGGCAGCATCGTGACGGCGACGGGAATCAGCGGCCGAGCGCTCGAGCCGGACGAGCGGGTCGGCTGACGGGCTCGCCGTCCCCGCGGACGGCGGCGGCCTCGTTCCCGTACCGGAGCTCGCGCAGCGACGGCCGCGCGCCCGCCTCGAGACGGATCACGTACATGCGATCGAACGCGTCGTGCGGGATGGAGTCCTGACCGTGGGCGTGCACGAGATCGCGCGGCTCGCCCCCGAGCGCGCGAACGAGCGACGGCACCGTGTTCGAGTGGCCCACCACCAGCGCGCGTGAACCGGCAGGCAGGGCCGCGAGCGTCGCCGCGAGGGCGCGCGTGTCGCCGGCGTCCGTTTCCTGCGGAGCGAGCCCGCCGCGCCGCGCCGCTGGCGCGGCCGTTTGCTGCGTTCGCCGCCACTGCGAGACGAACACGTGCGTGAGGCCGGCGAGCTCCGCGTGGCGCGCCAGCGCGTGCGCCCTGGCCTGGCCAGCGTCGCTCAGCCCCGGATCGCCTGAGGCCTGGTCCGCCTCGGCGTGACGCACGACGACGATCACGCGCGCGCCCGCATCCGCGGACGGGGACGCGTGGACCTTCGCCTGTCCCGCGGCGCTCGCCAGACACGCGATCACGAACCCCAGGCAAGCGCCCTGCGCGCGTGATGCGCGCAGCGCCCGGCTCAACGGAGCTTCATGATCCTGGATCATGGAACCGTCCTCATGCACGCGCGCAGCGCGTGGCGGGAGGGGGCGAGGCGTGCGAAGCACCC
>CAZTIW010000004.1:0-173411 GCA_964613915.1 uncultured Thermoanaerobaculia bacterium
GTGAGCCGTTACCTCACCAACTAGCTAATGGGACATGGACCCCTCTTCGAGCGCCAGCATGCAAGCAGAGGCCAGCTTTGAAGACGCGAGCCGAAGCTCGTGCAGTGTCATGAGGTATTAGCCCCGGTTTCCCGGGGTTATCCCACACTCGAAGGCAGGTTATCCATGCATTACTCACCCGTCCGCCACTTTACTCAGGCCGAAGCCCTTTCTCGTGCGACTTGCATGTGTTAAGCGCGCCGCCAGCGTTCGTTCTGAGCCAGGATCAAACTCTCCAGTTGAGATCTGAAGAGGATCCGACCGAAGCGAACGCGGGAGAGCCCGACGATGTTCGCCGGACTCCTGCGTCGATTCAGAATTCGGAGTTGAGCCCCGATGTTTCGGGACTCGTCGCTGCGCCACCTGGCGCAGAAACCCGATTTCATTACGCGTCACTCAGTTTTCAAGGAGCAAGGCGATGCCATGAGGCAATCGCAACAGCCGAGCAGGAGGCCGGCGGGGCCGGATCATCAGTGGGGTCATAGCCGCTCATCGCGACCATTCCCACGCCCACGTACGGGCCATTCCTGGCTTGGCAGGACGTGAAGAGTACCTTGTGGGCACTCCCCTGTCAAGACCCCTCGGGAGCCCCGGCTCATCGCCAGGGCGACCTTGGCGCCTCTGAGGGACCGGGAGTATCCCAGGGCCGCGAGGGCCTGTCAAGCAGGAATCGTCGCCGCGCTGGACAGCTCTATCGCCTTGACCCCATTGGGTTTGCGTGGCCAGGTCTGGCCGCGCGGCGGCCGCAGGCGTCCAGCGGCGCTCAGCGAGGGACGATGGTGAGAGAGAAGTAGCCGCCGGACAGGTCGAGGTCTCCGTCCCCCTTGGGCGTCCTGCCCGCCCGAACGTCGTCGGCCAGGTTCGAAAACCGCCCGGCATCCATCCAGCGCAGCGCCCGCCAGCCGAAGCCCAGGCTCGCGAATCGGCTGAACTGCCACTCGAATCCGACTGTCAGGTCGATCGCCGGCGAGTAGGCCTTCGACTTCCCTGACACGTCGTGCAGCAACAGCGTCTCGCGCAGGATGTCGTTGTTGCGCTCCGAGCCGGGCACGGGGTCGCCCTCGCGCAGCAGCCCGACCGCCGCGCCGGTGAAGGCGCCCGGATTCTGTCCCCGCGGCGACGCGACCCTCGCATTGCCGATGCCGTCGCGATACCGGATGGCGAGCTGACCGTTGATGGCCGCGGTGTCGGCGCCGTCGATCCTGCATTCCTCCACGGGCAGCCCGGCGCACGACCCGTCGAAGTCCAGGTCATGCATGTCGTAGACGCCGTCGCCGTTGAAGTCCCACTCGATGAAGTTCGGGAAGCGATCGCGCTCGCTCGTGAACGTCTCGGTGTAGCGGAGCTTGGTGTCGGAGTGCATGAGCGCGACGCCCATGGAGCCGGTGATCCGCCACTTCTTCGTGAAGTCGAAGCGCGCGTCGAGCCCGGCCTTCACCCCCAGGCCGCTGGTGTGAATGCGGCCGATGATGCGGTCCTCCGACACGGTCTCGACGCTCTCGAGGCGATCGTCGATGATGGGGTTGCAGTTGCCGTTGAGGAACCCGTCCCCATCGAGCTCATTCGAATTCGGATTCGTCTCGCCGTCACCGTTGCCGTCCTGCACGGGGTTGGCCGTCCCGCGGGTGTATCCCCAGTCCAGGCAATTCCACGGCGGGGAAGCCGCAATGTCCGCCTCCTCGTCGATGAAGACGGCGAAGGCGCCGAGTTCCCGGTACGCGATGTCATGCGTCTGGCTGAGCGAGGCCATGCGCAACCCGGCACGCCAGTCGAGCCGGAACTTCTTCGTTTCCTTCATGCCCCGGCGGTAGTCGATGTCGAAGGCCTGGTAGTCCGTCGAGGAGTCGCCCACGATGCGGTTGGCGTGGTCGAAAGGGATGAACTCGGCCGCCCCCGTGAAGTTCAGGTCCTCGGCGCCATCCAGGACCGCGTCGAACGTGGGATCGGACGCGAGCCCTCCCTCGAAGCCCAGAACGTCGCCGTCGCCGTCGATGTCCTCGTTGATGCCGGCCGCCCCGCTCGCCAGCACGTTGGCGAAGGCCTTTCCCTCGGGGGCGACCTGGAAGAGATCCTGCTTCTCGTCCCACTGCATGAAGGTCGCTTCGATGCTTCCGCGGTCACGAAGACGGAAGCCCACGATGAACTCGAGGTTCAGGCGCGAGCCATAGTCGACGTCCACCGGCGTGCCGTCGATGGGGAACGGAAGGCCGTCCACCGGGGGCTCGTCGATGAGCACGGAAATCCCGTTGGCCTGATCCTTGACGCTGAGGTCCGTCAGGCGGAGCCCGAAGTAGA
Source organism: uncultured Thermoanaerobaculia bacterium (assembly GCA_964613915.1). GTDB lineage: Bacteria > Acidobacteriota > JBCCFW01 > JBCCFW01 > JBCCFW01 > CAZTIW01. The sequence goes on from CAZTIW010000004.1 coordinate 2,335, forward strand.
AGCCGATCCGCTTCTTGGCGGCCTCTTCCGGACTGGCGGGCGCGACCTCCTGGGCCATGAGGGCCTGCGGCGCGAGAGCCAGGAGCGCGAGAACGAGATGAAAGCGGCGCAGGCCAACCATGGAGCTCCTCGGGTCGAGGGCGCGATCCCGTGGGATCGCGCGTCAGGGACTCGATGCAGACGTGGGCGGGGATGCTATCACCCGCCCACCGCAGGGTCAAAAATGCTATCACGGCAATGGGGGTGGCAGCGAATGAACTTCGCGGCGCGATGGGCCGTCGTGTCAGCCCCTGGCGATGGCCGCGGCCGCCACGGCGCCGACGTCCAGCGCGGAGAGGAGCCACGAGCCCGTCAGCCCGAGGAGGATGACCGCTGCGACGGTCAGGCCGGTGATCAGCCACGGGCCAACCGGAGTGCCGGCAAGTTCGGCTGCTTCCTCGCGCGGGGGCCGCAGGTACATCTGAAGCACGGGCCTCAGGTAGTAGTAGAAGCCCATGACCGAGGTGGCAGCGCCCACGACCGCGAGCCAGATCCAGCCCGCGCGGACGGCCTCGCTGAACACGAGGAGCTTGCCCAGGAAACCCGCCAGCGGTGGCATGCCGCCCAGCGAGAGCAGCAGCACCATCATCCCGAGCGCGAGCCCGGGACGACGGCTCGACAGTCCCGCGAAGTCCACGATGAGGACGTCCCTTCCCTGCTCCTCCTCGAGGATTGACACGACCGCGAAGGCGCCCAGCGTCATGATGGCGTAGGTCACCACGTAGAAGATCACGGCGGCGATGGCCGGATCGCCGCCCGCCCAGCCCGCGGCATGCACGTTCGACCCCGATCCCGCGCCGAGGGCCACGACCCCCAGCAGCAGGTAGCCGGCGTGGGCGATGCCCGAGTAGGCCAGCAGGCGCTTGGCGTCCTCCTGCACCATGGCGACGCTGTTGCCGACGACCAGCGTCGCGACGGCGAGGACGGCGATGACGATCTGCCACTCCGGCAGCGGGAGGAAGACCTCGACCAGGAGCCTGAGCAAGCCGGCGACGCCGGCCGCCTTCGAGGCCACGCCCAGGAAGGCCGTGATCGCCGTCGGGGCCCCCTGGTACACGTCGGGCGCCCACGCGTGAAACGGAACGAGCGCGATCTTGAAGCCGAACCCGACGAGAAGGAACGCGAGCGCCGCTCGGGCCATCAGCACGGTGGGGCCATCGCCCGCGCTCACGGCGGCGCTGATGGCCTCGCGCGCCGCCGCGAACGTCAGCGAGCCGGAGCATCCGTAGAGAAGCGCCGTCCCGAAGGCCACGAACGCCGAGGAGAAGGCTCCCACCGTGAAGTACTTCAGGGCCGCCTCGACGGGACGCGGCCGGTCGGTGATGAACCCTGCCAGCACGTACAGCGGAATCGACAGCGTCTCGAGCCCCAGGAACAGCATGAGCAGGTCGCGGGCCTGCACCAGAACGACGCCGCCGGCCGTCGAGATGAGCACCAGCGCCTCGAACTCCGCGCGGTACCTCCCCGAGGCGACCAGCGCGCGGCGTCCGAGGAGCAGGGCTCCGGCCGCGCCGAGCAGCAGGACGGGCGCCATGGCCATGGCCAGCACGTCGTTGCTGACCTCCGCCAGCAACCCGACGGCCTTCCCGGGCTCGGTCAGCCCGGAGAACGCCAGGGCCAGGGCCGCCGCGACGAGCGTCACGAGCGCCACCGGGAGCGCCCGGCGCCGGCCGCCTGGCAAGACCTCGAGCAACAGGCACGCGAGGGCGCCGGCCGTCAGCAACAGCACGGGCATCAGCACGATCAGTCCGTCCGCGTACGAGGTCATCGCTGCGCCTCCATCAGGACCAGATGAGCCAGGCGACGAGCGCCGCCGCGCCGGCAAAGACGGAGAGCGCGTAGGTGCGCACCTTGCCCGAGGTGAAACCGCGAAGGGCCTCGCCGGACAGCATGGCCGAGAGCCCGGTCATCTCGACGCCGAGGTCCACGACCCGTCGATCGAACGAGCCAGCCATCCGCGCCATCCTGACCACGGGCCCCACGATGAGCGCGCCGAAGATCTCGTCCATCCACCACTTGCCCCGGAGGAGGGACCGCAGGCCCGGCAGCGCGCCGGCCCAGCGCGCGGGCGCTTCCGACCGGCCCGCGTACCACGCCTTCGCCACCGCCCAGCCGATGACGGCCGCCGCCGTGGCCGCGAGCATGAGCGCGAGCTCGAGGGGCAGCGACAGGTGCCCGCGCGACGCGATGAGCGCGCCCGGATACACGACCGGCGCGAGGGCGATCTGCAGCAGATTCGGCGCGTGCGTCCAGGCGCCCAGGCCGAGCGCTCCGCCGACGAGCGACAGGACCGCCAGCACCCAGAGCGGCACGGTCATTCCGGGCGGTGACTCGTGAGGATGCACGCCCGCGTCCCAGCGCGGGGAGCCAGCGAACGTCATGTAGTACAGGCGGTACATGTAGAAGGCGGTCAGCAGCGCGCACGCCAGGGCGCACGCCCACAGCGCCCAGCGCAGGGGCATGGGCAGGACCGACGACACGACGCCCGCCAGGATCTCGTCCTTCGACCAGAAGCCGGCAAGAAGCGGCAGGCCCGCGATGGCCCAGGTCGCGATGGCCATGACGCGCCGCGTGTGCGGGAGCTTGGCGCCCAGGCCGCCCATCTTGCGCAGGTCGAGTTCGCCGCCCATCGCGTGGCTGACGGAGCCGGCCCCGAGGAACAGCAACGCCTTGAAGAACGCGTGCGTGACCAGATGGAAGAGCCCCGCGGCGTACGCGCCCGTCCCGACGGCGAGGAACATGTACCCCAGCTGGCTGACCGTGGAATACGCGAGGACGCGCTTGAGATCCGTCTGCACGAGCGCGATGCTCGCGGCCATGAGCGCCGTCACGACGCCGACGATCGCGACCGCCGCGGAGACCTGCGGCGAGGCCTGGAAGATCACGTTCGTGCGGATGACGAGGTAAACGCCCGCCGTCACCATGGTGGCGGCGTGAATCAGCGCGGAAACGGGCGTCGGACCAGCCATGGCGTGCGGCAGCCAGACGTGCAGCGGGAACTGGGCCGACTTGCCCATGGCGCCCACGAACAGGAGCGCCGCGACCACGCATGCGAGCATGGAGCCGGCGAACCCCGGCGCGGCGGCCACGCGCGGCAGCAGGACCGAGAACTGCAGGCTCCCGAACAGCAGCACGAGCATGAGCATCCCGAGGATGAACCCCATGTCGCCGATGCGATTCGTCAGGAACGCCTTGAGGCCCGCCGCGGGTGGCACCTCTTGCTCGTAGTAGAACCCGATCAGCAAGTACGAGCAGAGCCCGACGCCCTCCCACCCGACGAACATGACCGCCAGGGAGGAGCCGAGGACCAGCACGAGCATCATGGCGACGAACAGGTTCAGGTAACAGAAGAATCGCCAGTAGCCGCCCTCGTGGGCCATGTAGGACGCGGCGTACACGTGGATGAGGAAGCCGACGCCCGTCACGACCAGGATCATGATCGCCGCGAGCGGATCGATCAGGAATCCGAACGGGATGCTCAGGTTCGTCAGGTAGCGCACGCCAGCGGTGGACGGCGCCGCGCCGTGGCGGTCGCCGAGCGGCATCCACTCCCAGGCCGTGATCTCGGCCGAGCGCGCCGCGACGTTGACGACGACCTGCGTGCCGTCGGCGGCCGCGGGATCCAGGTGCCCGCCGAGTACCGTCCACGCGGCGCCGCACGACACGAGGAACGCGCCGAGCACGGCGCCGCACGCGATGAAGCGAACGGTCGCGTTCGACAGGCGCCGGCCGCCCAGCGCCAGAACCACGGCGCCGAGCGCCGGGAGCAGCGGGATCAGCCAGATGAGCTTGATGAGAGTCATGTCAGCCCCGCATGAGACTCGCGCGGTCGATATCCACGCTGCCGTGGATCCGATGGAGCGCGAGAACGATGCCGAGTCCGACAGCCGCCTCCGCTGCCGCGACGACGATCACGAAGAAGACGAAGATGCGGCCGTCCGCCGAGTCGAACCTGTCAGCCATCGCCACGAACACGAGATTGGCGGCATTCATCATCATCTCGATGCAGGCGAAGACGATGATGGCGTTGCGCCGGAGAAGCACGCCCAGCCCGCCGACGACGAACAGGACCGTGGCGAGCAAGACCGGCCACGCGACGGGCAGGGACGAGGCCAGCGCGAGCGCGTTCATGACGGGTCTCCTGAGGATGCCGGACCGCGGCGTGTCGTGAAGACAAGAACGCCGGCCATGGCCGCGATCAGCACGAGCGACGCGAACTCGAAGGCCACGATGTGATTCGAGAACAGCTCGCGCGAGAGCCACTGCACCGAGTCCTCGGTCGCAGCGTCCATGCCACCCGGCCCGCTCGCGTGGCCTCCGGACATCCGGGCGAAGGCCGTCACCACGACGAGCGCGATCACGCCCGCGAGTGTCTTGCGGCCCATTCCCGAGGCCGGACCGGGATCGGGGTCCTTGTCAATGGCCAGCAGCATGATGACGAAGAGGAAGAGCACCATGATGGCGCCGGCGTAGACGAGCACCTGCACGGCGGCGAGGAACTGACTCGCGAGCAAGACATAGAGGCACGCCGTCGCCACGAAGTGCACGACGAGCCAGGCCACGGCCGCCACCGGGTTGCGGCGGGTCACCACGGCCACGGCCGATGCGAGCGACGCGAGCCCCAGGAGGCCGAACACGACCTCGGTCACCGGCCAATCCTGCGGAACGACAGTCACGGCTTGCCTCCGAGCGGCGGGCGCGGCGGCTCGGGGCCGCGGTCCGTCACCGGGTAAACGAAGGAGTCGCGCTCCTTCAGACCCATCGCCAGCAGCGCCTGCTTGTCCTTCACGAGCCCTTCGCGCGTGAACGAGGCGAGTTCGAACTCATCCTTGAGCACGATGGCGATCTCGGGGCAGGCTTCCTCGCAGTATCCGCAGAAGATGCAGCGCCCGAAGTCGATGTCGAAGACGTGCGGGCGGCGCTCCTTGTCGGCCGTCGTCTCCTCGGCCTCGATGTAGATCGCCTGCGGGGGGCAGACGAACATGCACATGAGGCAGGCCACGCAGCGCTCGGTCCCGTCCGTTCCCGTGACGAGCACGGGGGCTCCCCGGTAGCCCGGGGGCAGCGGCCAGCGCACGTCGGGGTACTGCACGGTGAAATCGTGGCGCGCGAAGAGGTGGCGGAGCGTGCGGGCCATGCCCTTGAACACGCCCCACAGGTACGACTCCTCGTACCACTTCAGCTCGTGACGATGGACCTTCATGGATCGCTCCGATCTTCAGGCCGCGAGCCGGTCGAGCACGACGCGCCACGCGGCGGCGAACACGACACAGCCGAGGGAAACCGGCAGGAATCGCTTCCACCCGAGTTCCATGAGTTGGTCGAACCGGAAGCGCGGCAGCGTCCACCGGATCCAGATCATGACGAACAGGAACGCCGCGACCTTCGCCACGAACGTGCCCACCATGAGCAGTCCCTGCAGGATCTGATGCTCCTGCATGAAGGCCGAGTCCCACCCGGGATACATCCAGCCCCCGAGGAACAACGTGGCCACGAGCGCGGCGCCCGTGATCATGTTGGCGTACTCGGCCAGGAAGTACATCCCGAACTTCATCGAGCTGTACTCCGTGTGGTAGCCCGACACGAGCTCGGACTCGGCCTCGGGCATGTCGAACGGGAGCCGGTTCGTCTCGGCGAAGACGGAGATGATGAAGAGAACGCCCGCCACGAAGAGCGGCAGCCCCGCCACGATGCGCCAGGGCCAGTACAGGCTGCTGGCCGACTCGACGCCCGAGCCGAAGAGGTTCCACTGCCAGGGCCACGGCCCCTGCGCCAGGACGATCTTGTTGAGTTCGAGCGTGCCGGTCGCGAGCACGACGCACAGCACCGTCAGGGTCAGGGCCAGCTCGTACGAGATCATCTGGGCGCCCGACCGCATGCCGCCAAGGAGCGCGTACTTCGAGTTGGACGCCCAGCCGCCGAGCGCGAGGCCGTAGACCCCGAGCGAGGACAGCGCGAAGACGACCAGCAGGCCGACGTTCACGTCAGCCACCTGCAGCTCGATGACGCGCCCGCCCTCCATGACGATGTCATCGCCGAACGGAATGACCACGAGCGTCGCGAGCGCCGGCAGCAGCGACAGCACCGGCGCCATGATGAAGAAGACGACGTGCACGTTCCGCGGCACGATGTCTTCCTTGAACAGCAGCTTGATGGCGTCGGCGATGGGCTGCAGCAGGCCGAAGGGCCCGCAGCGGTTCGGCCCGATGCGATCCTGAATGAACGAGGCCACGCGGCGCTCGGCGAGCACGATGTACGCCACGGCGCCCTGGACGCCCAGCGCCACCACGGACGCCTTGACCAGCATCTCGATCCAGAAGGACCAGGTCACGTTCACGGCGTGCTCTCCGGCGAGGGCGACCGCGCGGGCTCCTCCACGATCGTGCGCTCCGGCCCGTACCAGTCGAAGCGCTCGCGATCGCGCGGCGGTGCGCCGGCGCCGACGTGGATGGCGGGCGGAGGCAGCTCGACCTGCATGAAGGGCAGGTACTCGCCCTCGGCGTAGGCCTTGGGCGCCGCCGTGAAGAGCTGGGTGGGCTCCTCGATGTACTCGGGGGCGCGCCCCGTCTCGACCGGGAGCCGCGCGCCCCAGATGGACAGGCGCGACGGATCCAGGGGTGCCAGCGACGACCGGCACAGGGCCACGAGTCGCGCCGCGGGATCCGTTTCGATCGCCGCGAGCCCGGCCGCGGCCGCGAGCGCGGCGGCGTGGCCCTGCGCGGGCCTCGCGTCGGCCGGAGGCGGCACGACCCGCACGAGGCGCGAGACGATGCCGTCGCAGTTCAGGACCGTGCCGTCCTTCTCGTACGCGTTCGCGAGCGGAAGGACGACCGAGGCCGCCGCGAGCCAGGGCCTGGCGTGCGCCGCCAGCGCGATCACGGCGGCCCCGCCCGCTGCCGGCACGTCGGCGGCCGACAGGCCCCCGTCGGGGCGAGCGTCGGCGTCAACGACAACGATGACCTTGCGGCTTGCCAGCGCCGCGACGCGACTGCCGAAGCCGAGAAGCCGCGCGCCACCCCGGTTGGCGACCTTGTCCTTGCGCCGGAGGATGGCGTCCTCGGGGCCGTCCTCGAACGCGGGCACGACGAGCGCGGCGTCCGGATCGGCCGCGCGCGCGAATTCGGCGAGCGCCGACAGTTCTTCGAGCGTTTCCGCGCCCGAGACGAGCACGCCGAGCCAGCCGCGCCCGCCCGCATGCTGCGCGAGCAGCTCACCGCCCCGCGCGATGGCCGCGTCGAGCGGCGGCCCGCCGGCCGCGCCACCGGACGCGGTGGCGGGACGGCCGGGCGCCGCCGCGGCCGCGTAGCCGTAGCGCCCTTCATCGCAGATCCACGAGCCGTTCACCGCAGGATTGCGCCTCGCACGGATCCGCTTGATCTCGGCCCGCTTGCCGCGCTCGCCGCGCCGGTCCACGGAGATGTTGCAGCCCTTGCTGCACAGCGTGCAGGTGCTGGGCGCCGGCTGCACGTACCAGACGCGCGCACGAAAGCGGAAGTCGCGGTCGGTGAGAGCGCCCACGGGACACATGTCGATGACGCATCCCGAGTACGCGTTGTCGAGCGCGTGATCCGGGTGCAGGTCCACGACGTTGTGATTGCCGCGCGCGATCATGGTCAGCTCGGACGTGCGGGTCACTTCCTCCGTGAAGCGCACGCACCGCGTGCAGGCGATGCAGCGCTCCTGGTCGAGCAGGACGTGAGGGCCGAGGACCTTGCGCTTCTCGAGCTTGGTCTTGTCCTCCTCCATCGCCGAGGCTGGCTTGCCGAAGAGATAGGCGTACTGCTGCAGCTTGCACTCGCCCGCCTGGTCGCAGATCGGGCAGTCGAGCGGGTGGTTGATCAGCAGGAACTCCTGGACGTCGGCCTGGGCGACGCGCACGCGCTCGGAGTCCGTCCGGATGTCCATCTTGTCGTTGCACGCCTGCTGGCACGACGGGATCAGCTTGGGCGCGCCCTTCGCCTCGACGAGGCACATCCGGCAGTTGGCGGGACGGCTCAACTCGGGGTGATAGCAGTAGTACGGGATGTTCACGCCCGCGCGCGCGGCCGCTTCGATGATCATCTCGCCCGGACGGAAGTCCACGTCGCGGCCGTTGAGCTTGAAGGTGGGCATCAGTGGGCTCCCGACACGTAGTGAAGGTTCCCGCCGCACATCCCCGCGTGCTCGCCGAGATCGCATCGCCCGTGCGCCACGTGGTGATCGAACTCGGGACGGAACTTCTCGATGTAGGTGCGGATGGGGATCGCCGCCGCGTCGGCGAGCGCGCAGATCGTGCGCCCGTCGAACCCGATCGCGATGCGCTGCAGCTCGTCAATGTCGCGCGGCGTGGCGCCGCCATGGACGATGCGACGCAGCAGGCGCGCCGCCCAGCCGGTCCCCTGCCGGCACGGCGTGCACTGCCCGCACGACTCCTCGGCGTAGAACTCGGTGAAGTTCAGCAGGGCCTCGGGAATGCACGTGGTGCTGTCCCAGGCCATGACGCCCCCCGTGCCGAGGGACGTGCCGACGGCGCGCAGAGCGTCGAAGTCCAGCGGCGTGCTGAACTCGGCGGCGGTCATGATCCCGCAGGACGATCCGCCGGGCACGGCCGCCTTCCAGCGGGCGTCGGGGTTGCGCAGGCCGCCGCAGTGCTCCTCGAGCAGCTCGTCGAGGGGAATGCCCAGGGCCGTCTCGTAAATGCCCGGCCTGCGCACGTGGCCCGAGACGCACCAGACCTTCGGTCCCCAGTTCTTCTCGGATCCCAGCGACTTGAACCAGGACGGTCCGCGGTCCACGATCGGCACGACGGCCATGACCGTCTCGACGTTGTTGATGATCGTCGGGCAGCCGAAGAGACCGGACACGGCCGGAAAGGGCGGCTTGTTGCGCGGGTAGCCGCGCTTGCCCTCCAGCGACTCGAGCATCCCCGTCTCCTCGCCGCAGATGTAGGCGCCGGCGCCGCGCGCGAGCGAGACGTGCACGGTGACGTCACTGCCGAACACCCGCTCCCCGAGGAATCCCTTCGCGTAGGCCTGATTGACGGCGGCCTGCAGCACCTTCGTGGCGTGCGGGAACTCGCCGCGCAGGTAGATCCACGCGTCCTTCGCGCCGATCGCGAAGCAGGTGACGATGCACCCCTCGATCAGCAGGTGCGGGTTGCGCTCGAGCAGGTACCGGTCCTTGAACGTGCCGGGCTCGGATTCGTCGGCGTTCACCGCCAGATAGATGGGCTTGCCCGTGTCCTTGGCGAGGAACGACCACTTCATGCCCGTCGGGAAGCCCGCGCCCCCGCGGCCACGGAGGCCGGAGTCCTTGACGGCCGCCACGATCGACTCGGGCGTCATGCCCGTGACGGCGCGACGCGCCAGGTCGTAGCCACCGCGCTTGCAGTAGGCGTCGATGCCCACGTGCTCGGGATCGTCGCAGCCCGCGGTCAGGACGGGTTCGAAGGCCATCAGCGTCCTCCCTTGCGCGGCACGGCCGAGTCGCCGGCTGGCCGGGGAACGTCGAGCGCCACGAGCTTCTCGGCGCCGCCCTCGCGCACGATGCGCCCTCCCCCGCCCCCGGCGCGGACGCGATCGAGAACCAGGCCGACGCTCTCGGGCGTGAGGTCCTCGTACATGTCGTCATCCACGAGCGCGCACGGCGCCTTGTCGCAGGCGGCGAGGCACTCCATCCAGCGCAGGCCGAACTGCCCCTCGGCGTCCTGGCCCCCGGCGTGACAGCCAAGGGCCTTCTCGAAAGCTTCCATGACGCGACCGGAGCCCATGAGCTGGCACGAGAACGTGCGGCAAAGCCAGATCACGTGCCGACCAGGATGCTTGTCGTGGTACATCGTGTAAAAGCTCACGACGCCCATGACGTCGGCCGGCGAGGTCGCGTACCGCTTCGCGAGCCAGTGAATGGCCTCGTCGGGGACGTGACCCTTCACGCCCTGCACGGCGTGCAGGGCCAGGAGCAAGGCGCCGCGGCGCCCGTCCGGCGGGAACCGTGACTCGATGCGATCGAGTTCGTCTTCGAAGTCCTTGCCGTACATCCGGTTCCTCGGAGGGCCGGGCCCTCAGCGATCGACCTCGCCCAGCACGGGATCGAGGCTGGCCACGATGGCGATGAGATCAGGGAGGAGCATCCCCTCAGACATGGGGGCGAGACCTTGCATGTTGACGAACGACGGTCCGCGGATGCGGAGGCGATAGGCCCGCCCGAGCCCGGACGAGACCAGGTAGAGGCCGAGTTCGCCCTTGCTGCCCTCGATCGGGAAGTAGACCTCTCCCGGCGGCGTGACCGGCCCTTCGGTCACGAGCATGAACTGGTGGATCAGCTCCTCCATGCGCGTGAGCACGCGCAGCTTGGAGGGCAGCACGATCTTCCCGTCGTTCACGTCCACGGGGCCGGGCTTGAGCTTCTTCAGGCACTGCTCGAGGAGGCGCGTCGTCTGCCGCATCTCCTCGTTGCGCACGAGGTAGCGGTCGTAGACGTCGCCGACCTCGCCGGTCGGGACGTCGAACTCGAACTCGTCGTAGTCCAGATACGGGAAGGCCTTGCGGACGTCGTAGTCCACGCCGGCGGCGCGCGCGATGGGGCCCGTGATGGACAGCGCGATGGCGTCTTCCTTCGTGATGACGCCGACTTCCTTCGTGCGCTGCATCCAGATCTTGTTCCGGGTCAGCATGACCTCGATCTCGTCGAGGGCCTTCGGGAAGTCCGCCAGGAACGCGCCGAGCGCGACCTCGAACCCGGGCGGCAGGTCGCGCATGACGCCGCCGATGCGGGTGTAGCTGGTCGTGATGCGGGCGCCGCACAGCAGCTCGAACAGCGACAGGAGCTTCTCGCGCTCGCGATACGCCCAGAAGAAGACGGTCAGCGCGCCGATGTCGATGGCGTGCGTGCCGAGCCAGACCAGGTGCGCCGAGAGGCGCGCGAGCTCGCAGGCCATGAGACGCAGCCGGCGGCAGCGCTCGGGAACCTCGATCCCCATGAGCCGCTCGACCGTCATGGCGAACGCGACGTTGTTCTGGAGATTCGCCAGGTAGTCCCAGCGATCGGTCCACGGGATGTACTGGTTGAAGGTCTTGACCTCGGCCAGCTTCTCCATGCCCCGATGCAGGTAGCCCAGCACGGGGTCCACCTTGACGACGCGCTCGCCGTCGAGCGTCACGACCATGCGCAGCACGCCGTGCGTGGACGGGTGCTGCGGCCCGATGTTCACGACCATCAAGTCGTCCGCGACGCGCTCGAACGTGGTCGTGACCGCCTGGGCCTCCAGGACCTCGGGGCTGAGCCCCTCGCCCATTCCGGGCTCGACGCGACTGGTGGGCATGGGTCGATGGGCCTCGCTCCGCTGGCTCAGTGGCCGCGGTAGGGGAAGTCCTTGCGCATCGGCCAGCCGGCGAATTCCTCCGGCATCAGGATGCGGCGCAGGTCGGGGTGACCCTCGAAGCGGACTCCGAACATGTCGTAGGCCTCGCGCTCGAGGTAGTTGGCCCCTGGCCAGATGCCGACCACGGACTCGACGCCCGCCTCGGCGTCGGGACACGCGATCTTCAGCCTGAGGCGATGCCCCTTGGCGACGGAGAGCAGGTGATAGACGACGTCGAACTCGCCGAGCGGCGCCGGGCGTCGCGGGAAGTGGACGCAGGTGACGTCGAGGCACATGTCGAACGCTGCCCGCGCATCGGCCTTGAGGGCGCGCATGACAGCGACGGCATGCTCGCGCGGCAGGCGCGCCCACGACTCGTCGCGGAAGCTCTCGACCGGCATCGCGGCCGCCGCCGCGTCGCCGCCGGCGCGGGCCAGCAGCGATCGCACGATCGCGATCAGCTCGTCCTGCGGCAAGCCGCGCGCGGGCAGTCCGTCGGGGCGCGTCGCCATGGTCTCAGCGGTCCCCGGCGGGAGCGTCGCCCGCGCGAACCAGCAAGCTGCCAGACCCGTCCTTCGCCGGCGGCGCGGCCTTCCAGCCCTGCTTCTCGACCTTCTTCATCATCATCTGCAGTCCATACAGGACCGCGTCGGGTCGGGGCGGTCAACCAGGCACGTAGATGTCCACCGGGATGATGGTGTCGGCGCCCTGGACCACGCTGTACGTGTTGAAGGGCCCGCCCGTCGAGGCGCACGCGCCCATGGCCATGACCCACTTCGGGTTCGGCATCTCGTCATAGATGCGGCGGCAGGCCGGCGCCATCTTGCGCGTCAGCGTGCCGGCGATGATCATGAGATCCGCCTGACGCGGCGAGAACCGCAGCACTTCGGCGCCGAACCGCGCGATGTCGAAGCGCGGGCCGATCATGGACATCATCTCGATGGCGCAGCACGACAGGCCGAAGGGCATCGGCCACAGCGCCCAGGCGCGTCCCTTGCCGACGACCGGATTCAGGACGCCCTGGAAGTGGTCGAGGATTCCCGTGATGCGCGTCGTGAGAAAGCCGCCCGCGCCGTCCTTCGAGAGGCCGGGGGGAACTCCGGGCTGTTCGCTCATGCGAGGCCTCCACGTTCCGCGGCCACGGCGTCGGCCGCCGCCGCCGTGCTCGCGACGCGCCCGCGCCGCACTTGCCCGCGGACGCTCTCGACCCAGTCGAAGGCGCCGGCGAGGTACAGGTAGGCATATCCGGCCATGAGGACCGCGCTGAAGATGAGGAGTTCGACCAGGCCGAGCAGGCGCGTCGCGGCGGTGCCGGCCTCGTCGCCGAAGAAGATGGCCCAGGGATAGAGGAGCGCGATCTCGACGTCGAACAGGATGAACAGCATCGCCACGACGTAGAACCGAACCTGGAACCGCTTGGGCTTCGGGTCCATCTGGTCCAGGCCGCACTCGTACGTGGTGTTGCCGGCCGTGGAGCTCTTCCCTCCCCCGAGGAACCACGACATCAAGAGCATGCCCACGCCCGTCATCACCGACATGAAGATCATGAAGGCGACCGGCACGAAGGAGTGGGTGAGCGGATTGACCTCGGGCATGCGGTCTCCGGGGCAGGGGCAGAGCGAGCCGCGACGGCCAACGGATCCGCGCGAGGCGTGATCACGGGGCTGGGACGCGAGCGACGGGGCGACCTGGGTCTTGTTGGCGCGCAGTCTAGCGTTCCGTCCCGCGGGCCGTAAAGCTTCGCGGCGAGGGCCCGGTCCGCGGTCGCGGATCAGGTCCGTGCCGCGGACCAGCCCGGACCATTCATGAGGGTGGCGCAGTCATGGGGCGGAACGCTCGCACGGCGCCGTCGATACCGGCCTGCATTGGCAGGGGTCATCGGCAGGCTGGATCCGACAAGGTGATCGCGGCCGAGGGCAAGGCGGACGACGGAGGGAACCGGAGGCGTAGCCGTGCCCTACGTCGAGGATTCCCGACGGAGTCCAACGGGAACCCCTTGCTGGGTCGCGCGTGGCCCGGCGCCGCGACGGTCCGCCGGCTCGTCCGGCAGTCGCCCTCGGACCGCAGGTCCGATCACGCAGCCATCGGCCGCGAGCGCCCGTCGGATGCGTCAGCTTCATGAGTGGCCCGGGCCAGCCGGGGCGGCTCGCCCCGATGACTCGACCGGGATTCCCCGAGCCAGACGGGCGATCAGGTGATGCGGATCACGCCGGCTGCCTCCAGCTCGGAGAGCATCGCCGCGAGGGTCGCTGCGGGGAGCTGGACCTCGCTCGCCAGCGTCTCGATGTCCTTGCGGCCGTCGATCGCCGCCAGCACGCGCCACTGCAGCGTCGTGAACCGCGGCGTGGCGCCGCCCGCAGGCACGGGCGCGAACGACGGGATGGAGGTCGCCTCCATCACCCCCGCTCTGCCGCCCCGCGCGTGGTCGCGGCGCACGGCCGACTCCAGTAGCAGCTGCTCCGTCGGCGCGGTGAGGGTTCGCGCCGGCGCCTTCGCTTCCGGCATGAAGGCGAACGTCCCCTCCGCGAGGCCCAGCATGATGTCGAGGGCCGCCTCGCCCTCGTGGGCCGTCGCGCCCGGGCTCGCTCCGGCGGCGGCCGAGGCGTGGACGACCCGGCCGGACTCCAGCCACAGGCTGCCCGTGGCGCTCGGCGCGACGACGTCAATCTGGCCGGTCCTGCCCTCGGCCCCCAGGAGCTGCAGCAGCCCGGAGAGCGAGAGCGCGTGGAGCGATCCGGAGAGCTGAAGCGGCCCGTTCATGCGGTTCTCCTGCGCCGACCGATGACCTTGTCGAGCGCCGGCAACAGGACCAGCGCGGTGATGAGGCACCCGACGCTGCCGAGCACGGCGGCGGCGCCCATGCCGCGCAGGCCCGGGTAGTTCGACGTCATGAGCACGCCGAACCCGACGACGTTGGTCATCGCGGCCATCGCCACGGCCTTGCCGGTCTCCGCGATGGCGAGATCGTCGCCGGCGTCAGGGCCGCGCAGGCGATGAAGGATGTGTATCCCGTAGTCAATCCCCACCCCGAGGAGCAGCGCTGCCGCGAAGGAGTTGATCATCGTGAGCGGCACGCCGAACAGCCGCATGCCCCCGAGCATCCAGAGCAGGCCGACGAGCAGCTGAACCAGCGCCATCCCCGACATGAGCCATGAACGGAAGTCGAGCGCCAGGAGCACCGCGACCAGGACGATCCCGAGCACCAGGCAGATCACGACATCCCGCTTGAGGATGCGCTTGAGCGATCGCGTCAGGAGCGAGACGCCCGCCACGGTCGCGCTGGGATCCGCGGCGAGAATCGCCGCCTCTTCCTCGGGACCGATCGCGCCGTAGGCGTAGGTCGCGCGCAGGATCTCGCCCGAATCCGAGCGGCGAACGAACCGCGCCAGCAGGTCGCCTCCCCCGTTGGCTTCGATGCTGGCCTGCGTCACGAGACCCTCGGGATCCAGGGCGGCGCCCAGGATGCTGATCCCCTCCTCGAACGGCTCCTCGCGAAGGCCGTTGGCCACGAGCGCCGAGCGCAGGTTCTCGATCACGCGGTCCTTCGCGAACGCGGGATCCTCGCGCAGGATCGCGCGGACGGCCCGCTGATCCGCCTCGGGAGGGAGGAACGTCCCGAGGCTCTCGACGCGGGCGAGCTTGCCCTCGTTCGCAAGCGCGCCGAGCGCCGCCTCCACGGCGCGCGCCCGGCGCTCCGTCTCGTCGGGCTCGGTGCCGCGCGTCACGACCATGACGAAGTTCGGATCGGCCCCGAATCGCTCGCGGATTTCCTCCTGAGCCCGGATGCCGGCATTCCGCGAGGAACGCATGCTCTCGATGGACTCCTTGAGCTGGAGTCCGAACGCCAGCGGGAGCGCCACCACGCTGAGCGCCGCGCACGCTCCGAGCGCCACCTTCGGATGCGCGCGCGCCAGCGGGATCAGCCGTTCGAGCCCGAACGAGTGAAGGTAGAGACGCTCGCGCGGCTTCTTGCGGTTCGTCTCCAGGGCCACGACCAGCGCCGGCAACAGCAGCAGGATGGCCACCAGGCACATGAGGATGCCGCTGCCGATGAGGAACCCGAACTGCCGGAGGCCGACGAACGACGTGGCCATGAGGGCGCCGAACGTGCCGGCTGACGTCAGGGCGCCCGTGTAGACGCCGAGAGCCGTCTCGCCCATCATGATGCGAGACGCTTCCTCGACGGATCGCCCGGCGTTGCGTTCCTCCACGAACCGCGCGTACATGACGATCGTGAAGTCGGTGCCGAGACCCATCAGCAGGCCCGCGGAGGTCGCCGTGGCCGAGTTGAGCGATCCGAACGCCAGCTTGGCCAGAACGAACGTGAGGCACTGCCCCACCATCAGCGGGAACGCGCTGTAGAGGATCGCGCCCAGGCGCCGGTAGCAGAACAGGTACAGCAACATGACGCCGAGGAAGCTCAGCGTCATGGTCTTGCCGATATCCCCGAGAATCAGGTCGCTGTCCTCGACCGAGATGGCGTAACGGCCGCCGAGCACGACGCGAGGGGGCGGCAGCTCCGCATCCACCTGCTGCATCTCGAGTCGCACCTGCGTCGAGATGTCACGCACGCGCGCGATGATCTGGCCAGCAGAGTTCACGTCCTGCGCGGGCCGGACCGGCCGGATCACGACCAGCAGCGCCCGACCGTCGCTGGACACGATCCGCCCCCCTGCCCAGGCCGCGCGCGCGGAGCCTCGAGCTCCGCCGATGCGCTTGAGAAGGAGCGATGTCAGCCGGAGCGGATCGCGCTTGAGCAACTCGCGAAAGTCCGACGACGGCACGACCTCGAGCAGGCGCCGCATGTCGAGGACCGCGGCCCGGATCGCGTCCTCCGTCAGGCGATCGGCGAGTTCGGGGAGCCCTTCCTCCCCGAGCAGCAGCGGCAAGTGTTCCTGGGCATTTCGCAGGAGCGGCGAGTCCAGCTCGATTCCAGTCTCCACGCTCGCCACGGACGGATCGGCGCGCAGGCGCTCCGCCAGGCGATCGGCGAACTCCTCGTAATCCTCGGCCTCGTACCCGTCGGCGGCATCCACGATCACGGGAAGGACGTCCAGCGCGCCGAAGTCCCGCGCGGTCGTCCGGAACGACTGCACCGCGCCATCGTTGCGCGGGAGCAGGTTCATGACATCCGTGTCGAACTGCAGCGTCATCGAGAGCGTCGTCCCGACGAGCAGCACGCCCACCGCCAGCAGGATGACGAGGCGATGGTGCGCGCGGGAGAACTGCTCGAGCGCCAGGAAGACCCGGCCCATGGGCGTAGGCGAACTCACGGGCGCAGTCTACTGTGCGGGGCGCGCGGCGGTCACGCGCCACGCGCGCCGGGTCACTTGGGCATCTTGAAGTTGATGCGCACGATCAAGTAGACGGACTGCGGGCGCTCCTTGTAGAGCGCCGGCTCGTACTTCCAGCGCCGCACCGCGCGCACCGCAGCGTCCTCGAGAAGCGGGTCCGCCTGCAGGACCTTGTCCAGCTCGACCTCGCCGCGTTCGTTGATGATGCAGCGCAAGACGACCTCGCCCTCCACCTTGCGCCGGAACGCGGCCGGCGGGTACTCGGGCGGAGCCTTGCGAACCAGGCGCGGCGGCGTGATGCCGACCGTGATCTCTCGCGCCATGGAGGGATCCCAGGGCTCCTCGGGCAGGGCGTTGCCGACCTTGCCTCCGATCACGCCTCCGATCACGCCGCCGATCACGCCCCCGACGACGCCCCCCTCGACGCCGCCCTCGACACCTTCATCCATGCCCTCGTCTTCCTCTTCCTCGGGCTCGGGTTCGGGCTCGGGTTCGGGCTGCTCCTTCGGAATCTCCTTGGGGACGACGATCTCGACCGGCGTGTCCGGCTTCTTGATCTCGATCTTGCGCTCCTCGCGCTGCTTCTTCTTGCCGCCCTTCGGCGGCGGAGGGGGCGGCGGCGGCGGCGGCTGGAAGGTCAGGATGCGCGGCTCGCGGCTGGCCACGCGGGCAACGTTGTGAGCCGCCACGAACACGGCCGCGAAGATGAATGCGTGCAGCACGAGGGACACGAACAGCGCCGCAGGGCGGCGCTCCTCCCTTCGATACAGGCTGCGCATCCTCTTCATGGGCGCGGGACCTCGTTGGCGTTCGCCGGGGCGCTCGACCCGCAGGCGGTCATGGCCAGCCCGCGACGCGGGCCGACCCCGGCCGGCCGGCGCCGGCTGGAGCCCCGGAGCGGCGGGCTTTCGTCCGCCGCGCTTCGAGCAAGTCCCCTGTCAGCCCTCGCCCACCGTGCCGGCGGTCCGGGCTCCCGGAAGGCGGCACGCGAGGCAGCCGGTGACGCTCGTTCGCGCCCCCGGCTGCTTTGGGAACAAGTGTAGCGCTCAACCGGTCATCCGCGCACGCCGAAGGGCACGCTGATCTTGCTGGTCTCGGTGGGCTTGGCCGGGTTCTTGACGGTGATCCGCAGCTCGTAGGTCCCGTCCCTGAACTTGTCGGTCAGGTCGAGGATCATGATCTGCGTGGACGGGAGCGAACTCACCTTGCCGGGCTCGAGACTCGACTGGTAGACGCCATCGGCGTAGAGGTCGTACTCGATGGTCGCGGACTGCGAGCCGTACACCTGCGCCACGAAGGCGACGGACTGGCCGCGCTGGAACTGGCCCGTCGGGCTGGGCACGACGAGGTAGTTGCCCACCTGGAACGGCAGGAGATCGGCGTCGTCGACGTCGGGCACCCTCTCGGGACCCGCGGCCCCCGTGACGGACATGATCACCGACGAGAGCGCCACTTCGCCCGTGAAGGCGGGAACCGTGACGTCCATGCTGGCGCGCCCGCCCGCGAACTTGTCGTTCGCGATCTGTGCCGTCACGCTGTAGCTGCCGGGAACCAGCGGAACCGAGAGCTCGGTCATCCACGGAGCGCTCCGCGTCGCGCCCGAGTCCGTGAGGCTGACCTTGCCCTGCCAGACAGGAGCGCCCGCCTGCTCGACCCGGACCCACGCCATGGCGGTGGCGCCGAACGCTGCCGGATCGAGACCCAGATCGAAGTCCACCGCGCGGGGGTCCACGATCAGCGTGAACCGCGCGAACGTGCGGCCCGCGGACGCCTTGAAGAAGTCCGCGCGCGTCTTCACCTGCAGGCCGCTCGTCACGAGTTCGGGAAGCTTCTCGATGGGCTGCCCGGCGCTGGCCGGGGGAAAGAGCTCGGTCGGAAGCTCGACGGGCGGCGCGGCGGACACGCGCGTGCCCGCCGGCAAGGTCTGATCGCGCACGAACCGGAAGGATCCGTCGCCGTCCTCGTCCACGAAGACCAGGACGCGCAGCTCGTTCAGCGAATCTGCCGGGTAGACCCAGGTCTCCGCCGGATGGCTGCCAGAAAGCGTGAGCATCGGCGCCGCGGCCGCCGCGGGCTCGCCCCGGAGCCGCCGCGCCAGCACGGCCAGGTCATCGATCCGCTCGGCCATCTCGCCGGTGAACTCGCGTGCGGTCTCGGAGTGCGTGGCCAGAGGGGGGCCGAGGATCAGCAGCGCGACCGAGCGCTGCGTCGCGACGCGACCGCCCTCGGCCAGGTGCTCCATGGCGAAGCGGATCTGCGCCTGCTGGTGCGGCATGAGCTTCTGCCACTCGGCGGTGAGCAGCGCGTTGCGATCGTCGCGCTTGGCGCCGCTGAACTTCTTCTGGGCCTCCGGGCTGAGCACGGGAGCGAGGAGTTCGCCGAACACGGCAATCGGATCGTCGCCGGCAGGCGCGGCGGCAGCCGGTCCCGTCGCCGCGGCGGGCGCGGCGCCCGCTGGCGGCGCGGGCTTGACCCATGGCGGATCGTCGGCCGCGGCCAGGAGAGGCATCGCGCAAAGGGCAAGGGGAGCCAGGCGTCGCAGGATCATGGGCGGTCTCCGGAGCCGCCGATCATGACCCGGCAACCCGCCGTCGGTCCATGCGGCCCGCCCTGGAGACGCGGGAGCCCCTGGCGGGATTCAGTCCGCGCGGCACCGCCGAGCCGCTGAAAGCAGCCAGAACTCTCCCGGAATGGCACGCGACGGGCAGGGGCTCGTGGCGGACGACGGCATCAAGCTGCCTCGAGGCGCCGCGGCACGCGAGCCGATCAGGCCTGGAACGCCGACTGATCGAGCGGCTGCTCCTTGAACTCGTGGCCGTCGTGCCCGAGCAGCCGCAGCTTGCCGTCGATCACGGTTTCCAGGCGAACCGGACGCCGCCAGAGCGCGCACAGGTTGCGCAGCGTCTCGACCGCGTGGTCATGACGGAGCTCGGTGCCCGTGAACCGGTGCTTCAGGTAGAGCTCGCCCCGGTTCTGCCAGTTGCCGTCCACCACGAAGATCTCGGGCTCGCCGAAGTTCGTCAGCGAGGCGATCAGCTTGTCGCGGATCAGCGTCCAGTCGCGCGAGGCGATCTCGTGCTGGCCCGTCCGGGGGTTCCACTCGTACGAGTACAGCTTCTGCTCGCGGCAGAAGTCCTCGGTCAGGAACGTGTCGATGAAGGTGATGTCCGAGTGGAGGCGCCTGACCTCGAAGATCTTCTGCGTCCCCTGGCCGGCGCCCGTGTTCCAGCGGCGGCGGCGTGATGGATCGTCGCATTGCTCCCACTCGGGACCGAACGCGCCGCGATCCCACCGATCCTTGATGTCGCGGAACAGCTCGACGCCGAGCTTGTACGGGTTGATCTGTCCTGGCGCCGTCGCGAGCGTGCCCGCGTGCGTTTCCGCGTAGTCGATGATCTCATCCACCGCCAGCACGTGCTCGGTCATCATGATGGAGTGCCAGTAGGTCGCCCATCCCTCGTTCATGATCTTCGTCTGGCGCTGCGGAGCGAAGTAGTAGGCCTCCTCGCGCACGGCGGCCAGAACGTCCTGCTGCCACGGCTCGAGGGGCGCGTTCTCCAGGATGAACCGCAGGATGTCCTTCTGCGCGTGCACCGGAAAGCTCTTGTCACGCGCCTCCATCTCCTTGATCTTCCGCGCCTGATCAGCGAGGAACTCAGGAGGATTGAGGAACGAGTCCATGTAGCCCTTGCCCGGGAGCTTGCGAACCTCGAGCTCCTCGGCCCTGGACGCGTCGCCCTCGGCGGCCGTGCGCTCGCGACGGAAGAACACCGAGTGGGGATCGATCAGGTTCTCGACCGAGAGGCACGTGTCCAGGAACGTCTCCACGGCGTCGATCCCGAACCGATCCGCGTGACGGCGGATGCGCGTGCCGTGATTGGCCATCTCGTCGATCATCTTCCGGTTCGTCTCCGCGAACCCCATGTTGTGCTTGAAGAAGTCGGAGTGGGCGTACACGTGCGCGATGACGAGCTTCTGGATGGCGTCCGGGTTGCTCTCGAGCAGGTAGGCGTAGCACGGGTCGTTGTTGACGACCATCTCGTAGATGCGGTGCATGCCGAAGGCGTAGGACTTGCTGAGGCGGTCGTACTCCATGCCGAAGCGCCAGTGCGGATAGCGAGTCGGAAACCCGCCATACGCCGCCACCTGGTTCATCTGCTTGTAATCCAGCATCGAGAACACGGTCGGGAACGGGTCCAGCCCGAGCTCCCGCGCGATCTCGGCGATCTCGCGCCGGGCGGTCTCGAGGCGAGCGGGCAGCGGCGGCTCGATGCGGGGAGCCACGTCACATCCCCTTGCCGAGGAAGGTCTTGATCGAGTCGTAGATCCCGTCGCGGTTTTCGATCTGCGACGTGACGAGGTTGTCCGCCTTCACGCCCTGCTTGAGATCCTTCAGGAACTGGCCCGATCCGTAGGGGCTGCTCACCTGCCCGTAGGCGAACATGTTGACGCGCGGGAGCAGGCGCTCCCCCAGGATGGACAGGCACTCCTTCGTGTCGTCCACCGACCAGTTGTCGCCGTCCGAGAAGTGGAAGATGTAGACGTTGAACTGCTCGACCGGATACTCGGCCTCGAGCATCTCCGCGGCCAGCTTGTAAGCGGACGAGATGGCGGTGCCGCCGCTCTCGCGCACGTGAAAGAACGTCTCGCGATCCACCTCGCGCGCCAGCACGTCATGGATCAGGAACCGCGTCTCCAGACCGTCATACTGCGATCGAATCCAGGTATCGATCCAGAACGACTCGACGCGCACGATCTCCTTCTGCTCGTCGCCCATGGAGCCCGACACGTCCATGAGATAGAAGATGACCGCGTTGTTCTGCGGCGACTCCACCTCGCGCGGAGCGCGGAAGCGCCTGTCCTCGGCCGTCGGCACGATGACCGGCCGGGCCGGGTCATACGTTCCGGCCATGATCTGGCGCCGGAGCGCCCGCTTGAAGGTGCGCTTGAAGTGGCGGAGCGAGTCCGGCCCCGTGCTCGAGACGCCCGTGTAGCGGTCGGACGCCGACTTCAGGTTCTTGCGCCCGCGCGGCCGGATGTTGGGGAGTTCGAGCGCCTCGCCGAGGATCGCCGCCATCTCCTCCAGCGTGACGTCCACTTCGAGCTGATGCTCGCCGGGCGCGTTTCCGGCCTTCTTCTCGCTGCCCTCGCCCTGCTCGGCCGGCCCGATGGGATCGCCGGCCTCGCCCTCGCCCTGGCCGACACCGCCCTGGCGGCGGGTCGTGAACCGGAACCGGGGCAGCGTGATCTGCGGGAGCGGCACGGCCACGGCCTCGCGCCCCTTGGGCACGATCATCTCGGACTGCGTGATGTAGCGGCGCAAGTTCTCCTTGATCTTGCCCCGCACGATCTGCCGAAACCGGCCGTGATCCTGATCGATCTTCAGGACCATGGGACGCTCCGATGGCTCCGCGCCTGCGCTCGCACGACGCTCGCCTACTGCTTGCTATCGCCGCGCGCGAAGATGGACGCGACGTACGACAGCACGTCGGTCGCGCACACGTCGCAGTAGCCGTGGTCCTTCTTCAGCCGCGACTTGACGATCTCGATCTTCTCCTGCGTGTCCCGGTCCACGACGGACGAGATCAGGCTGGTCAGCTTGATGCTGTCCTTCTGGTCCTCGAACAGCTTCAGCTCGAGCGCCTTGCGGAGGCGGTCGTTGGTCTTGTAATCGAAGACCTTCCCCTCGATGGCCAGCGCACCGATGTAGTTCATGATCTCCTTGCGGAAGTCATCCTTGCGGCTCTCGCTGATGCCGATCTTCTCCTCGATTGCCCGCATGAGGCGCTCGTCGGGCTCCTCGTACTGCCCCGTGTACTTGTTCCGGACCTTCTCGCGCTGCGTGTAGGCCTTGAGGTTGTCGATGTAGTTTGCGCAGAGCTTGGCGATCGCGCCCTCGTCCGCCGAGATGGCGCGCTGGACCTCGTTCTTGACGATGTCCTCGTACTCGTGCTGGACCTCGGCGAGCAACTCGCGGTAGCGCTTCTTCGTGTCCTCGTTCGAGATGAGCGAGTGGTTCCGCAGGCCGGACTCGAGCTCGCGCATGACCAGGAACGGGTTGACGCAGGGGCCGCCGAGATCGGAGACGAGGGCGTTGCTGATCTTGTCCTGGATGTAACGGGGCGAGATCCCCTCGAGGCCCTCGTGCCGTCCTTCCTTGCGCAGCTCCTTGACGCTGTCCTCGGTGAAGCCTTCGAGCATGCGGCCGTTGTAGAGCTTGAGCTTCTGCATGAGGCTGAGGTCGGGCTTCTTGGGCTCTTCGAGGCGCGTGAGCACCGCCCACATGGCCGCGATCTCGAGCGTGTGCGGCGCGATGTGCTTCCCGCGCGTCATGCGGGAGTTGAAGTCCCGCTCGTAGATCCGGATCTCCTCGTCCAGGCGCGTGACGTACGGGATGTCGATCTTGATCGTACGGTCGCGCAGCGCTTCCATGAACTCGTTGTTCTGGAGACGGAGGTACTCGGGCTCGTTCGTGTGCCCGATGATGACCTCGTCGATGTCGGTCGCGGCGAACTTCTTGGGCTTGATCTTGTGTTCCTGGCTCGCGCCGAGCAGATCATAAAGGAAGGCGACGTCGAGCTTGAGGACCTCGATGAACTCGACGATGCCGCGATTCGCGACGTTGAACTCGCCGTCGAAGTTGAAGGCCCGCGGATCCGAGTCCGTGCCGTACTCCGCGATCTTGCGGTAATTGATGTCGCCCGTCAGCTCGGTCGAGTCCTGGTTCTTCTCGTCCTTGGGCTGGAACGTGCCGATGCCGACGCGGTCCATCTCGGACACGATCATGCGATGCACGCGGACGTGCGAGATCACCTTCGCCCAGTCGCCCGAGTACTTGCGCTGCAGCTCGCGGAAGAGGAACCGGCAGAGCGGACAGGGATCGCCGCCCTGCGGGATGACGAACTCGGATCCGGACTGGAGCTCCTGGAGGATGCTGGGCCGCACGTCGCGCGGGATCAGGTTCAGCGGCTCCTCGTGCATGGGGCACGGCATCTCGCGATCGATGATGCCGGCCGCGTTTCCGTGGCGCGACTCGGGCGTCCACGTGAACGTGTAGAGGGCGCCCTCTTCGGTGCGCGAGTAGTGCTCGACGCCCTTCTTGAGCAGGCGCGTGATCGTGGACTTGGCCGAGCCCACGGGCCCGTGAAGCAGGAGCACGCGCTTTTCCGCGCCATAGCCGCGCGCCGCCGCCTTGAACACCGCCACGAGCTTGCCGAGCG
This sequence comes from uncultured Thermoanaerobaculia bacterium, assembly GCA_964613915.1. Taxonomy (GTDB): domain Bacteria; phylum Acidobacteriota; class JBCCFW01; order JBCCFW01; family JBCCFW01; genus CAZTIW01. The sequence goes on from CAZTIW010000004.1 coordinate 26,226, forward strand.
GAATGTCGAGGCCGAAGACGGCATCGCGGCCGCCGTCGATCGGATCGTCGAAGAAGTCGTAGTGAACGATCTCCTTCTTGCTGTCCACGTAGCGGGTGGAGCCGTGGGACAGGATCATGTCGTGGAGGCGCTGGTACGCCGTCCGGGTGACGCGCGGGTTGCGCCGCACCAGCTCGAGGTACTCCTCGAACGCGCCCTGCCAGTTCTGGACCTGGAACTGGGCCTGGTCCTGGCTCTCGGCGATCTTCCGAAGGAGGTCGGGCGTGCTGCTGCTCATGGCGCTGTCTCCCGTCGAACCCGGTTCTCGTCGACCGGCGCTCGAAGCATGGCACGCGGGATCAGCCCGGACAAGAAACCCGGCAGCTGGCAACGCGTCGCCGAGGGGCAAGAGCACCCCTCATCGAGAGTGTTCGGCGCGCCAGGCGCGCACCTTGAGACGGCCGGGCCGTCAGGCGGGCGCGTGACAGCGGACGGGCTGGGACCTCGGCCGACCCAGCCGGGCGGCGAGGCGCTGCAGGGCGCGCGCCAGCGCGCCCGAGGGAGATCGCGCCCGGGCAACGGCGGCCTCGACCTCCGGCAGGGCTGCGGTGGCGGCCGCCCTGCCGGAGGCGATGATCTCCTCGGCCAGCTGGAAGTCCGCCCACCCGATGTGCCGCAGGTCCACCCGGACGACCACGTCGGCCTCGCCGAGTTGCAGGAGCTTCAGGCGATGCGAGCGGATGGCGTCTCCGCGGTGCACGACATTCAGACCCTCGCGCTGATCCTCGGTGTCGGCCAGCTCGTCAGAGACGTCCACCGCGATGACGCACTCCGCGCCCAGCAGCCGCGCCGGGCCCGCGGGCACCTTGATCGCCCAGCCGCCATCCAGCACGCGACGGCGCCCGACCGTCACCGGTTCCATCAACCCGGGGATGGCGCACGACGCCCGGACGACCAGGCGCAGCGCGCCCGAGTCCATGAGCAGCTCCTCGCCGGAGTCGAGGTCCACGCCGGTGGTCCCGAAGACGCACGGAAGCGTCGCGACGTCGCAGTTCGGAACGACCGCGTCAATGGCGCCGGCCACCTGGCTGGCCGGCAGCAGGGGCTCCGCCGGCAACGACTGGGCGGACATCAGGCCGCGGCGCACCACGTCCCGGATCGTCATGGCCGGGGCCGACTCGACGTTCCTGGTCTGGCGGAACATCGCGAGCTTGCTGCGCCGGAAGGCCTCGCCCTGGGCGTAGGCGACGACCGCTCCGGCGGCCGCTCGCGCGCCCGCTGGCGAGAGTCCCCGGGCCGCCACCAGCGCGCCGGCCAGCGCGCCGAAGGACGTGCCGACAACCACGGACGGCACGAGCTCGCGCGCGAGAAGGACCTCGAGCACGCCGAGGTGAGCGAGCCCGCGCGCGGCGCCGCCGCCGAGCGCCATCCCGAGGCGCGGGCTCACGCGTCACCGGCCGGGGGCGGCAGCGCGACGTCGCCCTCACGCACCAGGCGCCCGTTCAGGAGGCTCCGCCCGCTCATCTCGCCGCGGCCCTGCGGCTTGACGCGCCGCAGGAGCAGGGCGCCGTCGGCGCACTGCAGGCGCAGGTCCTCGCCCGGGGCCGCCGTCACCGCCCCGACCGGCGCGCCGGGAGAGCCCTCGGCGACCCCGGCCTCGAGCACGGCGACGACGCCGGCCGGTAGCCGGAGGCGCGCTCCGGGCCAGGGATCGAAGGCCCGCACGTGCCGGGCGAGCTCGGCGGCCGGCCGGCCGGGATCGAGCCAGCCCTCCTCGCGCCGCAACGGCGGCGCGAGCGTCACGCGCGCGGGGTCCTGTTCGACCTCGCTCGCCGCTCCCGCCGCGAGAGCGTCGAGAACGCTGACGAGGAGGCCGGCACCCGCGGCGGCGAGGCGCGCCTCGAGCTCCGGCGCGTGCTCGCTGGCGCCGATGGCGATCTCGCGCGCCGCGAGCACCGGTCCTGCGTCGAGTTCCTGCACGAGGCGAATGATGGACACGCCGGTGAGCGCGTCCCCGGCGAGGATCGCCCGCTGCACCGGCGCCGCGCCCCGCCACCGGGGCAGCAGTGAGAAGTGCAGGTTGAACGCGCCGCGGGGAGCGAGGTCCAGCAAGCGCGGGCCGAGGATGTGCCCGTAGGCCACGACGACGAACGCGTCGGGAGCGAGCGCCGCGACCTCCTGGCGGAAGGCCGCCGTGCGCGTCGTCTCCGGTTGCAGCACGGGCAGGCCCATGCCGAGCGCCGCCTCCTTCACGGGCGGCGGCGCGAGCCGGTGGCCGCGGCTGGACGCTCGATCGGGCTGGCAGACAACCCCGGCGATCGCGTGCGTGCTGGCTCTCAGCGCCTCGAGAGACGGGACCGCGGCGCGTGGCGTCCCGAAGAAGACGACCCTCACGATCTTCCGTGCGCCGCGAGCAGCGTCACGGAAAGACCTCTTCCCACTCGCCGGCCTGCGCCGCCTTCTTGACGCGCTTGCGAACGAGTTCGCCTCTCATGCCCCGGATCCTCTGCGGGAACAGCGTCCCGTCGAGGTGGTCGAGCTCGTGGCAGAGCGCCCGCGCGAGCAGTCCGGAGCCCTCGATGAACTGCTCGTCCCCGCGCAGGTCGCGGAACTTCACGACGACCTTCTCGGGCCGCTCGACCACCTCCGTGAAGCCGGGAATCGAAAGGCAGCCTTCCTCTTCCTTGATCGAGCCGCTGCTCTCGACGATCTCGGGATTGGTCAGCACCCACAGCTCGGACTTCTGCGTCCCGGGCGCCAGGTCAATGATGGCGAGCTGCTGCGCGATGCCCACCTGGTTCGCGGCGAGGCCGATGCCGCGCGCGGCGTGCATGGTCTCCTCCATGTCGCGAACGAGCCGCTCGAGCTCCTCGTTCCACGCCTTGACGGGATCGGTGCGGTGCGCGAGCACGGGGTCGCCAAACTTGCAAATGCGGAGCACGGACATGTCCTGATGCCTGGATGGGCGCGCGCGGCGCCTACTTGCGCTTGAGCATCGCGTCGATCGTGGACGCGGCCCGGCGCTGGTTGAAGTCCTGCATGACCTGCTTGACGCGCGGATGCTTGCTGACGAGCGCGGCATACGCGTCGGCCGAGAGCACGAGGCACTCCGTCGGAGACTTGGCCCGGATCGTCGCCGTGCGCTTCTTGCCCGACAGGAGCGCCGACTCGCCGAAGAAGTCGGACGGACCGAGATCCGCGAGCTTGAGAGCGGCGTCGCCCTTCCCGGCGGTGACCTCAAGAAAGCCGCGAGCGACCACGTACATCGAGTCCCCGGGTCCGCCCTCCTCCACGACGATGGCGCCCGCTTCGAACGTGCGCGAATCGAGCAGGTCCACGATCTCCGCGAACTCCTCGTCGGACAGGTCGTCGAACAGCGGCGTGGCCACGCGCCGGCCGGCCGCCGCCTTGCCCATGAGCTGGCGAATCATCGTGAAGTCCGGCTCGACGCCGAGCTTGATGGCCCGCTTCTGAGCGGCGATGGACTGGAGGCTGTTCCCCGCCCGCGCGTGCAGCTCGGCCGCCTTCTGGAGCGCCGCGGCCGCCGCCGCCTTGTCGCCCGAGTACCTCAGCGCGTCCGCGAGCAGCTCGTAGGCCGGCACGTCGTCCGCGTGGTTCGCGAGGTGCTCTTTCACGAACTCTGCGGCGGCCGCGTAGCCTCCCTGCCGGAACAGGAGTCGAACATGCTCCTCGATCGGCGACTTGAGATCGTCTGAGCTGGGTTCGGACATGCATGCCTCCAGCGGCCCGGCTGCGCCGCGACGGGATCGTACACCCCGCTCCCGCGGCCGCGCCCGCCCGGCGCCGGACCAGCTCGCCGCGACGCCGGCCGATGCCCTCACCGGCCATCCGTGGGACCGGCCGCTCGTCCGGGGTCGCCCGCGTTCCGTTGACTGGCCGGAAGCGCGCGTGGGATCCTCCGTGCCAGCCCTCACCCCTTCGCGGTTCCCGCGTGCCTGGCCTCTGGCCACGGCACGTCCTCGTCGGCGCCCCTGGCCGCCGGACCGGGATGGGCGGCATCAACGCAGCGACGAGGCCTCGCCCGCGGGCGCCGGCCTCGAGGAGCAACCGGCGACCCATGCGTGTTCTCGTGGTTGGCAACGGCGGTCGCGAGCACGCGCTCGCCTGGAAGATCCAGCAATCCCCTCGCGTGACCGAGCTCTTCTGCGCGCCGGGCAACGCGGGCACGGCGAGCCTTGCCTCGCCCGTTCCCATTGACCCGAGCAGCGTGGTCGAGCTGGCCGACTTCGCCGTGTCGCTGAAGATGGACCTGACCGTCGTCGGCCCCGAGTTGCCGCTGACGCTCGGCATCGTGGACGCCTTCGAGGATCGCGGCCTGCGCATCGTTGGCCCCTCGCAGGCTGGCGCCGAGCTCGAAGGCAGCAAGGTGATGTCCAAGCGGTTCATGCAGGATCACGGCATCCCGACGGCGCGCTTCGAGATCGCCGGCTCGCACGAGGAAGCCACGCGGATCCTCGAGACCGGCAAGCTCGGCTGGCCCGCGGTCATCAAGGTGGACGGCCTGGCGGCGGGCAAGGGCGTGATCATCGCGGCGGACATGGCGGAGGCCGAGACGTGCCTCGCCGACATCTTCGATCAGCGCCTCTTCGGCAACGCGGGCAGCCGCGTGGTGATCGAGGAAGCGCTGGTCGGCACCGAGGTCTCGTTCCAGGTGCTCACCGACGGGGAGCACGCAATCCCGCTGGCGTCCGCCCAGGACTACAAGCGCGCGCTCGACGGCAACTCCGGGCCCAACACCGGCGGCATGGGCACCGTGTCGCCTTCCCCGATGCTGACCGCGGAGCTGCAGCGACAGATTCTCCAGGAGGCCGTGATTCCGGCGCTGCGCGGCCTGAAGGAGGAAAACCGCCCATACCGCGGCATCCTCTACGTGGGCGTCATGGTCACCGAGGCCGGCCCGAAGGTGCTCGAGTACAACTGCCGGCTCGGCGATCCCGAAACGCAGGTGATCATGACGCGTCTCGAGAGCGACCTCGTGCCGCTGCTCGAGGCCGTGGCGGACGGGCGCCTCGCCGAGGCTCCACCGCGCTGGGCGCATCACGCGTCCGCCTGCGTGGTCATGGCGGCGGCGAACTATCCCGGCAAGCCGGACGTCGGCCGGCCCATCGCGGGCCTGAGCGACGTCGCGGCGATGAACAACGTCGCCGTGTTTCACGGCGGCACGCGACGCGAGGGCGAGCAGACGCTGACCGCCGGAGGCCGCGTGCTGGGCGTGACGGCGTGGTCGCCCCGGCTGTCCGAAGCGCGGAATCTCGCCTACGAGGCAGTCGCGCGGATCAGCTTCGAGGGCGCGCAGTGGCGGCGCGACATCGGCGTGGACGTGCTCGAGTACCTGAGCCGCCGGGCGTGAAGCGGGCGCGGCGCTCACCGTGAACGAAGGCACGGTCGTGCGGCCCTACTCGGACTTCGCCGACGTCGCGCTCGACTCCACGACGGGGCCGCCGCTCGTGGTCACGGCGCGCCTGCGCGGCCGGCTCGCGCTCAAGGCCGGCAGCGACAAGAACGTGCTCGCGGCGGGCGATCGCGTCATGCTCGAGAACCCGGGCCACGAGTGGGTGATCGAGGACATCCTGCCGCGCCGCTCGCGGTTCTCGCGGCGCCATCCGCATCACCTGCACCTCGAGCAGATCATCGCCGCGAACGTGGACCAGGTGCTGATCGTCGTGTCGGCGGAGCGGCCCTCCTTCCGGCCGGACATCACGGACCTGCACCTCGTGGCGGCGTCGGCCGCAGGGCTCCCGGCGATCCTCGTCATCACCAAGTGCGATCTCATGCCGCCCGAGGCGGCCGAGCTGATCGCCCGGCGGTACCGGCGCCTGAAGCTCCCGATCCTGCGCTCGTCGCTCGGTGACGAGAAGGGCACCGAGCGGCTGCGGCGCGACATCCTCGCGGGCAAGACGACCGTGATGGTCGGCGTCTCGGGTGTCGGCAAGTCCACGCTGCGGAACGCGCTGCTCCCCGACGCCGCCGGCAAGGCGGCCACCGCGCCCGTCTCCGACAAGAGCGGCGAGGGCCGCCACGTGACGACCGCGGCCACGTTCGAGGCGCTCCCGCCGAAGGGATTCCTGGTGGACACGCCCGGCATCCGCACGCTGCTGCCCTGGGGCGTGGGCGGACGGGACGTGCAGGCCCACTTCCCGGAGTTCGCGGAGATCGAGTGCCGCTTCCGCGACTGCCAGCACGCCAGTGAGCCCGGCTGTGGCGTGCTCGCCGCCGTCGAGCGCGGCGAGGCAGGCGAGGATCGCCTCGCGTCGCTCCTCGCGCTGATGGCGGAGCTCCCCTGAGCCGCGAGCGCTTCAGAACTTGCGCGTGACGGCGTACTCGGTGGCGAAGATGAGGGCGTCGAGCGAGGCGCAGGCGGGCAGGCCCGCGAGGGCGGCGCGCGCGCGCGAGGCCGCGAGCTCGGCCTCGCGCTCGACGGACTCGATGCCGCCGAAGTCGCGGACGGCCGCGACGACCTCCGCAGGAGTGACTCGCGTGAAGCCGCGGTCCTCGACGACGGGGGCGATGACGCGGCGCGCGGCCTCCCCGCCCGCCTTCATCGCGCGGATGGCGGGCAGGCTGAGCTTGCCCTCCGTGAGGTCGTTCAGCACGGGCTTGCCGAGCGTGGCGGTGTCGGAGGCGAAGTCGAGGATGTCATCCGTGAGCTGAAACGCCAGGCCGAGCTGAATGCCGTACTCGCGCAAGCTCGGCCGGAGCTCCGCCGGAGCGCCCGCCAGCAGCACGGCGGCTTCGCAGCTCGTCGCGATGAGCCGCGCGGTCTTGAGCTCGATGGAGCGGAAGCACTCTTCCTCGCTCACGTCGAGCCGCCCGACCAGGGCTTCCTGGAGCGACTCGCCCTCGATCAGGTCGAGCGTCGTCCGGACGGTCAGCTCCAGCAGGTCGGCCCGCCCCGGGAGCGAAGCCAGCCCGAGAGCCTTGACGCACAGGTAGTCGCCCACGAGCACGGAACGCGTGTTGCCGATCTCGTGGTTGAGCGTGGGGCTGCCGCGCCGCAGCGCGGACTCGTCAATGACGTCGTCATGCACGAGGCTCGCGACGTGAAGGTACTCGACGACCGTGGCGTAGAGGACGTCCTCGTCGCCCTCGTAGCCGAGAAGCTCGCCGGCGAGCAGGTGCAGGTACGGCCGCAAGCGCTTGCCGCCGCGCTTGAGCACCGAGACCGCCGCGTCGCGCAGGTACGGCGGGCAGTCGTCGAGGTGCGAGACGAGGGCGCTCTCGACAGCGTCGACCTTGCCCCCGACCAGGAGGCGCACCTGATCCGTCAGTCCGCCCGCGGGCACGTCAGCGTTCCGCGGCGACCGCGGCGTCCTGCACGACGATGCCGGGCGGGATGCGAACGTCGAACGCATCGGGCTTGACCACGCCGTTCTCCTGCACGCGATCGAGGACGAGGTCGGACTCGTTGCCTTCGGGATCGACGACCAGCACGCGCTCGATGCTGAGCATGCGCGGATCGATCTCCAGGTAGATCATCGCGACGGCATCGGCCGTCTGGCGGGGCACGAGCTTGATGGCGCGCGAGCCCGGGAATGCCGGCGTCTTGAGCGTGACTTCGGACGCGGCGTAGTCGGCGAGGAGATCGCTCGAGCCCATGAGGAGCTTGAGGTGAGCCGCATCCGGCGGGAGCCGCGAGCGCACGGCGCGCAGGTCGGCCGGGATGTAGGACAGCGTCTTGCCATCCGGCTCGACGATGAAGATCTTCTTCTCCGGATCGCGGTAGTCCCAGCGCATGTGGCCGGGCTTGCGCACGAAGATGCGTCCCCGCTCGACGAGGGACTGCCCGAGCTCGGCGGATCGGAACGTCTGCGTGAAGTTCGCGGTGAGCGTGCGGATCGCCGCGTAGCGCTTCTCGACGCCCCGGATCAGCTGCTCGGCGCCGCTCGCCGAGATCCCGCCGGGCGAGGCGGCCGCCGGCGCGGCAGCGGCCGCGGGACCTGCCGCGATCACGACGGCGAGCGCTGCCAGTGGCACGGTGCGCAGGGCCTTGATGGGTCTCACGGGCGCTTCCTCGTCCGCCATCCGGTGACGGGTTCCGAAGCCTAGCACGCAGTCGCACGCCCGAGCACGCGGGAGATGCCTCCACGGGGCTGCCCGTTCGGGCTACAGTCTGGCCACGTGAGCGAGAGCAATTCCCCGTCGAGCGTCGGACTGGCGTGCGCCTGGCATGGCATCACGCTGGGCGCGCTCGCGCTCGCGCCGGCCGTGACCGCGTGGGATCTCGCGCGCGGTCGCGGCGCGAGGGCCATGCGCGAACGGCTCGGCGCCGCCCCGCGCGCCGCAGGCGCGGCCTGGTTCGCCGCCGCGAGCGCCGGCGAGGTCGCCGCCGGCTTGCCGCTGCTCCGCCTGGTCGCGAGCGAACGCGTGACGCCGCTCGTGCTCTCGGTGGGCACGCGACACGGGTTGCGCGCGGCCGAGCGGCATGTGGGCCTTCTCGCCGCGCCCGTCTTCCATCCGCCCGTGGACGCCGCGCCCTGCGTGGCGTGCGCCCTGAGCCGCCTGAAGCCGCGAGCGCTCATCACGCTGGAGACGGAGATCTGGCCGAACCTCTTCGCGGCGGCCCGCGCCCGCAGGATCCCCATCGGCATCGCCAGCGGACGCCTCTCGCCGCGCGCGTTCCCGCGGTACATGGGCGCCCGGCCCCTCGTCGCCCGCGCCCTGCGGGCCGTGCGGGTGATCGGCGCGCGGACGCCGGAGGACGCCGATCGCTTCCTCGCGCTCGGGGCCCGGCCGGACAGCGTGACGGTGACGGGCAACGTGAAGTTCGACGCCGCGCTCGACGCCGCGGCGGAGCCCGATCTGGACTGGGCCGCCGCCGCCGGACTGACGGAGGGTCCGTGGGTCGTGGCCGCATCCACGGCCGACGGCGAAGAAGGCGCGGTGCTGGACGCCTTCCAGGCGGCGGCGGCGCGGGTGCCGGGCCTGCGCCTGCTCCTCGCCCCGAAACGCCCGGACCGGTGGGATGCGGTGGCCACCCTGACGCTGGCGCGGGGCCTCTCCCTGCGCCGGCGCTCGGCCCTGGCCGGAGCCAGCGCGACTCCCCTTCCCCCCGGGGGCGTGCTGCTGCTGGATAGCACCGGGGAGCTGGCCCGCGCGTTCCGGCACGCGCGGGTCGCCTTCGTCGGCGGGAGCCTCGTTCCGCATGGCGGACAGAACCTCCTGGAGCCCGCCGCCAGCGGCGTTCCGGTGCTGTTCGGCCCGCACGTGGACAACTTCCGGGACGCGGAAGAGGCCTTGCTGTCCGAGGGCGGCGGTGCGAGGGTGGACGCGACGGCGCTGGCTGATGCCATGATCGGCCTGCTCGCGGATCGGGAACGCCACGCCCGGGCCGCGCGTGGCGCGCGTGCGGCGGTGAGCCGCCACGCGGGCGCCGCCCGGAGGACCCTGGAGCTCCTCCGGCCGCTTCTGGCCGAACGAGGAGGAGCCCCGACATGAGCACCGCGCCCCCCGGAGCGGGGATACTCGCCGCCCTCAACGCCCGCGGCGTCGCCGCCTATCGCCGCCTGCACGAGAAGGGCTGGCTCCAGCGCCGCACCCTCCCGCGCCCGGTGATCTCCGTGGGCAACCTGACGGTGGGCGGCACCGGGAAGACGCCGTTCATCGAGAGCGTGGCGCGTCTGCTGTCGGACGAGGGCTACCTGACGTGCATCCTGTCGCGCGGGTACGCTGGCCGGCGCCTCACGGACCCCATGCTCGTGTCGAACCACCGGCGCGTGCTTCACGGGCCGTCCGAGGTGGGCGACGAGCCGTTCCTGCTCGCGACCAAGCTCCCCGGCGTCCCCGTGGTGGTCGGGCGCGACAAGCACGCGGCGGGGATGCTGGCCCTCGAGTCGCTCAAGGTCCACGTCTTCCTCGTGGACGACGGGTTCCAGACGTTCAATCTCCATCGAGACGTGGACATCGTCCTGCTGGACGCGACCGATCCCTGGGGCGGAGGCAAGCTCCTCCCGGCCGGGCGGCTGCGCGAACCACCGGAGGCGATCCTCCGCGCGAATCTCATCGGCATCACGCGCGCGCACCTCGCCGATCAGGCGAGCCTTCAGGCGCTCCGGGCCAAGCTCATCGAGATGGTCCCGAATCCGCAGGTCTTCTTCACGCGGACATCCCTGACGGGCCTGCGCCGGCTCAAGCGCGGACTGGCCGAACTCTCGGAACTGCGCGGGCGCCGCGTGCTGGCCTTCGCGGGCATCGCGCGGCCGGAGCAATTCTTCCGCGATCTCGAAGCCATCGGCGCCGTCGTCGTGGCGCGCCGCGAGTTCGCGGACCACCATGCGTTCTCGCCCGGCGACGCGAAGGATCTCCTCGAGTCCGCCCGGAGCGCCGGCGCGGACGCGCTGGTCACGACCGAGAAAGACGCCGTGCGCCTGCCGCTGCCGCGCGACCCGGCCCTGCCGGTCTACGCCCTGCGCCTCGTCGTCGAGCCGGAGAACCCCGAGACCCTCTTGCGCTGGCTCGCCTCGCAAATCCCCGCCAAGGGCCGCGCCTGACGCAGCCGACCGACGCCGGAGCGCCGGCATCGCGGCGTCGGGTCAGAGGTAGTCGATCTTGCCCGGGCCGAGCGCCTTGATGACCTGCTCGCGAACGCCCGCGTCCAGCGGGGCGAGCGAGAGCGCGGAGCGGCAGAAGTAGAACGTCTGCAGGACGTTCTGCTCGGCCCGGTGGAGCCGCGCCACCTGGACGAGGGACCGGATGTCGTCAGGTTGTTCCGCGAGCTTCGCTTCGAGTCCCTGGACGGCCATCGAGTTCGACTTCTGGAGCGAGAATCCGTGCTGGCGCGCCACGTCCTGGAGGAGCACCCGGGCCTGCTGATCCTCCGGCGAACACAGCGCCGCCCGGTAGATCTCCCACAGCGCCACGTCGGCCATGGTCTTGCCCTGCTGGAGCAGCCGCTGCGCGGTGTCCACGTGGAAGCGGCTGCGCTGCGCCGCGAGCGCCGTGGCCACGCGGTCGGGGTCCTCGAGCCACTGGCGGAAGATGTCGTTCGAGTAGGCGAGTTGCAGCCGTGACGTCGCGCGCTGCAAGTCCACGAGAATGCTCTCGACGTTGCCGTAGCGGCGCGCCGGGTCCTTTTCGAGCATCCGGGCGACCATCGTTTCGATCTCGAGCGGCAGCGTCGGCAGCTGGCGCATCAGCGGCGGCGGGTTCTCGCCCGTGATCTTCTTGAGCGCGACCTGGGGGTCCTTGGAGCCGAAGGGGTTGCCGCCACTCAGGACCTCGTAGAAGACGACGCCGGACGAGAAGATATCCCAGCGGTAGTTCGGTTCCTGCCCTGCCGCCTGCTCGGGCGCCATGTACGCCGGCGTGCCGCGGATGCGGCCCGTGGGCGTCCACTGATCCGGCGAGGCCACCTTCGAGATGCCGAAGTCGGCGATCTTGATGGACCCCTCGCGCATGATCATGAGATTCGCGGGCTTCATGTCCTGATGGACGACGCCGCAGTGGTGGGAATACTGCAGGCCCTTGAGCACGTTGATCATCACGTGCACGGCGAGATCCAGCGGGAATCGCCCGCGATCGCGCAGCAACTCCTTCAGGCTCCCGCCGTCGATGTACTCCATCGCGATGAACCAGCGGCCGTCGTGCTGGGCGGCTTCGATGGCCTCGACGATGTTCGGGTGCTTCAGGAACTCGTTGGCCTTGAACTCCTCGACGAACTGGCGGACGAAGCCCTCGTTCCCGGCGATGTGCGGCAGCAGGAACTTCAGGGCGACCTGCCGGCCGCTCTGCAGGTCGCGCCCGAGATGGATGGTGGCCATGCCACCCTTTCCGATCTCCGGGCCGACCGCGTAGTTCTTGAAGACCTGATCGGTCACGCCGGGATCCGCGCTCCAGAGGTGTACTGTTGCCCGCAAGAGAAGGGGCGCGCGATCGCAGACCCGATGGAGCCCGAGCCCACATGCGCACGCCGGCAGATGCTACCAAGTCCCCGGCCCGCCGGTTGAAAACGCCGGCCCCGCGCGCCCGCCGGGGGAGTCCCTCCGCCACGACCGCCACTCACGAACCAGCGTCCGCCGCCACGGAACGGGCGCGCCGGTTCGATGCCTCCCCTCTCGGCCGCATGGCCGCGGCGTTCCTCGAGGCCCAGGCCTACGAGCGCAATGCCGCCGCCCACACGCGCAAGGCCTACGCGATCGACCTGGACCAGTTCGTGGCCTTCATGACATCGAGGCGGGGCGGCCGGGCCCCGGCCGTGGCCGGCGTCACTCCCGCAGATGTCCGGGCATTCCTGGGTCACCTGCACGCCACCGGGATGGTCAAGTCCTCCATGGGCCGCAAGCTCGCGGCCGTGCGGTCGTTCTTCAAGTGGGTCGCGCGCCAGGGGCATCTCGAGGCGAGCCCGGCGCACGGCATCCCGGCCCCCAAGGCGCCCAAGCGCCTGCCGCGGCACCTGAGCGTGGACGCCGTGACGGCCCTGCTCGACGCGCCCGACGCCGCCACGGACACCGGCCGCCGCGATCGCGCGGTGCTCGAGTTCCTCTACGCGACGGGATGCCGGTGCTCCGAGGCCACGGGCCTCGACCTCGGGAACCTCGACTTGAAGGAAGCCTCCGCGCGCGTGCTCGGCAAGGGCTCGAAGGAGCGCCTCGTCTTCTTCGGGGGCAAGGCTCATGCCGCCCTCAAGGCGTGGCTGGCCGTGCGCGAGCGCTGGCGCGCGCGCGCGAGCGGGGATGCGCCGGATGGCGGGCCGCTCTTCTGCAATGCGCGCGGCGGCCGCCTGTCCGATCGCAGCGTCCGCCGGATGGTGACCGCGCACGTCCGCTCGGCCGCGCTCGCCGCCGGCGTGAGCCCGCACGCCCTGCGCCACTCCTTCGCGACGCACCTGCTCGACGTCGGCGCCGACCTGCGCGACATCCAGGAGCTCCTCGGCCACGCCTCCCTGAGCACCACGCAGAAGTACACGCACGTCTCCGCGCAGAAGCTCATGGAGGTCTACGACCGCGCGCACCCGAAGGCGTGACGCGGCCCGCAGGGCGTCCCTCCCGCCACGTTGACGCTCCGCGGGGCCCCTGTCACGATTCGGGTCCTCCCCGGCGGAATCCATGAACAAGACCCAAGCGCCCTGCCATGCCTCGCTCGGACCGCGAGGTCCTCATGAGATCCGCGCGACGACCGTGTGCTGCGTGCGGCGCGACGGTCGCGTCGCGATGGCCGGCGACGGGCAAGTCACGGTCGGCAACAACGTGATGAAGCACGGCGCGCGCAAGGTGCGGCGCATGCACGAGGATCGCGTTCTCGCGGGCTTCGCGGGCTCCGCCGCCGATGCCTTCGCGCTCTTGCAGCGCTTCGAGGACAAGCTCGGCGAGACGCGCGGGAATCTCCCCCGCGCCGCGATCGAGCTCGCCAAGGACTGGCGCATGGATCGCGTGCTGCGCCGGCTCGAAGCGCTCCTCGTCGTCGCCGACGCGCGGGTGACCTACCTGCTGTCGGGGACGGGCGACATCATCGAGCCCGATGACGGCATCGTCTCGGTCGGGTCAGGCAGCACGGCCGCGCTCGCCGCGGCGCGCGCGCTCATCCAGCACTCGGCGCTCGACGCCGCGACCATCGCCGAGGAATCGCTCCGCATCGCCGCGGGCGTGGACATCTACACCAACGACAGCATCATCGTCGAGACGCTCGACGCCGCCGCCGGCTGAGGCGCGCCGTGGTGCACTACATGCCCGGTGACGCGGCGAACGAGCCGGCGGCGCCCGCCGCCCCCGCGCTGACCTCGCGCGTGGCGCCCGATCAGATGACGCCGCGGCAGACCGTCGAGGCGCTCGACCGCCATGTCGTCGGCCAGCGCGACGCCAAGCGCGCGGTGGCGATCGCCATCCGCAACCGCCTGCGGCGCCTCGCGGTGGGCGGAGACATGGGCCCGGACATCATCCCGAAGAACATCCTGATGATCGGCCCCACGGGCGTCGGCAAGACCGAGATCGCCCGCCGGCTCGCGCGCCTGACCGGCTCCCCCTTCGTCAAGGTCGAGGCCAGCAAGTTCACCGAGGTCGGCTACGTGGGGCGCGATGTCGAGTCCATGGTGCGCGATCTCGCGACGGAAGCCGTGGCGCTCGTGCGCGCCTCCATGGAGTCCGAGATCCACGAGAGCGCCGAGCGACGCACCGAGGATCGCCTGATCGACCTGATCGTTCCGCCCGGCGGCACGTCGGTGGACGCGGACGCCGTGCAGCGCCGCCGGGAGGCCGTGCGCACGCAGCTGCGCGCGGGACACCTCGACGAACGCCGCGTGGACATCGAGGTGGACGACAAGCCGCCGGGCATCAACATCTTCGGACCGGGCAACGAGGCGATCGACCTGTCGTCGCTCCTGCCCGGCTTGCCGCGCGGCCCGCGCAAGCGCCGCAACGTGCCGGTCTCGGAAGCGCGCCGCATCCTGCTCGAGGAAGAAGCCGGCAAGCTCGTGGACGACGACGCGGTCAACCGCCGCGCGCTGGAGCTCGCCCAGTCGCAGGGCATCATCTTCGTGGACGAGATGGACAAGATCGCGAGCCGCGAGGGCCGCTCGGGTCCCGACGTCTCGCGCGAGGGCGTGCAGCGGGACCTGCTGCCGATCGTCGAGGGAACCACGGTGCAGACGCGCTGGGGCCCGCTCCGCACGGAACACGTGCTCTTCATCGCCGCGGGCGCGTTTCACGTGAGCAAGCCCTCGGATCTCATCCCCGAGCTGCAAGGACGCTTCCCGGTGCGCGTGCACCTGTCGAGCCTCGGCGAGGACGACTTCGTCCGCATCCTGTCCGAGCCGGACTCGTCGCTGGTCAAGCAGCAGCAGGCGCTCATGCTGACCGAGGGCGTGCGCCTCCGCTTCACGGACGACGGCATCCGCGCGATCGCGTCCATCGCGGCGCAGGTGAACGATCAGCAGGAGGACATCGGCGCGCGCCGCCTGCACGCGATCCTCGAAACCGTGCTGGACGAGACCTCGTTCGCCGGTCCGGAACTCGAAGGCCAGGAGATCGTCGTGGACGCGCGCCTGGTCCAGGAAAAGCTCTCCCCGATCCTGAAGGATCAGGACCACGCGAGGTACGTCCTGTGAGGCTGCGCCATGCCCTGGTTCCCGTCGCCCTGTCGCTCGCCGGCGCGATGCTCCTGCTGGCCTGCGGCAAGCGCGCCCCGCCGCTGCCGCCGCTCATCGGCAGCAAGCCGCGCGTCACCGATCTCGAGCTGCGGCAGGCCGGCGCGACCGTCCGCGCGCGGTTCACGCTGCCCATCCGCGCGGGCTCGACGACCATCGACTACGCCACCAAGGGCATCGAACTCTGGCGACGGCCCGTGACCGAAAACGCGGCGGAGATCTCCGAACCGGTGCGCCGGCCGCCGCCGGGCCCGGGCGGAGGCTCGCAGCAGGACGCGAGCCCCGGCCTGCCCGTGGGCCCGTTCACGAAGAGCGCGACGCTCGCCGTTTCGCTGTCGGGCGATGATGTCTTCGAGTTCCTCGCGAGCCCCGATCCCGAGCTCGTCGATCGCCTCCCGTCCGAGCTGCTCGGCACGGAGCTCGAGTACGGCCTCGTGCTCAAGTCCGACATCAAGAGCTCCGGCACGGTGAGCGATCTGGCGCGGATCACGCCGCAGCCGCCGCCGGATCCGCCCGCCAGCGCCGTCGCCGAACTGGCGCCGGGAGGAGTGCAACTCCGGTGGACGCCCGCGGTGGATTCCGCCGGCGCGCCGCTCCCCGTGAACATCTACCGCGCGGATCAGGGGCGCGAGTTCTCGCCCGAGCCGCTCAACGAGCAGCCGATCGCGGCGACTCCGTACGAGGATCGCGGCGTGGCGCTGGGCGTGACGTACCGCTACGCCATCCGTTCCGTGGGCAAGGTGGAGGACGCCACGCTCGAGAGCGAGGCGACACCCGAGATCGTCACGACGTACCGTGACGCCTTCGCCCCCGCCATCCCCGCGGGCCTGCGCGCGTTCGTGGACGGCTCGCGCATCACGCTGCTCTGGACGCCGAACGACGAGCGCGATCTCGCGGGCTATCACGTCTGGCGCCGGCCCCCTGGCGGGGCCTGGGGCAAGCTGACCGATGCGCCGCTTCCGAGCGCCACCTACACGGATCTCACCGCGCCCCCGCGTACGCGCCTCGAGTACGCGGTGTCGAGCGTGGACAGGGCGCAGCCGCCCAACGAGAGCGATCGGAGCGTGGCCGTCGCGGCGGAGGGACGACCGGAATGACGGAGGCCTTCGGGCCTGCCGCGCCTCGCCTCTTCAAGGCCGTCGCGGCCGGCAACGACTTCCTCGTCGCGGACGCCCGGCAGCATCCGGGCTGGGATCCGGGCGCCGACGGGACGCGCTTGATGTGCCGGCGGCGTCTCGGCGCGGGCGCGGACGGGCTCGTCGTGCTCGGGCCGTCGCGCCGCGCCGACGCGTCGTTCATGCTGCGCAACAGCGATGGTTCGCGCGCGGCGTTCTCGGGCAACGGCGCGCGCTGCGCCGCGCTCCTGCTGCACCGCCTGGGCGTGCGCCGCCCGGACGACCGCGTGGATCTCGAGACCGAGACGCGCGTGGCCGAGGGGCGCGTGCGGGAGGGCGGGACGGGCCAGGCCGCGCGCGTCGAGATCTCGGTGGGCGCGCCGGCCGAGCTGCGGCGAGATCTCGACCTCCCGGAGGGCAGCCCGGTCGCCCGCGGGGACTTCGCCGTCGTGGGCGTGCCGTACCTGGCCCTCCGCGTGGACGATCCGGACGCGCTGGACCTGCCGGCGGTCGCGCCCGCGCTGCGACGATGGTCCGCGCTGGAGCAGGGGGCGAACGTCGCGTTCTGGCGGGCGGGCGAGCCCGTGCGCCTGCGGACGTGGGAGCGGGGCGTCGAGGGGGAGACCGCGAGCAGCGGCACCGGATGCTGCATGGTCGCCCTGGCGATCGTCCTGCGCGAGCCGTCCTCGCACGAGCGCCGCATCGAGTTCGCCCCACGAGCGGGCGGCCTGCTCGCCGTGACCGTGGTGCGCGAGGGCGACGCGGTCACGGATCTCCGGCTCGAGGGCGAGGCGCGCGTGCTCGGCGAGGTCCTGCTCGACGCTGACGCCCTGCTTCCCGACGCGTGAGCCTCCTCGAGATCCTGATCGTCGTCGTGGCCGGCGCCGCCGTGCTGCGCGCGGCACGCCTCCTGGTGTTGCTGCGGTCAATCCCTCCCCTGACGCCCGTCGCGACGCCCGTGCCGTCCGTGACGATCGCCTGTGCCGGCCGCGACGAGGCCCCGGTCATCGAGCGCGCCGTGCGCTC
Source organism: uncultured Thermoanaerobaculia bacterium (assembly GCA_964613915.1). Lineage (GTDB taxonomy): Bacteria > Acidobacteriota > JBCCFW01 > JBCCFW01 > JBCCFW01 > CAZTIW01. Next base: position 43,440 of record CAZTIW010000004.1, read on the forward strand.
GTGGCTCGCCCAGGACGTGCCCGATCTGCAGGTCGTCTTCGTCAACGATCGATCGACGGACGGCACCGCGGCGATCCTCGCCCGGCTCGCGGCGGAGGATCCGCGCCTCCTCGTCGTGAACCTGACGGAGCGCCCCGAGGGCTGGCTCGGCAAGAGTCATGCGCTCCAGGTGGCAGCCTCGCGCGCGACCAACGAGTTCATCCTGTTCACCGACGCCGACGTTCGCATGCAGCCGGCCTGCGTGCGCGCGGCGCTTGCCGTCGCGGTCGCCGAGGACGCGGACGCCGTCGTCGTCATGCCGGACGTCGAATGCGAGGGAGCCCTCCAGCGCTCGATGACGCAGGCCTTCTTCCAGTTCTTCCTCGTCGCCCTTGGAGGCTGGCGCGCGAACGCCGACGACGGCCGCTGCGCCATCGGCATCGGCGCGTTCAACCTCATCCGTCGGTCGGCCTACGAGGCCGCGGGCGGGCACGAGCCCATCCGGCTGCAGGTCGGCGACGACGTGGCGCTCGTCCGATTGCTGCAGCACGCAGGCGGCCGCCACCGGCTTCTCTCGGGGGCTGGGCTCCTCGTGCTGAAGTGGCAGCACGGCGTGGCGGGCATGATCGCCGGCCTAGAGAAGAACTTCTTCTGGGGATGCCGTCTCAGCGTGCCGCTCCTGGTCGGGTTCACGCTCGTCACGCTGGTGGGGCTCGCGCCCCTGCTCGCGCCCCTCGCCGGCTCCCCCGTCGCATGGGCCGGGCTCGCTGTCTGGGCGGCCGCCGGGGCCCTCCCGCACCTGGCGGCGCACGGGCAACCGGGGCGCCTGGCCAGCGCCGTCCTCCACCCGGCCGCCACGGTGCTCATCCTGGTCACGGCGTGGAATTCCGCGCTCCGAACGCTCCACCGGGGGGGGATCCGCTGGCGCGGCGACTTCTTCCCGCTCGAGACCCTGCGCCAGGCGCTCCGGCCCTGGCGCTGGTGGGTCGGCCGCCTGCCGGTCCGGCCTCGCCACGCGCCGCCTTGAGTCGGCACCCCGTTCGGACCTACATTGACTCGAGTCGAGTCCGAGCGGCGGCCATCGCCGCCCCGTTGGCAAGCGCGGACGCTGGGGCGTCCACGCTTGGAGCCGTCGAGATGACGAGCCGTCCATTCTTGGTGAAGCTGGCCCGCTTCGCAGCCCTCGCGGGGCTGTGCTTGGCCGGGCCACGCCCGAGCGTCGCCGCTCCTTCCCCCTCGTGGCTCGACGCCCGGGCCGCGCAGCGGACGTTCGCCGACGTCTCCCGCCTGCCCGCCACGACGCTGCCCGGGCAGGCGCAGGGGCCGCTCGCCCTACCGGTGCCCTTCCGCTTTCGTGGCGCGCTCTACGACACCGCCGAGATGGCGGCGCCCGGAAGCGTGCGGCTGACCTGGACGGACGGCGGACGCCGGGAGGACCCGGGCGGCCTGCTCATCCAGCCCTCGGGCTCGCAAGCCCGGTGGCTGCCGGGCGGCACCGTCCAGCTCCGGCAGTCCGGCAACCTGATGGCCTTGCGCATGGTGGGCCTCGCGGACGGGCGGGGCGAAGGCATCGCCCACGACATCCTGCTCGAAACAGGCGAGCCCAACGGCAACCTGGTCCTCCAGTGGTTGCTGGTGCCGACCTCGCTCCGCCACGAGCCGTCGGCGGTGATCGTGGCGGATCTCGTGAAGCCCGCCGCCGCCTCGGCGCCCGTGTCGGACGGTCTCGCGCTGCGCCCGGGCACGGTCGTCGTCTTCCCGGGGGACCTCCCCTGGAACCCCGACGACCGCTTGCTCATCGGGTGCGGCATCGCGCCCAACTGGTGCGACGTCGTTCGCGCGTACGACCCGGGATGCATCACGCCCACCGGCCACAACGATGAGACCGCCTGCTCGGTGACGGACGCGAAGCGCTGGCACTTCAACGAGGGCCAGTACTGCCGGTCGTGCCCCTACACGTTCTACGTCACGGTCGAGTGCGGCACCGAGATGCACCTGCCGTTCCGGGACATGGAAGGCAACCAGATCCAGATCACGGATGTCTTCACGGGCGTCGTGCTCGGGCTCGAAGCGCTCAACGACTGCGCCAAGTCCGCCTTCCAGTACTGCAACGGCTGCGCGGTTGGCTCCGGAGGCCTGACGCCCGATCCCAACGGCACGATCTGCCCACCCGGTTCGCCCACGCCACGCCTGGACTGCATCCCCTACCTGCAGCGCTCGACGCTCATCCAGTGGGGCTGGCCGCTCACCGACCGCGATGGCGACACGGTGGCCGACGACCTGCCCTGCGGCCCGCCCAACACGGACGGTTGCAACGGACGGCGCTCCGGCGCCTACGCCGGGCACGAGGAGCAGAACACCGATGTCGTTCTGCACGGCGATCCGGCGCTGTGCGGCGTGTTCCGCATCGACATCGTGGCGGGCGGATTCCACTGGTTCCTGTCCGCGAACTGCACGGGCATCGTTCCGGACGATCCGATCGAGATCGAGCGGAACTTCCGCGTCTACCAGAACTGCTCCGACGCGCTGGCGGCGTTCGATCCCGTGCCGGAGCTCGCCATCACGCGCCTCGACTTCATCGGCGTCTGCCCGGACATCGAGGTCGAGGTCGAGATCACGAACCTGGGGTGCGTGGACGCGCCGTCCTCCCCCGTGCACCTGGACTTCTCGCGCGCCAGCCAGCGCGACATCGACCTCGACCTCGGCGTCATCGCCGCCGGCACGTCGGTCACGATGCGCGTGCCCGTGAGCCTCGTCTCGACGCCGCAGAGCGTCACCGCCACGGTCGATCCGCTCAACGTGATCGCGGAGTGCACGGAACAGGCGGCCGGCTCGTTCTCCGGATGCGCCCCGGTGACCGGCGCCGTGGCGCTCACCCGCACCCTGTGCAGCTGCCTCAACACGGTCGTTCCCGCCGTCGCGACGAGTCGCCTCGTGGCCTGCAACGGCCAGTCCGTCTCGCTCGACGCGTCCGGATCCTCGGCCGTCCCGTGCACGGGCGGGACCGTGGAGTACCGGGTGCTGACGCAGGGGGGCGCGCTCGTGCGCGACTGGGGCCCCGACCCCGTGACGTCGTTCACGCCCGCGCGCTGCCCGTCACTCGACTCGTACATCCTGCAAGTCCGCTGCAGCCTCGAGACCGGACCCGACTGCCAGCGCGACGTCCTGTTCGTCGTCGAGTGCACGCAGGCGCCCAGCCTGTCGCTCGCGATCAGCGACGACACGGTCTGCCAGGGCGATCCGGTGACGATCACCGCCACGCCGGGCTTCGGCACCTACGTCTGGGATGATGGCCGGGCCGGGCGCACGTTCGTGGATCGTCCCGGCGCCACGACCACGTATCGCGTGACGGCCACGACGCCGTCAGGATGCATCGCGCAGGGAGATGTCACCGTGACGGTGGTGCCGGATCCGCTCCCTGGTCCGCTGGGCGCGTCCGTCCGCGTGCAAAAGTCCGGCGCGGACACGCTCATTTCCTACGCCGAGCTCCCGCTGGTTGTCGGCACCTACGGACTCATCATCCACGAGGGGGACGGCACGACGGCGCCGTGCGCCTCGAGCGAGCCAGTCACGAAGCCCTCGCCGCTGGCGCTCGAGGCCGCGCCGCTTGCGATGCAGGTGTCGCCCGGCGTGCCGCCGCCGCAGTTCACGCACGCGGACGGCGTGAACACGTGCCCGCGGCTGCTGTTCTACAAGGTCGTCGCCACGAGCGCCTGCCGCGGCACGCGCGGGACCGCATGCAACGGCTGGCCGATGCAGCGCATCCCGTGTCCGTGAGCGTCGACCGGACTCGCCGCGCCAGCGCCTTGCAGACCCTCCTGCGGCGGCGGCTCGCGCCCGTGGCGCGAGCCGTTGCCGGTCTCCTGTTCCTCGCCACGCTCGCCGCGGACGCGCGCTCGCAGGTCACGGGACGCGGCGCGGAGTTCTGGGCCTGCTGGCCGCGCACGCATCTCTCGCTCGAGACCAGCGCCGAACTCATCGTCATGTCCGACTCCCCCGTGGATGTCTCGGTGGATGGCGCGTTCGCTGCCGGGCCCCGGCGCGTGTCGCCCGGCGTTCCCTGGATCGTGCCGATCCCTTCCACGCTGCGGCTCGCGGCGGAGCGCACGGTCCTGAATGGCGGTTTCCGCGTCGTCTCCTCGGATCCCCTGATACCGCTCAACGTCACGTTGCGCGTCCCGCGTCAGGCGGAGGCCTCCGACGACACCGCCCGCCTGCTGCCCGTCTCCGAACTCGGCACGCGGTACCTGATCAACGCCTACCAGTCTTCGCTCCCCAACGAGCCGTCGCTCTACGCCGTCATCGCGACCGAGGACGGCACGACGGTCAGGGCCGGCCGCCCCTGCGGCGCCGGACCGGACGTCACCGTGCTGAACCGCGGACAGGTCTGGCAGGTGTTCTGCGGCTGGCGCGACGTCCCGAACGACGTGACGGGCGCGGAGATCACGTCCGACAGGCCCGTCGCGGTGCTCGCCGGCAACTCCGACGCCTGGGTGCCCACGACGCATCTGTCGGGCGACTTCATCGTCGAGCAGATGGCGCCAGTTGTTTCGTGGGGGCGTGACTTCTACGTCGTGCCGTCACCACTCGGCCCGCGGGCCGTCCCGGGTGCCCACGACATCGTGCGCGTGCTGGCGTCCGGTCCGGGCACGGTCGTGTTCGACGACGGCGGACTCCGCGTGCCGTTCGCGGTTGCGGGCGCCGGTGCGTTCTTCGACGCCCCGGTGTCGAGCCCCGTGCGCATCACCGCCGACGTGGACGTGGATGTCCAGCAATTCGCGACCGGCGTCGAGATGTCCGACATGGGCGATCCGTTCATGGCCTCGGTGCCCGCGGTCACGCACTGGGGACCGGGCGCCCGCGCGTACATCCCCGCGTACTACACGCTCGGCAACTTCCTCACCATCATGACCGAGTCCGCCGCGACCGGCAGCGTGCGCCTCGACGGCGCGCCGGTCACCGGCTGGCGACCACTGCCCGGCGGCACGCACGAGTTCGCGATGGTGGACGCGGGCGCTCTGGCGGGCGAGCGCGTGGTGGCCTGCGACGCTCCCGTCCACGTGCTCGCCCACGGTTACAACGACACGTATCTTCCCGACCCGGCGCTCGGTCGCGCCCCCGGCTCGCACGGAACGCCCGCCGCCCATGCGAGGCCCCCCTGCGCGGTGGTCGCGTCGCTCAACGTGCCGGCCACGTCGTGCCTCGGCGCGACGGTCAGGCTCAGGGAGTCGGGCTCGACGGCCGCGGGGTGTGGCGCGCTGGAGTTCCGCTGGCTCGAGAACGGCACGCCGATTGCGGCGTGCGACTTCTCGCCGACGGGCGCGTGCGACGTCACGTTCCGCGGTGACGCCACGTACATCCTCGAGGCGCGCTGCGTCGCCGAACCGACTTGCATCGGCACCGTGTCCCAGCGCGTGGTCAATCAGCCCGCGCCGCCGGTCGCGATCGTCCCGGATCCCGCCGTGACCTGCGCGGGCCAGCCCCTGGCGCTCGAGGCCAGCGCGGGCTTCGTTCTCTACGCCTGGACGTCGGACGTGCCGGATCCCGGCGTGACGCCGCGAAGCTCGGCGCTCGCGGGCATCACCGTGACGCCCGACGTGGACACGATCTACACGGTCACGGCATTCGACGTGCGCGGGTGCGCATCGGTCGGTCGCGTCACGGTCACGACCCTTCCGGATCTCATGCCGCCCGCGATCGACGCCAGCGTGCGCGTGACCAAGCCGAACCCCCCGGACGTTCTCGTCACGTGGCGTGACCTGATCGATCCGTGGCCGGCCTACGAGGTCGTCTGCCTCGAGTGCGCGTCGAGAGACTGGCGCAACGGCTGCGCGGGCCGCGCGCCGGATCCCGTCACGATCCAGGCCGCCCCCCTCATCGCGCCTGGCGTCCTGCCCGGCGTCGAGGCGCAGGTCCACGCCAACGCGTTCAGCCGTGGCGACCTGCTGTTCTACAAGGCGCGCGCCGTGACCAGCTGCCGCCTGCTGCCCGGTCCGACCTGCAATCCGTGGCCCATGCAGATCCCGCCTTGTCCGTGATCACGCGCTCGCCGGGCGCTCACGCGGAGCGCCCTGGTGCTGGATCACGGAGCTGTCATCATGCGTGCGGCGCGGCCGCGTGGCCCGAGAGGGCGACGCCGAGCGCCCCCTCCGTCAGGATGCGACTCCGAATCCCGAGCCGCGATTCAGCGTAAGCTTCCGGTCTCGCTGAACCGCCGCGACCGGCGATCTCCCCGGAAGACACCTCGCATGGATGCTGCCCTGCGCCTTCAGGGCGTGACGAAGCGATTCGGCCCGAAAGTTGCCGTCGACCGTCTCGACCTGACGATCCCTCGTGGCGCCGTCTATGGATTCCTCGGCCAGAACGGCGCGGGGAAGACGACGACGATCCGCATGATCATGAACATCCTGATCCCCGACGAGGGCGAGCTCGAGATCCTCGGCCAGTCGGACGCCGCGAGCGTCAAGGATCGTCTCGGGTACCTGCCGGAGGAAAAGGGGCTCTACAAGAAGATGCGAGCCGCCGACATCCTCGCGTACTTCGGCCGCCTCAAGGGCATGCCAGGACGCGTGGCCAAGGATCGCGCGATGGAACTCTTGACCCGATACGGTCTCGCCGAGAGCGCCAAGCTCCGTTGCGGCGCCCTGAGCAAGGGCATGGGGCAGAAGCTGCAGGTGCTCGCGACGCTCATCCACGATCCCGAGCTCGTGATCCTCGACGAGCCGTTCTCGGGGCTCGATCCCGTGAACCAGCAGGTCATGCGAGACCTGATCCTCGATCTCAAGCGCGCCGGCCGGACGATCATCTTTTCGACGCATGTCATGGAACACGCGGAGAAGCTCTGCGACGCCGTGGTGTTGATCCACCACGGCCGCAAGCTCCTCGACGGGTCCATCGCCTCCGTTCGCAGCGCCGGTGACCGCGCGGTGCACCTCGACTACGAGGGCGACGCGAGCTTCGTCGCGAGCCTGCCCGGCGTCGCGCGCATTGACGACCACGGCCAGAGCGCCGAGGTCTTTCTCGAGGACGGTCATGACCCGCAGGTCTTGCTGAAGGCCCTGACGGATCGGCTGCGGATTCGCCGCTTCGACCTGCGCGAGCCGTCCTTGCATGACGTCTTCGTCCGCACGGTCGGGGGTGCGCCATGAACGCCCGCCGCGCGCTCCTCGTCGCCCGCCGCGAGTACGTCGAGAGCATCCGCACGAAGGGCTTCTGGATCGGCATCTTCGTGCTGCCCGTGATCCTGGCCCTGAGCATCGTCGTGCCGATCATCGGCCAGGCCCTCACGAAGCCGCGCGCCTACGCGGTGCTCGATCAGTCGGGGTGGCTGGACGCGGCCATCCGCGATCAGGCGCGCGGCGAGGATCTCCGGCGCCTGCTCAAGGCGCTGCGGCGCGAGGCCAAGAACCCGGCAGCTCTCGCGGAGATGCCGGCGCCCGTGCGCGATCTCGCCGCGATCGTCCTCGAGATGGACGAAGCGCGCCTCGACGCCGTCGCGGCGGCGGTCGCGGGCGCGCCCGTCCCCGGCCAGGAGCCCCTCGCGCCCGAGCTGAAGGCGCGCATCGCGCTCGTTCAGGGGCAGGTCATGGCCTGGTACGCGTCGCTCGGCTCCGAAGAGGCCAAGTCGCTCGGCGCGCGCCTCACGCGCGATCGCTACGCGCGCGTAGAGATCCCGGTGGTCGACGACCCCGAAGCCTGGATGCGCGAACAGCTCGGCCGCAAGCCAGCCGAGGGCGGCCTGTTCGCCTACTTCGTGATCGGATCGGATCCGATCGCGGGTTCCGACGGGTGCAAGTACGTCGCGAACAACCAGACCGACACCGACCTGCGCGAGTGGTTCACCCGGCTCGCCTCGGAGGTCGTCACGAAGCGGCGCTTCGAGACGGAGGGCGTGACCGCGGCCGCCGCCGAGCGCATCAACGCCCCGCTGCGCTTCAGCGAGCTGCAGGTCAGCGCCGGCGAGGAGATGGTCGTGTCGGCGGGCGACAAGGCGCGGCAGTGGGCGCCGATGGTGTTCGTCTACCTGCTCTGGATCACGACGTTCTCAACGGCATCGGCGCTGCTGACCAACACGGTCGAGGAGAAGTCCAACCGCCTCATGGAGGTCCTGCTGTCGTCGGTCTCGCCGTTCGAGCTCATGGCCGGCAAGATTCTCGGCACGGCGTGCACGGGCCTGACGCTCGTCGGCACGTGGGTCCTGTTCTTCCTCGGCTCCGTGCTCGGCGGACGGGCGCTCATGGGCCCCTCGCCCGTGTTCGACGTGCTCTTCCGCGCCGCGACGCCCGAGTACCTGGCCGGGTTCGTCGTCTACTACCTGCTCGGCTTCCTGTTCTACGCGACCATCCTCGTCGCCATCGGGTCCATCTGCGACAGCCTGCAGGATGCCCAGAACTTCATGGCTCCCGTCACGATGATTCTCATCGTGCCGCTCATGACCATGGTTCCGATCTCGCGCGACCCCAACGGCCTGCTGGCCCAGGTGCTGTCGTGGCTTCCGCCGTTCACCCCCCTCGTGATGATGAGCCGCGCGGCCGGGCCGCCCGCCGTGTGGGAGTACATCGGCACGGGGATTCTCCTAGCCGTGTCGGTCGTGGTCGCCGTCTGGATGGCGGCCAAGGTCTTCCGCGTCGGCATCCTCATGAGCGGCAAGCCCCCCAGGCCAGCAGAACTCCTCCGCTGGCTTCGCGCCCCGGTCGGCTCACCACCCGTTCGTCGAGACTGAATCGCTTCTCACGATTCGCGAGCGAATCGTGAGGGAGGGGGCTGCCATGGAGCGCTTCTCACGATTCGAAACCGAATCGTGAGGGAGGGGGCACCAGCCGGCTCAGCTCGCCGTCGCGCAGTCGCGGCGCAGGGGGCAGGACGGGCAGCGCGGCTCTCGCGGCGTGCACGTCGTGGCGGACAGATCCATGACGGCCCACACGAAGCGGCGGGGCTGGCGCGCGGGGACGAAGGCGTCGAAGCGCGCGTCCCAGGTCGGGCCGGGCACGCGATGACCCGGACCCGGCTCGCCGTACAGGCGCCCGAACACCCGCGTGGTGTTGGCGTCCACGGGCATGAGACGCGATCCGGCGAGCAGGCACGCGGTCGCGCGCGAGGCGTACTGGCCGATGCCGGTCAGGCGCATGAGCTCGCGCGGATCGGCGGGCACCTCCCCGCCGTGGATCTCGACCAGCTCTTTCGCGAGGGCCTTCAGGCAAGCCGCGCGGCGGCGATGCAGGCCGAGGGGCCGGAGATCACGCTCGAGCTGACGGCGCGTGCGGCGCGCGACGGTCGCGGGATCCGGATGCTTCAGGACGATCTCCTGGATGACGGGCGCCGCGCGGGCGCTGGTCTTCCAGAGCAGGAACTCGACCAGGAGCACCTGGAAGCGGGTCAGGGGGATGCCGCCCAGACCCTCTCGCCAGAAGAAGCGGCGCGCGTGGGTGGAGAACCAGCGCATGAGCGCGCGCCGCGCGCGCACCGGATCGGGGCCGCGCGGCGGGCGCCGCGCGCTCATGCCGAGGCGGCCCCGCGCGCGCGCATCGCGGCGGCGAGGATGGCCAGTCCTATGGCGCGGCCGAGCAGCGGCGGCACGGCGTTGCCCACCTGAACGAGCTTGCGGCTCTTGGGTCCCGTGAACGTGAACCGGTCCGGAAACGACTGGAGCCTCGCGCACTCGCGCGGGGTCGTCACGCGCGGCTGCCACGGATGCACCGACGGCGCGTTGTGGTTCTCCTTCACCGTGGGTGCCGGCCGGTCGGGATCGAGCCGGACCCACGCATGCGCCCAGGTATCGTAGAGCGGCGCTCCGGGCGCCTGGCGCGCCATGCGCTCGGGCATGCCCGGCCTGTGACGCGTCGGGACGTGATCGTGCAGCGCCGTCGCGCCCTCGCGCATGAGCGACGCGAACGCGCTGAGCCGGATGGCCGCCGGGAGCGCCTGGGGCTCCTCGGCGACGGGCTCGGGGAGATCCTCGATGGCCTCGCGCACGGTGACCCACGGGGGCAGGCCCAGCATCACCGCGCGATCGGGCGGCGCATGGTCCGGCACGATCACGGGCACCGGCCCCTCGAGCGCGCCCAGGATGATGACGCGCCGCCGCTGCTGCGGCACGCCCTGGTCGGCCGCGTTGATGATGGCCGCCTTCCACGACGCCGGGTTCCCCTCGCGGACGTTGAGCGCGTAGCCGAGATCCGTCAGCTCGCGGCACAGCCGGTCCATGACGAACTCGCGCGCCGTGACGCGAAAGGACGTCATGCCGACGACGTTCTCGATGACGAGGTACCGCGGCCGGAGCTCGGCCACCAGCCGCACGAACTGGAACACGAGCGAGTTCCGCACGTCCGTGGGATCCCGGTACCCGGCGTTCGAGAAGCCCTGGCACGGCGGCCCTCCTGCCACGATGTCCACGCGAGGAACGCCGGCCTCAGCCAGGAGGCCGGCCCCGGTCACGTCGTGCACGTCCCGCGGGCCCGCGGCCGCCGCGTGCGGATGGTTGGCCGCGAACGAGGCCGCCGCATGGGGGTCGCGCTCGACGCCCGCGACGGTGCGGATGGCGCCCGTCATCTCGAGGCCGCAGGAGAGGCCGCCCGCGCCGCTGAACAGATCCACCGCGAACAGCGGCGCGGAAGACGGGGCGGCCACGGCGGACCTCAGCTCAGGCGGCCGCGACGCGCGCAGGCCTCCACGAACGTGCGCATGAGGCTGGCGCTCGCGGCGTCCGTGGACGCGTCGGCTTCGGCGTGCCACTGCACGCCCACGACGAAGGAGCGTTCCCGGTGCTCGACCGCTTCGATCACGCCGTCGAGCGCGAGCGCCGACGCGCGCAGGCTCCCCCCGAGGCCGTCCGGCGCGTTGCGATGCGACGAGTTCACGGACAGGCGGCCGCCATCCGGCATGCCCACCGCGCGCGCGAGCAGGCTTCCCTTCATCACGTCCACGTCGTGCCGGAGCGCGAGGTGAAGCGCGTCGTCGAGATGCGTGACCTCGGCCACCGGGAGATCGGTTCGAAGCGACCCGCCGCACGCCACGTTCAGGAGCTGCGCGCCCAGGCACACGCCCAGGAACGGCGCGTCGGCCTCGATGGCCGCGAGGGCGAGCGCGAGTTCGTACTCCGTGCGCCTCGGGTCCGACGGGACGTGCGACTCGCCAGGCGAGCCGCCCCAGAGCATCGGGTCGAGGTCGTCGCCGCCGGGCAGCAGGACGCCATCCACGAGGGCGAGCTGCTCGGCGATGCGCGCGGGATGCGGCGGCAGGGCCACGACATCCGCGCCGGCGGCCGCGAGCGCGTCCACGTAGCGCGCATGCACGGTGTACTTGATCGCTCCCTCGCGGGCGGGCAGAAAGTCGCAGGTGACGCCCACGAGGGGACGATGGCGGATGGTCACGGGCAGGCCCTTGGAAGGTGCGGAGACGCGCGGCCTCCGCGAGATCACGGACGACCCATGGGGGTGAACGCGCGCGGCATTTGCGTCAGCTGCCCATCACGCATGACCATGTCGTCGGCGTTGCCGGGCGTGCCGTCCACGCCGGAGGTCAGCAACGTCCACGAGTCGCCGTCCGCCTGAAAGATGTACGACCGATCCCACGGGTCCATGCGCGGGACCACGCGCAGCCAGGTCGGCTGGAGCGCGGCCACGAGCGCGTCCATGTCCCTCACGTCGGCCAGATTCCCGTCGTTCGACACGTACTGCGTGATGGCGATCGAGATGGTCTGCAGATCGCCGCGCGCCTGCGAGGCCTTGGCCTCGCGCAGGCCCCTCACCATGGCGTCGCCATAGGTGGGCTCTTCCTTGCCCTTGCAGCCGAAGGCGGCCAGAGCGAGGAGGCCCGGGGCGGCCACGCCGAGATGCCGGAGAATGCGTCGCATGGCAGTTTCCAGAATGTCCCCGATCATGCCGCCGCCGGGGGCTCGGCCCAAGGAAAAAACCGGCGCCGGGCCACACCCGAGGCCGACTCGCCGACGGGGCGCGGGCGCCCTTCCGGGTGCCTGCCGGCCCCCTGCGGCCCGTTGAGGGGCTTCGCGAGAGCGCCGCGAGCAACCCGAGGCCCCCGGGAGGCATCCATCACATCGCCCGCGGGCTCCGGGCCTGCCCATGGCATGCTCCCGCCCGAAAGCGCCATGTTTTCCGACCCCATCGCCTTCCTGTCCGCCCACCCCGGCCTGCTGCTGGCGGTGGTGTTCGCGGCCGCCGCCATCGAGTACATCTTCCCGCCCTTCTGGGGAGACACGCTCATGCTGGCCGGCTGCGCCGTGGCGGGGCTCGAGCGCGGCCTCCTGGTCCTGGTCTTCGGCGCCGCCCTGCTCGGGTCGTGCCTGGGCGCGATGAGCGCCTGGTGGATGGGACGGCGGTTCGGGCAGGTGTCCCTCCGATTCCTGTCCCGGAGCGCCCGCGCCCAGCGCCTTCACGCGCGCGCCGAGCGCCTGTACGACGCGCACGGGTCGCGCGTCCTCGCGCTGAACCGGTTCCTCCCGGGCGCCCGCGGGTTCTTCCTCCCCCTGGCCGGCATGGGCAACATGCCCGGCCGCCGCGTGCTGCTCTGGTCCACCGTCAGCAACGTCCTGTACTGCGCCCTTCTCGCCGTGGCCGGCGCGGTCCTCGCGTCCCGCGCCGGGAGCTTCGCGGTCATCCAGGCGAACTTCCGCTCCGCCATGGTCGTGGCTGCGGTCGTGGCCGTGGTCGCTCTGGTGGTCCTGACCGTCCGGGCGACCCTCAGAACGCGGGCTCGCGTCGCAAGCTGACGTCGCCGACCCCGGCGGACCAGCCCCCCCTTGACGATCCCTGCGGCTGGAACTCTATTCTAGGGGAGAAGTAGAGCATTATTGGTGCCCGCCGCCGTCCGCGGCGGGCGCACCGGCTGGCCCACGCGCCGGACGGCCTGCGCGCAGGGGGTTCCGATGGAGGTCCGAGTCGCCGAAGCCGCGGACGCGATGGCCGTCGAGGGGCTGCTGGCCGAGGTCCACGCCGCCTTCGGCGAGGCCGCGCCGCCCGGCCATCGGGTCCGCGAACAGGTCGCCGCCAGCCTCGCGGGCCAAACGGGCCTCACGTTCCTGCTGGCGATCGCGGCGACCGAGCCGGTCGGTCTCGTCTCGCTGGCCCTCTGCCCCACCACGCGCGACGCCTCCCGGTTCGCGTACCTCGACGACCTGTACGTCCGTCCGGCCTCGCGGCGGCAGGGCGTCGCGGCTCGCCTGCTGGCGGCAGCCCGGGCGTGGGCCGAGTCGCAGGGAGCGGTCGAGGTCCGCCTCGCGGCCGACGCGTCGAACGACACCCTGTGGCGGCTGTACCGCGAGGCCGGCTACGCCCGCCAGTCCGTGAGCTGGATGGTGCTCCCGCTGCCCCGGGACTGGTCGGGCCGCAAGTGAGCGCGCCGGCCGGCGGCCCGAGCCTCGGCGCCTGGCGATCCCGGCGCGAACTCGCCCCAGGCGCGAGCGGCGCGCGGGTGTTCGAGGCCGACGGCCCGGGTGGCCATGCGGCCCTGAAGCTGTTTCCACCGGATGGCGTCGCCGCGTGCGAGCGCGAGGCGGCCGCCCTGCGGACGCTCGACCACCCCGCCTGGCCGCGACTCCTCCAGCAAGGCGCCGAGCCCCCGACGCTGGCGATGAGCTGGGCGCCGGGCGCCCCCCTGTCGGCCGAGTCCACCGCCGGTCGGGCCGGTCTCGTCGCCGCGCAGGTCTTCGGCGCGCTCGCGCACCTGCACGCCCGCGGCCTCGCGCATGGAGACCTGAAGCCGGCCAACGTGCACGTGGATGAGCGCGGCTGCGTGACGATGGTCGATCTCGGCTTCGCGGCGCGCCTCGATCGCCCCGACGCGAGCGCGCCGGTCGGCGGGTCGCCCGCGTACCTCGCGCCCGAGCGCCTCAACGGCGCGCCGCCGTCGGCCGCTTCCGATGTCTTCGCGGCCGGGGCGAGCCTCGTCGAAACCCTCGCCGGCCCGGCCGCCTTGCAGAGGATCCGGCAGGGACGCGGCGAGGACGTGCGCGTCCCCGAGCCCGCCCGTGCCCCCGTCGCCGTGCTGCTGGAGTGCTGTGCCCTCGATCCCCCCGATCGACCGGCCGCCGCGGACGTGCTGGCCCGCCTGCTGCCCTCGCTGCCCGAGCCGCTCCCCGCCTTCGCCGCCCACCTGAGCACGGACGCGACGCTCCGCTCGGCTGGCCCCGCGCCCTCGAGCGATGTCGCCGAGCCCCCGCTGGTTGGCCGCGAGGGCGCGATGGGAGCGCTCGCGCAGCTCTTGCGCGCCACGGGCGAAGGGCGCGGCGGCTTCGTGGTCGTCTCGTCCGAGGCGGGCCTGGGGCGCACGCGCCTCATGCACGAGGCCATCGCGCGGGCCGCAGAACACGGCGTCCATGCCGTGCACGGGCGTTGCCGGCCGACGAGCGCCGGCCCCGGCGCCTGGGGCGAAATCCTCGACGCCCTCGTCGCGTCCCTCGGCGACAAGACGGCAGCGGAGATCGCGGAGATCGTGCCGCCGGACGCGCGCTCGCTCGGCGCGGCGAGCGCCGCGATCCTCGAGCTGCCGTGCGTCCGCAACCAGCCCGAGCCGCCCGACCTCTCGCCCGACCTCAACAAGTTCCGCGTGTTCTCCGCGATGACCGCGTTGCTGCGGGCCTGGAGCCGCCGCGAGCCGCTCGCCATCTTCATGGACGACATCCAGTGGGCGGACGCCGCCACGCTGGAGCTCGCCTGGTACCTGGTCCGCAACGTCGTGCATGGCGAGCGCACGTTCGGCCAGCCGGACGCCGCGGGCGCGCTGTCGCTCGTGATCTTCCGCCGCATGCCCCCCGACGGCGAGCACGAGCTGCTCGAGCGGACGCTCGCCGACGCGCGGCGCACCGGCGCGTCGAGCGAGATCACGCTGCAGCGTCTCGCGCCCGATCAGGTGCGCGACCTCGTGGCCGGCATGTTGCCGGGCTCGCCGGTGCCGAAGGAGCTCGTGAGCCTCATCGCGGCGGAGTCCGGCGGCGCCCCGCAGGTCGCCGTCGAGCTCGTGCGATCGCTCCACGCCGAGGGCGTCGTGCGGCGCGTGCGCGGCGAGTGGCGCTTCGCCGCCGGCGGCGGCGCGCCCGCGGGCCAGCTCGCCGACATGCTGCGGCGCCGGCTCGAGCGCACCGACGCGACGGCTCGCCGCTTGCTCGCCGCCGCGTCCGTGCTCGGCGCCGACTTCGACCTGCCGCTCGCGGCCATCATGGCGGGGCTGACCGCGGGCGAGGTCGCGCGCGCGGATCGCGAGCTGCTCGAGCAGCGCCTGATCCACCGCGTCTCGGACGACCGGCGCGCGTTCGCCCACGAGCATCTCCGGCTGATGGTCAGCGGCGAGCTCGAACCGGACGATCGCGCGCAGCTCCACCTCGCGGCGGCTCGCGCGCTGCAGGCGCCCGACCAGACCGCGCGCGGCGGCGCCGCCGAGATCGCGCGCCACTGCGTGGAGGGCGGCGACACGGGGGGCGCCCTGCGGCACCTGCCCGTGGCCGCCGCGGAGCGGCGCGCCGCGGGCA
This sequence comes from uncultured Thermoanaerobaculia bacterium, assembly GCA_964613915.1. Taxonomy (GTDB): domain Bacteria; phylum Acidobacteriota; class JBCCFW01; order JBCCFW01; family JBCCFW01; genus CAZTIW01. The sequence continues at coordinate 58,897 of CAZTIW010000004.1, forward strand.
ATGCGGGCGAGGCGCTCGAGCTCCTGCGCACGCAGCTCGCGCTGCTCGATGAGCTGCCGCGCGACGAGCGCCGCCGCCGGCTGCCGGAGAGCCTGGCTGCGCGGCAGGCCGTGGCGGAGATTCTGCAGCGCGCCAGCCGCTATGACGAGGCCACGGCCGCCTGGCTCGACATGCTCGGCGCCTGCCGCGGCGCCGCGGACGTGGCCGCGGAGGCGCGCGCGCTCATCGGCCTCGGCCTCACGAGCAACCTGGCCGGTCGCTATGCCGAGGGGCAGGAGCACCTCGAGCGAGGCCTTCACCTGGCGCGCGAGACGCGCTCGCCGCGCCTGATCGTCGCGGCGCACGCCTACCTCGTCCAGAACGCCTACATGCGCGGCCGCTTCGACGAGGGCGAGGTCCATGCCGCGGCCGTGCGGGAGAACGTGCGCGAGCTGTCCGATCGCGTCCTCGTCGCCGAGGCGCTGCGCCAGCTCGGGCTCTTCGCGCACTTCCGGGGGAAGTCCGAGGAGGCGATCGGCCTCTACCGCGAGGCGCTGCAGCTGCTGACCGAGGTCGGCGACCGCTCCACCATGGCCGCAACGCTCCACAATCTCGGGATCCTGCACAACGCGCGCGGCGAGCACCATGTCGCGCTCGACTGCTATGAGCGATCGCTCGCGATCTTCCGCGAGATGGGCCTGCGCATGGAGCAGGCGAAGTGCCTGTCGAACGTCGGCAACGTCCACCTGCAGCAAGGCGCGGCCACGGAGGCCGAGCGCTGCTACCTGGCGGCCCAGGCGATCTACCGCGAGCTCGACGACCGGCGATCCACGGCGGAGAACTTGTGCAACCTGGGAGAGGCCGATCTCAAGCGGGGCCGGCCCGCGTCGGCGCGCGCCCGCTTCGAGCAGGCGCTCGCGATCCACCGCGACCTGCAGAACCCCGCGGGCATCGCCCAGGCCTGCTACGAGCTCGGCGTCGCGCATCTGTCGGTGGGCCGCCTCGACGAGGCTCGCGAGATGATCGCCGAGGCCCTCGAGCACGATCGCGAGGTCGGAAGCCCCCGCGGGCTCGCGTATGACCTGGCGGCCTCGGCCCAGCTCCTGCAGCTTCAAGACCGGCCGGAGGAAGCCCTCGTCGAGGCGACCGCCGCGCTCGACCAGGCTCGCGCCGCGGGCGATCGCTATCACGCCACCGTGCAGGCGGCCGAGCTCGCGTCGCTCCTGCTCGAGGTCGGCAAGCCCCGCGAGGCGCTCGCGCAGGCGACGCAGGCGCATCTCGAGGCGACCTCGCTGGGCGCGCGCGAGGTCGAGGCGCAGGCCCTTCTCGTCATGGCCCGCTGCGGCCCCACGAGCATGGCGCGCGAGCGGCTCGAACGCGCGCTGGATCTCGCGGCGCGATCCGAGAACCCCGAGTTCGCGTGGCGCGCGTGGCATGCGGCCGCCCGCACGATGCGCGAGTCGCGCCCCCGCGAGGCGATCGCGGCGATGGACCGCTCGGTGGACTTCATTGCGCAAGCAGCCCGCCGGCTGGGCGAGGAAGCGCCCGGATACCTCGCGCGCCGCGACGTGCGCGCCGTGCTCGACGACGCGCTCGCGCTCGAGGAGCGCGCGAGCCCGCCGCGCGGCGAGACCGTGCTCGGCCATTACCACCTGCTGACGACCGACGAGCAGCGCTCGCGAGCCAAGCAACTGCTCGCGACCGGCCTCTCCGGCGGCCTCTCGGATCCGGGCGAGCTCCGGCGGCTGCGCCTGTTCCGCGAGACCGTGCTGGGCTCGTCGCTTCTCTCGGCCGACACGCTCGTGCAGGCGTTCCTCGGACGCGCGCTCGAGAGCGTCGAGGCCGAGCGAGGCCTGCTCTTCCTGCTCAAGGACGACGAGCTCACGTGCCGCGCGGCCGTCGCGGCCGGGGGCGGCCCGCTGGCGGCGCCGGAGCGCGACGTGCCCCGCCAGGTGGTCGAGTGGGTCCTGCGCGAGAGGCAGGGCCTCTTCGCGCCCGACGCGTCCGCCGACAAGCGCTTGCAGTGGAAGGGCTCCATCGCGGATCTGCGCGTGAAGAGCCTCATGGCCTGCCCGCTCCTGCACGACTCGGAGATCCTCGGCGTCCTGTACGTGGACCGCCGCGCGCGCGGGAGCAGCTTCCCCGCGCGGGCGCGCGCGGACTTCGAGGCCATCGCGGCGGACCTCACGCAGCTCCTGGTCATCGCGCAGCGCGCCGAGACGCGAGCCCAGGAGTCGGCGGCGCGGAGCCTCGCCGCCGAACCCGAGGACGCTCTGCCCGGCATGGTGGGCGAGAGCCCGGCCATGCAGCGGCTCGCGTCCGCGGCGCGGGTCGTCGCGGACAGCACCGAGAGCGTGCTCATCACGGGCGAGAGCGGCACCGGCAAGGAGGTCCTCGCGCGCGCGCTGCACGCGCGTTCGCGCAGGGCGCGCGGCCCCTTCGTCGCCATTGACTGCGGCGCGATCCCCGCCTCGCTCATGGAGAGCGTGCTCTTCGGCCACGTCAAGGGCGCCTTCACGGGCGCGGATCGCGACAAGGCCGGCGTGTTCGAGGAGGCCGAGGGCGGCACGCTCTTGCTCGACGAGATCACGAACGCCTCGCTCGACCTGCAGGCGCGCCTCCTGCGCGTGCTGCAAGAACGCGAGGTCCGGCGCGTGGGCGGGCGCGGGTCCGTCGAGGTGGACGTGCGCGTCATGGCGGCGACGAACCTCGACATCGAGGCCGAGGTCGCCGCCGGCCGCTTCCGGCAGGACCTGTACTGGCGGCTGAACGTCATTCACCTTCACCTGCCGCCGCTGCGCGACCGGCCCGAGGACATCCCGCTGCTGGCCGAGCACGTGCTGCGCCAGATCGTCGAGCGCGAGAAAAAGCCCCTGGAGGGGTTCACGGAGGACGCCATGCGCCTGCTGGTGGCGCATCCCTGGCCCGGCAACATCCGCGAGCTCGGCAACTGCGTGGCGCGCATGGCGGCGTTCGCGAGCGCTGGCCGGCTCGGCGCCGAGCGGATCCCCGAGGGCGTCCGCGACCGACAGACCCGTCCGCTCAAGGTTCGCCTCCCATCCGGCGTCCGGAGCGGCGACGAGCCGGCGCCGCCCGCGCTCGAGGATCTGCTGGCGGGACGGACGGACTTCTGGTCGGCGGTGCGCGCCCCGCTGCGCGCCAAGACGCTGACCCGCGCCCAGGCGCGCGAGGTCGTCGCCGAGGGTCTGCGCCGCACCTCCGGGTCGTACAAGGAGACCGCCAGGCTCTTCGGCCTCCCGGACGACGACTACGGCCGTTTCATGGACTTCCTGCGCTTCAACAAGCTCAAGCTCGACTTCCGCCCGTTCCGGGCTGGAAAGTAGGGTCGTTCTCTACTTTCCGAGGAACTGGAGCTCAGTCTCCACTAGTCTGCGACGCCCGTCGCGCGCGCCATCAAACACAAAGCCATTGTTTTCAGTAGTTTGAGACATATGGGTCGCCCTGGCACGCTCCCTGCTCTTGTTCTCGCTGTCGGCGAGTGCCGCCCGACAAGCGAGGACCGTCATGAGCAGCCAGCAGACCCGCATCAGCGACGACTTGGAGACGCGCAGCGCCCGCGCCCTGTCCGGAGAATCGGGCTACGTCACGCTCGACCCGGACCAGGAATCCCAGCTCGCGGCGCGCGCCGCGAGCGGCGACGACGAGGCCGCCTGGACGCTCGCCATGGCCAACCAGAACTTCGTGCGGTCGGTCGCCCAGCGCTATCTGCGCAGCGAGATTGACCTCGACGATCTGGTCAACGAAGGGATGCTCGGCCTGGTCGAGGCGGCCCGGCGCTTCGATGCCTCGCGCGGCGTCAAGTTCATCACCTATGGCGCCTGGTGGATCAAGCGGGCCATCCTGGCCTACCTGCGGACGTTCGAGCATCCGGTTCACGTTCCGAAGTACCGGCAGCACGCGCTGCAGGAGTACAAGCGCACGCGCCAGCGCCTCGCTCAGGAACTGGGCCGCACGCCCCATCCCGACGAGATCGCCGCCGCGACCAAGGCCTCCCTGCGCGAGATCACCGAGCATGCCGGCCTCGCCGCCGGTTGCAGTTCCGTCGAGGACCCCGCGGTCAGCGACACGCTCGCGGGGCTGGAGGACGCCGAGGCGCTTCTCATCCGGCGCGACGCCCTGATGCGCCTCGACGAGGTGCTGCCCCTGCTCTCCGATCGCGAGCGCCTCGTGATCGGCCGGCGCTTCGGCCTGCTGGGTCAGGACGAGGCCACGCTGTCGGAGGTCGGCGGCGAGGTAGGCCTCACCAAGGAGCGCGTGCGCCAGATCGAGAAGCGCGCCTGCAGGCGCCTCTCCGACGCGATGGCCGACGTCACGACCCCGCGCCGCCGCCAGAGCGCCGCCTGACGCCTCTTCCCTCGGGGGCTGGCACGGCGCAAGATGCGCGCGGGGAGCACCCGTGCGATACCAGTCACCCGAGTCGATGGAGCCAGGTCCGGGCGCCCGCGGCCTCGCGATCCGGGTCAGCTCGTTCCTGATCGGCCTGGTCGCCTCCGCCCTGCCGGCGCGCTGGCGCGACAGGGTGCCGACCCTGCAGACCTCCGCGTGGGCCGAAGCCGCCGTGCCGTCGGCGCTCATCCAGGTCTTGCTCATGCTCGCGCTCTACGCGGTCGGTTACCCCATCTGGATGGACGGCATCCACGCCGAGATCGAGCGCACGGCGCACGCAGCGGGCCACGGAGGGCGTTTCGACGTCGAGGGGAAGATCGCCATGGCAAGCGCGGCGCTCACGGGCAACCCCTTCCTGCCGCTCATCTACTTCTTCACGTCGTGGCACGGGTTCCTGACCGGCCTGCTCGCGGGCACCGGCGTCATCCGCCTGCTTCACGACGCGATCACGAGCGAGCCCATGCCCGAGCCGCTGCTCGGCATCGGTGACTGGCTGTGGGTCATGCTCGCGGGCAAGCGCGACCGCAAGCGCCGCGAGGACTCGAAGGACCGCTCGCCCGATCGGGTGATCGTGGGCGGCGGCGGCGACGCCTTCGCGTTGCGCATCGAGACGGCGGATGACCTGCCCTGGCGCGAGGGGAACACGGTCCTGGTGCAGCGGGTGGCCTACCGCGTGAAGGCGCGCGCCGAGCGCCAGGGGCCGGCCGGCCTTCGCATCGTGTTCGACCTGGAAAGTCAGCCGGACGGCGAAGCGATCCGTGGCACGCCGAAACCCTACGCTCCGGCGCGCGCGCCGATCGTCAGCGGGAGCGATCCCGGCTGACGCCACCGGCGAGCGTCCAGGCGATGCGCCCGCCGACGATCGTCGCGATCGCGCCGCCGCGGAGCTCCTGTCCGCCGAAGGGCGTGCTGCGCCCCTTCGACTCGAAGCGGGAGGGGTCCACGAGAACAGGCCGCTCGAGGTCGAGGACCGTCACGTCGCCTGCCGCGCCGACCGCCAGCGTCCCGGCCGAGAGCCCGAGGATGCGGGCCGGGTTCCACGACAGGAGCGCCACCAGCCGGGCCAGGTCCACGACGCCCGCGTGAAGCAGGTGATGGATCGCCAGCGGGACCGCGGTCTCGAGCCCCACGATGCCGAACGCCGCCTCGTCGAAGGGCACGTCCTTCTCGTCCGCGTGATGCGGCGCGTGATCCGTCGCGATGCAGTCGATCGTGCCGTCGTGCAGGCCGCGCAGGACGGCCTTGACGTCCGAGGCCTCGCGCAGCGGCGGCTTCATCTTGCACGCCGTGTCGAACGCCCCGATGGCTTCTTCATCGAGCAGGAAGTGATGCGGCGCGGCCTCGCAGGTCATGCGCAGGCCGTCGCGCTTGGCGCGCCGGACCGTCTCGATCGCGCCCGCCGTGGACACGTGCGCGATGTGGATGGCCGATCCCGTCAGCTCCGCGAGAATCGCGTCCCGCGCGACGTGGATGTCCTCGGCCGCAGACGGGATGCCGCGAAGGCCGCAGCGGGTCGCCACCCAGCCCTCGTGCGCCTGGCCGCCCGCCGACAGGGCCGGGTCCTCGGCGTGGTCAATGATCGGCATGTCGAACATGCCCGCGTGCTCGAGCGCGCGGCGCAGGACGCCCGAGTCCGCGATCGGCCGGCCGTCGTCCGACAGGCCGACGGCGCCGGCCGCCCGGAGCTCGGCGTACTCGGTCAGCTGCTTGCCTTCCATGCCCTTCGTCACGCACGCGATGGGCCAGACGCGGCAGTGTCCGCGCTCGCGCGCGGCGCGCAGGATGGCCTCGGTCACCGGCACGCAGTCGTTGACGGGCACGGTGTTGGCCATGCAGGCGACGCCGGTGAACCCGCCCGCGACCGCCGCGCGCGTGCCGCTCTCGACCGTTTCCTTGTACTCCTGCCCCGGCTCGCGCAGGTGGACGTGCATGTCCACGAACCCCGGCGCGACGACGCGACCCGTGCAGTCCAGCGTCTCGTCGGCGTCTTCGGCGATCCCCTCGTCCACGCGCACGACGCGTCCATCCGCGATGAGAACGTCGCGCACGGCGTCGAGGCCCGAAGCGGGATCCACGACCCGACCGCCCCTCAGAAGCAGCGTGCTCATTCGGTGGCCCCTTCGGCCCCGCCGTACAGCAGGAAGAGCAGCGCCATGCGCACGGCCACGCCGTGATCGACCTGCTGCAGGATGACCGAACGCTCGCCGTCGGCGACATCCGAAGCGATCTCGGTGCCGCGGTTCATGGGGCCGGGATGCATGACGATCGCGGTGGGCTTGGCGCGATCGAGGCGCTCGCGCGACAGGCCGAACAAACGGAAGTACTCGCGGATGGATGGCATGAGCGACTGCGACTGCCGCTCGAGCTGGACGCGCAGCATCATGACGACGTCCGCGCCGTCGAGCGCCGCGTCCATGTCCGACGTGACCTGGGCGCCCATGCGCTCGGCGAACAGCGGCGTCATGGTCGGCGGCGAGCAGACGGTGACGGTGCTCCCCATCATGGTCAGCAGCGCCACGTTGCTGCGCAGCACGCGGCTGTGCGCCATGTCCCCGACGATGGCCACGCGCAGGCCGTCGAGTCGTCCCAGGTGGCGCTTGATGGTGAAGGCGTCGAGCAGCGCCTGCGTGGGATGCTCGTGCGCGCCGTCGCCAGCGTTGATGATCGCGCAGCGCAGGCGCCGGGCCAGGTACGCGGCCGCGCCCGACGCGCCGTGCCGCACGACCAGCAGGTCCGGGCGCATGGCTTCGAGGTTGCGCGCCGTGTCGAGGAGGGTCTCGCCCTTCGCCACGGAGGACGCCGACGTCGAGAAGTTGATGACATCCGCGGACAGGCGCTTGCCCGCGATCTCGAAGGACATGCGCGTGCGCGTGGACGATTCGTAGAACATGTTCACGATCGTCACGCCGCGCAGGCTCGGGACCTTCTTGACGCGCTGGTGGTTGACGGCGTCCATGCTCTCGGCCGTCTCGAGGATCAGCGCCACGTCCGCGGGCGTCAGGTCGCTGATGGCCAGCAGGTGCCGGGACGCGATCGCGGGTGGCTTCACGGCTTGCCCCGCTCCACCGCGACGCGATCGGCGCCATCGGTCTCCTTGAGATGGACGGAGATGTTCTCCTCGGCGCTGGCCTGGACCTCGCGCCCGACGTAGTCGGCCTGGATGGGCAGCTCGCGACCGCCGCGATCGATCAGCACGGCAAGCTGGATGCGCCGGGGGCGGCCCAGGTCAATCAGCGCGTCGAGGGCGGCGCGCACGGTCCTGCCGGTGTGCAACACGTCGTCCACCAGGATGACGGTGCGCTCCTCCGCCCGGAACAGGATCTCGGTGGACTGGACCACCGGCGGCCGCGTGCCTCCACCCAGGTCATCGCGGTAGAGCGTGATGTCGAGGATCCCGGTGGGGACGGAAGTCCCCTCGGACTTCTCGAGCTTCTCGGCCAGCCTGGCGGCCAGGGGCACGCCACGCGTGCGGATCCCGACCAGGGCGATGTCCTGGACTCCCCCGTTGCGCTCGACGATCTCGCTCGCGATCCGCGTCAGGGCGCGGGAGAGGGCCGAGGCGTTGAGGATCTCGCGCACCGACGACACGCAGAGCTCCGTGAAGCAGGGAGGAAGGCGCCAAGCATGCCACGCCTCCCCCCGCCCCGCCTGCGTGGCGCGGAACACGCGCCCCGGTCGCGCGCGGAACACGCGCCCCGGTGTCGCGCGGAGCACGCGCCCCGGTACCGCGCGGAACACGCGCCCCGGTCGCGCGCGGAACACGCGCTCCGGTCAGGAGCCCGCCGGCCCGGACCCTGCCCTCCTCGGCCAGAGCCTCGCGGCTGGGAACGATCAGAGCACCGTGATGGAAAGAGCGATGAACAAGAAGCCGAGAGCGACGGCCATGGCGCGCATGGGGTGATCGCTGGCTTCACGAACACCGCGAAGACCTCCGCGACCGGGGCTCCGGGAACGGCCTCTGTCTGCTCCCTCGATCAGTCCGCGCCGCGATCGTGGATCCACCGAGCGATGAAGTCGAGGGCATCCTCGCGGTACAGGGCATGTCCGTTGTTCCGGAAGAGGAGGACGCTGTACGCGAGGCCGCTCGCCATGAGCTCGGACTCGATGCGCCCGACGCTCTTTCGGACGTCCACGCTCTCATCGCGGCCGCCGTAGAGAAACAGCGCCGGCACCGTGAGAGCGCGCCAGGACGGGAGCGGATCGAGATCGCCCATCGCGCGGAGGACCGTCCACGCGGGCGAATCCTCTTCCCGCGGGAACCCCTCCACGACGCGCGTGCCTCGGAGCGCCCCCTCGCTCGCGGCCCGCAACCCGTCGCGGTACGCATCCCACGCCGGATCGCCGCTCACCGCGTGGCGCACCGCGAGCTGATGGAGCGCCTGCAGGGCCTCCGTCTGCGCGGCGTCGAGCCCCTCGCGCCGTGCCCGGAGCCGCAGCTCGTCACCGATCTGCTCCATCATGGGAACGACCGAGCCCGAGACGTTGATGACGAAGGCGACGCGCGGCGACCGCGCGGCCGCCAGGGGCGCGACGTGCCCGCCCTGGCTGAAGCCGATGAGGCCGACGCGCGCGCCGTCAATGCGCTCCTGCGATCGCGCGAACTCGACGGCCGCCAGCGCGTCGCCCGCAAGGTCCGCGAACGTCGCCACCCGCCAGCTCCCGCCGGATGCGCCGGCACCGCGCTTGTCGGGATGCACGACCGCGATGCCGCGCCTCACGAGAGCGTCGGCGTGGGCCGAGGTCCACGGATTCGATCGGTCACTGTCACCCGAGCCGTGCACGATCACGGCGCACGGGAACGGCCCATCCCCCTCGGGCACGAGGAGCGTGCCGGCGAGCGGGATCTCGCCGTTCCTGAACGCCATTTCGACGCGAGCGGGCGCGGAGGGCGGTTGAACGGAGGGTTCCGACGCGATCAAGACCAGGGCGAGCATGTGGGCAAGCATGTGAGTCAGGACGGAAACCTCGCCCGCGATGTTCCCCGGCGCCCGGTTGCCGCGGCTGGACAGGGGCGAGCCAGTGGACGACCATGCCCGCCGGGCGAGTCCGTACTCATCGCGCTCATGGTGCGCGCACGGGCGCCACGGCTGTCTCCGCGCTGGCCCTCGCGATCTCGAGCCCGAGGTGCTCGCGAGCCCAGCGCGCGGTGCAGCCGGCCGGGCCTCCCTCCGCGTCGGCGAGTCGCTGCTGCTCGGATGCGAAGTACGGATCAGCGTTCGAGGTGATGATCGCGAGGGCCGAGGCGAGCGCGGCCCTGGCCTCCGGCTCCCGCCCGAGGCGCGTGAGAGCCTCGCACTGGAGCAGCAACCCGGCCACCGCCGTGGGCTGAAGCTGCAGCACCGCGGCAGCCTCCGCGAGCGCCTCGGGCCAGCGCTCGCGCGTCGCTGCAAGCCGACCCCGCCGGTAGTGCATGTGGAGACTCTCCGCTGGAGTCGCGGGCGGGCCGACCTGGAGGATCCGCGAGGCCTGCTCGCGTGGCCACTCCTCGCCTCGCAGTTCGCGGATGAGCGCGGAGTCCTCGGTGAACACCACGATCGTGTACATGCCAGGAGGCAGGGACTCCAGACCCATGACCCCGATGGCCACGCGCCCCACGGAGCGCTGACCTTCGCCTGGCAATGGCGTCAGGTGAAGCCTGTCTGGTAGCGACATCGCGGCCAGGCGTTGCGGCTTGTCCGGGACGTGATGCGGCAGGTTCCACGAGGCTCCCATCGGGATGAGGTAGAAGCCTGCCCGTCCGGTCACATCCGCGATGCGCTCGACCCGGCCCTCGGCGCCGTGCGGGCGGAGGAAGTCAACGGCGATGGAGAGATCATCGCCCGGGTACCATCGGTGGCTCGCCGCTGGCGCCCCGTCGGGCAGGGCCCGACCGAAGGGGGAATCCACGGATGGCGGAAGGCGGATCTCGATCTCCGCCGATGCCGGCACGACGGACAGCGTGGTCACGACGAGGAGAGTCGCCAGTCGCAGCCGAGCCGTCGTGATCGCTGTCGTGGCTGCGGGGCTCATGCGGCGCGATCACTCCCCTGGCGCGGGTGGCGCCGGATCGGACACCTCCAGGCCCAGTTGCTCTCGCGCCCAGCGGGTCTGCTCCTCGATGGGCTCGGGCAGGTAGTCCGGGCGCATCCGGCGCTCGAACTCGAAATAGGGATCGCTCCCTGCGCGGATCAGCGTGAACGCCGCGGCGAGCGCCCCCCGCGCTTCCGTCGCGCGTCCGAGCCTCGCCAGCGCCTCGCAACGAAGCAGGTGGGCCCGCACCGTCGGCGGCGGCAGCGCCAGCATCGCGTCGGCTTCGAGGAGCGCATCGCCCCATCGTCCGTCCCTGCCCGCTGACTCGCCGCGCCGGAAGTGCATCTGGAGGTCTTCCTTGATGTTGCGCGGCGGACCGATATCGAACTTGAGTGATCTCCAGTCGCGTGGCCAGGGCTCGCCGTTCACCGCGTGCAGGAGCAGGGAATCCTCCATGAGCACGACGATCGTGTATTGGCCAGGCGGAAGCGCATGCGGCTCGACGACCGTCACGCGGAAGCGAGCGAGCATGAGCGAACCCTCGGTGCTCTGCGGCTCGAGAACGAGCCGATCCGGCACCGCCATGGCGGCGAGGCGCTCCTGGGCATCCTGGACCTGAGGGCCGAACCTGGACGGCGACCCGGGTGGGATGAGGTGGATGCCGAACCTCTGGGCGGCGTCAGGCAGCGGCGCCACGGGCTTCTGGACTCCCCGAGGCGCCGAGAGCGTCAGCGTGATGGCGGGCGCCTCACCCGGAAACCACCGGTGGTCGCACGCGACCCTCCAGTCCTCCGGCGCTGTCGCGAACAAGTCCGGATGGCAGGGCATCTCGAACACGACGTCCGCGCGAACCGTGACCGCGACGAGGAACGTGACGAGAAGCGTGAGAAGGAAGTCGAGGGCAGGACGCGGTGACAGGATGGATCGCATGCTTTCTCGCCTAGACCCGGACCCGGGCCTGGCGGATGTCACATGGCTGGAAACCGTCAGGCACGATCTGCCAGCGCACCGGGGGGGCTGCCCAGTCGAAGCCCATCTCCATCACGCTCGGTGCTCCGCATGCGGCGAAAGGCGCACCGTTGCAAGCGCATCGGCTCGGCGCCTCCACCAAGTCCAGCTTACACCGTGACCGCTCGGACGTGCCCCCACGTGGGTCGGGCGTGCTGGGGCCGGGAGGTCACGCCGCTCAGCTCCCGAGGGACGCGCTGGCCGCGTTACCAGAAGCTTCCGCTGCGGCTCTCGCTCGTGCACACGGCTTGCAAGCTCTCCGTCGCATGCAGACGCACCGCGAGACTGAAGTCGACGCCTCGCTCGGCGGCCGTCCGCAGGACGCTCGCGAGCGCTTCGAGATCGCGCGCCACCTCGGCGTCCGCGGCGAGCTCGCCGTCGAGGCTCGCCCGCAGCGCGTCCACGGTTCGCTGGCCGTCCGCCGCCGATCGCCAGCGAACGTCCTGATCGTAGTGCTCGTCGTGGAAGCCGAAGGCCGACAGCGGATCCACGCCGCGCGCGATCGCCAGGCGCTCCAGCGCGGACGCGTGGCGAAAGAGAGCCCGCCCCCGCTTGAACGCGGCCATGGTCTCGCCCCCCATGGGTCCGAGTTCGCGCGCGAGGCACGGCACGATCCGCGGCCGGATGAGGAGAGGCCCCAGCAGCCAGAGCGCCACGGCCCACCCGAACCCCAGCGTCGGGACCGCGAGCACGGCGACGGGCAGCGCCCTGCCGGTGTCCCGGGACATCATCGCGGCCGTGATCAGGCCGAGGATCGACACGGCGAGCCCGATCACGAAGATCCACGGGATCCACCACGTCGCCCGCCGCGCGTTCATCCGGATCTGGAGGCGCACCTGCTCGGCCAGCGCGGGCAAGGGGTCGTCGGGGTTCGCGATCACGGGCGGTCCTCCTGCCGAGACGCTTGTTCGCCGCCATCTTCTCACGCGCCCGGCGCGCGCCCTCGCGAGGATTCAGCACCCTCACGGCAGCGAACGGGCCAGCGGCACGAGCCCTGCCCTCAGGGACACGACGCGGGCTGCGGGACCGACGGATCCTCGGGCTGGAAGCTGATGCTCGGGCGGAGCGGCACGTGAGCCCAGGGTCCTCCGGCGTGCAGCGCGTCGCAGTCGCCGACAGGCTCTCCGGCAAACCGGAGCACGACAGCGTCCGCGGTCACCTGCACGCAGCTGAACTCGAGGCAGGTGCTGCAGGCTGCCGGCGCCTGGTCGGCCGCCCAGGCGATGGCCATTCCGGAGACGAGAGGCGGGGCCGTGGACGGATCGTCAAAGCATGCAGCGAACGCGGCGTGCTCGGCGGCCGTCCGCACGACGCCATCGGGTCCGGTGCGGAGCAGGCACGTGGCCTCGGCGAAGCCGAGCCACCCTCCCTCGACCGTCGTGCAACCCGGGATCTCGCGCTCGCGGCCGAAGGAGTCGCGACCCCGCGTGCACTTGAGCGGATGACAGCGGGACGAGACCAGCCAGTAAGCGTTGCCTGCCGGCTCGCCGAGCCGCGCCGACGCGATCGCGCCGGTGGCGACCTCGGCATCGTTGAGCCGCCGCTCGGCGTGCAGGCGATCGAGATCGCCCTGAAACACGCGGTACTCCGCCGACACCGCCTCCCACGTCAGGTCCACCTGCCCGGTGAGCCGCAAGCGCGTGACCGTCAGCGGCCGGGCGGCCGGGCGAAGATCGCGAGCCGACGGGTCGGCCGTGCAGCATCGCGCCCAGGCCTGCCCGTCGGCGGCGAGCGCGACGAGGATGGCGGCGACGGTGACGATGCGGAACAGGCAGCGGCCCATGCCTGACGTTAGGCCGCGGCGCCGAGCCCCGTCCAGTCCGGCTCAGCCGGAGAAGATCAGCTGCCAGCCGATGCCGAGGACCGCGATGTCCACGATCGCGTGGCTGACGTAGCCAGGCCAGATCGAGCCGAACCGCACGAAGCACCACGACCAGATGAGCCCGCCGACGAGCACGCCCGCCGAGCACGCGAGCACCAGGCCCGCGGGGAAGAACGCGGCGAGCACGACGACGTGGTGCGCGGTGAACGCGAGGCTCGCGAGCACCGCCGCGACGGTCCCCCCGACGAACAGGCGCAGGCGCGTGATCAGGAACCAGCGGAACGCGAGCTCCTCGAGAAACGAGTTCACGAGCACGAGGTAGGCGGAGAGCAGCAGGAACCGCGCGGGCGTGCCGATCCCCGCGGCCTCCACCCGCGACGCCAGCTGGCCCGTGGCGAGCGAGCCCGAGGCCGCGCCGAAGCCGGCCAGGATCACGGCCGAGATGAGAAGGCCGAGCCCCACGGCGATCGCCATCGCATGCGCCCGCTTCGGCCCGCCGAGCACCGAGCGTCCGTCAAGGAACAGGAGCGCGAGCAGCGGGATGCCGTAGAGCAAGGCCTTGCCGGCCGTGTAGGCCGCGTTGCCCGCAGCGCCAGGCGCCACCCAGAACGCCATCGCGGCGCCGATGGACGGCGCGGGGATCACGATGGCCAGCATCCACGCGGCCCGTCGGCGCGCCGCCGCCACCTCGCCTGCCTCCCTTGCCTCGCCGGCCATCATGCGCGCCTCATTCAGACGCGATCCTCTCATGCCGCGCGGCCGCCTCTTCCGGGAGATTCTTGCTCGCCGGCGCCGCGGCGAGAATGCGCCCATCCGGACTCGGAAGGAGTCCCTTCGGATCCACGCCGCTAACGGTCGCGATGACCTCGGCCGTGCGCGCATCCCAGGCGCGCACCGTCCCGTCCCAGCTGGCGGAGTAGATGCGCGCACCAGCAGGGCTGAAGCAGACGAGATACACGTCGCTCTCGTGACCACGCAGCACGTCCGGGCGCTACCCTGGGTGACGAGCCGCCCGCCATCCCCGCTGAGAGCCAGACGCTGGACGGCTCCCTCGTGCCCCGCGAGGACATCGCGCGCGTGCCCGGCGGCCACGGCCCGCACGCAGGCGTGGCCGCCCACTCCGGCGAGAGCGATCAGCGAACCGTCGCGGCTCGTGACGGCGTCCCTCACCTGGCTGGCGCTGACGCGGTGTCGCTCGAGAAGCGCCCCGGTCTCGGTGGCCCTGAGCCGAAGGATCCCGTTCCAGGGGATCGTCGCGAGCTTCTGCCCGTCTCCCACGACTTTCACGCTCGCGGGGCAGGCGCGGGATTGTCACCGAGTACGCGGAGGCACGAGGATGCCGGCCTCATGAGACAATCCCGGCCGTCGCACGCAGCCGCCACGTTGCGCTGCCCCCGCCCACCCGCATGAGGAGCCTCCATGCAAGCCCGTCGCGTCGTTCCTGCCCTCGCCGCCCTGCTCTCGCTCGCCCTGGTCGCGCATGCCGAAGGGCGCCGGGGAGAGGGAGGCACGCAGTGGTCCGTGGGCGTCGCCGTCATCGGATCGCCCCGGCCCTACGTGGACGCCGACAACGAGATCATCCCCGTCCCCCTGTTCGCCGTGCGCGCCCATCGCTTCTTCTTCGAGACCGTGCGCATGGGCGTTCGCGCCGTGGACACGCGCCACTTCGACATGGACGTCCTGGCCCAGGCGCGCTTCGACGGCTACGAGGCCAGCGACTCGGACTTCCTCGTGGGCATGAGCGAGCGACGCATGTCCGCCGATGCGGGGATCCGCATGCTCGGGAGCTGGGAGCACGTCGAGACCACGTTCATGGCGCTCACGGATGTCCTGGGGCGTCATGATGGTCAGCAGGTGAGCCTCATGTTCGGCTTTCCCGTCCGCGCGGACGGCTGGAAGATCACGCCGGCGCTCGGCATCGAGTGGCAGTCCGCGTCACTCGTTGACTACTACTACGGCGTCACGCCAGCCGAGGCGATGGCCAAGCGTCCCGCGTACGAGGGCGAGGACGCCGTGAACCCCCGCGTCGAGCTCAGCCTCCACAAGCCGTTCGCCCGCCGCAAGTGGACGTTCTTCGGCACGCTGACGCACGAGTGGCTGGGCAGCGAGATCAAGGACAGCCCCATCGTCGAGGACTCGACGACCGTCAGCGGCCACGTCGGCATCCTGCGCACCTGGTAGGCGCGAGACGGCGCCCGCGACGGCGCCGCCCCTTCGGCCGCGGGTGGCAAGCACGGCGGCGCGGAAGGTGCCGGCTCATTCGCCGGGCCGGGCGGGGCTCGGTCTCATGGCGTGTCCGTGCGCAGCGCGACCAGCCGCCCGTCGTCGCAACCGGCGATGACGTTGCCGCCCGCGATGACCAGCGCATGGATGCCCGAGCTCAGGCGGGTCGTCCACAGGATGCTCCGCGTCGCGCGGTGGACCGCGCGCACGTGGCCTTCGGCGCTGCCGTAGTACAGGGTGTCGCCGAGAATGGCGGGAGGACCGTTGCGGCCCGGGACGGGCGCGGAGTGCCAGACCGGCTCGGCGGTGAGGGCATCGATCGCGAACACCTTGACCCGCTGCTCGTCAATGCCGGGCCGCAGCACGGCATCGTCCACGGTGACGGCTCCCATCCGTGCGATGGACCAGGTCGCGCCGCTCGGGCCATGGATGCCGAGCACGCGCTGGCCGCTGCTGTTCAACTCGAGGACGACGATCGACGAGTCCTCGCCCGCCAGCTTCATGGCACTGATGCGCTCGCCGTCGCTCAGCGCCGCCCTCGCGCTCCAGAGGGCGCTCCCCGTGGCGACGTCCAACGCGGCGAGGTCACCCTGAAACGACGCGAACACGGCGGAATTGCCGCGGACGGCCGCCGCGACCGGCGCCTGCGCGCCCGTCGCCATCTCCCACGCGAGGCGCCCCGTGCTCGCGTCGAGCGCGCGCGCGAGGCCGCGCCCGGCCACGGGCGTGCTCGCGCCGATGAGGACGACACCCGCACCCGCCGCGAGGAGCCTCGGCCAGGAGTTCGGTGTCAGGCGTGTCGACCACGCGCGCTCGCCGGTCGCCCTGGACAGGCCGACCACGTCGTCGTCGATCTGGACGGCGACGATCTCCTCGGAGACGGCGACCGCGGCCACCCGGTGACCCGGGGCCGGATCCATCGTCCAGGCCGTCGCGCCGCTCACGGCATCAATGGCTACGAGACCGTCTCCGGACCTCGCAACGACACGATCGCCGGCGGCCATGAACGGCGGCCAGTTGTAGGATCTCGCGTGAGGGCGCTCCCAGAGAATGCGCGCGCGCTGGCGCCGCGAGGCCTCGCTCGCGACGATCGCGACACCGCCCTCGGTCCTCGCGCGCGCGATCGCGAGAAGGCCGCGCTCGGTCGTCGCGAACGTCATCACGCCGCCTTGCGACAGGCCGCTGCACCTTGCCGGCATGCGTGCCGTCGGCGCCCCGCTGCGGGCGTCGAGAAGCGCGATCGACGAAGACGCCTGCCAGTCAACGACGGCAACGTCCTCGCCGATCGCGGCATCCAGGGCATGGACGGGCGCCGTCCACTTCTCCTTCCCGCTTGCCGCATCCGTCGCGATGAGCCCCTCTGTAGAACGGCCGACGAGGAGCCCCTGGTCGAGCGCGAACGGATCGAGCCACGGCGTGGCGGACCACGAGAGGGCGAGCGTTCTCGGATCCCAGCAGCGGACCAGGGGAGGCGCGGCCATGACCACGTCGGACTCCGGGCGCGAGGCCGTGAAGGTGACGATTCGCTCCGCCTCGGCGAAGCAGCCCCACGTTGCCGGGCGCGGCACTCCGTCCTCCATGACGCGCGTGCGAACGGCGCCGCTGGCGCAGTTGATCACGACGAGGCGCTCGTGATCCGCCGCGTTCACGATGCATGCCACGGCGTCGCCTGACACGCAGCTGGCCACGAGGCTTCCGCGCAGCTTGCGGTCCCAGCGCGTCCGGCCGGTGGCGGCGTCCACGAGCTCGACGCGGCTCGTTGCACCGCGAGCCGACGTCGCGTGGGGGGCCATCGTGACGACAAGACACGCATCCGCTCCGGGCGCGGGCAGGACCGCATCGCCGGAGGGTCGCTCCCACGCGATGTCTCCGGTGCGCGGATCGAGACCGGTCAGCCACGGCTGCGTGGTCTCGGCGCGGAAGCGCCACGTGAGCAGAACCACGTGCGAGCCGCAGCCGAGCAGCCGAGGGAACCCGGCCGAGACGAACGGCAAGCGGCCACGCGTCGGACCCGCGACATCGAAACTCGGAACATCGAGCTCGTCCGCGCGCAGCGCGCGATGCCAGCTTTCCCTGCCGGAGACGGCATCAACCGCCCAGACCTGCAGGTCGCTCGTCAGGAACAGAACCTCGCCGCCAGCAAGCGCGGGCGCGCCGCGCGCCGGCTCCGGGGTCTCGAACAGCCAGCCCGACAGGCCCTCCGCGTCCGGCAGGCGCTCGCCGCCGGCCTGGCCTGTCCGCATCGCGGGCCGCTCGACGGCAAGCAGCAGCGACGACGTGGCCTGCGCCGTCTCCCCGGGCTGCGCGTGGTGCACGAGAAGCCGGCCGGTCCCCGGCACGACACCGGCGCGCGCGAGGCGCTCGACCGCCGGGCGGTAGCTCTCGTCCCAGATGTCGGGCGCGCGCAGCAGCCAGCCGATCGCATCGGGCGAGCCGCGCTCGAGCCGCTCGCGAAGGAACGCCGTGAGGATGCCCCGCTCGGCGGTGCGGGCGCGCACGGCATGGATGAGGAAGTCCGCGCGATGGCTCTCCACCCAGCCCGTGGCGCGCGCGTCGAGGCCCGCGAGGAGAACGGCGGTGGGCAGCGCTTGCGCGATCTCCGGGATGGCAAGCCAGCCGGCGGCATCGTCGGGCGCGGAATGCGTGGCCGGAGCGCGCCGCACGGCATCGGCGGCGCGCGCCATGACGGCCTCCATGCCGCGAGCATCCACGGGATCCCAGTCCAGCGCGATGGCCAGCCGTTCCCGACGCTGCGCCGAAGGGAGCCGGGCAACCATCGTCACCCACGCCGAGGCCTCGAGATGAAGCCCGGCCTCCGGCACGCGCCGCACGCGCGGCGCATGGCCCTTCCGGTAGACGCCGCGCGACATCCCCGGCACGCCCAGGGTCGCGGCCGCAACGGAGCAGTCGCCACGCAGGATGATCGTGCTCCGGGGCGGCAGCGTGGCCCCGGCCTCGGGGCGAGAGGCGTCGAGGATCGCCGGCACTTTCAGCACGATCCGCCCGTCGAACCTCTTGCCCTGCGCATCGAACGTCGCGCCCTCGATGACGCACTCGACATGCTGCACGGTGATCGGCGAGCTCGACGCGTTCGCCAGCTCGAAGGCGACGAACGTCTCGTCGGCTGCCGTCGCGCGCGGCGCGTGGAGCAGCGTGACGGAGACATCGTCCGTCCCACCCGCCGGGAGCCTCGTCCATGCTGAGGGAGGCCATTCGGCCGCGGGAGCGGCCGCCTGCGCGAACAGCAGGACGGTGAGCGCCGCGAGCACCAACGCTGTCCTCATGTGAAGTCCTCCTCCGCGCACGTGCCGTCGGCCCCCCGTTCTGCGCAGCCCTTCGGCTTCAGGGCAGCGACGCACCGCTGACCGAGGCGCTCGTCTCCTGACGCAAGGCGCGCTGCGGCGCAGGCCAGCGTGACATGACTCGACCCGACGGGATGGAGGACAGGGCTCTCCACACGCCCTCCCCTCTGGCGCATCGTCTCACGGTCGCGCTGAAAGGGCGACGGCTCGCCCGTTCGCGGACGTCAGTTGGGCAGGAGGGGGCGGTGAGCAGCGGCCGACGTCCGCCGCTTTCCCCTCGGGGGGGCCGGGATCAAACGCTTCGTGCGCGATCTCGACGGCCGCTCGCTCGAGGCGGCGCGCGCCGTCACGACGGACGCCATCACCGCGGCGCGCGCGAGGACCGAGGGCCAGAAGGGACCGGCCGCGTGTCTCGCCAGGCGCAAGTCCCGCTGGGCTACACTCACGCGCATCCCCCGACACGATCAGGTGGAGAGCCCATGAAGCGCATCGCGACCGCCACCTGCGAGGGTGGCCTCGAGGACAGCAAGCCACCCATCACCGGCTGCCTCGTCACGCGGGCGCTGCAGACCGAAGTCACGCTCGACTCGTGGCTGCTCGCTTGAGTCCCGCGGCGCGCCAGCGGCTCGCAACGCGCCGTCGCCTTGCGGCGTCGCGGGCCGGCCTGCTCGCGTGCGCTCTCATCGCCGCGCTCGTCGCCGGCCGCGCGGGGGCCGCGACCGATCCCGGTGCGGCGGGCCCTCTCCTTCCGGGCTTGCGCTCCGCGAGCATTCCGGGAACGCAGGGCGCGACCCTGCAGGCGGATGTCCACTTTCCCTCGGACGCCAGCGGCAACGTGGACGCCGCAGCCTCACCCTGCCCCGTGGTCGTGTTCGGCCACGGGTTCTCGCGCACGAGGGCGCGCTACGTGGACTTCGGCCGCCATCTCGCCTCGCGCGGGTTCATCACCATCATCCCGAACTTCCCGGGCCTCGCCGATCACTCGCGGAATGCCGACGATCTCAGCGCGTGCGTCTCGTGGGCGCTGGCCGCGCACGAGGATCCGGCCTCCTGGCTCTTCGGCCACGTGGACGCTCGCGCCATCGGAAGCAGCGGCCACAGCGCGGGAGGCATGAGCGCGCTGGTCGCCCTGTCGCGCGACCCGCGCATCGTGGCGGCCGCGCCGATGGATCCCGTGGACAGCGGAGGGCTCGGCGCGGCCGCGCTGGCCACCGTGACGCGGCCGGTCGCGATCACGCACTCCGAGGACTCGTCCTGCAACGCGAGCGGAAGCTCGCGCGCCCTCTACGCGGCCGCGGGCCCCCCGCGCCGGCGCGTGCTGGTCGTTTCCGCCAATCACTGCGATCCCGAGATGCCCAGCGACGTGCTGTGCGGCCTGACGTGCGGCAACGCCGCGGCGGCCCGGCAAGCGCTCTACCGCAAGGTCGTGACGGGCTGGCTGGAGATGTACCTGCGCTGCGATCCGACGTACGAGCCCTGGGTGTCGGGAGCGCAGATGCAGGCGGACGTGGCCGCCGGGCTCGTCGAGTACGAGGCCGATCCCGATCCGCCTCCGCCTCCGTGCCAGGAGCCCCCCGGAGAGGTGACGGGACTGCGCCTCGTCAAGTTCGCGGCGGACGCGCGGCTGTCCTGGGATCCCGTGACCGCCGATCCCCCCGTGCTCGATTACCGGGTGCTCCGCAGCGCTGATGCACCCTTCACGAGCCCGTCTCCCGAGCGCGCCACGCCCCTGACGTCCCTCGACGACCCGGGCGTGCTCACCGATGGCGCGGCCTGGTTCTATCTCGTGCGCGCGGCGAACGCTGCCGGCACGGGTCCCTGATCGCGCACGCGAGCCCCCGACGGCGAGCGGGCCGAGATCGCTCGCCATCAGGCCCGCAGGAAGGCCTTCCCTCTGGCGCATCGTCTCACGGTCGCGCTGACGGGGCGACGGATCGCCCTTTCCCGCACGGCGAGCGGACCGAGCCGAGGGTCGCGAGGGCGCGCGGGAGCCCCAGCGCGTTCCGCGCGGAGACGCGAGCCGGACGAGCCCGCCGCTGGCCCTCGGAAGCAAGGCGGAGCTTGGCATGTTCACGGCGCCCGGTGGCCCGGCGCTCGGGCTGGCGTCTTCCCCCCGGAGCTCGAAGCGTCACCAACGCGAGCAGCCAGCGGCGCTCGACCCCTGCCAAGGCTACCAGGAGCGGTTCAGCACGATGCTCAGGGTGTCGGCATCTCCATTCGCCGTCACGACGTCCACTCGGCCATCACCGTCGAGGTCGCCCGCGCCCACCCCGACGCACGTGCCCCCGGCAGCAAACACGCGCTGCGGAAGGAAGCTGCCGTCCCCGTTGCCGATGAGCAGGCTCAGTGTCGAGTCCCCTGCGTTCGCCACGCCCATGTCCCACTTGCCATCGTGGTTGAAGTCGCCGAGGACGCCGGCATAGGGTTGGTCGCCGACCGGGAAGTTCGTGACCGGACCGAACGTCCCGTCACCGAGGCCAAGCAGCAGTCCGACGCTACCGCCGGTACCGACGACCCCGTAGTTTGTCACCGCGAGATCGATATCGCCGTCCTGATCGAAGTCGGCGACGGCGACAGACCACGGAGCGAAGCCTGCAGGGTAGTCCCGTGCCGGAGCGAATCCACCGCCAACGAGACCCAGCAAGACACTCACGTCACTCAGCGTCCGATAGACTCCGTAGTTCGCCACGGCAAGATCCGGGAGGCCATCGCAGTTGAGGTCGGCAACGGCCATCCCGTGGGGGAAATCCCCGACCGCATGCCGCACTGGAACGGATAGGCCTCCAGCGCCGTCCCCCAGCATGACGCCGATGTCGTCCTGAACTTCGCTCGACGTGACCACGTCGGGTATCGTGTCCCCGTTGACGTCCGCGACCACGACCTGCGTGGGCCGCCCCCCGCTGCTCGCTGCCGGGAACTGCCGTTGCGCCGCGAACGTCCCGTCCCCTCTCCCGATCAGGACACTCACGGTTGCGTCGTAGTGATTCGCCGACACGAGATCCTGCCGCCCGTCCGAGTCAAGGTCCGCCGCGACGAGCCCTCGCGGCCCCGAGCCCACGGCGTAGCTGGCCGCCGGATGAAACGTCCCGTCACCGAGCCCGAGTCTGACCACCACGTTCGCTCCGTAGACGTTGGCGACGGCGGTGTCCAGACGACCATCACCGTTGAAGTCAGCGCAGACAACGGCGTTCGGGCCGGGGCCGGTTGCGAGCGTGGAGGGCGGCGCGAAGTCGATCTGGAGCGACCTGCACGGCAACGAACCCGCGCAGCCTGGCTGCTCCGCTCCGCTGCAGGCAACTGGCGCTGACAGCCTGAACTTGATGGGGACGGTGCGACTGCCCGCGCCCGCGAGGTTCGAGCCCGACGCACCGCGCAAGCCGCCTTGCGCGTCCACGAGAACGTCCGCAGATCCAACGGTCTGCGCAGAGAGTTGCACACTCACGCGGTACCGCCCGCCTGGCGCGAGCGTGTAGTTCCCTACCTGCCAGCTGACCTGATAGTGCTGGCGAGATGTCGCCCGCACGACTTCTTGACCGGGCGCACCCGAGCCCGCGAAGGGGAAGGTCGCGAGCGTCGCCAACTCCACGCCGGTCACGCTGTCGATCTCGGTGATCGCCACCGTGGGCGACAGGTCGTTGCGCGACTCGCCCGGGCCCGGCGGCGCCGAGCCGAGCGGCGGGAGGAACGTGACCCGGGGCGAGTTCGCATTGGCGAGCGGACACGCTGCTGCGAGGGCAAGAATAAGTGCGGCGACGAACCGAGAGCGCATGACGGTTCCCTTCACAGTGATGTGACTGAGTGATGCGGACATCTTGGCTGTTAGAGGCCGCCTGATGGCAGGCGGGTCTCCTCGATCCCGTAGCGCGACGCCCGGCGAGCGGCTGGCGATCACGCGAACACCGGGCCGGCTCCCTCCCCCGGCCCGGTGGCTCGCGTGGAACCACGAGTCCCCGCGAGGCAGGGGCGCCGCAGCGCGGGCCAAGCACGCTCCGTGCCAGCCACCGGAGAGCGCGGTGGGAGCACTCCACCGGCCACGCGATGATTCAGGACTCGGAAGGCCGGAGCGACATCGCCTCGCCCAGGGCGATTCGGTCGGCGGCATGGCGCGTTTCCGCGCCATGCCGTGCTGCCGCCGGCCACGCCGGCCCCCGGCGGCGCCGGGCCGGCGGGGCTCTCTGCCGTGCCCCCCGTCCGAGGCACGTCTCCTGCATGATGCGGGCGAACCAACGGGAGATGGGATGCTCTACCTGCTCGTCCGCGATGAAGGCACCGAACGCGAGGTCGTGCTGTCGGAGGGCTCGCTCTCCATCGGCCGGCTCTCGAGCAATGACATCGTGCTTGCCGCCGAGGACGTGAGTCGGGAGCACGCGGAGTTGCGTTCGGGCCCGGGTGGCATCGAGGTGCGCGACCTCGGCGCCAGCACTCCGGCGACGCTCCGCGCCGCAGGCGCCGACCGCGATGGCGGTGCCGTGTCGCTGAGTCCCGGCGACTGGCACCGCATGCGCGTGGGCGACGTCGTCACGTTCGGTTCGTCGTGCCACATCGAGTTGCGCGAGAGCATGACGGCGATCGTCGCGCCACCAGGCGGATCGGATCGCGTTCCTGCGGCAGGCGGACGGATCGGCACGCTGGTTCCCGGGCATGACGCTGCCCGCCTGCTGCAAGCGACTGCCTGCCTGGCCAGCGCGGCCACGCACGCCTCGACCATCGAGAGTTCCCTCCAGCAGTTCGTCAACGTGGCGCCGCGAGTGCGCGGGGCGCTCGCCGCGACCGGCGGCGAGAGCGGCCCGCGCGTCGTGGCCTGGGTCGCGGGGATGCGCGACGCGACGAAGGTTCCGCCGCCCCTTCCGCTCGCGCTGGCCGACGAGGCGCTGCAGCTCGCTCCCCACGACGTCCGGTGGACGGAGGGAAGCAAGGACCGTCCGACCCACCTCGCGTGCCGCACGGCATCGGGCCTGGCCCTCGTGCTCGAACTCGAGAGCAGCGACGCCGCGCCTCCGGCCGAGCTCGTCAGCGCCGCCAGGACAGCGGCGGCCCTCATCGCGGCCGCCGTGCTCTCGGCGGCGACTCAGCCCGTACCGATGGACGGATGTGCTTCACGCATGACCGTCGCGCCGCCCGCTCCAGGCGCCTCGACGCTGTTCCCGGGGATCATCCCGTCGGCCGCGTTTCGCACCCTGCTCGAGGAGGCCGCGCGCGTCGCGGCCGGCGCGGGCCCCATCCTCGTGGCCGGGGAGACCGGCGTCGGCAAGGAGCTCATCGCTCGTTTCCTTCATGCCGCGAGCGGCCGCAGCGGGCCGTTCGTCGAGGCGTCGGTGGGCGCCCTCTCGCCGGCCCTGGTCGAGAGCGAGCTGTTCGGCCACGTGCGCGGCGCGTTCACCGATGCCACCCGCGACCGTGCCGGCCTTCTAGAGCAGGCACACAGGGGCACGCTCTTCCTGGACGAAATCGGCGAGGTGCCGCTCGAGGTTCAGCACAAGTTGCTGCGCGCGCTGCAGGAACGAACCTTCCGCCGGGTCGGCGGCAACGAGACCACCAGTTTCGACGCGCTCATCGTCGCGGCGACCAACCGCGATCTTCTCGCGGAGGTCCGCGCGGGACGGTTCCGCGAAGACCTCTACTACCGCCTCAACATGATGGAGGTCCGCGTGCCCCCGCTGCGCGAGCGCCCGGGCGATGTCGCCGTGCTCGCCGATGCCACGCTGCGCGAGCTGGATCCTCGACGGAGCCTCGACGTGAAGGCGCTCGACTGGCTCGTGCGGCAGCCATGGCCCGGCAACGTCCGCCAGCTGCGCCACGTGCTTGCCCGGGCGGTTCGCCTGCACGATGCCGCCGTGCTGCGGCCCGAACACCTCGGCGCGACGGTCAACGACGATGCCCGGCCGTCCGTTCGGATCGAGGGCGCTCCCCTCGACTGGCGCGAGGCTCACGATGCGTTCGAGCGCGCTTGGTGCGAGTTGCTCTGGACCGCCTCTGCGAAGCGCATGAGCGAGGCGGCGCGGCTGTCCGGTCTGGACCGCAGCAACGTGCGCGCGCGGCTGCGACGTCACGGCCTCGGAGCGGAGACCGGCGCCCCGCCCGACGAGGGCTGAGCGGGCGACGGCGGCGGATCCCGCAGGAGCAGCAACCCGTCAAGGAACGGGCGCTTGCCGAGTTCGCCGTCGGCGGCAACCCCGCCGCAGATCAGGACGGCGTCGCGCGAGAGAACGGTGACCGTGCGCCGACCGACCGGGACCAGTGGAGCGGCGTACACGATGGAGGCGGTCTCCGCATCCACGACCTCGAGATCCCGAGCGAGCAGGAGCGCCTCCCTGTCGGTCCACCCGGCGATGCCCAGCAGCGAACTCTCGTGCGTTGACAGGGGGCGAACGCGAGTGATCAGCCGCCACTCGCCGCCCTCCTCGGCCAGCCAAGCTCCATCCGGTCGGTGGAGCAACAGGCCCGCCTCACGCGAGCCTGCTCTCCGCAACGCCGCCGCATGGATGCCTGTCGGCATTCTCACGAGCCGCGACGAGGGTGTCGCGTCCATCGTCCACTCCTCGCCCCACTGACGACACGCCGGCGCGAGCGCGTCGTGGGTCGAGCGGTGCCTGCCGCCGGCGAGCCGGAGGAAGCGGCGCGACCCGAGCGAGAGCCACTCCCCCGTGCACGGGAGCTCGAGCCGCCCGGCTGCCTCCCACTGCAGTTCGCCACGGGGTAACCGCTCCACGATGTCCGTGACCTCCGCAAACCGGCCCTCGAAGTGGCCACCGAGAACCCAGGCCGCTCCATCCGACGCGAGGAGCAGCACCATGCCCCCGCCGCCGCGCGGCACGCTCATGTCGCCGATCGATGCGCTCGCCCCATCCGGATCGACGATCTCCGCCGTCGCCGTCGACACGACGTACCCCAGCGTGTTCCCGCCGGCGACGAGCACGCGCCCGTCCGGCAGAAGCAGCGCAGCGTGCTCCGTCCGGGCGACGTTCATCAGCGGACCTCTCGCGAAGGTGCGCGTGCGCGGGTCGAAGATCTCCGTCTCTCGAGTCGGGATGGAGCCGTCCACGGTGGATCCGCCAGTGATGAGGACCCGGCCGTCGGAGAGGAGCGTTGCCGCGTGGGCATGCCTCGGAACGACCATCGGCCCGAGGGGGATCAGGCGGTAACCGGCGACGGCCGGCGTGACGGCGATGAGGAGGAAGAAGAGCGTCGCGGTCAGCCGGAGGCGGTCCATGCTCATGGGAGGGCGAGATCGAGGCGCCGGCTCACGATGGCGGCTTCGCCACGGAGCCGCGCGGCGTCGTCGGGCTTGCCGAGATGGTCGAGCTCGGTCGCCAGGGCGACCAGCGTGTCCCGCGTGCTGGGATCGTTCGTCCCCAGCATGATGCGCTGCAGGCTCAGCACGTCACGGAGGCGCCGTGCCGCCTCGGCGTGACGGCCCGCCCGTGACAGGATCGCCGCGCCTTCGGACGCGGCAGCCACGACGAGAGGATGGGCCGCACCGAAGCTGCGCTCCAGGCCCGTGAACGCGAGCTCGGCGTGACGCACGGCCTCATCGATTCTCCCGAGAGCCGCCAGCGCGCGCGCGCGCGCATGAGCGATGCGCGCGAACGAGGGATGGCCCACCCACAGCATGGGCTGGGCCAGCGCGTCCGCAGCGTCGAGCACGGCGAGCGCGTCGTCCGGCTCGCCGTGATCGATCAGGAGGAGCGCCTCCAGGATCATCGTCTTGATCGCCTCGCCGTCGTTGTCTCGGCTCGCACGTCGGATCTCGAGCGCCTCTCGCGCCAGGGCGAGCGCTTCATGCGTGCGACCGCGCCGACGCAGGAGATCTGCCAGCTCGTGCAGCGTCCTCGCGCGCAGGGCTGGCGGGGAGTCCGAGCGATCACGCAGGTCAGCCAGGATCGTGCGCATCTGCTCCTCGGCACGCTGCTGCTGTCCCGCACCCCACCCGTCGGCGACCGCCCGCTCCAGGTCTGCCAGGGCCCTCTCGTCCGCGGTCGCATCGCCCAGCTCGCGCAAGATGTCCGAGGATGTCTGGTACGCGGGCGCGGCCCGCGGCGCGATCCCGATGGCCATGAAGGCATGACCCACGGCGGTGAACATGGCGGCGCGAACGCGAGGCTCGACATCGATCGCGTATCGCGCGCGCCGATCGACGCGATCGACGAGGGCGGCGGCCGTCTGATGGACCGCGGGGATCTCGCCGGGGCTCACGACCTGCATGCGCTCCGGATCGACGTCCTCGATCATCTCCGTGAACGCCGCCGTCATGGTCCTGGCCTTGTTCTCCTCGACGCGCGCGCGGTCACGCTCGCGTCGAAGCTCTCGCGTCTGCGCTGCCAGCACGACGACGAAGCTGGCGAGCACGAGAACGGCGGCCATGGCGCCCGCGACCGGCCACCTGTAGCGCCAGAGCGCCTTGCGCATCCGATACCCCGGCGCTCGGCCGCGAGCCTCGACGGGATCATGACGCATCCACGCCTGCAGGTCGCGCGCGAGGTCGAGAACGGTCGCGTACCGCTCGCCAGGACTCTTCGCGAGGCACTTCAGCGTGATGGCGTCGAGATCGGCGTCGAGGCCCGAGCGCGCCGACGAGGGCGGCTCCGGTTCCTGGTGCCGGACGCGCTCGGCCGCGGAGACCAGGTTCTCGGGGAGGTCGAGCGGAAGCCGACCGGCGATCAGGCGGTAGAGGATGACGCCGAGCGAGTACACGTCCGCCCGGACATCCACCTTGCGGATGTCGCCATCGAGCATCTCCGGTGCGGCGTGCGACAGCGTGCCCATCGGCGCAGAGGCGAGGGTGATCGTCGGCGCCGCCACCCACTTCGCGAGCCCGAAGTCGAGAACCTGCGGCTCGCCTGCCTGG
This sequence comes from uncultured Thermoanaerobaculia bacterium, assembly GCA_964613915.1. GTDB lineage: Bacteria > Acidobacteriota > JBCCFW01 > JBCCFW01 > JBCCFW01 > CAZTIW01. Next base: position 86,492 of record CAZTIW010000004.1, read on the forward strand.
TCAACACGAATGTTGTCGGACTTGAGATCGCGATGGATGACGCCGCGGCCGTGCGCGTGGGCGACGGCGTCACACACGCGCAGCAGGATGCGCACGGCCCTGGCGGCGTCGGCCCCCCCCTCATCCACGTGCGCCACGAGGCTCGGCCCGTCCACGAGGCGCATCGTGAACCAGGGCCTCCCGGCGTGGACGCCCTTGTCGAACAGCGGCGGAATGCTGGGATGGTCCAGGAGCGCGAGGACCTCGATCTCGCGTTCGAACCGGCGCAGATCATCGGCGGTTGGCCCCGGCAGCAGCGTCTTGAGCGCGACGAGGCGATCCGTCCCGCGCTCCCGCGCCTCGTAGACGACTCCCTGCCCCCCTGCCCCTCGCAAGCGGACGATCCGGTGCCCCCCGATGACGCTGTCCTCAGCCGGCAGCCCCCCGCCCTCGCTCGACGCGCCGCCCGACGGCACCACGGTAGGTCGTTGCGACGGCCTGTCCTCCTGATCCTCGGTCATGCCCGCGATTGCAACACGAGCGCCAGCCCCAGTCCATGGGACCTGGCCACGGGCGTGACGGGTCACGGCGCTCGGGGCGCTTCGACCGGCGCTGCGCGGGAGCGCCTCTAGGTGCGCCGCGGCGCGAAGACAGATGGCGCGTCGGCGCCTCGCGCGCCGGCCAGGGACGCCCAACTACCGTCGGCCGGAGCACGCTGCCCCTCAAGCGAGCAGCCTCACCAGACGTTCGTGACCAGCATCTCCGTCGAGCTCACAGCTATTCCGGCCTTGCGCGCGACGGTCCCGCTGGTTGTCGAGAACTGACCTGGTGCGTTCGACAGGTAGTACTGCACGCCAATGGCCAGCCCTGAATGCGCGCCACTCGTGCCCGCAACGATCACGTCAGTCAGCTCGCCTACGAGCCTCGTCTCGGCCGCCACGCCGATGTAGCTCCTCGCAGTAGCTTGTACCTGACCACTTGCTCTGTACATTCGCTGCGCCGAAGAAGTCAGTATCGGCCGCAACTCCACGAAGAACACATTTGCGACATCAGCCCCATCGTACGTCCAGCTGACGGTCGTGGGAACAGGCGGGTAGAGGGTTCCGGTATCGCCTGCCCTCCCGCCGCCACCGCCACCACTTGCTAGCTGATTCTGGCTAGGGCAGGAGACGCCGTGAACCCGCCTTTCGACAGCCGCAAGAACTACGGATCCGTTGACATCCGCATCGAATGTCTGCGAGCCAGACGACGTATGGTGAGTACCGTTGAAGTTCGCTGGTGGCACCGCTTGATCCACATTGTAGTAGCCGTAGACATAGTAGTCGACCGTGTTTCCCGAACTGTCGGTTGCAATCGTGATCGGGTACGAACCCACGCTTGGCGCGGCGAGCATGAACAAGTACCCGCGATCGCCGACGCCGCTCCCGAGGCCACTCACCACGGCGGTCATGGGCGTGCCGTTATGGGTTACGCCTGTGATGTTTCGGAGCGTGTTACCGACGCGCAGCTGACAGATGACAACAAGCATCCGGTTCGGATTGTTACCGATCATGAATGGAGGCGACGTGATGGCCGTTCCCCCACCGGATCCACTGAGATTCACGTCGAACGATACGTTCGCAACCGGCACCGGAAGAACGCAGACTGCGTTCCCCTGCGAGATGTTCTCGCCGGCTGTAACGGAGACCGTTGAGCCAGCGCCCGCGGGCCCTTGTGGCCCGGTTGCGCCTGTCGCACCACCTTGACCTTGCGGACCCTGCGGGCCGGTCGCGCCAAGTGGGCCACTACTGCCCTGCGTTCCCTGGGGGCCGGTCGAGCCCGTCGCACCAGCCACACCCTGCGGTCCGGTCGCGCCCGTCAGGCCCTGCGGACCCTGTGGCCCGGTGGCTCCCGTGGTGCCCTGGACACCCTGCGGTCCCGTCGCGCCCGTCAGGCCCTGAACACCCTGTGGCCCGGTGGCTCCGGTGACGCCCTGAACACCCTGCGGTCCGATGGGACCGGTGACTCCCGTCGCGCCCACCGGACCCGACGGTCCAACAGGTCCCGTCGCACCTGTCTCGCCGGGAGGGCCTGCAGGGAAATCCACGATGGCAACGACGCCGAAGGCAGGAACTGCCGGGTTGTAGCGACTGCCGTCGGGCGGAGCGCCGTACGTGACGACGTGCGTTCCCGTCACGCTGGCGGCCGCCAGCTCGAGGCGCAACGAGGCCGAATCGCCCGAGCGGAATTGCTGCGTCGGCCCGGTATACGTCAGCCGCGCCACGTTTCGGCCGACAAGGCCAACATCACAGGTGAACTGGGTCGGCTGCAGGCTCCCCGAGGGTGACCGCACGCTGATGTCGGCCGTGTCGCAGGCCCCGCCCACATGCGACACGTCACCCACGCCCAGATCGAACGTCCAGGAGAACACGTCCCCCGTCTGGATGTTCCGTGAGGAAGCCGGATTCCCGTTCGCCACCGTGGCGACGAACTCGGATGTCGAGGCAACCGCGAACAGGTCGGGCGCGACGGAGAACTGCGGACTGATCTTCACCCCCTGAGCGCCAGCCGTGGTGGACGTGAGGGCAAGGGCGAAGGCGAGGGCTGCACACGAATGGCGAGGCATGATGGCTCCGGAGACGAGAGCCCTGACGACGGGGCCCCGCCGCTCGACGCGAGGGCACGGCGCGCGCTGTCCGGGTTGCCTGGTAACGGGAGCAAGCCAGATGCCACGCCCCCAGCTGGCGGAGATCCGTCTCCGATCTGCCCGTCGCTTCCGTCTTGACTGCAAGGACGGCGCGTCACCGCACCCCGAATGCGGCACCGGCACACCGAACGGCGCGGAAGCACTCCAGCGTGTCAGCGACCGCACGCCACGCGCCGGAGCCACCCATGCCGTGGTCGCCACGGAAGGCCGCGAGGAGGTTCGCTCGCGCTTCGGAATCCGGGGTGTCGGCCAGCGAGCATCGCGTTGGTGACGTCGTGACCAGCGGGGGCGAGCGGACCGTCGAGGAGGCGAGCGTAGCGGGAGACGGCCCGAGCTCGACGGGCGCGCCAGCCGGCGCTCTCAGCTGCTCAGTCATCGCTGGGCCGCCCGGGATCCCTCGCTGTCAGCGCGGCGCGGTGGCGGCGGATCATCGCGAGGGCGGGCTGGAGTCCCGCCTTCTCGTAGAACGGTTGCAAGTGCGGATCGCAGGTGACGTCTACCATGTAGAGATCCCCGAGCGCATGCACGAGCCGGCGCACCAGTTCGAGCCCGATGCCGCGGCCCTGATACTCCGGCAGCACCTCGACCAGCGGGATGGACGCGGCCATCAGGCCGTCGGAGATGGCCTAGGCGAAACCCACCACGCGGTCGCCGCCCGGCGTCACGGCGAGCTCGACGCGATGGCTCGCGCGCAGCGTCGCGAGCAGCATCGCCGCCGACGGCCTCGTCGGCCACCCCACGAAGTACCCCTCGAGCGCTCCGGCCTCGATGCCGTTCAGGTGGCTCTGGTAAGCGATGCTCATGCTGGGTTCACTCGACCCTCCCGGCTTCGCGCGCTCGCGGCATCATGCCATCCGAGAGACCCGCGGGCTGGGCGCGAGCGGCGGGATGCCGCCGACCCCTCCCCCCTCGCGTCACGGTTGCGTCACCTCGATCACGAGGGGGATGGCGCGCCAGAGGCCGGAGGCGTGCGACAGCTGGGGCGTGTCGCCGCCGGTGACGGCTCCGCGCAGCAAGTCGAGGAGGTTCGCAGAGAACGGGACGCCCGAGACGGCGTGCTTGCGGCGGCCGTCCTCCACCCAGAAGCCGCTGGCCGCGCCGCGCCAGGCAAGGGCGGGGCGGTCCACCTGGACGGCGTGGAGCGTGTCGATCCACAGACCCGTCCCGAGGCGCGTCAGCAGCGCGTCCTCGGGCTCGCCGTCGCGCCAGGTCCACGTCAGGCGCAGCGCCCCGGGTCGCGGCGCGTCGCCCGAGCCGGGACGCACGCGCGGGAGGCGCCGCGCGCCCGGCGGCGTCCACGCGCCGTGCTCGATGACGGGCAGGCGCGCCAGCAGGCGCCCTGCGCCATCGGCCGGTAACCGTCGCGCGGCCAAGTCTTCGCAGGCGTCCTCGACGAGCGACAGCGGCGCGGGCAGATCGTCCGCGCCGGGCAGCGCGGCCGGCGCGAGCCCGAGCAGCTCGTGCGCGAAGGCCGTCGAGATCTCCGCGACCGCCGTCGCCGAGAGCAGGAGCCTTCGCGGCGACGGCGGGGCCGCGCCCGACCCGATGAGATGCACGAGGCCCGCGCGGCCGAGTCGCCGCCCCAGACGCCGCGCCTCGTCCATCGTGAGCACCGGCCCGGCCCACGCGTCGCCACGCACCGCGACCTGCATGCCGTCGCGCGCGATGACGGCCGCATGCGCCGCCGCGGTCGCGTGGCGCTGATGCAGCGCGAGCCCCGCCGTGCTCGCGAGGTACGACCCGACCACGGCCGATCGCGCGAGCGCGGCGTCGAGCGCCACCACGCGATCGTCCTCGGCCATCGCCTCGGCCGCGATCTCGTCGAGCGCTTCCGCGAGCGACGAGGCCGTCTGCGGGAGCGCGGGGCAGGCGTCCGAGGGGGTCGCGAGCGCGCGCGGCGCGAGCATGCGCGAGGCCCCGTCGCCGTCCGCCCCCTCGCCCGTGTCCGCCATCGCGAGCTCCACCGCCCGGCGCGCCGCGCCCTCCGCATCGCGCCAGGAGGACGCGGCGCACAGGCCCTCGCCCCCGCCCGGCACGAGCGCGCGCACCGCGACCGACTCCTCGCGCCACGCGGAGACCTCGTCCGGCGTGCCCCGGGCGCGGCGAACGCACGTCCCGTGCGAGACGCGCAGCAGCACTTCGACCTCGGCGTCTCCCCCGCTGGCCTCGGCCGCCGCGCGCAGCGCGAGGAAGACCGGGCCCGGCGCGCCCTCACGCGACATCGAACACTCCCGCCGCGCACCGCAGCGTCGGCTGGCCGACCGCGACGGGCACCCACTGCGCCTCGCGGCCGCACGTGCCGCAGCCATCGTCCCACGACATGTCAGCGCCGATCTCGATGCCATGCAGGAACGCCTCGGACGACCCGAGCAGCAGCGTGTCCTCTATCGGATGCGTGAGCCGCCCGCCCTCGATGCGAAACCCCTCCGTCACGCGCAACTGGAAGCGCCCGCGAACGGGATCGGCCGTCGCGCGTTCGAGGCGCGTCACCAGGATGCCGTCGGGCGTGCTCGCGAGAAGCTCGCGCGGATCGCACGGGCCGGCCGCAACCAGCGTGTTCGTCATGCGCGGGAGCGGTTGATCGCGGTACCCCTGCCGCCGCCCGTGCCCCGTCGCGAGATCCTTGCGAAAGCCCGCGCGCACGCCGTCGGTCAGCACGCCGCGCAGCACGCCGCGCTCGATGAGCACCGCCCTGCGGCCCGGCGCGCCCTCGTCGTCATGCAGGTGGCTGCCTGACAGCGCCGGCAGGAGCGGATCGTCCACGACGGTCAGGGTCTCGAGCGCCACGCGCTCGCCGATGCGGCCCGACAGGAAGGAGGACCCGCGCGCGACGACATCGCCCTCGAGGGCATGGCCCACGGCCTCGTGCACGAGCACGCCGCCGGCTCCGGGGGCGAACAGCACGATGGGCCGGCCGCCCGGCGCGGGCCGCGCCTCGCGCCGCGCGAGCGCCGCCTCGGCCGCCGCGCGCACGAGGGCCTCCGCGTCGAAGTCCCGCGGCAGCGCCGGCGCGCCCGCGCCGCGCATCGCGCGCCGTCGCCGCCCGCTCGCGTCGCGGGCCTCGGCGACGATGAAGGCCGACTCGCGACGCCAGGCCTGCCGCGCGTGGCCCCACTCGGACGACACGACCGCCACGTCGCGACGCGTGAGCGTGACGGACACGTCCACGAACGTCAGCGACGGCTCGCGCTGCATCGCGGCGGCGGCCGCCTCGCGCAGCCGCGCGAGAAGCGCGGTCGCGGCGTCGTCGTCGGCGCGCGAGGCGAGAGCGTCGCGGGCTGCGGGCGGCGACGACTCGGGAGGCGGCGCGGCGCGCGCCACCGAGCGCGCGAGGTCCACGGCGCGCTCGTCGCAGGGGCCCGAGAGGTGGAGCCCGCGGATGCCGCCAGGAAGAACGAGGCGCGCCGCGACGCCCTCGTCGCGCCGGAACGACGCGGGGAGCCGAAACTCGGCGTCGCGCGCCGCCCGCGCCCCGAGCGAAAGCCGGTCGCCGCGCTCCGCGAAGACGTCGCCGTGCGCCTCGGGCGCGGGATCGAGCAGGGTGAGCAGGGCGCGATCGAGAAGCGGATCCTCCTCGGCGCTCGCCGCGCCGCGCGCCTCACCCGGCGCCCCGTCATCGTGTCCGCTCGCCACCCCGCGATTCTACGCACCACCAGCCGAGGCGCCGCGCACGGATCGCCAGGGTTCGATACCCTGGCGCGGCACGGCCGCAACCGAACGAGGATGCGCGGGCAGAGCCGCCGCGCGACTCGCAGGGGGGACCAGCCGGTCCCCCTCGGCCGTCGGGGCGGCCCTCCGGCCTCACCCCTTCCCGCCACGCGCTCCGCGCGTGTGGCAGGAGCCGCCTCAAATTCTCCGCGAGATGGCGGGAAGTTGAGGCGGAAGAAACTGGTGACACGGGGTAGCCCGGCCCGCGAGGCCGCGGCGGGCGCCCGGAGCCACGGAGAAGGGAGTCCCATGGCCGAGCGCAGGCCGAACAGCGACCCGCTGCCCACCGCGCCGCAGGGCACGTCGGGCTCGGGCAGCGGCCCGCTCCGCTCGGGAGCGCCATCAAGCGAGACGGCACGACCGGCTGACCGACCGCCCGCGCGCGTGGGCCCCTACGTGCTCGAGAGCGAGCTGGGCCGGGGCGGCATGGGCGTCGTGCATCGCGCGTTCGACGAGCGCCTGCACCGTCACGTGGCGCTGAAGGCGCTGCCCTCCACGCTCTTCGCGTCGCCCGAGGGGCGCGCGCGGTTCGAGCGAGAAGCCCGGGCGCTCGCCCGCGTGAACCACCCGAACGTCGCGACGATCTTCGGGATCGAGTCCGCCGATGACGGCATGGTGCTCCTGGTGCTCGAGCACATCGAGGGCGAGGACCTCGCGGCCCGCACGGCGCGCGGCGCCCTCGCGCTTCCCGAGGCCCTGGCTCTGGGCCGCGAGATCGCCGCCGGTCTCGCGGCGGTGCACCGTGCGGGGCTCGTGCATCGCGACCTCAAGCCCGCGAACGTCATGATCACGACGGAGGGTCGCGCGAAGCTCCTCGACTTCGGACTCGCCCGCGCCCTCGAACCGGCCACGAGCGCGAGTCCAGGCGACGCGGCCCGTGACGCGGAGCGCACGACCGAGGTCATCGGCACGCCCGGGTTCATGAGCCCGGAGCAGCTCGCGGGAGACCCCCTCGACGAGCGCTCGGACGTCTTCGCCTGGGGCTGCGTGCTCTTCGAGTGCCTGACGGGCCAGCGCGCGTTCGACGGTCCCGACAGCGGCGCGCGGTCCGCGGCGACGCTCACCCGCGAACCGGACTGGTCGCTGTTGCCGGCGGGGCTCGACACGCGCGTGCGGGACCTCCTCGTGGCATGCCTCACGAAGGATCCGGCAGGCAGGCCGGGCTCGGCCATCGCGATCACGCGCGCGCTCGACGCCTGCGTGACCGGCTCCCTCCCTCGCGCCACGGCGGGGCCAGGCGCCCCCGTGCATCACCTGCCCGCGCGGGCCGACACGTTCGTCGGGCGCGATGCCGAGCTCGCGGAACTCGGCGATCTCCTGCACGGCTCCGACCAGATCGTCACGGTCGTCGGCCCGGGGGGCACGGGCAAGACGCGCCTGGTCTCGCGCCTGGTCGGCGCCCAAGTGCCGACGGGACTCTCGGGCGCGTGGTTTTGCGATCTCTCCTCGGCGCGATCGCTGGACGGGATCCTGAGCGTGATGGCCGGCGTGCTCATGCTGCGGCTCGATGCCGACCCTGCCGACCAGGTCGGCCGCGCGATCGAGGCGCGCGGCGCCGCGCTCTTCGTGCTCGACAACTTCGAACAGGTGGCCACCCTCGCCACGGACACGGTCGGGCGCTGGGCGGCGCAGGCGCCCCGGGCGCGCTTCCTCGTCACGAGCCGGCAGCCCTTGCACGTGACGGGCGAACGGGTCATGCGGCTCGCGCCGCTCCCCGTCGCGAGCTCGGGCGTCGAGCTGTTCGTCGCGCGCGCGCGGCAGCACCGGCCGGGCTTCGCCCTGGGCGAGGGCGACGCGGATCGCATCCGGCGCATCGTCGAGATGCTCGACGGCCTCCCGCTCGCGATCGAACTGGCGGCCGCGCGCGTGCGGGTCCTGTCGCCCGAGGGGCTGCTCGAGCGCATGGGCGATCGTTTCCGCGTCCTGGCCGGAGGGAGCGGCACGAACGCGCGCCAGGCGACCATGCAGGCGGCCCTCCAGTGGTCGTGGGATCTCCTCGAGCCGTGGGAGCGCGCGACGCTGCAACGCCTGTCGATCTTCGAGAGCCCGTTCGACGTCGCCGCCGCCGAGACCGTCATGGACCTCGGCGCGTGGCCGGACGCGCCCTGGCCGCTGGATGTCTTGCAAGCGCTCGTGGACAAGAGTCTCGTGCGGACGACGATTCCCGACAGGCTTGGCCTCGCGCCCGGCTCCGGCGAGCCGATGTTCCGGCTGTTCCAGCTCGTGCGCGAGTTCGCGCGCGACAGCCTCGCGGCGGCGACGAAAGCGGAGCGGTCGGCCGTCGAGGCGCGCCACGGCGCCGCCATGCGGTCGCTCGCCGAGGAAGCCACGACGGGCCTCGTGGGCCACCAGGGCGTGGCCTGGCGTGCGGAGGTCGGACTCCGCCTGGATGATCTGATCGCCGCCTGCCGCCTCGGCGCGGCGCGCGGCGACGCGCCCACGGTCATCGCGACGCTCACGGCAACGGCCGACGTGCTGCACACGCGTGGCTCGCACGCGAGCGCCGCAGCGCTTGCCGCGGAGGCCGCGGCCACGCCGGGGCTCGACGCCGCGGCGCGGGCGATCATCCTCCGCATCCAGGGCGACGCTCTCGGTGCGAGCGGCCTGGGGCTCGAGGCGCGTGCCCTGCTCGAGCGCTCGCTCGACGCGGCCCGCGAGACCGGTGACGATCTCCTGCGCGCGGAGAGCCTTCATGCGCTGGCGCGATGGGAGATCGAGGACGACCTCGACGACCAGGGCGAGGCACGCCTGCGCGAGGCGCTCGCGATCGCGGGCAGCCTGAACGCGCCCCGCATCGAGGCTCTCGCGCGGGCGGCCCTCGGACTGCTCAACTGGCGGCGCGGCCACAGCGATCGCGCGCGCCCCGAACTCGAGCGCGCCGTCGCCATGTTCCGGCAGGCAGGCGATCGCCTGCGCGAGGGAAACACGCTCGCCAACCTGGCGCTCGCGTGCGACGCCGACAGCGCGAAGGCCCTCGCCATGTTCGCCGAGGCCCTCGCGATTCACCGCGAGGTCGGCAACCGCCGGAGCGAGGCCGTCGTGCTCGGGAACATGGCGATCGAGGCCGGCTCGCTCGGGCGCCGCAGCGAAGCGCGCGAACTGCAATCGGCTTCCCTGGTCATCGCTCGCGAGATCGGCAACGACAGGCTCGCCGTGAGCGCTCTCAACAATCTCGCCCTGGACCACGCCGAGACTGGCCAGCCGGACATCGCACGCGACCTCTATGCTCAGGCTGGCGCGCTGGCGGCACGGACCCGGTCACCCTCGCTGATCGCGCTCGTGAAAGGGAACCTGGGGCTCCTGCATCAGGAACTCGGCGACGTCGCGCCGGCCCGCGAGTTCCACGCGGCGGCGCTGGCGCTCCATCGAGAGCTCGGCGACCGCCGGTCCGCCGGCATTGACCTCGCGAACATGGGCGATCTCGAGGCCAGCGAGGGACATGTCGAGGAGGCGCGCGCGCTGCTGCTCGAGGCGCGCGCCCTGGCGATCGAGACCGAGAACACGACGTTCATCGCCAACACGGCGGTGAGCCTCGCGTGGCTCGATGCGGAAGCGGGCAAGTGGGACGATGCGCGCCAGGCGCTCGAGAGCGCGGTCGAGCAGGCGCACGCGGGCGGCCTCGTGCTCTGGGAGGGCATCGCTCGCGCCCGCCTCGCTTCGGTGCTCTGCCACGTGGGCCGGCAGGAAGAAGGGCTTGCCCTGTTCGACGTGGCCATCGCGCTCCTGCGCGAGGACCAGAGCCCCCGCCAGCTCGCCGATGCTCTCATCCTGCAGGCGCGCGCGACGCATGCCGCCGGAGATTCGCGGACGGCGGGCCGCTGCCTCGCCGAGGCCGAAGCGCTCGCCGTCGCGACCGGCACCGGTCCGGGCGCACCGCTCGCCCGGGCCCTGGCGGGGCTGCGAGAGCAGCTCGCTCGAACTCCCGGCATCTCGCCCGGTTGACAGGGCGCTGGCGGCGGCCGATGCTCGCGGCATGAACACCGCCTACTGCCCCGCCTGCGGCGCCAACACCTACCTGACCGTCGTGCAGCGCGAGGGCCGCGAGATCTCCGAGTGCGCGAACTGCGGCCTCGGGCTCATGGCCAGCACGGCGCTGCCCTATCAGCCGCTGGGCGAGATTCTCTTCGCCGATGACTCCGACCTCCTGCGCGTGGCCATCGAGGACATGCTCGTCGAGAAGAAGCTCGCGCGCTCGGTGGTCGCCTCCCGCGACGGCCAGGAGTTCCTGACCACGTTCACGCAGCGCCTGCGCGCGAACAAGCCGGTGGATCTCGTCATGCTGGACGTGCAGATGCCCGTGCTCAACGGGTTCAACGCGGCGGTCGCCATGCGCGGCGTCGAGAAGGCGTTCGGCCTGCCCGCGCTGACGCCGCTCATGTTCTTCTCGTCCCAGCCATGTGACGAGAAGGCGCGCAAGGTGCTCGACTTCTGCGGCCGCGCCCTCTACGTCAACAAGGTCGCGAGCACGAACCTCGCGGATCTCGCCGGCCGCGTCGAGCAGGTCCTCGTCAATCTCCTGACGAAGGGCTCACCAGCCTGACGATCTGACGGCCGAGAAGGCGGCGCAGGAGACGGGCCTCCCACCCTCGCGCGAACGGCCACGGCGGCGGCGAGCCCTCGATGCGGACGACGACGTCATCGCCGTCATGGCTCACGACGACCTCGCCCGACCCGCCGAGGAAGCGCGCGCGCAGCGGGATGCGCGTGCCGGAGGGCAGGATGCGCGGCGAGGCCGGAACGCCGCCGCCCCGCTCGACGGCGATGGCCAGCATCAGGTGCGTGATGGTCTGGCCAGCTGACATGGACACGATGGCGTGCGGCGCGGGACGGGACACGCGGACAGCATGCCACGCAGGGCTCGTGGCCCGACACTGAAGTCCCTTGCCTTGATCCGCGAGGGATTCGTGGTTCCTGGCAAGGCGCGACGACCGAGGGAACCGCAGCGTAGCCAGCCCTACGTGAGGATTACCGAGGGAGGAGCAACGCGGCCAGGGGCCGCGAGACCCGCGGAGCATGCATGCGGACTTCGGTGTCGGGCCACTAGCAGCAGGCGCTCACGGGATCGGGAGCCGGCACGCTCTCGGTCTCCTCGCGCGCCGGCGCAGCCGGCAGGCTCTCGTCCGCCATGGCCGTCTCGATGAAGTAGCTCACGGCGGCCGTCACGTGGGGTGACGGCTGCAGGAACCGCGCGCCGAAGCCCGCGGGATAGGCGGTCCCGCGAACCTCGGCTGTCGTCGCGACATGCACGATCTCCGCGGACGTCGTCACCATCTCGCGCGCCGTCGGGAGCGAGAGCGCCAGCTCGATGATCTCGCCCGCCGCGAGCGGCTCGGGAGTCCTGACGTAGACGCCGGTCGTGGACACGTTGTACGTGGTGCCATAGTGCACGCGCCCGGCGTGGCGATACTGCACGGGCAGCGCCACGGCGATGCGCGTGGAGAGTCGATCGTTCTGCGAGGCGGGCCACAGCAGGGCGTTGACGCGGAACAGCAGGTGCTCGAACGGCGCCGACTTGTGGATCCAGCCGCTCGCTCCCAGCGAGCGCAGCGCGTGGATCTCGCGCAGGTTGTCGTAGAGACCCGTCATCGCCAGGATGGGCGCCTCGAGGCCCAGCGCGTTCGCCTCCCGGGCGATGTCAAAGCCGGTCCTTCCTGGCAGGAGGAGATCCGTCAGGATCAGCCCGAAGGCACGCCCATCCGCCTGAAGGAGCCGAACGGCCTCGTTGCCATCGGTGACGTGCCGCACGTCGTGGCCGGCCGAGCGCAGGAGCGCCGCCACCGCCTCGCCGTACACGACGTCGTCCTCCGCGAGGAGGACCCGCGAACCCGTCCCCTTCCTGGTCATCGTGGCGCTCTCGTTCTCTCCCCCGCCACCCGCTTCCGCTCGCCGGCCTCACGCATGCAGGGAGTCCTGCGCGTCGAAGAACGGCCTGTAGAGCTTCTCGTGATCGGTCATGCCCTTCTTGAGGATCTCTCTCGCCTGCGCCGCGTCGCTCCGGTGCAGCGTCAGGTTCGCGTTCAGCACGAATGCCATGCCGCCGTCGAGCGACCGCACCTCGTTCGAGACGTGCACGACGAACATGCGCCGGCGCTTGTTTCCGGGAAGGCGGCTGAGCCTGTCCTGGAGCTTCGCGCCCGCCTCGGCATCGTCCGTCAGGGCCTCCGTGAGCATCACGACGCCCCATTCGCGATCGAGCGCATGCCATGCGGTGCGCAGGTCCGTGACGACCTCGGGCTGGTATCCCAGCTCCGTCAGCGCTTCGCACGCAATTCGCGCGAAGGCGGCGTCCGGCTCGCAGACCAGCGCGTGACGCCGCGCGGGATCCGCCGTTTCGCTCTCGTCGCGCCGCAGGTCCTTGACGCCGAGCGCCGCGAGCACGGTGCCCGCGATGTTGTGTTCCATCTCGACGCGCAGCGCCTCGAGCTCGCGGCGAAGCCACGCGCGATCCGCGGGCGTCGCGCCGGAGCCGCCAGCCGGCGGCGTGGTGGACGCGGCGGCCGTCGCGGCGGAGATCGCCGCCGGGGCCGGCGCTGCCGGCGTCGCGCCGGGCGCGGGCGCGGCCGGGCCCGCCGTGACCGGGTACTGCTGCTGGCAGGACGGGCACGTCAGGCGCGCCGTGCGGCCGGCGGGAATGCGGGACAGGTCCACCCGGACCTCGGTGCGGCAGTGGGGACAGCACGTCGTCGTCATCGCAACCTCACTCGATCCAGTCCGGCCGCTCATCCGCGGCGGCGGGGGCCGACGTGGCGGCGGCGCCCACGAGCGGCGCGTCGTCGGGCACGTCGGTCAGTTCCAGGGCCAGGTTGCTGGCCTGCGTCGCGAACGACAGGCCGACGGACTTCGACAGCACGCGAGCGCGCACCAGCCGCTCGATCTCGCCATCGAAGTACTGCATGCCGTCAATGCCGCCATCCTTCATGGCGTCCACCAGCGAGCGCCCCTCGGCCTCGCCTCGCTGGACGTAGTCGCGCGTGCGGGACGTGTGCTTGAGGATCTCGAGCAGCGCGATGCGGCCCTCGACATCGGCGCGAGGCGCGAGGCGCTGCGAGATGATGTAGCGGAACGCCTGCGAGAACCGCATGCGGATCGCATCCGCGTCTTCCTTCGGGAACACGCCGATGATGCGCTCGATCGTCTTGCTGGCGTCAATCGTGTGAAGCGTCGAGAACACGAGGTGCCCCGTCTCGGCGGCCTCGAGCGCGGTCTCGACCGTTTCGGCATCGCGCATCTCGCCGACCAGGATGACCTTCGGCGCCTGGCGGAGGGCGGCGCGCAGCGCGAGCGCGAACGTCGGCGCGTCGGCGCCGATCTCGCGCTGGTTGATCGTCGAGCGCGCGTGCCGGTGGAGGAACTCCACCGGATCCTCGATGGTCACGATGTGGTACGCGTGCTTCTGGTTGATGTCGTTGAGGAGCGCCGCCAGCGTGGTGGACTTGCCCGAGCCGGTGGGCCCGGTCACCAGGACGAGGCCATTTCGCAGCGTCGAGACCTTGTGGAGTTCCTCGGGAAGCGAGAGGTCCTCCAGCGTCGGCACGTGCATGGGAATGACGCGGAGCACCGCCGAGTACGTTCCGCGCTGCAGGAACACGTTCACGCGGAAGCGCGTCTTGCCCGGCAGCGCGTACGGCAGGTCGCACGAGCCCGATCTCACGAGCTTCTCGTAGTACTCGCGATTGCCCTGCATGAGCTGCATGGCAATCATCTCGGTGTGAAACGGCGTCAGGCGGGGGATGCCCCGCGTCGGCACCGCGATGAGATTGCCGTGCAGCTCGACCTGCGGGGGCCGGCCCACGGACAGGTTGATGTCCGAGACGTTCTCGTTGAACGAGAGGATGTGTTCGAGAAGCGGGTTGATGTCGAGACTGGACACGAGGGCCTCCAGGGGCGGACGAGCCCCATGGCAGATCTCGGCCGCCGGCCGCGCGCGCTTGAGCCGGCGCTCGTTCGCCACGGTCGTCGGCCGGTCCGGGCCAGCCGTGCGATAGCATCTGTCCCCATGTCCCGTCCCCTCCAGATCGCCCTCGGAGCCGTTCTCGCCCTCCTGTTGATCGCCGCTGGCGTCCTGGCGTGGCGGCAATCCCTGCCCCTCCCCACGGCCTCGCTCCCCGAGAGCGTGCGGCCCGTGGGGCGCCAGCCCCGCGTCGTGAGCATCCATCTGGCGGCTCCCGCGGGGCTCCTCGCCTCCGCGGAGGTCCGGGTGGCGCAGGGCGACAAGGAGCACGACCTCGGCGCGCACGACCTGACCGTGCGCGCGGCCTCCGAGACCGACCTCGAGATCGCGATCGACGCCGCGGCGGCAGGGCTCGCCGAAGGCGAGGCCGAGCTTCGCGTGTTCGTCACCGACGATCAGTGGCGGCCGCGGCAGGATGCGTCCGTCCGCCTGGTCGCGCCCTTCACCGTGGATCTCACGCCGCCCAGCATCGAGTTCCTCTCGGCGACCCGCTACATCAAGCACGCCGGCGCCGGCATTGCCGCCTACCGCGTGAAGGGAGCCTCGCGCTCGGGCGTGCGGTGCGGCGGCCGCGAATTCCCGGGGATGGCCGGCATGTCGGGCGACGGGGACGTTCACGTGGCGCTCTACACGACGCCCTACGACCAGCCCGCGCAGCAACCGCAGCTCTTCGCCACGGACGAGGCCGGCAACGAGCGGGTCGCGCCGTGCCCGGTGAACTTCCTCCCGGTCACCTTCAGCCGGGACCGCTTCGAGCTCAAGGCAGAGTTCATGGCCGCCAAGGTCGCCGAGCTCACGCCTTCAGAGGACACGTCCACGCCCGAAGCGACCCTCGCGTCGTACCTCAAGATCAACCGCGAGATGCGGGCCGCGAACGAGGCGCGCATCCGGGAGATCGCCTCGTCGGCGTCGCAGGTGCAGCCGCTGAACGCGGGCGCGTTCGTGCAGCAGCCCAACTCGCAGGTCTTCGCCTGGTTCCCGCAGCAGCGAGACTCGCTGGTCGGCGGCCAAGTCGTCGACACGCAGTGGCACCTGGGCCTCGACCTGGCCTCGCGCGAGCGCGCGCCTGTCGCGGCGACCGGCGCCGGCCGCGTCGTGTTCACGGGGGACATCGGCATCTACGGCAACACGGTCGTGCTGGACCACGGTCTCGGGCTGACGTCGCTCTACTCGCACCTGTCGAGCATCGCCGTCGCCCCGGGCCAGAGCGTCAGCCGCGGCGAGACGATCGGCGTCACCGGCAAGAGCGGCCTGGCGGGCGGCGATCACCTGCACTACGCGACGCTCGTCCACGGCACCTACACGAACCCCATTGACTGGTTCGACGCCGGGTACCTCCACGACCGCATCGCGCTCCCCCTCATCGAGGCCGGGATCGCCGCGCCCGGCCTGACGGACCTCCCGTCGCCGAACCGGGGCGGACGTCCGACCCCGAAGGCGGCCGCGAAGGCCGAGGGCCGCAAGCGGCGCTGACGCGCGCGGGTGGACCGGGCCCGATCCGGGGGTCAGGTCCCCGCGGGCACCGGGCTCGCGCCGCCGTCGTCTTCCGGGTGGCCGACCTCGTGCGAGAGAGCGTGCACGATCTCCTCGACGACGTCGGCGCGCGTGCGCCCGAGGCGCTCGAGGTTGCGCTGGAACAGGACGATGACCTCGCGGTCGCCGTCGTGCAGCCGGGCGGACGTCGCTGACGCGCGGAGGATCCCCTCGGCGAGCAGGTCGCGTCCGGGAAGCCACTCGCAGCGAATCTCGACGCCGTCGAGCAGCCGGGACACGTCGCGGGGCACGACATGCCGGGCCTCTTCCACGGCAGCGGCGAAGTCCTCGGGCTCCAGCGACGGCGGTGCGGGATGGCCTTCGGGATCGGCCTGCGTGGCGGCCTCGCTCTCGCGAGCGGCCGTCGCGGTCTCGCCAAGATGCTCGTACAGCGCCGAGAGGAATGCGTGCGGGCGCGGATACCCCGGGTCGAGGGCAATCGCCGCCTTGAGCGCCTTGAGCGCGTCGGCGAATCGGTACGTCTCCATGAGAGAGACGCCGCGCTCGCAATGCGTGTCGGGGTACTCGGGATCGATGGCGATCGACTTCTCGAAGCAGCCCAGGGCTTCCTCGTGCAGGCCGAGATTCGCGTAGGCGATGCCCTTGAGATGGAGCGCGTGCGCCGCGTCCAGGTCCTGGGAGTGGAGCCGCAGGACCCGGTCGGCCAGCGCGACGGCTTCCTCGTCCTCCTGGAGGTAGAACACGAGCAGTTCGGCCTTGTCGAGCAGCGCCGTCACGAACTGCGGCTCCAGGCTGATGGCCCGGTCATAGGCGGGCAGCGCCTCGCGGTAGCGTCCCATGCGGCACAGGATGAGGCCCCGGAAGTCGTGGGCCTCGGCCAGGTCGGGGTGGGCCACGAGAGCCTGATCGCAGACCTTCAGGGCCTGCCGATAGGCGGCCCGGTCCACCAGCTCGCCGATCCGTTGCAGCCAGGAATCCCGGTCATCCACGTTCATGATAGGCCCGCAGTGTAGCGGATCCTGGCCGGCGCGCCGTCACGCTCCCCGGACGTCCTCCCCAGGCGCCGGCGGCCGTGCGATCATCGGCCTTCCACGCGGGGGCGGCGCCCCAGGAGGCGGCATGAGCGCAGGCGGCACGGCCAGGGACCCGAGCGAATCGGTGACGGTCCACACCACCACGATCCTGCCCGAGGACACCAACGCCTACGGGAACCTGTTCGGCGGACATCTCGTCGCGCTGATCGACAAGACGGCCTCCATCACGGCGTCCCGGCACGCGCGCCGCAACGTGGTCACGGCCAGCATTGACCGCGTGGACTTTCTCGCGCCCGTCCGGCTCGGAGACATCCTGACCGTGGAGGCCCGGCTCAACTACACGGGCCGGACCTCCATGGAGATCGAGACCGTGGCGTGGTCCGAGAGCCGTCTCACGGGCGAGCGAACGCAGGCCTGTCACGCCCTGCTCACGTTCGTCGCGATGGATGACGCCGGTCACCCGACGCCCGTCGCGCCTCTGGACCTCTCGGACGACGACGCGCGCCGGCGGTTCGAGCAGGGCCGGAAGCGAGCGGAGGCTCGCCGAGCGGCCCGCTCGGAGTAGACTGCTCGTGGTGATGCCATGACCGACACGCGAGATTGGACGGCCCGGACGTGGGCGGAGACGCGACGGCTCGCGTCTCTCGCTCGCGAGGGCGTGCGGCGCACGTACCGCGCCGCCACGCTCAAGCTCGAACTGGCCTCCCTGCGCCGGACGGCCGCCGAGGTCACGCGCGACCTCGGCGCTGCCGCCGCGCGGATCCTGCGCGAGACGGGGACCCTGACCCCCGAGTCCGTCGCGCCGCTCCTGCGGAGGCTCGATGACCTCGAGGCCAAGATGATCGCCCTCGAGCGCGAGATCGCGAACCTGGAGTCCGAGCCGGAAGCCAAGCCCCGCGCGGAAAGCGATCTCGACAGCACGCTGCCTGCCGCGCGCAAGCGCCCGGCCCTGACCGGCGCCGACGCCGGGCCCACGGACTGAGGCGCGGCCCGCCCTCGCCGCAACCCGCCCTCGCCGCCTGGCGGACCGGGGCGGATTTCCCCGGTGGCCCCGGAATCGCCGGCTGGGCCCCCCCTGCCCACGCGAGGGGACGGGGGAGCCGCTCCAGCCTCAAGTAGCGAATGCCAGCCGCCGATGATCCACGCGTGAGGCTGTCGCTCGCGGAAGGCGAGGGCCGCGGCGACCCCTGTTCCGGAATGCAACACGTGTCCATCACCGGCAATCTCGAGACTCTCCCGCTCTCGGACATCGTCCAGTTCCTGGGCATGGGCCGGAAGACGGGCGTGCTGCGGCTGCAAGCGCCCCAGCGCTCCAAGCGCCTCGTCTTCGAACAGGGCGTGGCCGTCTACTGCACCTCGGGCAACCCGAAGGAGTACCTCGGCCAGCACCTGCTCGCCCGCACGGCCATCACCGAGAAGGAACTCGCGCACGCCTTCCGCCTCCAGAAGCAGACGGGCCAGAAGATCGGCGAGATCCTCGTCGGTCTCCACCTGCTGACCGCCGAGGAGCTGTCGGTCGTCCTGCGCAACAAGGTCGCGGACTCCATGTACGAGGTCTTCACGTGGACGGTCGGCCAGTTCGAGTTCGAGGACGGGCCGATCGGCGACGAGGACATGCCCGTCCGGGTGCCGATCAACTGGTCGGATCTCGCGATGGAGGGCGTGCGTCGCGCCGACGAGCTCGCGATGATCCGCAAGATCCTGCCGGCGGACCACGTGCGCCTGGTGGTTCACCCGGATCGCTATCGCCCCGGGTTCCCCGCCACCGGCGGCGATCGCAAGCTCGTGGACTGCGTCACGAAGCGCATGCGCGTCGCCGAGATCCTGTCGCTGTTCCACGCCAGCGATTTCGACATCCTGTCGCGGCTGGCGACCCTCGTGCGCGAGGGCGCGTTCAGCGTGGACAACTCCGAGCCGGCCCCTCCCCTCCTGTCCTCCGCGGACGCGGCCCTGCTGCGGGCGGACCAGCTCATCGAAGCCGGGCGATGCACGGAGGCCCTGGACGCGATCCGCGACGCCATCGGCGGCGCCGAAGGCGATCCCGGAGTCATCGAGGCGGCCCGCGAGCGCGAGGACGCCCTTCGCGCCCGGCTCCGGGCGGTCTTCCCCGACCTGACCGCCACCCTCGCCCTGCGCGTGTCGCTCGAGGATCTCACGGGGATGGATCTCGATCCGCGCGAGGCGTACCTGGCCACGCGCATCACGGGATCGTGGTCCATCGAGGCCGTGGTCCAGGTGCTGCCCTTCGGGGAGACCGAGGCGCTGTCGCTTCTGGATGGCCTGGTCAAGCGCAACCTGGCCGTCGTGAAGGCCGCCACGCACGCCTGATCCTGGCCAGCCGGTCAGGTCTCGAGACGCTGGCGTCCGATGAGGCCGAGGAACTCCGATCGGCACGCCCTGTCGGACCGGAAGCAGCCGACCATCGCCGACGTGATGGCCTTGCTCCCCTGCTTCTCGACGCCGCGCATGGCCATGCAGAGATGCACGGCTTCGATGACGACGGCCACGCCGTGCGGGCGCAGGGCCCCCATGAGGCTGGCGGCGATGTCGTGCGTCAGGCGCTCCTGGACCTGGAGGCGCCGCGCGAACGCGTCCACCAGGCGCGGGATCTTCGACAGCCCGATGATGCGACCCTTGGGCAGGTACCCCACGTGGCAGCGACCGTGGAACGGCAGGAGGTGATGCTCGCAGAGCGAGAACACCTCGATGTCGCGCACGATCACCATCTCGTCGCACGCGTCTTCGAAGACGGCCTCGTTGATCAGCGCGGTCGTGTCCGCGCTGTAGCCCGACGTGAGGAACTTCAGCGCCCGGGCCACGCGCGCCGGCGTTCGCACGAGGCCCTCGCGCGCGGGATCCTCGCCGACCTCGGTGAGGATCGTGCTGACGGCGGTGGCGAGCGGGACGAGATCGTCCTCGAGGGGCGGAGGCTGCTTCTGGCTCATGGGGGGCTGTCCTTCCGGGGCCGCACATCATGCTGGCTGGAGCCCGACCCGTCCAGGCCGGCTCCCGGGCGGCGCCCGGCGAGCGCGAGGCCGATCGCCAGCAGCATCAGCGGTTCGATCGGCAGGCGATAGCGCGCCTCGACATGCGTCAGGGCGTACGTGACCGGGTAGCTGGCGAACAGGATCGCGAGCGGAACCGCGATGGCATGCCGGCGACGCCACAGGACGACGAGCGCGAGCCACGCGGCGACCGCGAGCGCCGCGTGAAGCGGACCGCGCAGCGCGCTGGCCGAGCCCGCGAGCAGGGGCTGATCGGCGGCGGGGCGCCACCAGGAGGCGCGTCCCAGCCAGAAGACGCCGGTCCGCCAGGCGCACGCGGCGAGCCAGCGCGCAGGGCGTTCGGCCACCAGCGCCGCCGCGCGGGACGCCGCCTCGCGCACGTAGGCAGCTTCGCCTGCCGCGATGAAGCGCTGCCGCTCGTCGGGACTGCGCGTCGGATGCAGGCCGATGGGCGTGGGCTCCCCGGGACCGGCCGTCGCGCCGAGCAGCAGCTCGGGGCCCGCCCAGGATCGAGGCGAGACGACGCCGAGCGTCCACGCGTTGCGGGCGATCCACGGCGAGATGATCAACGCTGCCAGCGCCAGCGCGGCGAGAGCCGGCCGCGCGCGCCTCGCGCCCAGACGCACCGCCAGCAGCGCGCACCAGACGGCCGCGAACGGCGCGAGGAGCGGTTCCGCCCACAGGCTCGCGCCGAGCGCGATCCCCGCGCGCGCGGCTCCCCTCCACCGCGAACGCCGCGACGCGGCGCCGTCCCCGTCCCCGTGCACGAGCGACCGGTGCAGCAGGACGATCTCGACGATCGCCCACGTCGCGAGCAACGGGAAGATGCCCGGCAGGCGCGACCGGACGGAGAGCACGGCCCCGGGATGCAGGGCCCACGCGATGGACGCGAACAGGCCCGCGTGCACGGCGCCGAGCCTGCCCCCCGCGGTCAGCAGGAGCGGCGCCACGAGCGCCGACGCGAGCGCGACGAGCACCAGCACGAAGCGCCAGGCGATCGACTCGTCGGGCGCGGCCAGGCTCAGCGCGGCGCCCCAGATCGCGGGCAGGAGCGGGGACACCACGGCCGTCGGCCCCGTCCCGACACCGAACGGATCCGCGAACCCCTCCCCCGCGCCCACGGACCTTGCGACGGCCCCGACCTCGTACCCGCGCTCCCATGTCGTCGCGGGAAGGGACAGGTCCCCGCCGATCGCGAGCGCGGAGAGCCTCGCCACGATCGCGATCAGCAGGATGGACGCGGGCGTCACGGCGGCCGCGAAGACCGCGGGCCTCGGCACGCGATCGAGCGCGCGCGAGAGAAGACCCGCGGCGAGCGCGATGGCCAGCGCGTCCGCGTAGGCGCGGTATGCGGAGTGGCCGAAGAAGACGCCCGAGTGGACGGCGAGGAGCACGATCGGCATCCAGAGCGGCGCCAGTTCGCCCAGCCTGCGTCGCTCGCGCGCCAGCGACGCGATGGCCAGCAAGAGCACGGGCGCCCACGCGAGGGCGTGCGTGGCCTGCTTGAGCGGGCTGCCGGCAGGACTCATCCACGGCGAGAACGTCGCGATCGCCTTGCGCGCGAAGCCCTTCACCGTGGCGATCGGGTGCTCGATCATGAAGCGGATCGCCCGCGCTCGGAACCACGCATCCTGTGCTCGCTCGTCCGCGGCGAGCGAGCGAACGTGCGCGCGGTCCTCGGGGCTGAGGGCCGCCCACGCGCGCTCCTCGGAGCGATCGATGCTGCGCTCCGGATAGACCGAGAACGTCTCGGGATTGTTGCCGAGCCACAGCGACCGGCCGGTGTCGGTCGTCAGCACGGGAGCGCCCACGACGCGCGCGTTGCGCGCGAGCCAGGGACCGAGCCCGGCGCCGAGCGCCGCGAGCATGATGGCGGCCAGCGCGAGACGGCGGGCGCGCGGCGCCGCGGCGCTCCACGCGCACCAGGCGATCAGCGCGAGCGCCGGCAGGATCAGCGTGACGCGCACGAGCACGCCGGCGGCGGCCACCGCGCCGACAGCCAGCGCCAGCACGGGCGCGAGGCGCGCGGTGGCGCCGTCGCGCAGGCGCCACGTCGCCACGACGAGAGCGAGCAGCAGGACCGTGTAGCACGCCGTGTCCTGCATCGCGGGATCGTGAACGACCGCGGCGGGCCAGAGCGCGAGGAGCGCTCCCGCCACGAGGCCCGCCCGCTGGCCGAATGCCCGCGCGCCGAGGAGCCCGGCGAGCACCACGCTGACGGCGCCACAGAGCGAGCCGAAGACCGCGACCTTGCCCGGCAGGCTCCCGGGCAGCCGGCGCATGGCCGCCAGCGCGAGGGGGTAGCCTGGAGTCCGGATGGCGAAGCGATCGCCCTGCCCGTACGGCAGCGTGCGGTAGAGCGCGCCGTCCTCGATCAGGTGCGTCGCCATCTCGTCGTAGTAGAGATACCCGCGCGCCTCGAAGCGCTCGGGGCCGATCGCCGCGAACGCCAGCAACCGCGCGGCGAGCGCCAGGAGCGCCAGGAGGAGGAGCCCCCGCCACGGGGGGGCCGGCGGCGCGTGCGCTTGGGGCATGACGGGGAGTCTACCGGCGGGGCGCGCCCGATCGTGGCATGCTCTTTTTCATCCCCGCCGACGGTTCCAGGACGCGCTTGCAGGCACGCTCTTCCTTGCCCGGGCGCCCCGGCGCACGCCGGCCCATCCGGGGGCACCCGTGCCGAATCGCGGCCACCGCCCCGCAGGAAAGGCATCACCATGGAGTGCACGACGACCACCGGCATCCCGCGCATCGGCGATCCGGCTCCCGACTTCACGGCCCCCACGACGCACGGCGAGATCACGCTGTCGCAGTGGCAGGGCGGATCGTGGGTGCTGCTGTTCTCTCATCCGGCCGACTTCACGCCCGTCTGCACGACCGAGCTCTCCGAGCTCGAACGACGCGCGGGCGAGTTCAGCGAGCGCAACACGAAGCTCCTCGGCCTGTCCATCGACTCCATCCACTCGCATCTCGCCTGGCGCGAGAACATCCGCGAGAAGCTCGGCGTCACGCTGAGCTACCCGCTCATCGCCGACCTGTCCATGGACGTCGCGAAGAAGTACGGGATGCTGCATCCGGGCGCGTCGTCCACCGCGACGGTGCGCGCGGTGTTCTTCATCGACCCCAAGCGCACGGTCCGCGCGCTCGTCTACTACCCGCTCACGAACGGGCGCAACGTGGATGAGCTCCTGCGCGTCGTGGATGCCCTGCAGACTTCGGACGCCAACGCGTGCGCGACGCCGGTGAACTGGAAGAAGGGCGAGAAGGTCATCGTTCCGCCTCCGAAGACGATCGAGGACGTCGAGTCGCGCAAGGCCAAGAAGGGCACGGACGACTACACGGACTTCTACCTCACCCGGAAGTCCATCTGACCGGACAGCGCGCCATCGAGCTCGTGCCTGCCTGCGCGGAGCTGGCCGAGAGCTTCCACGCCTGCCTCGACAGCGTCGCGGCCGAGCGGCGGTGGCTTCTCATGGTGCGCGCGCCGCCGCTGGAGGAGGTGCGGACGTTCGTCGAGCGGGTCGTCACGTCCGGCCTCGTCCAGATCTTCGCGGTCGAGGACGGCGCGGTCGTCGGATGGTGCGACGTGCTCCCCCGGCGATCGCCGGGACAGGAGCATGTCGGCGCCGTCGGCATGGGGGTCCTGGCCTCCCATCGCGGGCGGGGCCTCGGGCGGCGGCTCATGGAGGCCATGCTCGAGGGCGCCGAGCGGACCGGCCTCACGCGCGTCGAGCTCGAGGTCTGGGCCAGCAACGTCGCCGCCATTCGCCTCTACCGCGCGATGGGGTTCGAGGTCGAGGGACGCCGGCGCTCCGCGCGCTTCCTGGACGACTCCTGGGACGACCTGGTCATCATGGCGCGGCTCACGGGCCCCGCGGCGGCGGCCCACGCGGCAGGCGACCCGCCGAGGACGTAGACTGGGCTCATGGCGTACATCCCCCTTCCGGCTGACGGCGACGCGACCGGGGCTCTCGCCCGGTCCTTCGAGGCGGCGCGCCAGCGCGCGGGCCACGTCCACGAGATCGTGCGGACCATGGCGCCCAACCCGGCGGTCCTCGACGCGAGCATGGGCATGTACATCGCGACGATGCACGGCGAGTCGCCCCTGTCGCGCACGCAGCGCGAGATGCTGGCCACCGTCGTTTCTAATAGTAACCATTGCCACTATTGAACCATCTCTCACGGAGAGTCTCTCCGTGCCGCTTCCGGGGACGCCGCTCTCGCCGCCGCCGTCAGGGTGGACTGGCGTGCCGCCCCCCTGTCCGCCGCCGACGCCGCGCTCTGCGCGTTCGCCGAACGCCTCAGCGAGGCGCCGTGGCGCTGCGGCCAGGCGGACGTGGATGCCCTGCGCGAACACGGGTTCTCGGATCGCGCGATCCATGACGCGGTGCAGGTGATCGGCTACTTCGCCTACATCAACCGGGTGGCTGATGGCCTCGGCACGAACCTCGAGCCGGGGATGCCGCCCGCCGCGCCGCTCCTGCTTCCACCCCGCGCGATGGTCGCGCCTCCGGTCCGCGGGGACCGCGTGACGCTCGAACCGATCACGAAGGAGTCGCTCCGCGCGGTGCTGCAACTCGCCGTGTCGCCGGCGCAGCAGCGATTCGTGGCGAGCGTGCCGGTGTCGCTCGCGCAGGCGCACGTCCACGGCGGGCTGGAGTGCCTGGCCATCGCCGCCGGTGGCGAGCCGGTCGGCTTCGTCATGCTGGAGCCGCGCCCGGCGCAGGCCGAGCTCTCCGTCGTGCGCTTCCTGATTGACCGGCGCTGCCAGCGGCAGGGCTTCGGCAAGCGTGCCCTCGAGCTGGTCCTCGCGCGCGCGAGGGGCATGGCCGGCATCAAGCGCGTCGTGCTGACCTACGTCCCCGCCCCGGGCTCGCCGGAGGCCTTCTATCGAGCCGCCGGCTTCACGCCGACCGGCGTCATCGAGGACGGCGAGACCGAGCTCGCGCTCGCGCTGGGCTGAACCGGGTCAGCGCACGCCATGGCGGCCGAGCTTCTGCTGCAGGCTCCGCAGCGAGATGCCGAGCGCCTTCGCGGCATGCGTGCGGTTGCCCGAGCACTCCTCCAGCGCGCGCTCGATGCAGGCCTTCTCGAAGGCCTCGCGCGCCGCGCGAAGGTCCTTCCCCGTGACGCCGGGCTGCGCGTCCGCGTCCGCGCCCCCGGTCTCGGCCCCCGCCATCGTCTCGGGTGGCAGGAGATCGAGCCCGATCTCGTCGCGATCGCCCGCGAGGATGACCGCGCGCTCGACGACGTTGCGGAGCTCCCGCACGTTGCCGGGCCAGTCATGCCGCGCCAGCGCGCGCAGCGCCTCGTGCGTGAATCCGCGCAGCGAGCGCTCGCGCCTGGCGGCGCTCAGCGCCAGGAAGTGATGCGCCAGCACGGGGATGTCGCCCCGTCTCTCCCGGAGAGCCGGAACGCGGATCTCGATCACCTTCAGCCGGTAATACAGGTCCTGCCGGAACGTGCCGTCCTTGACGCTCGCCGCGAGATCGCGGTGCGTGGCCGCGACGGCGCGCACGTCCACGCTCCGTCTCGCCGTGGATCCGATGCGCGTGATCTCGCCGGTCTCCAGCACGCGGAGCAGCTTGGCCTGGAGCGCGGGGGACATCTCCCCCACCTCGTCCAGGAACAACGTGCCGCCGGACGCCGCCTCGAAGAGGCCGCCCCGATCTCGCGTCGCCCCGGTGAAGGCGCCCTTCTCGTGCCCGAAGATCTCGCTCTCGAGCAAGGTCTCGGTGAGCTCGGCGCAGCTTCGTGTCAGCAACGGGCCATCCTTGCGGAGGCTCCGCGCATGGAGCTCGCGAGCGACCAGTTCCTTGCCGGTGCCGTTCTCGCCGAGGATCAGGACGGACGCGTCCGTCGGCGCCACCGTCCGGATGAGCCGGCGCAGCGCGTCGATGCTCGGGTCGGCGCCGACGATCAGGCCGTCGCCTCCACCCATGGACGAGAGAATCGCCTCGGCCCGTTCCGCCCGCACCTTCACGCGACGGGACCGGTCGAGAAGCGCTCCGAGATCCGCGAAGACGGGCGCCAGGCGGCGCAGGGCATCGCGGACGTCACGCCGGGGGGGCGGCCCGTCGAAGTAGGCCACCACGCGCAGGCCGTCGCGCGTCACGACCGGAACGGCGGCGAAGGCCTCGACGCTCATGTCGGCCACGCTCCCTTCCCAGGTGACGGACGGATCCTCGCGCACGCCGAGCGTGAGCACCGGCTCGCGTCGCTCGAGCGCGAGCCGCAGGAGTTGATCGGGCACGCGACGCTCCGCGGGCGGGATGTCGGCCCCCGAAGCGTCACGCGCCGCGCGGCAGGAGAAGCCAGGCGGCTCGCCGGGTGGCGCCGCCACGAACACGAGCCCGCGGGCGAAGTCGAGCTGCCGGAGCGCGCCCGCGACGAAGGCCGCGAGCAACGTGTCGGGCTCTGACGGGTCCGAGTCCATGACGAGAGCGTGAAAGGCGCGGAGCTGATCGAGCTCCTCGTGTTCGATGCTCGACATCACATCCTCCTGATCGCGGCCGCGCGTGGCGGCCAGCAGCCGGGCATGCGCGTGTTGCCCGTCGAATCTCTCGCGATCGCCCTCGGGAAGGCCGCCTGCCAGCCGCTCGCGCAAGCGCTCGGCGTCGCCCGCGCACTGCGCGGCCTGGCGCTCATCGCCCGTGGCGCGAAACGCGAGGCCAGCGGCCAGCAGATCCAGCACGCGACGAGCCGGTGGCCGCCGCGAGGCTCGTTCCGCGACGCGGGCTGCATCCTCCGCCAGGCCGCCGAGGTCGCCCGCTCGCGCGCGACAGGCCAGCAGCTCGCCCTCGAGGGCGAACCTCCCGGGCCCATCGCTGGACTCGAGCGCGAGCGCCTCGCGCAGCCGCTCCAGCGCGCGTGGCGCCATGCCCTCGTCGGCGTCCACGCGCGCGAGCGCGAGCTGCGCTTCGAGACGCGCGATGGGGGCGTCGGCGGCGCCGGCGGCCTCGAGCGCCCGTTCCGCCAGGTCGCGCGCGCCGGCGCCGCCCGATCGCCAGGCGAGATCGGCCTGCCGCGCGCGAACGAGCGCCGCGCGCCCCGAGTCCGCCGCCCGCTCGAAGAGCTCGCCTGCCACGTGAAGGTGACCCGCGGCACGCGACCACTGACAGCGGGACGCGGCGAGGCTCGCCAAGTGCAGCATGGTCTCGCCCTCGGCCCACGGTTCATTCAGGCGCTGCCGGATCGCGAGAGCCTCGCCGAGATGCGCTTCCGCCGCCTCGACATCGCCCAGATCGATGGACGCGAGCCCCATGAGCTCGAGCACGCGCGACAGGCCGCGCACGTCCACGGCGCGCCTCATGGCCGCCAGCGCCTCGCGCGCGATGGGCAGGCAGGCGCCCGGCTCCTCGCGAGACAGGAGCGCCGCGGCCAGGCCCGCGCGACAGTTGGCCGCGTGGAGCGGATCTCCCGCGCGATCGAACAGCGTCGCGGCCTCCTCGTAGGCGGGCGTCGCCGCGGCGGTGCGTCCATGCCGGAGAGCCGTGACGGCGAGATTCGTGAGCGCCATCGCGAGGTCCAGCTCGCTTCCGCGAGCCCGCGCCTCGCTGACCGCCTGGTCGTGCAGCGCCTGGCTGCGTTCACGCCGGGCGCGCCGATCCTCGACGGTGCCGAGCACCGAGAGCGCCCGCACGGTGCCGCTCGCGTGAGACGCCGCCCGCGCGGCCTGCAGCGCTCGCTCGAGGACTTCCGCCGCCTCCGCGTGCCGCGTCAGGAGCATCAGATAGAACGCCTCGAGACGCAGCGCGTCCCGCGGCGGCAGCACCTCGACCATGGAGGGATCGCTCGCCATGCCGCGCATGGCGGCCATGGCATCCTGGGTGCGTCCGGCCTGACCGAGCAACTCGGCGCGCCGCTTGCGTGCCAGCGCCGGCGGCGTCTCCCCCGCCGTCACCGCCAGCGCGATCAGCGCCTCGTAGCGCTCGATCGCCGCCGCGTGAAGCCCCGCCGCCGCGAACGCCTCGGCCGAGGGCGGCACGGTGCGCAACGCGTGAGCGATCGCGCCGCTCGCGAGATCGAGCTCGGCGATGCGGTGCTGGTCCCGGCCAGCCGCGTCGTCGCCTTCGAGCGCGCGAGCCAGCAGGCCCCGCATGGCGCTCATCTCGTCGGTGGACGAAGCCGCGGAGAGAGCCTGCCTGACGTGCTCGTGCGCGAGCGAGACCGCGTCGGGCCCGGGACCGTCGCGCAAGATGCCCGCGCCCACGAGCGCTTCCACCTCGTCGAGGAGGGCGTCTTCGTCGAGCGCGAGCGCCAGGCCGAGCGTCCTGACCGACACGCCGCGACCGGCCAGCATGACGGCCATGACGACGCGACGCGCCGTGGGGCCGAGCGCGGCGAGATGCGAGCGCGTCGCGTCCGACGCGCACAGGTCGGCGAGGCTCGTGGTGGCCGGCAACGTCAGGGCCAGGCCGTCCCCGTCCGCGCACGCGCCGCCGAGCAACGCGAGTTCGCGCACGAGTTGTTCGACGTGACGCGGGAGGCCGCCCGTCGCGCGCCGGACCTGCGCCACGACGTCCGCCGCCGGCGCGCGGCCGAGCATGGATTCGACGACCCGTCCCACGTCGGCTGCGTCGAGCGGTCCGAGCTCGATCGCGAAGCCGCCGGTCGTTCCGGCGAGCTGGCTCCGGAGCCGGTCGGCTGGCGGGCGAGGCTCCGCGGCGTCGTCCTGGAAGATCGCGACGAGAAGGGCCGGGCCTTGCAGGTTCTCGACGAGCCGCTCGATCACGCTGGCGGAGAGCGCCTCCGCCCATTGCAGGTCGTCCAGCACGAGCATCCGCGGACCCTGCTCGAACCAGCGCGCCAGGACGGCCTCGGCGGCCCAGGCCACGCGCAGCCGATCCGCGGGCGCTGGGGCCGCTCCTCCGCCGGCGCTGTCCGCTCCCTGCTCGATCAGATCGGGCAGGACGCTTCCGAGCAGCCGGACATCGTGACGGACAACGTCATCGGCATCGGTGGACGCGGCGGCACGCGCCTCGGCGGCCGCGACCGTCAGAGCCTCGCGCAAGACCCCGAGCGGGCGCGGCGCCGGCTGCGCCGAGCACGCGACGACCTGGAATCCGGCGAGCGCCGCGTCCATGCGCAGCTCGTCCACCAGGCGCGTCTTGCCCGCGCCTGATCGCCCGGACACCGTGACGATCACCGGCGCCGCGCGCGCGCGTTCGAGAGCGGAGCGCAGCGCCTCGCGCTCCCGCGCGCGCCCGACGAATCGCGGCGTGAGCGGTCTCAGTCGTGCGGCGGCAGGCGCCGCGGGGACCGCGCCGAGCTCGATGCCGCGCGATCGCGCGATGGCGCGGATCTCGCTCGCGATGGCCTGGGCTGAAGGCGGCCGCGCATCGGGTTCCTTGGCCAGGCACCGCATCGCAAGCTCCGCGAACGCCGGATCGAGGTCCGCGTTCGCCTCGCGCGGATCGGGCGGCGATCGGAACAGCACCTGCATGAGCAGCGCCGGCAGGTCCTCGGCGGAGAACGCCGGCTGGCCCGTCGCGACCTCGTGCATGAGCGCGCCGAGCCCGTGCAGGTCGCTGCGCGCGTCGAGCGGGCCGCCGCGCGCTTGTTCCGGCGACATGTACGCCACGGTCCCGATGAGCTGTCCCGCGCCGCTGAGCGAGGACGGGCCGGCGTCCATGCGCGCGAGCCCGAAGTCCGCGAGCCTGGCGATCCCATCGTCGCCCACGAGCACGTTCGTGGGCTTGAGATCGCGATGCAGCACGCCGTGGGCATGACAGTGCGCGAGGCCGAGGGCCACCTGGTGAAGCAGCGAGAGGCGCGCGGCGAGCCACTCCGGAGAGTTGCGCTCGGGCGGCCAGCCGCTCGCGTCGCGGTCAATGATCGCGCGCAGCGTCGTGCCGGCGACGAACTCCATGGTGAACCACAGCCGATCCGCACCCTCGATGGAGCCCGAGCCCATCTCGAGGACACGGACGACATGCGGATGGTCGAGACGAAGCGCCGCCTTGAACTCGCGACGGAATCGCCGGCCGCCGGCATCGGCGGTCAGCACCTTGAGCGCGACGGAGCTGCCGTCGCGCACGTCCCGGGCCAGCCACACGACCCCCATGGCGCCGCTTCCGAGGCGCTCGAGGAGCTCGTGGTGACCCAGGCGCAGGGTCATCGCCGTTCTCGTGGCATGGGGCAGTGTCCCACGGGCGGCTCAGGTACGCACGTTTCTGCATGCCACCATGAACAAGCGTGCGGGGGCGGGCGCGCGCGCGGGCCCTCCGAGGGAGCCGTCCCGGCGGCGAGAGCAGCCTGAACGCCATCAGAAGCGGCTGCCCGCGCACGATCGCGGGCTGGCACGCGGCTTGAGTAACGGGACACCGAGTCGCCCGATCGGGCGCGCTCACTCGCTCGAGTCCACCCGTTCCGACCGATGGAGTCCGACATGACCCTGCACCGACGCATCCCCTCCTTCGCGCGCCCCGCGGCGCTCCTCCTCTCCCTCACGCTGGCCGCGAGCGCCGCCCATGGCGCTGGCTTCGTGAAGTTCGACGGCATTGACGGCGAGGCCGTGATCACCGAATTCGAGATCACCACGACCGGCCCCCAGCCGCGTGCCTCGCTCCTCCTTCCGGCCGTGCAGAAAGTCCGCGAGGCAGCCAGCCGCCCGAACCTGGCGCAGCTCGCGTGCGACGGAACGGCCATCCCCGAACTCACCGTCGAGATCGGAAACGGCATGAGCCCGCGGCCGCACGTGCGCATCAAGATGCGCCCCGTTTACATCACGAGCTACGGCTTCCACGCGACCGGTCAGGGCGGACCGAGCGAACGCGTGGAACTCAGGTTCGACCGGGCCGAGTGGACCAACCTGGAGACAGGCGAGACCTGGGCCGTGGATTGTTCCTCGGGCCGCTGCGTCTGCACGCCCTGATCGCGCGGAGGGTTCGGGTCTCGACACGGCGCCACGACCCGCGCGCGCGGGAGGGTGTCGTGACGAGACCCGGCCGCCTCTCGCCAGCGCGGCCCTCGTCGCGTCAGCGACGGCCTCTTCGCGTCAGCGGCGGTAGGTCGAGGCGTGGGGACGGACGGCGCGAGAGAACCACTCGGGGCGGCGCAGGCCCCCCGGGCCCGTGCGCGGCGGCGCGAGCGCGAGCCACTCGCGATAGATGTCCATCGAGCGGCGCGTGTCCACTTCGATGTCCCCGTAGCGGTCGCCGTCATGTGCGCGCGCGACGACGACCTTCTGGTGCCAGCAGTGCATGCCCGACACGGGATCGGGCTGCACGGGGAACGTCAGGTTCTGGTGAACGCCGCCGTCCTTCCAGAACACCCGCGAGCTGTCAGCGTCCGTGGACTTGAACGGGCCGATGTCGCCAACGCGCCGGAGCCTCCACCGCCCCTCGCCGAGGTCCGTGAGCTCGACCTCGGGCGCCGCCCAGTGATCCGTCCCGGGCATGCCGCGCACGCGCCAGCGCCCCAGGTGGTGGGAGCACGCCACGACGCCCGGCCGGATGCCCTCGGTCACCCACGCGCGGTTCACGAAGTAGCCGATGCGCGTGGTCAGTCGCAGGAGATCGCCGGCGCCGATTCCCAGGCGCTCGGCGTCGCGCGGGTGGATCCAGACCGGGTTCGAGTTGCTGAGCTCGTAGAGCCATTTCGCGTTGCCGCTGCGCGTGTGGATCAGCGTCGGCAGGCGGAACGTCGGCACCAGCACCATCTCGCCACGCGCCGCGTCGAGCTCGCTCTCGTGCACGTGCGATCGCACGTACGCGGGCAGCGCGTGGTCCTCGTAGCCCCACTCGATCATCGTGGGAGACAGGAGCTCGAGCCGCCTGCTCGGCGTCGCGAACCCGAACACGGGCCGCCCGTCCACGTCGAGCGCGATGGCCTTGCCGTCCTTCACGTAGGCGCCCGTGGCCGCGTCGAGCGTCGCGCCCGAGACATCCACCGGGCGCTCGTGCGTCCCGTAGGCCTCCCCCGGCAGCGCGAAGGCGCCGAACGCGCGCATGTACTCCAGCGGCGTCATGCCCTTCGCGGCCGCGGCCTCGGGCAGGCCTGGCACGGAGTTCTCGAAGATGTAGCGATACTGCTCCTCGACCGTGACCCGCTCGCCGGGCCGGTACGGCGACTCCCAGTACTGGCGGATGCCCAGCTCCCCGTCGGGATCGATCGCCCATGACAGCGCGATCCAGAACTCGTCTTCCTCCCAGACCTCGCCGATGTTGGCCTGCCAGGTCCATTCCACCTTGCGGCCCTCGCGCTCGGCCAGCACGCGATGCACGGGCTGCCGGAAGCCGATCCACCGGCCCGCATGCGTCTCCTGGCTCATGAGGTCATGGCGCTCGGTCGCGAGCCCCATGGGCAGCACGTAGTCCGCGAACAACGCCGTTTCGCTCCAGATCGGCGTGAGCGCCGCGTGGCAGCCGATCTGCGCCTCGTCCTTGAGAGCCTCCATCCACGTGAAGCCGTCGGGATTCGTCCACGCCGGGTTGTAGACGCGCGTGAAGTACGTGTCCACCCGGCCGCGTCCTTCCTTCAGGAAGTGCGGCAGCAGGAAGCTGAGCTCATGGTGGCTCAGCGGGTACTCGGGCGGATACAGGATCTCGCTCCAGACCTCCTGCGGCGGCGGCTTCTTCCACCGCTCGGCCACGAACTTGTTCGCCGACGCCAGCTGCGTGCCGCCGGGCGTGTTGACCGAACCCGTGAGCACGACCAGGAGCTGCAGGCACCGCGCGACCTGCCAGCCGCCGCGATTCCCGGACGCCGCATTGCGCCAGACGTGCGACGAGAACGCGCCGCGAGCCGCGCCGATGGCGAGGCCAATCTCGCGCACGACGGCCGGATCGAGCCCGCACTCACCCGCCACCCACTCGGGCGTGAAGCTCGCGTGGCTCGCCCGCAGCTCGGCGATGAACGCGTCGAAGTCCGCGCCCGCGCGGCCGCGATGGTCGAGAAACGCGCGCCAGTTCACGTAGCGCCGCAGGAACTCGCGATCTTCGAGGCCGGCCTCCAGGATCACGTGCGCGAAGCCGAGCATGAGCGCGGCCTCGGTGCCGGGACGCGGCGCGAGCCACCAGTCGGACATGGACGCCGTGTTCGAGAGCCGGACATCCACCGTCGCGATCTTCGCGCCGGCCATCTTGGCCTCGATGATGCGCTGCGCGTGCGGGTTGAAGTAGTGCCCCGTCTCGAGGTGACTCGACAGCAGCAGGATGAACTTCGCGTGCGCGTGATCGGGCGACGGCCGGTCGGCGCCCGACCAGAGCGCATAGCCCAGCCGCGCGGCGGCCGAGCACACGTTCGTGTGCGAGTTGTGACCGTCCACGCCCCAGGACTGCAGCACGCGCTCCATCGCGCCGTCGTGCCCGGGCCGGCCGACGTGGTACATGACTTCGGTCTTGCGGCCCTCGACGA
Source organism: uncultured Thermoanaerobaculia bacterium (assembly GCA_964613915.1). Classification (GTDB taxonomy): domain Bacteria; phylum Acidobacteriota; class JBCCFW01; order JBCCFW01; family JBCCFW01; genus CAZTIW01. The sequence goes on from CAZTIW010000004.1 coordinate 119,705, forward strand.
TCGCCTGGCGGATGCGCGCGGCGAGCGTGGCGATCACCTCGTCCCAGGTCGTGCGCTCGAACTGCCCCGAGCCGCGCGGCCCGGTCCGGCGAAGCGGGTACAGGATCCTCTCCGTGTCATGGACCTGCGAGAGCGTCGCGGGCCCCTTCGCGCAGTTGCGACCGCGCGAGCCCGGATGATGCGGGTTCCCCTCGAGCTTGCGGATGCGGCCCGACTCCTTGTCCACGTAGGCGACCAGGCCGCAGGCGGCCTCGCAGTTGAAGCAGATGGTCGGCACGAGGGAGAAGCGCTTCTCGACCTTGCGCGGCCACGCGGCCGCGTCGTACTCCACCCAGTCGTTCCAGCGCTCCATGGGTGGCGCGGACGACAGCCGCCACGGCTCGCCGGACGGCGCGCGCCCGGCGCCGGCGCCCGCGCCCGCCCCCGCGCCGGGATCGCTGGGCTTCGAGCTCATGACAGCGCCACCGACTGGCCGGCGTGAATGAACGCGCGCTCGTGGATGGCGAGGCCCGTGAGCGCCGCGAGCACCGCGCACGCCGTGGCGACCAGCGCCGCGCCGATGGGCAGCGCCAGAGCGACGGCCGCCATCAGCGCCGCCGCCAGCAGGAACGGCCACGCGCGTCCGCCGCCGAACGTGTCGTGCTCGGCCGCCGCGGCGACGCGCGCATCGCGCGTGCGGAGCGCGCGCTTCGGACGCATCAGCAGCGCGCCGACCTCGGTCAGGGCCAGCGCGGAGAACGCGATGACGGGCGTCACGCCGCCATGCGGAAGCACGAGGGCGAGGCCCGCGCCGCACAGGGCCGCCCGGCGCACGAGCGCGGCGAAGAAACCGGATTCGAGCCACAGGTCGCGCCCGCGACACTGCGCGAACAGCCACGCGGAGTAGCCTGCCGTCAGGATCGCGAACGGGACGTTCACCCAGCGCAGCGCGTCAGCGAGGCCGCTCGCGCCGAGCAGGCGCGCCAGCAACGCCGCCGTCGTCACGGCGCCGAACGCGGAGAGAATCCAGGCGCCGCGCACGAGCCACGACTTCGTGTTGGGCGCCAGCAGGATGCGCCAGAAGCGCTCCGGACGCCCCAGGTCGTGCACGAGCAGGATGTTGGTGATGGCGAGGAACGCCAGCGCGATCGCCTCCGGCACGAGGTCCCGCACGCGTCCGTCGCTGACACCCATCAGCGCCAGGAACGGCGCGACGAGCGCCGCGCCCGCGGCGATGTTCTTCGTCAGCAGGTACGCCCAGACATGCCAGCCCCACGCGGGCGGGTGCGGCACGTCCAGCGTGGTCACGATGTCGGGAGTCGGCTCGTAGCCGGGCACGACCGGTGGCACGGGATCGAGCGGCGAGCGATCGGACCACAGGTACGAGTCCGGCTCGCGCGCGACCCCCGGGGTCAGCGCCTCGGGCAGCACGTCCACGTACCAGACACGCGGCTTGGTCCCCTTCTCCAGCTTGCGGCGCGACGTCTCCTCGTTCCGGATGAGCGCCGCGATCTGCGACGACGGGTCGGAGACATCGCCCGCAATGATCGCTTGCTCCGGACAGACGGTGACGCAGGCGGGCTCGAGGCCCACTTCCGTGCGATGGGCGCAGTAGTGGCACTTCTCGGCCGTGCCGCGATCCTCGTTCAGGTAGAGCGCATCGTACGGGCAGGCCTGCATGCAGGCGCGGCAGCCGATGCACATGTCGCGGTCGAGGTCGACGATCGCGTCCTTGCGCTTGTGCAGCGCGTTCACCGGGCAGATCTCGACGCAGGGCGCGGCGTCGCAGTGGTTGCACCGCAGGACGGTGAAGTGGCGCTTGACCGCCGGGAAGGTGCCCTTCTCCGTGTACTTGACCCAGGTCCGGAAGCTCCCGAGAGGGACCTCGTTCTCCGCCTTGCAGGCGACCGTGCACGCATGGCAGCCGATGCACTTGCGGTGATCGATGACGAAACCGTACTGGGGCGTGGACATGGGGGGAGCCATCGTATCGCGCGGCGACGGCGGACGGCCATCCGCGTCGCCAGACCCGGGCGATCCGAGCCCGCTGGCTCCCGAGGCCCGCTTGACCGGATGGCCTCCCGGGCCGATGCTTGCTCCCATCCTGCTCATTCCGGCCGCCTTGCCGCCCTGGCTTCACGAGGGGAGCCGCCATGACCCGCCGATTCGCCGCCATCCTCGCCTGTTCCGCCCTGATCGCGAGCACGTCCGCCACGGCGGCCCTGCGCCGTGAGCCCGTCCGCCGAGAGGGCTCGCGCGCTGGCCAGCCCGTGGGACCGCCCGCGAATCGCGGGCCGGTCCGTCCCGAGATCCCCGTGATCCCCTCGCTGCGCGCGATGCCCGCGCCCACCTGCTCCGCCTTCACCACGGATGGCGAGCTCATGATGGCGGAACTTCACTCGCCCATGCCGGGCACGGTGCTGGCGGCGTACGTCACGCCCTGCCCGCCGGTGCTCGTCTCCGGAACGGGCAGCGTTGGCCGGCCCCTGGCCGATCTCTACTTCATCCTGGACTCGTCCGGATCGACGTCCACGTGCAGCGGGTTCGACGTGGATCAGGACGGCATCCTGGGCGTCCCGCCGCCGTTCGGACGCGAGTGCACGGATCCCGGCGACACCGTGCTCGCGGCCGAGGTCCGCGCCGTCCGCGACTTCGTCGCCCTGCTCAACCCCGCGACGACGCGCGTGGCGATCATCCAGTTCTCGGCTCCCGAAGGGACGCTCGGCGGCCTGGAGCGCCAGCGCATCGTCCAGTCGCTCACCAGCGACTTCCTTCTCGTGAACGGCGCGCTCGACGAGATCATGTTCTACGGGTCGTCCGGAGCCACGGACTACGGCGGCGCCCTCGACCTCGCGCGCGCCGAGCTCCTCGCGAACGGCCAGCCCGCCACGCGCCGGCAGCGCGCGTACATGCTCTCGGACGGCATCCCGACCTATCCCGTGTTTCCGTTCTCGAGCGAGGAGCCCGGGGACTCGCAACTCGCGCTCGACGCCGCGGACCGGGTCGCGCTCCTCGGACTCGAGGTGGACACGTACGGCGTCGGCTTCATCCCCACGGTCACGCTCGATCCGAACGTGCCGCGGCGCTGCATCAAGATGACGCCGAGCGGCCCGATCGAGACCTCGACGCTCGAGTGCATCGCGTTGCGCACCGGCGGCGCGTTCTTCGCCTCGACGGACCCCGAGGAGATCCTCGACCGCCTGCTGCAGAGCCGCCCGGCGGGCATCGAGTCCGTCACCGTCACGAACCTGACCAACGGCGTGACCGTGACGCTGACGCCCTCACCCGACGGCAGCTTCGCGACCATCCTGCCCGTGGACGAAGGCCGCGTGAACGACATTGACGTCACGGTGCGCGCCGAGGACGGCACGACCTGCACCATGCAGACGAACGTGCTGACGCTCTGCTTCGCCGCAGGCTGCAGCCCGCTGACGCAAGGCTACTGGCACCGGCAGTGCATGGGACTCGGCCTGATCCCGCCGGACGGGCCCGGGCCGCCCCCGCATCCGGACTGGGAGCCGGAAATCCTGCTGCGCATCATGGCGGCGCTGACGGATCCCGTCATCCAGGCGCTCGGATCGCCGATCGATCAGACCACCTGCCAGGCGCTCGACGCCGAGCCCCCGGACGATCCCTGCCAGCGCGCGATCAAGCAGTTCGCGGCGGTGCTGCTCAACATGAGCGGCGGCCGTCTCGGCCCGACCTGCGCGCTCGAGCTCCCCGATCTCGGCTTCGTCTCGCCGGATGAAGCGGTGACGGCCATCGAGGCGCTCATCGTCCGCGGTCTCGCGGGCGATCTCGCCGCGTGCCGGCAGGCCGCGGACCTCGCGGACCTCATCAACACGGGCGCTGCGGTGCGTTGATCCCTGTGGCATCCTTCCCGGGATGAAGGTCATCAGCTGGAACGTGAACGGCCTGCGCGCCGCGGGGCGCAAGGGCTTTGCCGAGTGGCTCGACGCCTGCGGCGCCGACGTGGTCTTCTTGCAGGAGATCAAGGCGAAGGAGGAGCAGCTCCCCGACGAGCTCCGCTCGCCGAAGGGCTGGCAGGCCGAGTTCTTCCCGGCGCAGCGGCCGGGCTACTCCGGCGTCGCCGCGTACACGCGCGAGCGCCCCGACGCGATCGAGCGCGGTGTCGGCGACGAGCGGTTCGACTGCGAGGGGCGGTCCATCGCCGTGCGCTTCGGCGACCTGCACCTGATCGGCGCCTACTTCCCGAACGGCTCGCGCGACCTGTCGCGCGTCCCGTTCAAGCTCGGCTTCTACGACGCCATGCAGGCGCATGCGACGAGCCTGCGAGAGCAGGGACTGCGCGTGCTCATCTGCGGTGACTGGAACACGGCGCATCGCGAGGTGGACCTCGCACGTCCGAAGGAAAACCAGAAGACGACGGGCTTCCTGCCCGAGGAACGCGCGCGCGTGGACGCGTTCTTCGCGGACGGCTGGGCCGACGCGTGGCGCGTGCTGAATCCCGACGCGCGCGATCGCTACACGTGGTGGACCGCCTGGGGCGGCGCGCGCGCCAAGAACATCGGCTGGCGCATCGACTACCACGTCGTGGACGAGGCGATGCTCCCCCTCGTCCGGGCCAGCGACATCCACGAGGGGATGATGGGCTCCGATCACTGCCCCGTGAGCATCGATCTGGCCGGCCGATAGGCGGTCCGGGCCGGCCAGGCCCGGCCCGTCGCCGTCCGGCTGCGACCGTGAGAAGATCCACAGGGAGGGAGAGGAGCGAACGGCCCTTCGGCCGCCGCTCGTCGCCCCCGGGGGAGGCCCGTGCCTAGCATCGCTCGAGTCCTCGCTGTCGTGGTGCCGCTCGCGCTCGCGCTGGCGCGCCCGGCGCCCGCTTCCGCCGAGTTCTTCCAGGTGTACGGTTCGGGCTCGGCGGGCGGACGCGACGTCGCGACCCTGTCCGACGGCTATCTGATGCTCGGTTCGGAAGGACTGACCAAGGTCGACTTCGCAGGTCGCGTGGTCTGGTCGCGGACGTACCCCACGACGGAGTACCTGGGGCTCGAGCACGTCGCCGTGGCCTCCGATGGAACGATCGGAGCCGCTGGCGAGCGTGGCTTCGCTCCCGGCGCCCTCACGTTCGCTCGCTTCGACGCCAGCGGGAACTTCATCGAGGCGATGGAGCTCGGCTCTGGCCTCGTCTCGGAGGACATCGTCGCCACGCGCGATCGCGGCTTCATCGTGGTCACCCTCACTACCCTGACCAAGATTGACAGTCTCGGCCGCATCGCGTGGTCGCACGAATATCGCGATGCGGGGTTCCGGACCCTCGTTCCGAATCCCGACGGCACGTTCGTGTCCGTCGGGCCGTGGTTTCACGCCGATGGCGTCCGCCTGGTCATGCAGGTCAACATCATCGATGCGGCGGGCAACATCACGTGGAGACTCGAGGAGACGCCCGAGGACGGGGGCAGCGGGAATGCGGGCGCGCTCGTGCGACTGGCGAACGGCGATGTCGTGACGGCCATGCAGTCGCTCGACGCCGCTGACCGGACAGAGCTGTGGCTCACGCGGGTCAGGCCACGCGGGGGCATCCTCTGGTCGCGCACGCTCGCGTGCCCGTTGATCGCGCAGACCGAAGGCATGGCCGTGCTCGGCGACGGCACCATCGCGCTGGTCGCGCACGGCGGATTCATCGACGCGGCCGACTGGGGAGGCGACCAGGGTCAGTGGGTGGTCGCGGTGCGCGACGACGGGACGATCCTGTGGCAACGCGTCCTGGCGGGGGTCTACTGGGTGGGCGGCGCGACGTCGGGGCGGCCGCCGGGGGGCCTCGTCGTTGCTGGCGCGTTCGCGAACGGCGGCCCGGCCGTGCGCCCGTTCCTCGCGCAGCTGTCGCTCGACGGACGCCTCGCTGACTCTTGCGCCGCGCTGACCACGATCTCGGCTCCCGTCCGCGCGTTGCGGGCATGCCCCGAGGTCCGCCTCGCCGCGCCGGGATGGCCACGTTCGGTGACGCCGGTGCCCATCGCCTGCACGACCGTGCCTGCGCTTTCGGAGGAGCCCTGTGCAGGATGGACGTGCCCCCGCATGGAGGCCACGGACATCCGCCTCGACCCTGGCTCGGTTGCCGGCGACGCGCGGCTGCGTCTCGTGCACCAGGGCGGCTTCGGCGACGTGACCGTGTCGTGGGACGTTGACGGCGACGGCTCCCCCGACGGAACGGGCAACCCGTTCGCCGCCGCGCTGACAGCTGGCGCGCACCTGGTGAGCGCCAGCGCCACGGACTCATGTGCGAGCCCGGGTCCGACCGTGGTGTCGCACGCCGCCACCGTGAACGTGCCCGCCGGCCTGAGCCCCGGGCCAGGCGATGCCGATGGTGACCTGGTCTGCGACGCCTGGGACACGTGCGTCTTCGTGCCCAACCCCGACCAGCGCGACACGGATCGTGACGGCCTGGGCGATGCCTGCGATGACGATCAAGACGGCGACGGCCTCCCGAATGCGAATGACAACTGCCCTCTCGTCAACAACGTCTCCCAGGCCGATGGAGACGGCGACGGCGCGGGTGACGCATGCGACACGTGCGTGGCGCTCCCGAACCCCGACCAGGCCGACGCCGATGGCGACGGCGACGGCGACGCGTGCGACAACTGTCCGGCGGTCGCCAACCCGAGCCAGTACGACGCCGACGGCGACGGTGTCGGCAGCGCGTGCGACAACTGCCAGCAGGTCGTCAACGCCCGCCAGGAGGACGCGGACGCCGACGCTCTCGGCGATGCGTGCGACAACTGCCCGGCCGTGGCCAACACGGACCAGGCGGATGCCGATGCAGACGGGCTTGGCGACGCGTGTGACAACTGCCCCGCCGTCTCGAACGGAGCACAGGACGACGCGGACGCGGACGGCGTCGGAGACCCATGCGACAACTGTCCCGCCACCGCGAACGCCGGCCAGGAGGACGCCGACAGCGACGGCGTCGGCGATGCCTGCGAGGGCCCGTGTCCCGAGCCCTCGGCTCTTGACCGGGACCCGGGTGCCAGCCCGCTGAGGGTCCAGCGAGCAGGCGCGATGTCGCTCACGCTGACCTGGGACGACACCTCCGGCCTCGGCGTCAACGTCTACGGCGGCGAGATCCTCGCTCTCTGGCGCGACCGGAGACTGGCGCCAGCCGCGATGGGCGCGTGCGACATCAGGGGAGGCGCGATCACGGTGCCGATGCCGTCATCTGACCACTTCTTCCTCGTCGCTTCGCGGTGCTTCGGCGCGGACTCGTCGCTGGGCCGCGACTCGTTCGGCCGCGAACGCCCCGCCGCGAGCCCGGCATGCCCCTGAACACGGGGCTCGCCTTCGCGATCTCAGCAATTCCTGGCTGCGGCTGGACGCCCCGCTCGAGAAGGCGCTGACGGGCCCTGCGCCACGCCGCCGCGTCGGGTTGCCGGCGGGAGCTTGACTCGGCGCCGGCGCCAGCCGAATCTCTCAGATGGAAGGAGGCCGCATGGGCAAGGTGAGGCTGGTGGCGCTGGCGTTCCTGGCCTGCTGCGTGGCGTGGCCGGCGGCGGCTCTACGCCGGGACCTGGATCTCGTGCGCCGCGCCTCGGATGGTCAGCCGCTGCAGAACATCTACTGGGTGTCCCTGCCGCTCATCCACGATGTCCCCGACGGCGCCAACACGGCAGCGCCTGAGCTCAACAAGTGTGTCAGCGACACGACCGGGCCGTCCGTCGCCGACGGCATCCTGAACTCGGACGACCTCATCTGCGACTGGTGGCTCGCGCGCGCCGACCCGGCCACCGCTGGCTCGTTCATGGTCACGTGGCGCGACCCGAGCCGCTGCCTGAGCCTCTTCCGCATCGGCACCGTCGTGCTGGGGCGCATCCTATTCGTGGGCACGCCGTTCGTTCTCGAACCCGGCGTGGGCTACGAGGTCCAGGTGACCGTCCGTCCTGGCGCGACCTACTCCCCGCGCAACGAGGCCACCCTCAACGGCACCGATGATCCGGCGTTCGCGGGGATCGCGATCGCGTACACGCCCACCTGCACCGCCGGTCAGGCCGCGAACTGCTGCCCGGCCACGGCGCCGCGAACCTACCTGCTCGGCGTGTCCCAGAGCGTGATGTACCGGACCTCGTACGAGATGCTCTGCGGGCTCGAGGGCGTGGACTGGGTGGATGGCAACAGGGACGGCAGGCCCGACACCTGCTTCGACGACGCGAACTCGAACGGCGTGTTCGATGCGGGCGATGCGATGACGGGGTTGTACGACGGCGCGACTGCCATGACTGTCCTGCGCTTCTTCAACACGGAGCCCATCAACGGGCCGGTGGCGCACACCGCGACGCTGAGTCTCGGCTCTTTCCGCTTCCACGGCACCCCCTTCAACCTCGTGCCCGGCGAAGCGTTGCTCGTGCATCTCTCGCGGGGCTACCGCGGAACCACGTTCCTCCCCCCGCACTTCTGATCCTGCGCTGCCCCGCGCCGCATGGTCGCGGCGCGGGTTGCCACCGGCAACGGTGCGGCCCAGCCGCCGCGCCGCTCACTCCGCGATGCGGCCGCACTCGTCCGCGGCTGCGACGAGGATGAAGTGCACCGTGGGATCGCGCGTGCCCCGCGGCGTGGCGCTGGTCCACCGCGGCTGCCTCAGGGGCGGGAACATGACCACCTCGTCGAGCTGCCACGGAACCATGGATTGGAACACGACGAAGGAGTCGTTCACGGGGCGAGGGGCGCCCGCGTCCAGCAGCCAGTTGAAGTCCCCCGTGATGATCGCGGCTAGAGGGTCGGAGTGCCCCGTCGCGCGCAACGCCGGCCCGATGGGCTGCGCCGTGGAACTCGGCGCGCTGGCGGGATCCGCCGAGATGGCGCAACGGTTGTCGCCCTCGTTGCACTCGTCGAGGCTGCCCGTGGAGGTCCCGTCGTCGTCAATGACCACGGTGATGACCATCGGAGCGTCGAGCGGCACCTCAATCGTGAAGTCCGTGAAGCCGCCCGGCGGAGGCACGACCACGTCGGGTGCGGCGACCGGGGCCCGCGGATAGGTCCATGCCCGGACGACCGATCCGGGATCCAGGTTGCCCGTGTTCGTCACGCGCGCGTCAATGACGGCGTGCGCGGCACAGCCCGGCCGTCCCGCAAGGACGACCGTGACGGAGGTCAGGGAAAGCGTCAGGTTCGCCAGCGGCACGAAAGGATTGCCGTCCACCGAGCACGGGTAGCCGACGGGCGCCGTGTTGTTGGTCTCATCGCTCTCCGCGATGAGGAAGTCCGGATCAAACTCGACCCAGACCAGGCGCAGGGGTTCCGGGAGAAACGGAGGCAGGGAGCCCGCGATGTCGAAGACACGGCCCGGTGGGACGAGCGAGCCGTCAAGGGTTGCCCGCCCGACCGTGATGTCGGCCGCCGAAAACCGTCCGTTGGCGTCCATGTCCTGGAACCAGACGACGCCCACCTCGCCGCGGAGATCGGTATCGCCGTCGTTGCGGCCAAGGGCCGTGACGCTGACTCGGCTGATCGCCGGATCCTGACAGCCGCCCCAGTTCACGGTGATCCACGAGGCGAACGGCACGATGTCCACGGCCGCCTGCGTCGTCGCGGCCCCTGCCAGATACGCGAGCCCCAGCGCCACCCAGGTCGTCCCTTTCGGTGCCATGGCATCCCCCGGCGAGCGCCCCCTCGGGCATTGCTGATACGGCAATATAGTCCGCTCGCGGTTTCATCGCAACCGTCCAGTTCGAGCAGAACGACCGCCCGGGTCGTTGACGCTCCCTCGCTCGCATGACGGGGCCGAACTCGAGGGCCACTGACGCTGCCGAGCTCCACCGGGCGCGACTGGGTCACCTGGCGGCGCCCGCGCGCGTCGGCACCTGACCCGCCTCGCCCCTCGGTCGTTGACGCGGACAGGGCCCCGGCGTAGATTCGAGACGTGGTCCGCGCGGTAACAGTGCTCGTGAGGGGGGCGTCGCGGACGATCAGGAGGAGACACGATGGCCCGAGCCTACCGGCGCCCTTGAGCACCACGCCGAGCTGGAGCGAGGGGCCGATCGCACTGAGCGCGGACCGCAGCGTGGGCGCGATGGACGGCGGGGCTGCTGCGACCTGGAGTTCTCCGCACATGCGTCCGTCGCCCTCCTGGCTTGAACTCCGGCGTGACTGCGGTGCCGAGGTCGTGGTGCAGGCCGGGCCGATGTCTGAGTCTCTGCCGGCGCCGGCGCCCGGATGTCGCGTGGGCCCACAGCCGTTCCTTCCGGTCCGGGCGGACGCCCGGCCGACGCTTTCGGCGGAGGACGTTCTCGCCACGCTGGTCTGGGAGTTCCCCCCGCCATGAGGCCGCCCCGTCTCCTGACGCGAGCGATCACGGCCGCGGCGAGCGGCGTGCTCGCTGCAGCCCTCCCTGCGTGTGCCGCCACGCTCGACGCGGCGCCGCGTGGCAACGACATCGTCTTCACCTGGGACACGGGGCTCCCCGACACGATCCTGCGCGGGACGACGCCGGATGCGCTGGTGCCGTGGAGATTCGGCGTGACTTCGCCGTTCGTGGCGCTAGGCGAGAACCTGACGCGCGGCGAGAATGCGTTCTATCGGCTGCAGAGCGGATCCAACATGGCGTCTCGCGCGGAGGTGCCGATCGATGATGGCCGACCCCTGGTGTACGACAACATCACGCTCTCCCTGCCCGAGCGGCGGGCCTACGACGCGCGCGAGCTCTTCAACCTGTGGCCGGCGCTCGTGGATCTCTTCTGGTGGGATGGCGCCGAGCGACGCTACGAGTCCATGGCGCGGTTTCCGGATGGCATCCTGGGCGATGACGATCCGCTGCCGCGGCATGGCGGCGTCTCGGCCGTGTTCCTCGGAACGGGATCGATCACCATCGTCGGGAGCCACGACGACACGTACGCCGGGCCCGATGCCGATGACCTGTGGGAGGGGTTGAGCTTCACCAACGACTCGCGGATCCGCCTCATCGGCGTGCCGGCGCATGCGCGCGATCGGGACCCGTTCTCGATCCTGTGCGGGCAGCTGGGCGTGGACTGGTTTGACGTCAACGGCGATGGCAAGCCGGACGATCAGTGCGGGACGGACACGAACGGCGACGGGTACACCGAGTCGGGCCTCTACCGGAACTGCCAGCCGGTGGATGCCACGTGCGGTCGCCACGTGTCTCTGACGGCGTACACGGTCTCGAGCGTCGGCTACGGCGCGATCACGTTCGCGGCCGGGCAGCCTCGCTACTCCGGTGTCGGTCGCTACACCGTTCCTCCGGGCATCGGCATGCTCGTCTACTATACGTGGTGGCCGCCGCTCCCCGCGTCCGAGTACCTCAACCTCCCCTGGCGTCCGCCGACATGGTGAGCCGCCACCTGGGTCTCGTCGCGCTCGCTCTCGGGGCGCTCGTGCCGGCGGCGGACGCCACCGTCGGCGGTCGCGTGCTGCCGGCCGCCGATGGCACCGTCGCGGACGGCATGAGCTGGCGCCTGGTGGCGCTCAGCACGCCTCGCGCGACCGTGGCGCCGGCGCGGCCCGATCAGGCCGTGGTGGGCCTCTACGCTCCGGGCTGGTTCCAGTCCGTCGGGGCGGAATTCCGCGACTCATGGGACTGGCTGCTCGTCGAGGGCGTCGTGCCCGATCCGTCGAGCGCCACCGGCGTCGCCGGCTACGTGGCTGTCGGATTCCTGGATCAATCCAGCCGCTACACCTACCCCGCGCACGTTCCCGACGCCACGCTGCGCCGCATTCCCGGGCCGACGCTCACGGTCGCGCCGGATGCGATCACGGTGCGCTGGCAGGTGATCGGCTCGGACCTGCCGAACACCTGGAGCGGCGTGCGCGTTCATCATGCGGCGAGCGCTGCCGCGCCCTGGCGGCTCGTCGCGGAGGCGCGGATCGATGTCGGCGTGGCCGTCATACGGCAGCCCGCGGCGTGCACCGGGCTCATCGCGCTGACGCTGGTCCACGTGACGGGGATCGAGACGAGCGTGCGCTCGGCTGCCGCCGAGGTGACGGCGGGACTGCCGGACTCCGACGGCGATGGGGCCTCCGACGGCTGCGACAACTGTCCGGCCACGCCGAACGGGGCGCAACTCGACGCGGATGGCGATGGGGTCGGCGATCTCTGCGATGCCGACTTCCCGGGGATCTTCCTGCGCGTGGTGAGGCCAGGACCGCAAGCGCTCCCTCCCGCGAATCTCGCCATCATTCACGTCACGGACGCGACGAGCCCCGTGTACGCCGTCCGCGGGGCGGTGGCGATCCCGTTCCCGGGATTCCCGACAACAGGCAGGCCTGCGTTCTGCGTCGCGGCGCGCGGGGAGATGCGGACGGCGTCCATGGATGGTTCGGGCTCCACGTGGATCGTTGCGGGCTTCCCGGTCGCGGGCCGCGTGGACATCGGCCGCGACTCCACGGGAGCGTCGCGGCCGACGATCGGCATCGGCAGCGCGTGCCCGTGAGGGCAGCCCTGTCGGAGCCGCGCCCGCTCGCTCCCTGACGGTCGGCTCAGGCGAGTCCCTGGCGGCGGCGGAGCCACCACTCGACGCAGAGGAGCCCGGCGACCAGCGCCCAGGCGGGCCAGCTTCGCCACAGCGGGGTGATGCGCGTGGACTCGACGCGCTCCTCGCGCTCGGCGCGGAACGGCAGCCGCCCGCGCGAGGGCTGGTCGAGCGCGAGGACCTCGCCTCCACCCGCACGCGCGAGCGCCGCGAGCAGCCCCGGGCGCGCCGCGACATCGCGCATCTCGCGCGACCGGTCCACGCACTCCACGTGCAACGGACCCGCCGAGCCCCGCGCGGTCAGCGCGGTCACGGCCTGCGGCCCGGGCGCGCCCGCCTCGAACGGCACCCGCGCCGCGCCGTCGTCGCCGGTCTCGACCTTGCGCTCGAGCACGACGGTTCCCGACGCGTCGCGCACGACGATCGTGACGGGCTCGCCGCGCACGGGCTCGTAGCCGTCGCCGCGAACGAAGGCGCGGAGCTCCACCTGCTCGCCCGGCGCGATCTCGCGGCGCTCGGCCTCGAGCACCACCATCGCCGAGCGCTCGTCGCGCACCAGCCATCGGAAGGCCGCCTGCCAGAACGCCTCGTACGTGCGCGCGCCGCCGGGTCGCTCGGCCATCGGCAGGCTCCACCGCCACGAGCCGTCGGTCGCGAGCACGAGCACGCGCCCCTCCCCCGCCTCCCCCGCCACCAGCACCGGCTGCGACGAGGGCGGCGCAGTGCGCAGCAGGACCCTGGCGCCCGCCGTCGGCGTGAGTCCCTCGTTCACGCCCGCGACGGGCAGCAGGTCGCGCACCAGCGACTGCACGTCCGCGGCGTCGGCCGCGAGGCGGAGCGCGGGATGCCGGGCGCCGACCTCCGTGACGCTCACGCGCTGCTCGCGCGGATTCCAGCGCATGCCCGTCACGCTCACGGGCAGGAGCGGCCCGACATCGGGCCCCGACCAGTCCGAGCCCAGACCCAGGTCGCCGCCCACGACGAGGAGACCCGCGCCGTTGCCGCGCACGTGGCGCGCGAGCACGTCGAGGTAGGGCTCGATCGCATGGGGCGCGAACCCGAAGTTCTGGAAGATGATGAGGTCGAAGCCCTCGAGCTTCTCGTCGAAGAGCTCGCGGATCGGAAACGGGATGAGCGACAGGTCGTCCACGTCCGCGAGCGGATCGTCCCACTGCGTGCGCAGGATGAAGAACGAGATGAGATCCACCGCGGGATCCCGCTTGAGGATCTCGCGCAGGAACCGGCCGTCCCAGGACGGCCTGCCCGCGATCTGAAGGACGCGGAGCCGATCCCGGACGACGCGCACCGAGAAGTCGTGCTGGTTGTTGGCGGTGACGGCCTCGCCCGCCGCGACCGCCACCGAGACCGAGTGCACGGACTCGCCGACGCGCGAGGCTCGCAGCTGGAGCGTCAGCTCCGCCGCGTCGCCGGCGGCGCCCCCCACGCGAACCGTCCTGACCTGCAGGATGGAGCCCCCCTGCGCGAGCGTGACCGGAACGTCTTCCTCGCCCAGCCCGGTGGAGCGCACGCGGACCCTCACGGTGATGTCGGTGCGGAGGAACCCGACGGGATCGCGCGCGATGACCTCGACGGCGCGATCCGCGAGCCCCGTCCCTTCGGGCGCGACGGTCACGACGGGGCCGCCGGGCGGGATGAACGCCGCGAGATCGCGCCCCTCGTCGAACGCACGCCCGATGGCGCCGAAGTCGGCTCCATCCGAGAGCAGGAGCACGCCCGGTCGCGGGCGGCCCGGATGCCGCTCGCCGAGCGCGCGCAGCGATCCCGCGAGGTCCGTGTCCCCCGAGGCGGCGAGACCGCCGGCCTCGGCTTCCTCGCGCGTGATGGCGCGCAGCGTTCCGGACGATGTCGCGTACCACTCGACGGCCGTCGCGGCCTCGAGCTCGTCGATCTCGGCCTCGCGCGCCTTCAGCCACCGCGCGGCGCTGAGCAGCCGCGTCGAGCCGTCCGCGCCCGCGGCCCGCTCGCGCACCGACATCGAGCCCGAGGCATCCACGATCACGGCGACGGGCGCGGCGGACACCGCCACGCTCTCGCGCCGCAGCGCCGGCTGCATGACCAGCAGCATGATCGCGACGGCCTGCGCGACGCGCAGCGCGATGAGCACGCGCCGGCGCCGCTCGGGCGCCCCGGCCGTGGCGCGCGCGCCGAGCACGATCAGGATCACGAGCCCGAGGACGGCCAGCGCGATCAGACCGGGGCCCGTCCCCGCCTGGAACTCCAGGGTGACGCGCTCGACGACGGAGCTCATCGCTTGCGCTCCAGGATCATCGGCAGGTGGACGAGGTCCTCCTTGTAATCGAGCGTCAGGGCGTAGACGACCATGTTCACGCCCAGCCGGATGGCGAGCTCGCGCTGCCGGCTGCCGCCGGGATCGACCGGCCGGGCCCACGCGCCGGTCGCGTCGCGCTCGCCCGCGCCGAGAACATCGTTGGGCGACAGCACGACCGCGGCGCGCCCGCTGACGCGGATGGCCTCGAGGTCGCGCGACACGTCCACGCGTCCCCAGGCGCCATCAATCAGGTAATAGGACCGGAAGATGGCGTGATCCACGGGCAGGGGCTCGAACGGCCGGCCGCCCAGGACGCGCGACATCTGCGCGCGCACGGACCGCGCGAACCCCGAGTCCTTCTGGCCGCTCGTGTCGTCCGCGATCAGCATGCCGCCCGAGGTCAGGTAGGTGCGCAGGGCGTCCACTTCCCGGTCCGAGAGAGGCTCGAACGCCGTGCCGCCCGTCAGGAGGAGGAGCGGCGTGTTGAAGAGCTCGGGATCCACCGGGCGCAGGCGTGGCGGCGCGGCGATGACCGTCTCCACCGCCGTCCGGCGCTGCACGGCCGCCATGAGCGCCGTCACGGCGGCGCCGCTCGGGGGATCGAGGCCGCGCAGGATCAGGAGCCCCGCCTCGACGCGCACGGCGCCGGTCGTGGCCTCCGATCGCGGCTCGCTCGCACCGCGCGCGCCGGCGTCGGGCTGCGCCGCGAGCGGCGCGCACGCCAGGACGGCGATCGTCGCGGTCACGAGCATGCCGCTCCGCATGGAGAGCGTGCGGACCCTCGCCGGGGGCGCTGGCCGGATCATGCGGCCCTCCGCGCGAGCCAGGACTCCGCGCCCAGCAAGCACGCCAGCGCGACGAGCAAGGCCTTCCACGCCGCGATGCCGCCGACCAGCCCCGCCCCGCCACCCTCGACGATCGCCCCGACGTCCAGCGCGGGCGCGAGCTGGCGGGCGACCTGCTCCGCCGAGTCGCGCCCGAGATCGGACTCGATCGGATCGAGCACGGCCGCGAACGCCGCGCGCACCGCGCCGTCCTCGCGCACGACGTGCAGGCCGGGCACGAGGGGGACCACGCCGCCGTCTCGGATGGGGACATCGCCCTCCGCGGTCGTGACCGTAGCCGCCGGGCCGAGTTCGAGCGCGCTCAGGTCCTGCACGGCGCCCACCACGACCGGCGCGAGCGCCGAGGCCTCCGCGCGCGGCGAGACGCGCGCCACGGCGTCGCGCACGAACGCCAGGAACCAGGGGCTGATGGGCAAGTCCGTCCAGTCGCGATCGAGCGACGTGCCGAGCAGCAGCACGCGGCCCTCTCCGACATCCCCCTCGACGATCAGCGGATGCCCGCCGGCGAGGCGCGCGAGCGTCCGCGAGCCGGGATGCGGCTGCAGGTCATGCCACGCCCACGCGCGCACGCGCGGCAGGTCCATGGCGCCACCGGGGAGCACCGCGGCCGGCGCAGCGGGGCGCGTGACCAGGCCGAGCGTCGCGGGCAGGAGCGGCGCGAGCGTGCCGTTCCAGGCCCGCTGATCGATGCGATTGCCGAGCGCGACGACGAGGCCCATGCCCCGTCGCACCGCGCGCTCGAGCGCGGCCGCGCGCTCGGCCGTCAGGTCGGGGACGTTCGCCAGCACGGCGACGGCGCAGCCTTCGAGATCCTCGGGCCTCCACTCGGAGTGCGTCGTGAACCGCGCCCCGAGGTCCAGGCCGACGCCGGGAGCGAGGGCCTTCTCGAGGTAGAACGTCTCCGATCCGAAGGAGAGGTTCTGCGGGTCGCCATCGATCACGAGCAGGCGCGGCGTGCGCCGGATGACATGAACGGCGTGCCGCTCGTCGTCAGCGGGGAGCACGTCGGCGGGCAGGCGCGTCACGCTCTCGCCCACGCCCTCGGGTGGCGCCGCGATCTCGAATCGCCGCTCCGCGACGCTCCCCGAGAGCACGTCCACGCCCTGCCGCGCGGCCACCCGGCCGTTCCCCGAAACATCGGAAGTGAACACTTCGATCTCCGCGCGGTGGCGGCTCCCCTCCTCGCCCCAGGCGCTCGCGCGCGCGGTCAGGCGCAGACGGCCGCCAGGCAGGACGACGGCGTCGAGCCCCGAGACGGCGAGGTTCGGACCTGGCGCGCGCTCGGGCGACAGGATGACCAGCCCCTTCCGGCGCGGACTCGTGTCCGAGGGCAAGGCGAGATCCGAGAGCCCGTGGCGAGCGAGATCCGACACGAGGACGAGCCGGCGATCGGGCAGCGCCGACGCGTCCAGCGCGCGGAGCGCGGCGACGATGCCGGGGCGTGACTCGAGCGCGCGGTAACCGGGCTCGAGCGCCTGCAAGTCGCGTCGCGCCTCCGCTGGCGTGACGAGACGGCCGGCGAGCGGATCATCCGCGCGGGACAGCGCGAGCACGGTCGCCTGCGAGCCCTCGGGGAGCGCCGCGAGCATGGAGGCCGCCATGTCGCGACCCGCGTCGAACACGCTCGACCCGTTCGCGGCCCGCGCGCGCATGGACAGCGAGTCATCCACGAGCACGGCGACCGCGATCGGGCCCGTGGCTGCCATGCGCGAGCCTCCGAGCACGAGGCGCGCGAGCGCGAGCGCCAGCAGCGCGAGGAGCGCCGCGCGCGCCAGCAAGAGAAGAAGACGGTTGAGGCGGCGGCGGGGCTGCTGCACGGCCTCGGCGCGCGCGACCAGGCGCGTCAGCGGAAACTCGATCTTCGGAAGCCGTCGCCGCAGCAACAGGTGCAGGATGACCGGCACCGCGACGGCCAGCAGCCCGAGCAGGAATCCGGGATCGAGAAAGCGCACGCCCGTCCCGCCTCACGCCATCGCGCCGCGCCGCCGCGCCATCGCGCGACGCCGGGCCAGGAACCGCACGAGCACCGGGGCGGGATCTTCGCCGGTCCGCAGGGCCACCAGATCGCCGCGCGCCGAGGCGACGGCGCGCTCGCAGGCCACCACGAAGCTCGCCGCGAGCGCTCGGTACGACTCCGCGACCGCCGTGGCGTCGGCCTGGACCTCCTGGCCGGTCTCCGGATCCACGAACCGGACCTGACCCTGGAAGCGGAACCCCGTCTCGTCGTCGTCGAGCACGTGCAGCACCAGCACCTCGTGGCCGCGCGCCGCGAGGCGCCGGAGCGCCGCCGCGACCCCGTCGGCGTCGTCAATGAGATCCGATGCGAGGATCACGAGCGATCGGGGCGGGATCCCCGCGGCGCGCGCATCCAGCGCCGTGGCCATCCCCTGCGCTCCGCCGGGCTCGGCGCTGGCCAGCGCCACCAGCACGGCCTCGCGATGGCGCGATCGCGCGCGGGGCGGGACCGATCGCGAGCGGCCGGCGCCGCCCAGCACGTCGCAACCGACCGCGTCTCCCTGGCCGAGCAGGAGCGTTCCCATCGCCGCGAGCACGACGCGCGCCACGTCAATCTTGGCCGGGCGCCCGCCGCGCGAGAACGCCATGGAAGCGGACGCGTCCAGCAGGAGAAAGCACCGGCGGTTCGTCGTCTCCTCGAAGCGCTTGACGAACCACCTGTCCGAGCGCGCGACGGACTTCCAGTCAATGGTGCGCGGGTCGTCGCCCGGCGAGTACTCCTTGTACTCGGCGAACTCCGCGGAGCCGCCCCGGAAGGGGCTCTGGTGCAGGCCCGACACGGCGCCGCCCGCGAGGCGCGAAGCCGCCAGCTCGAGCGCGACGATGCGCTCGGCCAGAGCGTCGCGCCGGGCGCGGAGCCCCGCGTCGGCCGTGCTCACGCGCGCACGGTCCGCGTGGCGCGCGTGATGACGTCGTCGGCGGTGATGCGATCGGCCTCGGCGCGGAAGTTCACGACGACGCGGTGGCGAAGGGCCGCCGGCGCCAGCGCGCGCAGGTCGTCCTCGGCGACGGCGAAGCGCCCCATCAGGGCCGCGCGCGCCTTCGCGCCGAGCACGAGATGCTGCGAGGCCCGCGGACCCGCGCCCCACTCGACCCACTCGCGGACGAAGTCGCCCGCCGAGGCGTCCTGCGGCCGCGTCGCGCGCACCATGCGCACGGCGAGCGTCGTGAGGCGATCGGAAATCGGCACGCGCCGCACGAGCTCCTGGAACGACCGGATCTCCTCGGCGCCGAGGACGCGCTTGAGGTCCGGCTCGCCGGGAGAGGTCGTGGATCGCACGATGGACTCTTCCTCTTCGGCCGACGGGTAGCCGACGTCCACGGAGAGCATGAACCGATCGAGCTGGGCCTCGGGGAGCGGGTACGTGCCCTCGTGCTCGATCGGGTTCTGCGTCGCGAAGACGAGGAACGGATCCGGCAGCGCGTGCGTGCGCCCGCCCGCCGTGACCTCGCGCTCCTGCATCGCCTGGAGGAGCGCGGCCTGGGTCTTGGGCGGCGTGCGGTTGACCTCGTCCGCGAGGAGCAGGTTCGCGAACAGCGGGCCGGGCACGAAGCGGAACGACCGGCGGCCGCTCGCCCGGTCTTCCTCGAGCACGTCGGTCCCCGTGATGTCCGATGGCATGAGGTCGGGCGTGAACTGGATGCGCTGGAAGGACAGCGCCGTGACGCGCGCCAGCGTGGACACGAGCAGCGTCTTGGCCAGGCCCGGCACGCCGATGAACACGGAGTGTCCCCGCGCGAGGAGCGCGACGAGAAGCAGATCCACCACGCGCTGCTGGCCGATGATGACGCGCCCGATCTCGGCGCGCATGGCATCGCGCGCGGCCGCGAGCGCGCGCACCATCTCGACGTCGCCAGGCTCCGGCGGCGCGACGCTGTCGAGGCCGGGATCGCTGCCCGCGTCGGCCGGGGTTGCGTCCTCGGGCGGCAGGGCGCCCGTGTCCGCGCCCTCGGGCACGCTGTCCTCGCGCGCGGGCGGGATGCTCTGGTCGGGTAGCGGATCGGTCACGGGGTGTCCTCGGAGGCGGCCGGTGGCGCCGCGGATCAGCTCGGGCGGCGAAGCAGGGCGATGCGCTCGCGGGAGCGCGCGGCCTCCTCCACCTGCCCGAGGCGCTCGAGCAGGCTCGCCAGCCGAGCGTGGGTGTCCAGGTTGAACGGGTTGATCATCTCGCTCTGACGAGCGTATCCGAGCGCCCGCCGCCGGTGCGTGTCGGCGGTCGCCTCGTCCTTCGCCGCGGCGGCCAGGCGCATCTCGCTCTCGGCCAGATTGTCGAGGGTGGCGGCCATGCCGGGCGTGAACGCGAGGCACTCCCGCAGCACGGCCGTGGCCTCGTCCACGCGCCCGAGTTGCAGGAGCGCGAGGGCCTTCCGGTTCACGACGAGCGGCTCGGACTGGCCGAGGCGCTCGAGCGCCTTGTCGTACTCGATGATGGCGGCGTCGAAGTAGCGTCGGCCCTTGAGCCGGTCGCCGAGGAGCACCCAGTCCTGCGCGCGCCGATCCTCGATGCCGCGCGCCTCGGCCTCGGGATCGTCGGGCTCCGCGCCCTCGTCCGCGAAGCGGAGCCACGGCTGCGCGTCGGTCGCGGCGCTCCGCGCGAGCACCGAAAGCCCGGGAACGCGCGCGAAGCCCCGCGCGCCCGCATGCGCCTTCGCCTCGGATTCCAGGTCCGCGAGCCCGATGCCCCAGAGACCGCGCAAGGCCGCGTCCACGTCACCGGATCGCGCGCGCACCTCGCGCACGAGACGCCCGGCGGCGTCCGCTCCGCGCGTGGAGCGCAACATGTCGATGGTCACGGCGACCTCGGCGAACGCGAGCGCGACGAGACCGGCCGAGGGGAGCTTGGCCATGGACGGATGCATCTGCTGGAACGTGACCCACTGCCCGGTCTCCAGGCCCTCGGCCAGGATCGAGGCCATGCGCGGGTCCAGGGGCTCGGGCGTGCCGGCCCGCCAGCGCGTCTCGAGGTGCTTCGCGATCCCCTCGTGCAGCCACACGGGCACGGCCGAGCCGCCAATCGAGTAGATCGCGTAGTGCACGAACTCGTGACACAGCGCGTCCATCCAGTCGTACCCGCGGGAGAGCACGGCTGGCGACAGCATCATGATGCGGTTGAAGTGGCAGATCGCGAGCGTGCCGGAGGTCTCGACTTCCTCGCGCGTGAGCGTGGACGCGGCGATGAACGAGCGACGGGTCGGGTAGAACTCGACCACGACCGGACGCGACGGCTCGAAGCCGAACTCCTCCTTCATCGCGCGCGCGGCGCCCTCCAGCGCGTCGAACGCGTACGGAACGAGGATCGCGTCGCGCGCGGTCGTGCGGATCACGAACGGGCCGCGACGCTGCTCCGTGAAGGCGCCCCACGTGCTCTGGCGATCGGCGAGCCAGGCGGCGAACTCCTTCGGCTGGCGCGCGCTCTCGTCCTCCCCAGCCGCCGCGGCCGCCCGCCGCGCGAGGTCCAGGGCGCGCGGGTAGTCGGACTCGTGAAAGGCCACGCGCGCGGCCAGGAACAGGGCGGACGGATCGTCGGGAGCCGCGGCGAGCGCCTCGGTCGCGGCCGCGGTGGCAGCGGCGAGATCCCACTCGCGCAGGGATGTCTCCATCCGCCGCAGCAGGTCGGGTGGCGCCGAGGCCGCAGCGGCCCCGCCCGCGGCGGCGGCCAGGGTCAGGACCATCGCCGCGATGATCGCGGTCTGGCGCGACGCGCTCACTCGACGAGCCTCCGGTAGTACTCGCGCACCGCGTCGGCGTAGCCGTCCGGCGCGCTCGTCTCGCGCATGGCCTCCAGGATCTCCTCGCGGAACTCGCGCGGAACCTTGTAAGCGTCGGCATCGGGGATCTCGACGCGATCGCGGCTGGAACGGCCCATCCGGCCATCGCGCCCCTCGCTCGCTCCGGCCTGGCTCGTCCCGGGCGCCTGCCCGGGCCGGTTGCCGCCGGCGCGGCGCCCGCCACCTCTCGCGGCGCCATCGTCGCGATCGCGGCCGGGCGACAGGGCGTCGGCGGCCTCCTGCAGGCTGGCCATCGCCTCGCCCTGATTCTCGGAGGCCGGGCCGGGCTCGCGACCGAACAGGTTGCGCGATGCCTCGTCCATGTGCCCTCCCGCCTCATCCACGCTCTCCGCGACGCCCTCGCGGAGGAAGGGCGCGTCGGCGCCGAGCTCGCGGAGGCGCCCGGCGAGCCCGCGCGCGCGCGCTTGCAGGTCCGCCTGGCTGCCCGCGGCGGCCTGCAGCCGCGCGCGCTGCGCGGAGGTCATGGCCGACTGCGACGCGCGCTCGATCTGCTTCTCGAGTTCGTCGAGCCGCTCGAGGATCTCCGCGGCCCGGGCCTGCGCCGTCTGGAACGCGGCGTCAGCGCCGGCGTCGCCGTCGGAGGGCCCCTCGGCCAGCCGCGCGCGCAGGCCTTCGAGGAGGCCGAGCGCCCAGCGCGCGGGCCGCCGCGCGTTCGCGAGATCCTTGTCGGCGATGACCTGGGCGAGGCGCCCGAGCATCTCGCGCGCGCCCTGCGCGCCGCGCATGAGCGACTCGATCCGGATCGCGGCGTCCGTCTCGCCTCGGATCAGCTCGCCGTGGCGCACCTGGAGGTCGGCCATCTGCCGCATGGTCTCCGGCGTCATGCCCCCACGCGAGTTGCCGAGCTCGGCGATCTGCTGCCGCAACCGCTCGCGTTCATCGAGCGCGTTGAAGAAGCGCACGACATCGCGCGAGGCTCCCAGGATCGTCTCGCCCCGATCGTGCGCCTCGACGGCCTCGCGCGCGAGCCGCAGGAGATCCGCGAAGGCCTGCTCGGCGCGCTGGCGGTCCTCCGGCGACATGGCCTGCGCCATCTCGTCGCGCACGCGGTTGGTCTGGTCGCGCAGGTCCCGCTGCTCGCGCCCGAGCCGGCGCAACTCGGCCTCCGCGCGCTGGATCTCCCGCACGAGCCCCGGGTCGCCCTGGGCGCCGGCCGCGGCCAGCTCGCCCACGAGCGCCGCGAGCTCCTCGGCCGACTCCTGCAAGCGCGAGGCGGCGCGCTCGGCGGTCGTGCGGTCGCCCTGCGCGAGGCGCTCTTGCAGGCCCGCGGCGCCCCGCCTGGCCTGGCTCAGCGTCTGGGCGGCGCGCGCCGCGATCGCGGGGTCAGCCCCGGCGGCGCGAGCCAGCTCCGCCAGCAACGCGTCGAGGCTCTCGGCCGCGCGGGCGTACTCGTCCGCCGCCGCTTTCAGCTCGGCCGCCGTCGCCGCCGGCTCGCGCGCCGAGGCCTCGCGCAGCTCGGCGGCGGCCGCGAGCAGGCGCTCCGCGGCGTCGCTCGCTCGCAACGACGCGCGGCGATCGGCCCACATGTCGAAGAAGAGCACGTCGCGCTCGAGTTCCTCGATCTCGCGGGGATGCAAGGCGGCGTGGGTGCCGATCGCGGTGACCGCGTCGCTCGAGGACAGCTCCTCCGATCGGCGGGCACGCGTCCGCGCGAGCGACTCGAGCCTGGCGCGCAGATCCTGGAGCGCCGACGCGGCCTGCGGATCGTCCATGCGCCGCTGCATGGTCGCGACGACGTCCCCGGCCATGACGACGGCCGTGCTCAGGCCCGCCGTGATCGTCGCGTGCACGGCCGCGACATCGGGCACCGTCTTCAACCGCTCGGGTCCGGACACGAGATGCCCGGCGAGCACGGTCAGGAGGTGCTCCGCGAGTTGCTCGCGACCGGAGTCCAGTTCCTCGGCCTCGTCCTCGACGGATCGCACGGTGACGCGCACGCGCGTCGAGGCCGCCCACTTGGGCCCCGTCACCTGGTCGTCATCCCGCGCCTCGACCCAGAACCACGCGGACTCGCCGGCAACGAGGCCCAGGTCCGCCGCGCCCAGCCGCGACGATCCCTCGCGCGAGCGCACGGGGGGATCGAAGGTGCCGAGCGGCGTTCGCTCGCCGTCTGCCTGTCCCCCGTCGCCACGGGGCTCGCCTGCGGGCGCGGGGTCCCCGGGCGGCGCGTCCTCTCGGGAGGCCACGAGGGCGACGGCGGCCACGCCGTGATCGTCCTCGGCCAGCCAGGTCAGGTCGAACGTCTCGCTCTCGCCGATCACGACATCGCGGCGTGGCGCGATGAGTCGCACCGACGGCGGCTCATCGCCGACAGCGCGGAGGACATGCACGGGCGGCGACGGGTCCATCTCGCCGCCACTGCCGCGCAGGATGAGCCTGTACGTGCCCGATCGCGCGATCACGAGCGTGCCGCGAGCGACATCGCCCGTCACGGTCATCTCCACGGGCGTGCCCTCGGACGGCTCGATGCGAGCCACGGCGAGCGGCCTGTCCGCCCGCACGCTGATCGTCGCGTGCGTCCCGACGGGCGCCTCGATGTCGCCGGTGCCGGTCTCCGTGCGGTCGGCGAGCTTGAGGTGCGCGGGGAACCGCAGCGCCACCTCGACGGCGCCGTACGAGACCCTCGCCGGCGCCGCCAGGGCGCGACCGTGCAGCAACACGGCGCGTCCCGACGGGAAGGCGGCGAGAGCGAGGGCGGCGACCGCTGCCAGCGCGAGCGCCGTCCTCCACGGTGGCGGCGGGAGCCGATCCACGGCAGCCCGGGGATCCTCGGCGGTGACCAGCTGCGCCGCGTGACCGACGTGCGCCTCGGCGAGATCGGGCGAGCCCGTGACGATGCCGGCGCCCGAAACCAGCCGATCGTCGAACTCGACGGCGTCCGCCACGGCGCCGCCGATGCCAGGCGTGCGCCGGGCGAGCCAGGCCGCCGTGACCGAAGGGCTGGTGCGGCGCACGGCCGCGACGACGATCATGCCCAGGCCGGTGAGCGTCAGCGATCCGATGGCCACAAGCATCCACGGGCGGAGCTCCGCCGCGAGCGACAGCACCACGACCGCCAGGGCGATGAGACCGGCGAGCGCCGCGACCGTCGAGGCCGCATGGACCTGCACGCGGCGCCGCCTCCGGGCGCGCGCGACCAGCGCCAGGTGCTCGTGGACGATCGTTCGAGGCTGCGTCATGCGATGGGGCCTTCGCGAGCCCGCTGGGGACTCACGAGATCGTTTCGGCAGGATTCCCTCGGAGCTTCGCTCCGGACCGGCTGCCTGCCCCTGCCACGCGCGGGGCGGAGGGGCCTTCCGGGCCCCTGAGGACGCCTCTCCGGCCGCAGGCGGGACCGAATCACGCGCAAGCACATCGTTCGCGGCACGGTGGAAGTCTTGCACGGGTGGGCCGGAGGTTCCATCCCGGGGCGACTCGCCCCACCGGCCGGCCAGGGGGCAGCGCTTTGCCTTCGTGGCCGAGGGGTGCATGATTCGGCCCTGCGCGACAGCGGGGGGCTTCCTGTCCAGCCCTCAGGACGATGCTGGCATCGTCCCCGCCTCCGCGGGCACGCCGGTTGGCGCCTGCCCGCGATTTCAAGGTTCCGGCGACAGGCGGGAACGCTCACCACACTCGATGGTCCTCGCGGTCAGGCTCCGCTGCTCTTGCCGGGGCCGGAGGAGATTCCGAATGGCGCTGCGCTCGATGATCCCCACCCGACTCGCCCTCGCCACCGTGAGCGCGGGTTTCGCCCTCGTCTTGCTGGGCTGCTCCGGCAACTCCTCCAGCTCGGACCTGGCTTCCGCCGGCCCCCTCGGGCCCGGCAATCCGTCCGCCGCCGACCTGGACGGGGACGGCTGGGCCAACGCGATGGACAACTGCCCGCTGGTCCCCAACTTCTTTCAGGAGAACAGCGACGGCAACGGCCCGCCTTCGCCCGGCGACACGTTCGGCGACGCGTGCGACAACTGCCCGACGGTCGCGAACCAGGATCAGGCCGACAGCGACGCCGACGGCAAGGGCAACGCGTGCGACAACTGTCCCGGTAACGCGAACGGCAACCAGCTCGACACGGATGGCGATTCGCGGGGAGACGCCTGCGACAATTGCCCGTTCAACGCGAACACGGACCAGGCCGACGCGGACGCCGACGGCGTCGGAGATGTCTGCGACTAGTCCTGGTCATCGGTCAAGCCGGGGCAGCGCGGGAGTCCGTTGGGGGCATCCCCCGCGAGCCCGCGTGCCCGGGCCGGATGTCGCCCTTTGACCTGCGCCGGACCGGCCGACATGCTGGCGGCTCGATACTCAGGAGAATCCATGTCGCCCTTCCGCACCCGCCGCACTTTCCTCGGTTTCTCGGCTCTGTTGCTGGCCACGCTGCTCCTCGGCTGCGATGGCAGTAGCGGCGACAGCGACATCGTCGGCCCCGGCACGGACTCGGACGGCGACACGATCGCCGACAGCGTGGACAACTGTCCCGCGGTGCCCAACCCCGGCCAGGAGGACGCCGATGCCGACGGCACCGGTGATGCCTGCGAGGCCGGTGACAGCGACGGGGACGGCGTGCTCGACGCGACCGACAACTGCCCGCAGGTCGCCAACGCCGACCAGGCGGACACCGACGGCGACTCGCGCGGCAACGCCTGCGACAACTGTCCGTCCATCTCCAACGTGAGCCAGGCGAACACGGACGGCGACGCCCACGGCGATGCCTGCGACAACTGCCGCACGGTCGCCAACGACACGCAGGCTGACACGGACGCGGACAACTCGGGCGACGCCTGCGACAACTGCGTGAGCACCGCCAACAGCCTCCAGGCCGACGCGGATGGCGACGGGCGCGGCGACGCCTGCGACAACTGTCCGGCAGTGGCGAACGGCCCGGCGTTCTCCGACGGTGATGGCGACGGCCGCGGCGATGTCTGCGACAACTGCCCGACCATCGCCAACCCGGGGCAGGAGGACGCCGACGGCGACGGTCTGGGCGATCCCTGCGACACCGGCGACCCCGACGGCGACACGGTCAGCAACCCGGCCGACAACTGCCCGCTGATCCCCAACCCCTTGCAGGAAGACTTCGATGGCGACGGGGTGGGCAACGCCTGCGACAACTGCACGCTCGCGGCGAACCCGGGCCAGCAGGATCCCGACGCCGACGGCCTCGGCACGGCATGCGACAACTGCCCCTTCGCGCCGAACCCCACCCAGGGCGACGTGGACTTCGACGCCGCCGGCGATGTCTGCGACGTGTGCCCGTCTCTCTTTGATCCGGGTCAGGAAGACGCTGACCTCGACGGGCGCGGAGATCGCTGCGACAACTGCCCGGGCACGCCCAACTCCACGCAGCTCGACACCGACCGCGACAACCGCGGCGACGCCTGCGACAACTGCCCGAACGCGACGAATCCCGCGCAGACGGACCAGGATGGCGATGGTCGCGGCGACTCCTGCGACAACTGCATGTCTTCGCCCAACGCATCCCAGCTCGACAGCGACTCCGATGGCCGCGGCGACGCGTGCGACAACTGCCCGTTCGTGCCCAACGCCGACCAGACGAACACGGACGGCGACGCCTTCGGCAACGCCTGTGACAACTGCCCGACGACGGCGAGCACGAACCAGAACGACGCCGACGGCGACGGCAAGGGCGATCCTTGCGACGACGATGATCGCGACGGCATCCTGGACGTCAGCGACAACTGCCCGGCACGGGCGAACGTGGATCAGACCGACACCGATGGCGATGGCCTCGGGAACGTCTGCGACAACTGCCCCACGACCGCGAACGCGGACCAGGCCGACGCCGACGGCGATGGCATCGGCGACGCCTGCGACCTGTGCCCGACGCTCGGCGGCAACTCGGACACCGATGGAGACGGCGTGTGCGACTCGGCCGACAACTGCCGGTTCGTGCCCAATCCCACCCAGGTGGACACCGATCTGGACACGCTCGGAGACGCCTGCGACGCGTGCCCGACCGATCCCGGGAACGACGTGGATGGCGACGGCCTGTGCGCCAACTCCGACAACTGCCCCACCATCGCGAATCCCGGGCAGCAGGATGGCGACTTCGACGGTCGTGGCGACGCCTGCGACAACTGCCCGGCCACGAGCAACACCGATCAGCAGGACCCCGATGGTGACGGCCGGGGCTCGGCTTGCGACAACTGCCCGTCGGCGAGCAACCCCGGGCAGGGTGACACCGACGCGGACGGTCGCGGCGACGCGTGTGACAACTGCCCTGCCGTCGCCAATCCGGGCCAGGGCGATGCGGACGGCGATGGCGTTGGCGACGCGTGCGACGTCTGCGGTGGCGGCAACGACGTGACGGACGGTGACGGCGACGGCATCGCTGACGGCTGCGACATCTGCCCGGCGGACTTCGATCCCGGACAGGCGGACGGCGACGGCGACGGAGCGGGCGACGCCTGCGACAATTGCCCGACGCTCCCGAACCCGGGCCAGAGTGACGGCGATGGCGACGGCGTGGGCGATCTCTGCGACACCTGCCTCGCCGGCTCGAACCTCGTCGACACCGACCGTGACAGCTGGCCGGACGCCTGCGACAACTGCCCCCTGCGCAGCAACTTCGATCAGGCCGACCGTGACGGCGATGCCCCGTTCGGCGGCGGCGGCGACGCGTGCGACAACTGCCCGACCATCTTCAACGCCGATCAGGCCGATGCCGATCGCGACGGCGTCGGCAACGTCTGCGACAACTGCCCCGTGCACGCCAACCCCTCGCAGACCGACAGCGACCTCGACGGCCGCGGCGACCCCTGCGACTGAGTCTCTACCCCCCATGGTGCAGCGAAGATTGCAGGCGTGTCGTGGCGCGCGGACAGGTGTCCGTGGAGGTTGACAGCTGACCCGGCGAAGGGCTGGCTGGAAGGCCATCCGGGGCTGGCGCGAGACGTGCACTCCGCGCAGGCATGCTCACGAGCGACCCGGCCTTCAGGCCGCCCTGGTGCCCGAACGACGCCTGCGCGCATCACGGCAGGCCAGACGGCTTCCGGTACCGCCGGGCCGGGACCTTCACGCGGAAGGCGGCGCCGCACCGGATCAGGCGGTTCGAGTGCGTGGCCTGCGGGCGGTGGTTCTCGACGCAGACGTTTGACGTGACGTACTGGAAGAAGCGGCCGGACATCCAGCGGGCGGTGTACGAGAGCCTGGTGGCGTGCTCGGCGTTCCGGCAGACGGGACGCGCGCTGCGCGTGGCGGGCTCGACGGTCGAGCGGCATGCCGCGCGGCTGGGACGGCACTGCCTGCTGTACCAGGCCGAGCACGGACCGCGGGTGGCGCCGCGCGAGCCGCTGGTGCTCGACGGCCTGCACGCATTCGAGTCAGGCAAGTACTGGCCCTTCGAGCTGAACGTCCTGGTGGGGCAGGAGTCGGACTTCTTCTACGCCGTGACGGAAGCCAAGCTCCGCCGGTCGGGGAGGATGACGGCCGGGCAGAAGAGGCGCCGGAGCGAGTTCGAGGAGAGGCACGGTCGGGCTGAGCCGCCCGCGACGCGGAGGGCCGTCGAGGCCCTGATCCGGCTGGTGGCGCCGGCGGGTGAGGCGCTCGTCGTGCACTCGGACGAGCACGCCGCGTACCCGCGGGCGTTCCGGAGGGTGAGCAACGCCATCGAGCATCACGCGGTGACCTCGAGGCGAAACCGCAACCGCAACAACCCGCTGTTCTCGGTGGCCTTGCTGGACATGCTGCTGAGGCACTGCGGCCTGACCGGGCTGCTCGCCGCGACGAGCGCCTGCGCGCGAGGCGGCCGTCGAGGAGCACGAAGGGCCGGTAGCGCGCCGATCACGACGCCGCCGCGAGTCCAACTCCCCCCAGCGAATGACGCCGAGGCGGATCGGGGCGCGCGCAACGCCAACGATCTTCGCTGCACCATGGACGCGAGGACTCTTCGCTGCGCCAAGGACGCTTGCGAAGTCGTGGCCGGGCGGGTCTTAGAGCAGGGCCTCGGTGCGGATGGCTTCGAGTGCCGAGGCGGGGCCGAAGTTGGGATCGAACGACCGGTAGGCCGGCTCGCTGAACACGCCGTCGCCGATCAGCTTGATCCAGCCGACGCGATTCGCGCTGTCGATCCAGGTCACCCAGAGGCGGCCCGCCTCGACGTTCACGGTCGTCTCCGCCACCATGCTGGAGTCGCTCAACGCCGTCCGAACCGTCGAGGTGCGGCTGAGGTCAATCCCGTTCTCGCCCGAACAGCGGAGCTGGCCATCCGTGTCACGCCGCGGGCGGATCCTGTCCACGCCGACGTAGGGAACGTCTTCGTTGCCGTTGAGCTGCTCCTCGTAGGCAATGTACACGTTGCCGTCGGCGTGAACGCCGATCGAAGGACGCCGGCCTTCACGCTGCCGGGACGTCAGTTCCCGGGCACTCAGCTGCGCCGTCCAGTCACCGCGCACGCCCGCGTACAGCACGGTCACGCGACCCTGGCGCGTGTTCTGCCAGGTCACGAAGCGGTTGCCCCAGGCGTCGAGGGCGAGCGACGGGAGGAAGTCGGCTCCTTGCCGGTTCGACACGTTGCGGGCCGGGATCCACATGTTGCCGTCGTGGAAGGCGAGATGAACCTCACCCGCTTCGCCAGCCGTTGACCAGGCGATTTCCGGACGTCCCGTCACCGTGTTCGACGCGCGGACGGGCCAAGAATCGCCTCGCCCGTCGCCCTGCAAGTTCAGGATGTCGCCCGCCACGATCTCGGGCCGCACGCGCGACCAGGGCCCCGCGGGCGAAGGCTCGAAGTAAAGCTCCACGGAGCCGCCGGTCAGTCGCGTGACGGAAACCTCGGCCACCGCCGGGCTCGACAGAGCCACGACCGCAAGCGCTGCCCGGGCGATCCGCCAGCTCATGCCGTGCCTGCCTCGAACTGGGGGAGCGTGCGCTCGAACTGCTCGAGCTCCCAGAAGCTGCCCTCCTGCATCGAGCGCAGGCGGAGCAGACGCTTCGTCTCGTGCGCTCCCCTGCCACCGTTCGCGACCTCGATCTCGCGCAGGTAGAAGTAGCAGCAGAAGAGCAGGTCCACATAACCCTGGCGGTCGGCTAGCCGCTCGCAGTCGAACAGGTAGTCCTTCGCCTTCTGGTGGTTGTTCGCGAGCAGATAGGCGCGGCCGAGATCCTTCATGCCCACCGCGACGTAGCGCTTGTTGCCGGTTCGCTCGCACTCGGCCAGGCCGTCGCGCAGCATCTTGAGCCCGACGATGAAGTTGCCGAGACGGCAGTACACCGAGCCGATGTTCACGCGCGTGATGCCGGTCTCCGTGGCGATGCCCTCGTCCTCGAACAACTGCAGCGACTTCTCGTAGTGGCGCAGCGCCTCGCGCAACTGGCGATCGGCAGGCGCCTCCGCATGGTGGTGGAGGTCATCGAAGATCGTGCCGAGCACGCGGTGCAGGAATGCCTGGCTGCGGCGCATGTTCAGCGAGTCGGCGATGCGGAGCCCTTCCTGAGCGTGGAGGCGCGCCAGGAACAGGTTGCTCTTGCTGTGGTAGACGGCCGCCAGGTTGGCCAGCGCCTTCAACTGCGTGTCCACATCGAGGCCGAGATCGCCCAGGAGCGCGCCGTACTCGTTGATGGCCTCCTGGAGCATCCCCATCTTCCAGAGCGTGCCGGCCTTGTTGTTCGTGGCGCGCGCGCGCGCGTCCTGGTCAGCCGCCCTGTCCTCGGCGAGCAGGAACGCCGCGTAGGCGGACGGGAAGTCGCCCTTGTGGCTGAACGCGCGGCCGCGTTCCATCGCTTCATCGAAGCTCTCCGCGTCGGGACGCAGGTCCCAGTACTTCTCGAGCTTCACGTGGTCCAGGAAGCGCTGGATCGGAACTTCGTAGAGTTGCTCGAGCGAGAGGAGCGTGGTCAGCGACGGCAACTGCTTGGCCGTTTCGATCTTGCTGAGCGTCGAGACGTCCACCGGACGGATCCGGCCCTCGAGCGGGGGCGACTTGGAGAGGTCCTCGATGGACTGAAGGGAGCGGCTCCCCCGCAGCTTCCGGAGGAACTCGCCCAGCAGCTTGCTGCCCGAAACCGCGGCACGCTCCGACCGGCGGAGAGTGCGGCGCCGCGGCGTTCGGCCGTCGTCGCTGACGGATGACGGCGGTTCGGCTGGATGAGCGGAGGGACCGGGCGTGGGATCCATGGAGGTTCCCCTGGGTCTGGCACCAACGTCGAGGAGCACGCGAAACGCGCGCGGCTCAAGGTCGTGGCGAGGTTCCGCTACATAGTAGGGCCCAACTGCCACCCTTGTCCACGCCCCCGTGCGTGGCGTAACGCCCCGCATCCTGCGCGAAACGCCACCAGTCTCGGCCTGACCACGCTGCGGCTGGCCGCCCCAGCGGCGTTCAGGACGTGATCTCGAAGGCGTCTCGGTGGAGCGCCGGGTCTTCGACGATGGTCAGCTTCCGGCCGGCCATGTCGTCGTCGCACGCCGCGAGGGCGGCGCTCACGAATCGGGCGACCTCCGGATGCGCACGCAGGGTGCGCGCCTCCGGCGGCGCCTGCCGCAGCCGGCGGAGAATCCCGTGAGCGACGGTCTCGACGGATCGGACGCGGCCGGTGCCCCCGCAGTCCGCGCAGGGCTCGAGGAGCACGCGATCGAGGCTGGGACCGGTCCGCTGTCGCGTGATCTGGACGATGCCGAAGTCGGACATGGGAAGCACCGTGGTCTTGGCCCGGTCGGCCGCGAGGGCCGTCGTGAGCTCGTCCATCACGGCCTGCCGGTGCGCCGGATCCACCATGTCGATGAAGTCCGCCACGACGATGCCCCCGAGATCGCGCAGGCGCAGCTGCCTGGCGATCTCGCGGGCGGCCTCGAGGTTGACCTGCAGCAACGTCTCGTCCTGCCTCGTGCCGCCCGTGAACTTCCCCGTGTTCACGTCCACCGCCACGAGCGCCTCGAGCTGGTTGATCACGATCGTGCCGCCGGACTTGAGCCAGACACGCTCGCGAAGCGCTCGGTCAATCTCCTGCTCGATGCCGGCGCTCTCGAACAGGCCGGTCGGACCGGCGTGAAGCTCCAGGCGATCGGCAAGCGCCGGGACCCGAAGGGCCATCCACGCTGCCAGGCGCTCGTGCAGCCCGGCGTCATTCACCACCACGCGCGTCACGTCGGCGGCCTGGGCGTCACGAAGGATCCGCGCCGCCAGGCCCTCGTCCTCGCGGAGCAACGCGGGCGCCGAGGCGCGCGCCGCCACCGCCAGGAGATCCCGCCAGTCCTGCGCGAGCCGCGTCATCTCGGCGCGCAGCGCCTCGGCCGGCGCGCCGGCGGCGTCGGTGCGCACGATGGCGCCGCCGGGACAGCTGTCCTGGAGGGTCTCGAGAGCCGATCGAAGCGAGGCGCGCACCTCTTCGCTGGCGATGCGACGGCTGATGCCGATCTGCCGCGAGAGCGGGAGGTAGACCAGGAGCTTGCCGGGGAGGGTCACGTTCATCGTGACGCGCGCCCCCTTGCCGCCGAGCGGCTCGCGCGTCACCTGCACCACGATCTCCTGTCCCGGCCGCAACACGTCCTGGATCTTCGGCACCGCGGCGAGGCGGCGCCTCTCCGGCGCGTCTTCGCTCCCCGCGGGCGCGTCCGCCTCCTCGGTCAGCAGATCGGCCGCATGAAGGAACGCATGCCGCGAGAGGCCGGCATCGAGAAAGGCGCACTGCATGCCCGGGATGACGCGATCGACGCGCGCCAGGAAGACGCTCCCCGCAAGGCTCCGCGCGGTCGCGCGCTCCACGCGAATCTCGACGGCCTTGCCCCCCTCTCGCACGACCACGCGCGTCTCCTCGGGCGACGCCTCGATGAAGATCTCGCGCGTCATGCCACGCCGGCGCCGATGCCCATCGCCAGCGTGGCGAGCGGATCCCGGAGGCTCCCCGCCTCCTGCAGCATGCGCACGCGCGTCACGCGGCTGCGCGGGATGCGGCGGCCGAGCACGTGGGCGAGCAGCTCGTCCGGTCGCGCGTTGTTCGCGCCGACGACATGCAGCGCAACCTCGACGCGGCGGCCGACGCTCGTGAGTTCGAACACGCCGGCGCGCAGGTTGATGGTCCGGTTGCCCTTCGTTCTCAGCCGCCGGTAGGGCACGTCCTCGCTCTCCATGAACGCGCGCAGCAAGGCGGGCAGGTCGTGGCCGGCGACATCCTCGGGCTCGAGTTCCACGATGTAGCGGGCGGCGTTGAGCTGGCCGAGCTTCACGCACTCGGGCGTCAGGCGCTGGATGCCGACGAGGTGGAGCGGCTCGGGAAGGTGCTCGTTCAGCGTCCGCAAGAGCGTTGCCGCGTCATGATCGCGGTCCGTCACGAAGTCCACGACCTCGCCCTCGGACGCGAAGCCGACGGGGAGCGGCGGGCCGAACGCGATGCGCGGCAGCGGGTGGAAGCCCGCCGTGCTCGCGACGCCGATGCCCGCGCGCCGGAAGGCATGCCGGAAGGTCTGCTGCAGGTCGTGGTGGCTGATGAAACGCAACCAGCCGGCCTTGGCGTGGAGGGCTCGCCAGGATGCCGTCGTGTCGGTCACGACCGGCGGCTCGGCTGTCCTCTGCCTGCGCCGAGGGAACTCGCGTCCGTGGCTCGCGTTGCCCGTCAGGCACTCCTTCACGAAGGAGCCGCAGCCGTGGCAGTCCGACGTCGAGCAGATGGTCACGGTCGTGGCGGCGAGCGCGCGCTTCCACTCCGCCTCGAGATACGACTTGCGCACGCCGATGTCCACGTGATCCCACGGAAGGCGGGCATCGAGCGGGAACTCGCGATGCGCGTACTCGAGCAGATCGAGGCCCTCCGCGGCGAAGGCAGCGACCCAGCGATCGAACCGGAAGTGCTCTCCCCAGCCGTCGAACCTCGCGCCGTCACGATAGGCTCGCAGGACGGCGCGACCGGCGCGGCGATCAGCGCGCGAGAGCGCGGCCTCGACCAGGCTCTGATCGACGACGTGCTTGCCGAACTTCACGGCCGATCGGCCCAGCGTCTCGCCGATGATCGCCTGCTTCCGGTAGAGCTCCTCCGCCGGCTGCATGGGCGCCCACTGGAACGGCGTGAACGCCTTCGGGATGAACGACGACACGCCCAGGTTGACGCGCGCGCGCCGGCCCCGATGGCGCTGGCCGATCCCCAGGACGCGGAGCGCCGTCTCGGCGATGCCCGCCACGTCCTCGTCGCGCTCGGCGGGCTGGCCGATCATGAAGTAGAGCTTGATGAGATCCCACCCGCGCGAGTAGAGCGCCTGCGCGGCGGATTCGATGTCCGCGTCCGTGATGTTCTTGTTGATGACGTCGCGCATGCGCTGCGTGCCGCCCTCGGGAGCGATCGTCACCCCCGTCTTGCGCACGCGGCTGATCTCGTCGAGGAGTCCGCCCGTCAGCGAGGACGCCCGGAGCGAGGGCAGCGACACGCCCGTCGTCGAGGACTCGAACTTGTCCATGAGCCTCGAGATGACGTTCTCGATCTGCGGGTACTCCCCCGTGTTCAGCGACGTCAGCGAGACTTCCTCGAAGCCCGTGCGCTCGGCCGAGGCGATCGCCGTGCGCACGATCTCGTCGGGCGACCGGGTGCGCTCGGGCCGGTAGATGTACCCGGCCTGGCAGAACCGGCAGCCGACGTTGCACCCGCGCATGATCTCGACCGCGACGCGCGAGTGCACGATCTCGCAATAGGGAACGATGATGTCCGCGGGAAACGGGTGGCGGCCGATGTCGAGCAGGATGCGCCGCTGCACCGGGAACGCGTGCGTGTCCGAACCGGCGACGAGCGCCATGCCGGTCCGCTCGTCCACCTCCAGCCGGTAGTGGGCGGGAGCGTACATGCCCGGGATGAGACCGAGTTCCGAGACGATCTCGGCTCGGCTCGCTCCGCCGTCGCGCAGCTCGCGAAGGCGATCGAGAAGCTCGGGGAAGAGTTCCTCGCCGTCGCCGATGGCGATGAGGTCGAAGAAGTCGGCCATCGGCTCTGGCGCCATGACGACCGGGCCGCCGGCCACGACGATGGGATCGCCCTCGCGACGGTCCGCGGCCAGGAGCGGCACGCCACCGAGGTCGAGCATGAGCAGCACGTTCGTCAGCGTCATCTCGTACTGCAACGAGAATCCCAGCACGTCGAACTCGCTGAGGGGGCGCCGCGTCTCCAGCGAGAACAGGGGCAGGCCCCGCCGGCGCAGCGCTTCCTCGAGATCGGGCCAGGGCGCGAAGACGCGCTCGGCCGCCACGCCCGCCTTGCGGTTGAGCAGCGAATAGAGGATGCGAAAGCCCAGGTGACTCATCCCGATCTCGTACATGTCGGGATAGGCGAGCGCCACGCGCACGTCCACGTCCGGGCCATCCCGGACGATGGAGTTCCATTCGCTACCGATGTAGCGAACGGGGCGCTGCACGTCGCAGAGCACTTCCTGGAGAACGGAATCGGGGATCGTCATGGGTCGCCTGCGCGGCGGGTGGAGAGCGGCCCGGCGCGCCCCAGGGTACCGCGCCAGGGACTCGGCTGGCATCCGCCTTGCGAGAGCGAGCAGCATGTCCGACTGGACCGATGCCTGGAACCGAGCGGCGGCGCTGGCCCTGACGACCTGGCCCCGCCAGCCGCGCTTGCTGGCCTGCCCGCATCAGGCGCGGCGTCTCGAGCAGTGTCTCGCCGAGCTCGTCGAGCGCGAGGCTCTCCCGCTGCTCGGGTACGTGATCCTGCCGGACGCCTTCCATCTGGTCGGCGCGCGCGATGGCCGCACGCGCTGGCCGCACGCGCTCGGACGCGTCAAGCAGATGTACTCGCGGCGCGCGCGCGGCGCCGGCCCCGCGTGGCGCGACAGCGTGCGCGTGCGCCCTCTCGGCGCGGACGAGATCCCGCGAATCCTCGACGCGCTCCACGACCTGCCCGTCAGGGCGGGCGCCTGCGGGCGCCCGGAGGAGTGGCCATGGTCCTCCGCCCGTCAGGCTTCGCGGACAGGTGTCTGCCGGAGCGTCACCCGCCGCTGACGCGGCCGCCGACCCGTCAGAGCCCGAGGTACTTCGGCCCGCCCTCCGCCGGCGCGCGCCACTCGATGTTCTGGAAGTGGTCGGAGGCCGTCACGTCGCAGGGATCGAGAATGACGCACGTGCGGCAGTGCACGCAGTTCGAGAAGTTGACGTGGATGGGGCCATCGGTCCCGCCCTCCTGCAGCTCGTAGACCTGCGCGGGGCAGAAGTGCGTGCAGGGAGCGACGCCGCCGTGCCGCGGCATGCACGAGTCCGAACACACGGACGGATCCAGAATGCGGATGTGCGACGGCTGGTCCTCGCGATGCGCCGTTCCGCTGAGGTGCACGTCCGTGAGCTTCGGCTTGATGACCGACGCGTCGAAGTCCTGGCTCGGGTAGGTGCGCATCGCGAGCCGCCCCTTGGCGACGAACGACTTCCAGTCCGGAGTGCCGTCGGCGGGCGACGAGCTCCCGCCGCCCGTGAGGTCGTTCAGCATCACGCGCGCGAGCCCGATGTGAAGGCCTGACTCGAAGGCGCTGCGGAAGTTCCGGTCGCGCTGAAGATCCTGCATGACATAGGAGGCGTCGAGGCGCTCGCGGTACATCGCCAGCACGCCCGCGCTCGCGTCGCTCACCGAAACGGCGTGCGCGGCCGTCTCGCCCGCCAGCATGCCGCTCTTCATCGCGTAATGGATGCCCTTGAGCGTGCGGACGTTCACGAGGCCCGCGGAATCCCCCACCACGAGCGCGCCGTCGCAGTGCAGGCGCGGCACCGCGAACCAGCCGCCCTCCGGGATTGTCTTGGCTCCATAAACCTGCACCTCGCCGCCCCGGATGTACTTCTGGATGGCCGGGTGCTTCTTGTACTCGTTGAAGACCGCGTGCATGTCGAGCTCGGGGTTCTTCCAGGAGAGCCCGAGCACGTACCCGACGGAGAACATGCCGCGACCGAGGTGATAGAGCCAGCCGCCACCGAAGGCACCCCGCGGCATGGGGAATCCCAGGACGTGCATTGCGAAGCCCTCATCCTCGCGCAGGCCCGCGGCCTTCGGATCGGCCTTGATGAGCTCCTTCACGCCGAGCGAATACACCTGCGGCGTGCGGGCGCCGTCGCGCATGCCGTGACGGTGCATGAGGTCCTCGGCGAGCGTCCCGTACGGGCCCTCCGCGAAGATCGTCACGCGGGCCGTGAGGTCGCATCCTGGCTGGTAGCCCGAGCCGGGGCTCCCGTCGCGCTGGAGGCCCTTGTCTCCGCTCCGCACGCCCACGACCGCGCCGGCCTCGTCGTGCAGGATCTCCGTCGCGGTCGTCTCCGTCAGGATCGTGACGCCCGCGGCCTCGGCTTGCTCCGCGAGCCACGCCGTGAACTTCTGGATCGAGAGCGTGACGTTCCCGTGGTTGCGATTCGGCGGCGGAACGAGGAAGTCCGGAACGCGCACCGACGCCGTCGCGGTGAGATAGCGGAACTCGTCGCGTTCCACGGGCGCGCCGCCCGGGAAGCCGCGCGCGGCGTAGTCGGGGATCAGCTCGGCCAGCGCTCGCGGGTTGAACACGGCGCCCGAGAGACAGTGCATGCCGCACTGGGCGGCCTTCTCGATCACGCCGATTTCGATCTCGCGCCCGGCGGCCTTCGCCACCTGCGCCGCGCGCAGGGCGGCGGACAGGCCCGCGGGTCCGCCGCCGACCACGAGGACATCGAAGGGAAAGGTCTCGCGCTCCATGCTGCCGGTCATGCCAGCATCATGTCAGCCGGGCCGCCCCCCTGGCGAACGCGTGCGCCCGCGACGCGGCCGTGCGACGAACGCCACGGCTCCGGGGCGCCGAGCGGTCAGGGCGTCGCCGAGCCCTCGCGCGGCGCGAGCCCGCTGAGCAGTCCCGTCGGCGGCGGCCCGTTCGCCTCTGGCGCGCTCGCGGGCGCGGTCTCGGCCGGCTCCGCGGTGGCGGGCGCGCTCGACTGCCAGCCCCACGCGTCTTCCCGCTCGCCACGAGGCGTCGCTGGCTGCGTGTCCGCAGGCGCATCGGCCCCGGCGACGGCCTCCGCACCGTTCAGGGACGCGAGACCCGCCTCGGCGCGGCGGAACGCGTCGCCGTGGTGGTCAGCGTTCGCGCGCACGACCTCGAAGGCCTGCCGCGCTCCCGCCACGTCGCCCTGGCGCGCGAGGAACTCCGCCTGCGCGAGCCTCGCGTCGATGAGCAGCGCGCCGCTGGCCACCGCCACGACCTCTTCGAACTCGCGACGCGCCACGATGGTCCGCCCCTCTCGACTGGCGAGCTCCGCCAGGGCGAGCTGGGCGCGCAGGCGCAGGTCGCCGTCCGCGTTGCGCGCCACGGCCTCGTACTCCCGGCGCGCGGCTCCCGCGTCGCCCTCCACCGCGAGCAGCTCGCCCCGGTGCTCCCGCGACTTCAACGCCCACTCATCCAGGTGGTCGGCGGCGTTCTGCTGGTGAGCCTCGAGGGCCTCCGCGCGGCGCCCCTGGCGCTCGAGCGACTCTCCGAGACGGAACAGCACCTCGCTGCGCAGGCCGCTCGTCGGAAACTCGGCCAGGAACCGGCGCCAGATGGACTCGGCCTCCGCGGCCTCGCCAGCCTCGGCGCGCGCGCGCCCGGCTTCGAGGAGCATCACCTGCCGGTCGATCTCGGGCTCGATGTCCGAGGGCCGCGCCACGGCGCGATCCGAGGCCGCGTTGGCGGCGCTGTCGAACAGCGCGCCGACGCCGAGCACGCAGCCCACCAGCACGGCGGCGACCGCTCCGTAGCGGCCCCACGTCGTGGAGAGCACGCCGCGCGCGAAGTCCACGAGGCCCTCCGCGCGCTCGGGCGCCGCGGCGGGAGGCGGGACGCGCATGCGCACGGGCACGTGGTCGCGCGTCTCGAACGCGTGCGTGCCGTCCAGGAGCCCGGCCGCCTGCGCCGAGACGAGCGTCTCGATCTGGCCACGCGTGTAGTTGTCCGGTGGCCGCAGCGCGCGCGCTCGCTTGTAGTAGTAGATGACCTGGAGGAAGTTGCCCTGGGCCTTGTGGAGCTTGGCCAGCTGCACGACGAGCGGCAGGCTGTCGGGGTTCTCCCCGAGCTGGGCCTCGAGCTCATCAATGCGCGCGTTCGGCCGGCGCTCGAGGCTGTAGCCGCGCTCCCGCGAGACCTGCTCGAGCCACGTTCTTGCCTGCGCGTCGCCCGGGTCGAGGAGC
The DNA here is from genome assembly GCA_964613915.1 of uncultured Thermoanaerobaculia bacterium. Lineage (GTDB taxonomy): Bacteria > Acidobacteriota > JBCCFW01 > JBCCFW01 > JBCCFW01 > CAZTIW01. The sequence goes on from CAZTIW010000004.1 coordinate 159,145, forward strand.
GTCGCGAGGAAGAACTCCCACACGGCGGCCTCGGCGCTCCCCCGCCCGGCGGCGTAGAAGCGCGTGCCGCGCTCGAAGTGCCGGCGCGCCTGCGTGGCGTTGAGCCGGCGCGTGGTCGCGTCCGGCTCCCGCATGAACTCCACCAGCGTCGCCTCGCTCGCACGGAGCCCTTCTTCCTCGATGCACGTCTCGAGCAGGCGCAAGGCCTCCTCCGCGCTCGGAACTCTCTGCGCGGGGTCCTTCTGCAGGAGCCGCTCGAGAAGGTCGTCGAGCGTGGCCGGCGTCTGCGGCAGGACCTCGAACGCCGGCCGCTGCTGATGGTGGACGACGCGCGAGAGCGTCGTCGCGGGGTTGCCGGTCTGGAACGGGTTGCCACCCACCAGCATCTCGTAGAGCATGACGCCCGCGCTGAACAGGTCCGATCGCGCGTCGAGGGGCCGCCCCAGAGCCTGCTCCGGTGACATGTAGGCGGGCGTTCCGATGACATTGCCCGTGGACGTCAGCTTCGTCATGTCCGCGGCCTTCGAGATCCCGAAGTCGGCCACCTTGACCTGACCGTTCGCCGTCGTCATGACGTTGGCCGGCTTCACGTCGCGATGGACGATGCCGCGCGCGTGGGCGGCCTGCAGCCCGCGCAGCACGGAGCGCAGCACGTGAGTCGCCACGTCCGCCGGAAAGCGGCGTCCTTCGGCCATGAGGTCCTTCAGGACGGGGCCGTCCACGTACTCCATGGCCATGAAGAGTCGGCCCGAAGCGTCGCGTCCCCAGCCGGCGAGCTCGACGACATTGGGATGCGCGAGCCCGAACTGCGCCCGCACCTCGTGCTCGAAACGCCGCATGAGCGACGGCTCCGCGGAGAGGTGCGAGTGCATGACCTTCAGCGCCACGCGCCGGGGCTCGGCCCCTTCCTGCGTGAGCATCGCCAGATGAATGGTGGCCATGCCGCCCTGCCCCACCTGGTGGAGCACCTCCAGGCGGGAGGCGTCGAGGCACGGAGCCGGCGCCGTGGATGCGGATGGGGCGACATCGGCGCCGTCCTCGGGGGGCGCCACGAGCGTGGTCATGCTGTCCTCCTTGCCGGGTGACCCGGATGGGCGCGCGGCTGGCGGGACTTGACGCCCGCCCGCCGCCAGGTCAGTCGGTCTCCACCTGCGAGACGTAGACGCGCGGAATCTTGAACTCGGGCGGAGGCCAGTCACCGAGCAGGACGGCTTCGTTGAACCAGATGTCCGGCGTGCCGGTGGCGGTGAAGCCGGCCTTCATGAGCACGGAGCCGAACACGGGCAGGTTGCCCGCCCCGTTGTAACTGCCCTCGTTGTACCAGATGCCGTTGACGATCACGCTCAGATCCACCTGCGCTCCCTTGCGATCCCGGAGCGAGGTCATGCGATCCGTCACCGAGTCGGCGTTGCGGTCGCCGCCCATCGTGCGCTGCACCGTGGCTTCGTAGTCGAAGTCCACGAACAGGTCGGCGGTGGGATCGTTCACGGGCGGGTACGCGAGGTTGATGAACGGCTCGTGCACCGTGTCACCCCACTTGCGGGGATCGTTGCCTTCCTTGGGGAGCACGCCGTTCGGCACGCGAATCTCCAGCTCGAAGGCGTTGAAGTTCGCGGTGCCGTAGACCTCGTCGTAGTACGCGCCGTCCGACGTGGTGCTGCCCAGGTAGGCGAAGTCCCACACGCCGTTATTGATCGTCTCCCGCTCCTCGGCGGTGTTTCCGATCACGCCGTCGCGATCCAGGTCAATGCCCGTGTCCAGGTAGGGCTCGCCCGGCATGTTCACGCGGCGCGTCACGGCCTTGCCCGAGATGCCCGAGGAATCGATCGAGCTCGCGTTGGTGTAGACCAGGCCCTCCATGATGAAGTTGCCTGAGGGCGAGTTGACCGTGCTGGAGTTCACCGTGATGGTGGACGTGAGCGTCCCGGTGCCGCCGCCCTGCGGGTTGCGGGCGTTGGACGTGTCGAAGAAGTACATGCCCGGCTCGGTGCCGGCGTTCTCCGTGTTGACCCAGTGCGCGAAGATCTTGCTCGTGCCCACGCCGTTCTTCACGAACGCCGGCTGGCCGCTGAGGACGCCCGCGTACTTGAAGTAGTTCGCGTTGCGGGCCCGCCGCTGCGAGAAGCGCTTCCAGAAGTCGTAGTCGAGCGCCGGGAAGGAGTACGTCTGGTTCTGGAAGAAGATCGACTTGTCCCTGTTGAGAGCGATGCTGTAGTCGAACGGCCAGGGCTGGTCCGCCTGGTTCGGCGCGTTGACGATCACGCCCGCCGCGCGGAAGTTGAGCCACGCGTCCTCGAACATCGCGGGACCAGCCAGCATCTTCGTCAGCAGGTTCTGGCGGCCGGCGACCGCCGCATCGAGATCCGGCGCGTCGGGCGAGAAGTTGGCGTAGCGGTAGCGGGACGTGTTCTCGCGAGGCACGGCGGGCCCGGGGAAGTTCGCGCCGTTCTGCACGGTGAGGTCGCCCTGGGCGTACGTGCCGCCCCAGTGAACGCCGAAGTTGCCCGACATGCTCACGCTCGCCGCCGACTCGATGGCCGAACCGGGCGCCGGGAAGGGCATCTCCTGCAGGACGATCACGACCTCGCGCTCGGCCACGCGCCGCACCTTGCCGGCGGAGCGAATCGTCTTGGCGGCGCGGCACGAAATCGAGCAGACGCCGAAGCGGCGCTGAAGCGCGTTGTCGAACGGCGGCGCGAACAGGCGCATCTCGACGATCTCGACCCCCTCGAGGGACTTCGAGCGACCCGTGTTGAAGATCGCCCCCATGCGGTCCAGGTACTCGTTCGACACGGCGGGATCGTTCGAGATGAGAACGTCCGGGTTGTCGTACGAGCCCCAGAAGGTGTCCCGCACGGCGCCCCGGTACGGCTTGTCGAACAGCCGGTACGTTCCGGCCGCCGTGCCGCCCCGGTAACGGTCTCCGGTGCCGTTGGCCGGCACGTTGATGTCGTTCGTGCCGTCGTAGTCCGAGTCGCCAACCCGCAGCGTCAGGTTGCAGTCGTTGCGCGTGGGCACGAACGGGTTGTACGCGCCGTCCGGCACGTTGAACCAGCTCTCGGCGATCTTCGTGCCGGCCAGGGCCATGTAGAGCACCTGCCGCGAGTCGCGATCCGCCACCGAGATGCGGTTCTCCGTGTCCGAAACCATCATGAAGGACAGCCCGACGACGGTCATGACGACCATGACCATCATCGAGGTCAGCAGCGCCGAGCCTCGCTCGTCGGCGCCGGCCCGGGGGGCGCGCGCCTGGTCGTGGTTCTCGTTCATCACGGAATCCTCATGGTGTAGGTGCAGCTGCCGGACGTGCCGGCGATCTTGTAGTTGTACGTGACCGTCACGTTGTCGCCGCCCACCGCGCGGTTGAAGTCCATGATCAGCACGCCCGTCTGTCCGGCCGTCAGCACGGACGGGTTGGCGGTCGTGTCAAACGTGGCGCTCGTGGCGTTGCTCGACCAGGTGCGGTCATCGGCGGCATCGGGATCGTCCCAGGCGACATTCGAGAACCTCTCCTGCGGGCCGCCGTTGGCGTTGTCCACGGTCACGGTGAAGCTCATGAAGCGCACGGACTGTGCGCCACACGAGATGCTCACCGAGTTCGTGACGCGAGTGTTGGTGACCTTCGTCATGACGGGCGAGCCAGGCTGGAGACAGCACGACGGCGGCGTGGCCTGCTGCGTGTCACCGTCCGTGAATCCCAGGCACCCGTTGGCGTCATCCCACTCGAACGAGACGATGTAGTTGCCGGCGCCGAAGTTGTCCGTCAGCGCGGCGATCTCGGTCGAGTTGAACGTGGCCCGCCAGACTCCGGTCGTGACGAGCGTGGGCACCTTGCCCGGAGGAGGCGTCATGCTCCTGTCGCCGGTGGTGCGGTCCTTGATGACCAGGCGCGCGCGCGTGGCCGAGACGACCGGGTTCTCCATGTTGGCGTCGGAGCTCGCCGACGTCGGGAAGTTCGTCGTATCCTGCGAGATCGTCGAGAACGGACCGCCACCGAAGTCGCACGGGAACTTGATCGCGACCGACGCCGTCCCGAAGTCGAAGTCGTCGGGGCTTCCCGACGGGTACGCGTCCTCGTTCCGGCACTGAACCGGCACGACCTTGTACCAGCGCGAGGCGGTCGGGTCGAGATCGATGCGAAGCCCGCTCTTGGGGTTGGTCGCGGTCGGCTGCCCCGCCGGCGTGATGGACTCGTCCTCCCCGGCCTGGATCGTGCCGTCATTGTTCTCGTCGTCGTAGGCGATGCGTCCCGCCTTGAGATCCCAGAGCTGGATCACCTTGTCGAGGCGCACGCCGTTGGTCTGCGCCTTCATGTCGATGATCCCGAACGTCGAGAGCGTCGCGTGCGAGTAGACGCGATACTCCGAGATCACGATGTCCTCGTAGGCTGGCGTCACGCCGTCCGGCGCGAGCGTGCCGTCGAGCTTGGACGCCTCGAAGGCGATCGTCGCGTCCCGGCCGTCGCCGTCATCCGTGCGGGAATCGTAGGTGTTGAACCGCGGGCTCTCCGGGCGCCGCGGCACCGCCTTGGGCACGGAGTAGCCCGGAATGGCGACGCCGACACTGGCCGGGTTGACGAGCGAGATGTCGTCGCTGTCGGTGGCGCTCGCATCGGTGTTGAGGGGCGGCGCGAACGCCGAGACCTGAAGGCTGCTCGGGCCAGCCGGATTCGATCCGTTCCAGCAGTCGTCCACGGCCCGGACGCGGTAGTAGTACGTGCGGCAGTTCTCGAGCGCGTTGCTCGTCGAGTTGAACACGCCGTTGCGATACACGTGGGTGGTCCGATCCAGGAAGCTGACCAGCCCCGTTTCGGGATCCACGGTTCCTTGCGTGGCGGCCACGAAGTCCGCGTTGGTGGGAACGAACCGCGGGTTCGTGGAGCGGAAGACGAGATACCGCACGGTCCCGAAGTTCTCCCGCAGGCGCGTCCTGTAGATGGGCGACCCGCTGCCGGACGCTGGATCGTGCTCCTGATCGCACTCGAGCGGAGACTGTCCGGCGCCCGCGGCCGTCGTCCAGGTCGTGGCGGCATTGGCACGGTTCGTGACCTGCAGCGCCCACGCCGGCGCGGTCCACGAGACGCGGATGCCGTTCTGCAGGGAGCCGTTGCCGGACGCGTTCAGCGTGTCCGGCGGGATCAGATTGTCGTCCACGGCAGGCCAGCCCGTCGCCAGCTTGTCGAAGCCGGTGGCGCTCACGCCGGTCGGCGCCGACGGCCTCACGACATCCGTCAGCGTGATCGCCGCTGACACGGCCGAGTCCTCGGACGTCTGCTCGCCGCGCATCCGTGCCGCGACGCGCGCGTAGACGCTCGCCCCGTTCACGAGTTCCGGGGCATCCGTGCGCTGGAAGTAGGCGAAGGCGCGCGAGGGGCTGGAGCCTGGAACCGCGATGCCGGGCGTTGCCCCGGTGAAGAATGGCGTCGTCTGGCCATTGACGAAGAGCTTGACCAGATAGCCGACGGCGGACCGGGACTCCTGCCACTCCACGCGCACCGTGTTGCACTGGCCGGCGCAGAGCGTGACGTTCGTCGGCGCCTCGCTGCGCGCGTCGTCGAGGTCGGGCGTTCCCTTGATGCCGAGGTTCTGCGGCACGACCGCGGCCTCGAGCGCGAGCTTGGGCCGTGAGGGCATGGCCGTGTCGCCGTCACGGTAGTTCCGGAAGTTCTGCTCCGTCATGCCCACCAGCCGCGCGACGATCCGGCGCACCGCGGCGCGCGCGCTGCGCCCCTTCTGGTCGCCCATGTTGACGTCGTCCGCGCCACCCACGGCCGCGAAGGCCACCGATTGCCCGGTCGGACACGTGCCGTCGGCGGCGGGATTCATGCAGAAGACGTCCTGGCCGTCCTCGCCCTGGTACGTGAAGCCGAGCGAGCGGATGTTCGTGGCGACCGGTCTCTCCGTGACCGCGCCTGCGTCGTTCAGGCTGAAGCGGATGAGCGAGTACGGCGGGTTGTTCGTGGTCAGATCGATGTTGCTGATCGTGACCTCCTCCTCACCCGTCGGGGCTCCGCCCGCGCCGAACCCGCCGTCGCGGCGAATGGACGTGTCCGCGCGCAGGACCAGCGAGCCGGTGTTCTTCGAGGGATCGTCCGAACGGAGGGCGAACCCGACGATCTCGTCGTTTCCGGTCGTGACGATCGGGCAGCACAGCGTCGGGAAGAGCGCATCCGTCGGGTCGGCTTCGTACGCGGGCTCGCGACCGCCGTTCGCGTCGCTGTAGTCGAGGTTGCCGCGGAAGACGATCGCGGTGGGGCCGATCCACTCGAGCTGTTCATCCGGGTGGTCCGGGTACTCGTTCGCGTCGCCGTCCCGGTTGTAGTCGAACCCGGCCATGCGGAGTTCGATCATCATCTGGTCGAAGGCCAGGCGCGTGCGCTGCTGCATCTCCGCGCTCTGGTCCCCTCGCCGGTAGGCCTGGTTGCCCTGGTTGAGCGCCGTGTACGCGACCACCGCGATGAACATGAAGATCAGCGAGGCCACGGCGACCTCGGCGAGCGTGAAACCGCCCTGGCGGCTGTTGCGATGTGTGCTCATGCGAAGATCTCCGGGGTGCGTTCGGCGGGTCGGCAGGGCGGCGCTCACAGGATGAGCTCCTCGAAAACGACGTGGCGGCGGCGATTCTTGCGCTCGAGCCACTCGACGGTGATGGTGACGCGCAGGAAGTGAGACAGCTGGTAGGTCGTGAGCCCGGGATCGAGGCTGGTGGGAAGACGCGCGATGCCATCCACCTTGAACGTCAGCTTGCCGCCCTGGAGCTGCGTTCGCACCGTGTCGCGCCAGGCGTTCGCGGTCGCCGTCATGTCGGTGACATCCGTCGGCGTGCCCTGGTACGCCGGGTTGGCCTGCGACGTGTCCCAGGTCTTCGTCTGATCCGTCGCGACGCCGCCGGCGAACGCGAAGACCTTGTCGTAGTTCCAGGCCAGGATCTGCTCCATCGCCGAGTTGGCGATGGTCGTCGCCTTGGTGAGCTCGCGTCCCGCGCGGACGTTCTGCCCCCCGACGATGAAGAGCCCGGAGACCGAGAGCAGGATGAACGCGAGCAGGCCCGAGGCGATGAGCGTCTCGACGAGGCTGAAGCCAGCGTCAGGGCGGCGTCGGGTGAGGGGCGGGTGGGACATGGGGGGACTCCGGGCCACCCCGGGCGTGGGGCGGGGCCGCCAGTCCGGATTCAAGCCCCGTGCCGACCCCCGGCCCTTCGCGGATGCCTGGCGTGAAGGCCAGTCAAATCAAGCGCTTGCGCGCGACGTGGCACCCCACGAGGGGGCCCTCCCGACCCGTGGCGCCGCCTGGAGAAAGCCCAAGCCCTCTAGGTAGCCAGCGTCCGTTCCGCGTTGCGTTCGGAGGCCGTTCGACGGTCGTCAGGGGCCCGCTCGATCGCGCGATGGAGACGCGGAGCGAGCGAGTCAGGGAACGCGCATCCGAAGGCAGCGCGGCAGCACGCTGACCTCCGCCGGGAGGCTCCCGACGGGCTCGGCGTCCACGTGAACGGCGACCTCGCGGAGCGCGCTGAGCTGCACGTTCCGCGCCTGCACCACGCGCAAGCCCGGGGCATCCTCGAGGAACCGCCTCCCCGCCCACGCCGCCCGGATCAGGTCGAGCGTCGCCGTGGACGGCATGAGCACGACCTCGAGCAGGCCGTCGTCGGGCCGGGCCGAGCGCGAAAGGCGCAGGACGCCCGCGTAGAGTTCGGACGCCCCGCAAACCACGGACTCGCAGCCGTGACTCTCGATGGCGCCGTCGGGGAGTTCGAGACGCGCCACGATCCCGCGATCACGCCTCCCCGCTGCGAACACGGCCGCAATCTGGTATGCCGCCTGGCCGAGCCAGCGCTTCAAGCCCGGGTGCACGCGCGCGACGGCGTCGGCGTCCAGCCCGGCGCCGCACGCCAGCAAGAACGGGCGACGCACGGCCTGCAGTCGGAGGAGACCGACATCCACCACGCGGTCGCGGTCCGTCACCAGCGCGCGGGCGGCCGCCAGCGGATGCCGCGGGAGGCCGAGGCTCTTGCTCACGACGTTCGTCGTGCCGCCTGGCAGCGCCGCGAGGCGGAGCCCGCCTCCACCCGGAACCAGCGCCCCGGCCCGATGGAGACCGAGCAACGCCTCGTTGAGCGTGCCGTCGCCGCCAAGGACGATGAGATCCCACGGGGCGCCGGCGCGATCGCGCGCGGCCTGCTCGGCCAGCTCCGCCGCATGGCCGCTGCGAAGCGTGGCCGCCAGTTCCACGTCCGCTCCTCCGGCGCTGAGGATCGCCGCGACCTCGCGCGCGAGCCCCTCCCCCGGACGCCGCCCGGATGCGGGGTTGTGGAGCAGCAGGGCGTCGCGCACCGTCAGACAGCGGCCTCGGCCGCCTCGGCGAGCGCGGCCGCGCCGGTCCCGGCCGGGAAGGCCATCGCGGCCAGTTCGGGAAGGCCGACGCCGAGTTCGATCAGAGCCGCGCCGAGGGCGACCGCTTCCCTGCCGTGACCGAACACGTGGACACCGAGGAGCCTTCCCGAACCCGCGTCCGCCAGCAGCTTCACGAAGCCCGGCGCGAGGGCGCCGCGACCGGCGACGCGCGCGCGGCCGACGCGGAGCGCCAGCCCACGGGCCACGGCCTGGCCCTCGGTCAGCCCCGCCCACCCGCAGGCCGCGGATCCCGCCACGAGAACCGGGATGTCGATCGCGGGCACGTGGTGCGACTCTCCGAGAAGCTTCAGCACGGCGGCTCGGCCCTCGCGTCGGGCCGCCTCGGCAGTCATGCGCCGCCCCGACGCTTCGCCGGCCACGCAGAGCCACGGCCACGCCGTGCCGTACTCCTGCGCCGGTCTCGGGGCCGAGACCGCGGCCGCGACTCCCTCGCCGAACTCCGAGAGGTCCGGCGACCGCCCCACGGCGACGTGCACGCGCGCGAACGGCCCGCGCGACGGCAGCGCGGGGAGCGTCCACGCGCCGGCTTCGCCTCCGATGGCGTCCACGCTCGTGCCCAGGCACGCGTCCACGCCATCCTGGCGCAGAGCGCGCAGGACAGCCGCGGCGACGTCGGCATCGGCGTGGGACAGGAGCCGATCTCCGGTCTCGACCAGCGTCACCTGGCTCCCCGCGCACGCCAGCAAGCCCGCGAGCACCACGCCGTGCCGGCCACCGCCGACGACACAGGCGGTCGGCGGTGACTCATCGGCATCCAGCAACCCCCATGCGGGATCGAACGCTCGCGGCGTGCCACCCGGTCCGATGAGCGGCAAGGGACGCGAGCCCGACGCGAGCAGCACGTGGCGCGCCGCCAGCCGGTGCTCGCCGGCCTGGTCGCCGCCCACGACGACAACGCCCGGGTCGCCCGGCAGGCGCGCGCGACCCAGCACCCGTTCGACGCCCCGGCGCGCGAGCACGGCCTCGCGCTGATCCAGGAACGCCGACGCCTGCTCGCCCGCGCGGCGCACGGCCTGACGCAAGCCCTCGGCCCGCCGCTCGGCGGGGGCGCGCCGCAGCGGTCGCTGGGCGAGGTCCTCCGCCAGCGCGATCAGCGCGTGCTCGCGCGGCGTGCGCTGGCGTCCTTCGACGAGCACGACATCCAGCCCGCGCCGTCTCGCCTCGAGGGCCGCCGCGGTCCCGGCGGCCCCTCCGCCGACGACGATGAGATCCTTCGGGCGCGTCATGCGGGGCCTACCGGTCGGACGGGTACGCGAGGGCCGGGATCGTTGCGGGCGGAGCTGCTTCGGCGGCTTCCTCGGCGCACCGGGCCAGCAGCGAGAGCGCGGCCGGCGACGATGTCGCCGCCCACGCGCGCACCGCGGCCGCATGAGCTCCGCGCGCCTCGGCCAGGCACCCGAGCGCCGCGAGGTCCCGATCGCGCCGCGGGCTCGCGATGCCGACCCAGGCGTCGAGCGCCTGATCCAGGTCGCCGCCGCGGCGCGCGGCCTCGGTCAGCGTCTCCGCCACGGCGGCACGGGCGTCGCGCAGGAACGCGCGGGGCAGGATTTCGTCGCAGGTCATCGCGGAAAGCAGGAGCGACGCGCGCTCGGCCGGATCCCACGCGCGCGACGCCGCCTCGGACTGCAGCGACGCGAGCGCCTCGCACGCGCGGCGGACGGCGGCGTCCATCTCCACGTGCGCCGCGTCCGGCCAGCTCGCCTCGGCGCGCGCGTGCACGAGGCGCGAGAGACTGGCCGCGTCGCGCGCCGCCACCGCTCGCTCGATGCTCGCGACGCGCTCGACGAGCGTGCCCTCCGGCATGTCGCCGTGCGAGTCCTCGGCGACCGCCGCCCGCGACTCCCGCACGGGCATGCGCTGCGCGGCCCGGTTGAGAATCTGACGCGCCTCCTCGGGCCGCTTGGTCACGACGCGCCGGGCCAGCGCCAGAGCCGCCCGACCGCGGATGCCCGGCGCGAGCAGCTCCACGGCAGCCGCGACATCGGGCGGCGCCTCGAGCGCCACCATGGTCGCGTCGGCGAGCGCGCGGTCCACCCGGGCGAGATCCGGGGGATCGGCCTCGGCCAGCGCGCGCGCCGGCTCGAGGATCTCGAACGCGATGCGGCGGGCCTGCAGCCGGCGCAAGGGCTCGTCGAGGACCTGGAGGAGTTCCGGCAGGTCGCTCTCGTGCTTCTCGATGAGCTCGTCGCCAAGGCCCACGGCCTCCTCGACGGTGAACGGTCCGGCCGCGGCATCGCGATCGGCGGCCAGCACGGGCGCCGCGAGGGACTCGGCCACGCGCCGCGCGAGCAGCCCACCCTCGGAGCCCGGCGTGCGCTGGCGCGGCACGAGCGAGACGGCCTCGCTCGCGCGCCCCTCCTCGATCAACCGCTCGGCGCGCGCGCGGTGCGCGACTTCCTGTCTCTTCCGCACCGCGTCGATCCCGAGATGCGTCAGGCCGAAGACGACGAGCAGGCCGGTCACGGCCAGGAGGAGCAGCGGCGCCGGAAGCCTGCGCGGGAGGGGCTCGCCGCAGCGCCCGCAGCGCGCCTGGCGCAACCCTTGCCGGCGGATGTCAACGACGTTGCGCGCCTCGCAGCGCGAGCAACGGACCAGCATCTGATACAGGCCGCTCGGCTCCTGGGCGTTCGGATCGGGTCGGGTCACGCGGCACTCGGGGTGGGGTCGGAGATCCGCTCCGCTACGGGCTCGCTCCCGGTCGGCGGGCCACCTGGCGGCAGCGCCACGTGCGGAACCGCGAGCGAGGCGATCCGGCCCAGCGGGCCGCCAGGGGCGAGCCGGGAGCTTGCCACGAACGTCGCGCCCCCGGCTAGCCGCGCCCGGGCGACTGGAGCCCCGCGCCCCGCCGGCCGAAGGAGCCAGCGGAGGCTTGCCTTGACGCTCACGGATGCGGATCCCAAACTCTGCCTGCTGTCCGGCCAGCGCCCGGGGACTTTCGCGCCGTCGGGGCAGCGCTGTCGTCAACATGGAGACCGCGAGGAGCGCCCGGCGTTCCGCGTGGCCTCCTCACGCACGGAACGCCGCTGATGTCGAAGCGCCCGCTCCTCACGCCCCGCGGAGGGGCAGCGTTTTTCGCCGCAGCCGTGGCGGCCGTGCTCTCGATCGGCGCCGCGCGAGCAGCGACCTACCATGTTGATGTCGCGACGGGCGTGGACGCGGCCGCGCGCGACGGTCTCACGCCCGCGACCGCATGGCGCTCGCTGACCTACGCCGTCAGCCGGATTCGCACGGCAGGGCCGCACGAGGTCCTCGTCGCCGCCGGCGAGTTGACGGCCGCGACGGGCGAGGCGTTCCCCGTGACCCTCCCTCACGACGTGTCCCTGACCGGCGCCGGACCGGCGGCGACGATCTTTCGCGACGCGACGCCCAACGGCGCCGGCACCATCCGCTGGCAGGCGCGCACGGGCGCAGTGCCCGCCACGCCACCCACGTTCCAGGGGTTCACGGTGATCCGCGAGCCGTTCCAGGGCCAGCCCGTCGGCGCTGGCGTCGAGTTGCTCGTGGAGAACGTCACGGTCGCGCCGCGGCTGACGAACGTGATCCTGCGCGGAGCGGCCCGCGGACTCGATCTCTACTCGCGATCGGACGCGACCGCGAGTTCGCTCGCACCGGTGGTCGACCGGTGCCTGTTTCTGGAGAACTCGATCGGGGTGCTCGGCACCGCCTACACCACCGCCGGGCAGGACGCGCGCCTCGATCCGACGTTCACGAACTGCGTGGCGAACTGGAATCTGGGCGACGGCATGGTCTTCGAGACGGGCTCGAGCTGGGATCTCGCGACCGGCCAGCGGACGCGATCCACGAGCGCGCCGATCATCACGCACTGCACGATCGCCGAGAACCTGGGTTCCGCCATCCTGCTGGACAACTCCAACGGCTACCTGCGGTACAGGGCCGGCCCGATCGGGCCGCGCGTGACGAACTCCGTTCTCTCGCAGAACGGCGACTACGCGCTGCACGAGTACACCACCACGACCGATCCCGTTCAGTTCGACAGAAACCTGATCGGAGGGAACCTCGTGGCGCTCTATCGCGACGAGGGCACGACCGACATCCTGACGCTCGGCGCGATGCCGATGGGAGCCGGCAACATCAACTCGCCCGCGAGCTTCATGCGGGGCCTCCAGCGCGACTACCACCTGCGCGGCGACTCGGCGGGCGTGGACGTGATCGCGACGGGCTTCCTTCCCGTGGACGTGGATCTCGACGCGCGCCCGATCGACGGCAACAACGACACGGTGCTTTCAGGCGACATGGGCGCGGACGAGGCGCGCGCGTGCGCCATCAACGCGGTCATCACGCCGGCAGCGCCGCCTGATCGCTGCGGCCTGGAGCCGGCCATGGGCCTCTCGGGCGCCTCGTCGGGCATCGCGGCCGGCTTCTCCTGCGGCCAGCCGCTCACGCACACCTGGTACGCCGACGGCGTCGAGATTGGCACGGGGCCCTCCCTGTCCGTCACGCCGACAGCCACGACGACGTACACGCTCGTCGTGACCTGCCCCGCCATCACCGGCTGTCGCGACGCCACGTCCGTGCGCGTCGTGGTTCACTCGGTGCCCGCCGTGGATGCCGAGGCCGGCGACCTCGGGCCGACGGGCGACTACGAGGCCTGCGTCGAGTGGGACGCGCCGGACGTCACCGTGGCGATGCGAGGCACCGCCGAAGCGACCGAGGAGGCCACGGGCATGCAGGGCGTCGAGTGGGTCGCGTCCGACGGCATCCTGCTGGGCGCGTTCGCCCTCAATCCCCTTCTCACGATCACGAACACGGGTCAGAACCAGGACATCGGCGTCTCGCTGACGGGCACCGACACGAACGGCTGCAGCACGATCGCGTTCACGCGCGTCCACGTGTGGCGGGGGCCGCGGCCGCTGCCCGGAGGGCCGTATCAGGCGTGCCAGAACGTCGGGATGCCGACCACGCGCATCCCCGTCGTGGGCGACGCGGACTTCGCGACCGGCAACGTCGCCGCCACGTGGCAATGGCGAACGGACATCGGTTTCTTCGAGGACAGCGGAGGCTCGACATCCTCGCTGCAGTCGCCGCGTCTCGTGCTCACCAACTTCGCCTTCAACCGCACCGCCAACCTGACCCTCACGGTCACGGACGACAAGGGCTGCACGGACAGCGACGTCACGACGCTCACGCTCTTCTGGACGCCCGATGCGAACGCGAACGGACCGTACCAGGAGCCCGAGGCGGCCGTGAGCCCGACCCTGGTCGCGCTCGCCGGCACGTTCACGGGACAGCCCGGCACCGTGCTGTCGTGGACCACGGACCTCGGAACGTTCCAGTCCACGGGCACGACGTCAGCCACCGGCGCGAACCAGACGCTCGAGATCCCCAACACGGGCACGGATCAGCTCGGTCAGGTCTGCCTGACCGCCACGCCGCCCGGCGGCACCTGCCCCAACGTCGAGTGCACCGAGGTCTCCGTGAGAACCTCCCCGCCGCAGCCGCCCCACGACATCGGCGGCACGCTGCGGATAGACAAGACCGGCGTCGTGGCGACGCTCCGCTGGACGAATCCGCCGATCGACGCCACGCACGACCGCGCGGAGGTCTTCGATGCCTGGGAGTCGGCGCTGCCCGGTCCGGGGGCCTGGACGCCCCGCGCCACGCTCGAGGATGTCCCGCGCATCCCCGGCGGGACCAGCGTGACGGACGCGGACCTTCTCGATCTGGCGGGACCGGACATGCTGTTCCTCAAGATCGTGAGCGAGAACGCTGGCGGCCTCTCCTGCCCGGATCCGGCAGCCGGCCTGCCCGCCTGTCCCTAGTGTCCTGAATCTGAAGTTCCCTTGCATGCTCCGCGGGTCTCGCGGCCCCTGGCTGCGTTGCTCCTCCCTCGGGAATC
>CAZTIW010000005.1:0-168951 GCA_964613915.1 uncultured Thermoanaerobaculia bacterium
AAGATCGCCGCCAAGCTCGCCATCGGATACTCCCTCGACGAGATCCCCAACGACATCACGCGCAAGACGCCGGCTTCCTTCGAGCCGTCCATCGACTACGTGGTCACGAAGATCCCGCGCTTCGCGTTCGAGAAGTTCCCGGGCTCGAACGACACGCTGACCACCCAGATGAAGTCCGTCGGCGAGGCCATGGCCATGGGCCGGACCTTCAAGGAGTCGTTCCAGAAGGCGCTTCGCTCGCTCGAGATCGGCCGCGCCGGCTTCGGCGCCGACGGCAAGGACGCCATCGAGCCCGAGCGACTCCGCGAGCGCCTCATCAAGCCGAACCCGGACAGGATGTTTGCCATCCACCATGCTCTCTCGACGGGCATGTCGGTGGCCGAGATCGCCGAGCTGACGCACATCGATCCGTGGTTCCTCCAGAACATGCACGAGATCGTCGCGCAGCAGGCGACCCTTCGGGGCCGCTCCCTCGGCGAGCTCCCGGCAGAGGACCTGCGCGAGGCGAAGGCGATGGGGACATCGGATCGCCAGCTCGCTCACTTGCTCGGCACGACGGAGGGCGAGGTCCGGTCCCGCCGCCACGCCCTCGGGGTCGTGCCGGTCATGAAGCGCGTGGACACGTGCGCGGGCGAGTTCGAGTCCTCCACGCCCTACATGTACTCGACCTACGAGGAGGAGTGCGAGGCCGAGCCCACGGATCGTCGCAAGATCATGATCCTGGGCGGGGGCCCCAACCGGATCGGCCAGGGAATCGAGTTCGACTACTGCTGCGTCCATGCGGTCATGGCGCTGCGCGAGATGGGGTTCGAGACCATCATGGTCAACTGCAACCCCGAGACGGTCTCGACGGACTACGACACCGCGGACCGGCTCTACTTCGAGCCGCTGACGCTGGAGGACGTGCTCGAGATCGTGCGCGTGGAGAAGCCCGAGGGCGTGTTCGTGCAGTTCGGCGGGCAGACGCCGCTGCGCCTGGCCGTTCCGCTGCGCGAGGCGGGCGTGAACGTGCTGGGCACGACGCCGGACAGCATTGACCTGGCGGAGGATCGCCAGCGCTTTGGCGAGCTCCTGACGCGCCTGAACATCCGCCAGCCGCGCGGCGGCACGGCGCGCACCCTCGACGCGGCGCGCGACGTCGCGCGCGACATCGGCTACCCCGTGCTGGTCCGGCCGTCGTACGTCCTGGGCGGGCGCGCCATGGCCATCGTGTACGGCGAGCGCGACCTGGAAGGATTCTGGGATGCGGCCGCCGCGGCGGCCGAGGAGTTCCCGGTCCTCATTGACGAGTTCCTGGAGGACGCCTTCGAGGCGGACGTGGACGCGGTCGGGGACGGCAAGCACGTCGTGGTGGCGGGCGTCATGCAGCACATCGAGAGCGCGGGCGTGCACTCGGGCGACTCCGCGTGCGTGCTGCCTCCGTACGGCTTGCTGCCCGAGTGGCAGGAGCAGATGCGGCGCTGGACCGTGGCGATGGGCGAGGCGCTGGGCGTCATCGGCTTGATGAACGTGCAGTTCGCCGTGAGGAAGGGCCAGGTCTACGTGCTCGAGGTGAACCCGCGCGCCTCGCGCACCGTGCCGTACGTGTCGAAGGCGACGGGCGTGCAGTGGGCGAAGGTCGCGGCGCGCGCCATGGCCGGGCAGAGCCTCGCCGAGCAGGGCGTGACGGGCGAGGTCGCCCCGCGCGCGCACTGCGTCAAGGAGGCCATCTTCCCGTTCATCCGGTTCCCGGGCACCGACCCGGTCCTGCTGCCCGAGATGCGGTCCACGGGCGAGGTCATGGGAATCGCCGACACGTTCGGCGGCGCCTTCGCCAAGGCGCAGATCATGGCCGACAACGCGCTGCCCACGTCCGGCACGGTCTTCCTGTCCGTCAACGACCTGGACAAGCCCGCGGCGATCGCCATCGCCCGGGATCTCGCGGAACTGGGGTTCACCTTCGTGGCGACGAGCGGCACGGCCGCGGCCCTGGCCGCGGCGGGCATCGCTTCGGATGTCGTCTTCAAGGTCAACGAGGGGCGCCCGAACGTCGTGGATCTCATGCTCAACGGGCGCATCCATCTCGTGATCAACACGCCGCTGGGCAAGGCGTCGCAGTGGGACGAGACGGCGATCCGCAAGACCGCGCTCCCGCATCGCGTGCCGCTCATCACGACGCTCTCGGGAGCGCGCGCGGCGGTGGACGGCATCCGCGTGCTCACGCGCGACCGGCTCGGCGTCATGACGCTGCAGGAGCTGCACGGCAAGTAGGCGGTCGATCGCGGGAGGGCCGCCCAGCCGCCACGCGGTCGCGTCAGGCCTCCGGCCGGCGGCTCCGGGACCCGGCGCGTCGCTCGGCCAGGAAGGCCAGCCCGGCGCCCGCGAGGCCGCCGCAGGCGTCGGCGATCGCGTCGGCCGCCTCGACGCTGCGCATCGGCACGAAGGACTGATGCCACTCGTCCGAAACGCCGAACGCGGCGCTGCCGACGACCGCGATCGCGAACGCGCGCGACGGCGCCATGCCCGTGGCCCGCAGCGCGCGGTGAGCCAGGAACCCGAGCACCGCGTACTCGACGCCGTGCGCGACCTTGTCCCATCTTCGCGGCACGGGAACGCGCTTGCCGGGCACGGAGGACAGCGCGAAGATCAGGGCCATCCAGGCGATGGGGAGCGCCATCGCGAGCCGTCGCCGCCCGGCATCCGTCACCGGCGCTGATACCAGCGGGGCAGGGCGCCGATGCGTCGCGTGGCCGCCAGCCAGAGCACGGCGGCATCGTCCACCCGCGCGGTCAGCAGCGGGAGCTTCGGCGACAGGTCGAGGATCTCGCGACCGGTCATCTGCCGCTCCGCCCACTCGCGCACGATGCCGTGCCGGTAGCGCGCCTGCTCGAAGCGCTCGCGCACGAAGTCGGCGTCGGCCGCGGCGAGCTGGATCCACGCGTTGATGGGGCCGCCGAGCTCGAGCTGAAGGAGCTCCTTCATGGCGTGCGATTCGGGGTCCGGGTCGAGCTGGTTCTCGATGAGGGCGCCGTCCTTGCGCGAGAGAAAGCGGAGCTTCACGGTGGCGTCCGCGAAGAAGGGGCCGGCGTTCGGCTCGGGCACGCCCGAGTCGTCGAGCGCGAGGCGGGTCGTCAGCGTGCGCTCGATGAGCACCAGCTCGCGCTGGCCGTCATCGTCGAGGTCCATGGCGCGCAGCGTCGTGCGCAGCTGCGTGCCGTCGGGCATGCCGGGCGTCACCCGATCCTCATCGAACGCATACATGTGCTGGCCCCAGGGCCCGTACAGGACGAGCTGGACGGCCGTCCGGGTTCCGGCGGAGCTCGCGGTTTCCAGCCGGATGAGCACGTCACGCGTGCCCTGACGGTCCGACCGGCTCCCGCCGTCCTCCCACGCATCCACGAACGCCACGGTCTGCGTGACCGTGCCGAGGGTGCCGGTGCCGCGGTGAATGGCCTGCGTCCGCGCCGGCTGGCTCGAGGCGGCGAGGAGCGCGGCGGCGATCATGGCCAGCCGGCCAGCGGGCAGCGCACGGGGCGCGGGAGACGGGCGGGGCAACAGGCGCGTGGCGCTCGGGCTCATGTGGGCGAGTGTATCCGACGGGCGGCGGCGGCCTCCGCGGCGTGCTCCCCGCGGCGAGAACATGTCAGGATCGGGCCCGCGCGCCGGTCGCGCCAGGAGTTCTCGTGAGCCACGCGCCCCTCTCATTCGGCGAGCCTCGCAACCTCGCGCCTCTCGACACCATCCTCGGCCACGTCGGATGGACGCCGCTGCTGCGACTCCGCCGCATCGGCAAGGGCATGCGAACGCCCATCTTCGGGAAGGCCGAGTTCCTGAACCCGGGGCACTCGATCAAGGACCGCATCGGTCTCGCGATGGTCGAGGCCGCGGAGCGCTCGGGCGAGCTCAAGCCCGGAGGCACCGTGGTCGAGGCGACGGGCGGGAACACGGGCGTCGCGCTCGCGATGGTCTGCGCGATCAAGGGGTACCGCTGCATCTTCACGATGCCGGACAAGATGTCGTCCGAGAAGGTCCGCCTGCTCAAGGCCTACGGAGCCCAGGTCGTCATCACGCCGACGGCGGTTCCGCCGGACTCGCCCGAGCACTACATCAACGCGGCGAAGAAGATCGCGAAGGACACGCCAGGGGCGTTTCTCACGAACCAGTTCTACAACCGCACCAACGTGGACTGTCACTACCACACGACGGGGCCCGAGATCTGGGCGCAGACGGGCGGCAAGATTCGCGCCCTCGTGCTCGGGGCGGGCACCGGCGGCACGGTCTCGGGCGCCGGGCGCTTCCTGAAGGAGCAGTCCGATCGCATCCGGGTCGTCCTGGCGGATCCGGTCGGATCGGTCTACCGGCAGTACCAGGAGACGGGCAAGCTCGGGAGCGGGAGCCCCTACCTCGTCGAGGGCATCGGCGGCGACAAGATCCCGGACACCATGGACTTCGAGTTCATCGACGAGGTGCGGCAGGTCACCGATCGCGACTCGTTCACGATGACGCGCCGGCTCGCGCGCGAGGAAGGGATTCTCGTCGGCGGCTCGACCGGAACGCTCGTGGAGGTCGCGACGCAGGTGGCGCGCGAGATCAACGATCCCGGCGGCTGCGTCGTCGCGATGCTGTGTGATTCGGGAGAGCGCTACCTGTCGAAGGTGCACGACGACGAGTGGATGCGGCAGAACCGCTTTCTCGACACGGACACCCTGTCGGTGCGCGCCGCGCTCGACCGCAAGGGAGGTGACCTGCGCGGGGTCCTCCACCTTCCGGGCACGGCGACGGTTCGCAAGGCGCTCGATCTCATGCAGCGCCACGCGATCACGCAGCTGCCCGTCATTGACGATGGCGAGACGGTGGGCTCCGTCACGGAGAGCCGCCTGCTGACGCGCGCGCTCGCCGACGCGCGCGCGCTCGACGCGACGCTGACGAGCGTGATGGACCCGCCCTTCCCGGTGGTCACGGCGCGCGACTCCTTCGACCACGCCGCGCGCCTTCTCGCCGGCGGCGCCGACGCCGTGCTCGTGCGCGAGGCGGGCGAGTTCATCGGCGTGCTCACGCGCAGCGACGTGCTGGACTCCATGCGCTCCTGAGTTCCGGTCGCGGCGAGGCCGCGTGGCAGGGGCTTCAGCCGCGGAGACAGACCAGCAGGGTCGCGTCATCGCGCAGCGGCGCGCCGCCGGAGAAGTCCTCGAGCGCCGCGAGCACGGCCGCGCAGCAGGCCTCGGCGCTCGCGGGAGACTCGCGCACGATTGCGGCGAGCCTCTCGAGGCCGAAGGGCTCGCCCCGCCGGCCGCTCCGTCCTGCCTCGGTGATGCCGTCGGAGTACAGGACGAGCTTGCCGCCCGGCTCGAGCCGTTCGCTTGCGCCCGGGTAGACCGAACCGGCGAACATCCCGAGGGGAAGGCCGCCCTCCCGCAGCAGGCGCGCGGGGCCCCGCGCCGGAACCAGCAGCGGGGGCGGATGGCCCGCCACGGCATGCCGGACGTCGCCGCTTCTCGCGTCCACCTCGACGAGGGCCGCCGTGACGTAGCTCTCGACGGGAGCGTGATCGTGGAGGAAGTCGTTCAGCCAGGTCAGCCGCTCGTCGGGCGCGGCGGCCATGCGCCGGCCCCCCCGGAGCGCGGCCTGGACGGAGGCGGCCAGGAGCGCCGCGCCGACGCCCTTGCCGCAGGCGTCCACCACGAGCAGGCCGATCCGGTCATCGGCGAAGGGCAGCCAGTCGAAGAGATCGCCGCCGACCTCGAGGCAGGGAAGGCACGCGCCGAACACGTCGAGGCCGAGCTCGGACGGTCCCGCTGACGGCAGCAGGCGCTGCTGGATGCGACGAGCGACCGCGAGCTCCTCGCGCAGCCGCTCGCCCTCGAGCGCGCGCTCCTCGAGCTTCGCGTTCTCGATCTTGATGGCGACGACGTTCGCAAGCATGGACAGGATCTTCACGTCCACGTCGCCGTAGCCGCCTCCGGACGCGCGGCGGTCGATCCAGAAGAGCCCCACGACGCGGTTGCCGTCCCAGAGCGGCGCGCAGGCCAGCGAGCGCACGCCCTGAAGGCGCACGCTGTCCGAGAGCGCGCCGCCCCGCATGTCGCCGACATCCGTCACGGCCACGGCGCGGCGCTCCTGCACCACCATGCGCGCGACGGTGCGCGACACGCGCAGGTCGGCGACGCCCTGACGGCCGCGTGCCGCCGCGATGTCGAGGCGGGGCAGGTCGTCGCTCGCGGCCTCGGTGTCAGAGGGGAGGAGAGCGACCGCGGCCCGATCGGCCGCGAGCCCCTCGAGGGCGAGATCGAGGACGGCCTCGAGCACCTCGGGGAGCGGGCGAGTGGACATGAGCTCGGCGCCGGCGCGCGTGAGCAGGGCGAGCGCCCGGTTCTCCGCGCGGACATCGGCGAACAGTTCCGGCCGGCGGACGCCGCTGCTCAGGCTCGTGACATCGAACACGGCCGTGGTTTCGGGCGCGCGCGCCTCGTCCGCGTGCAGTCGCAGGCCAGCCGGGGCGAGCAGCTCGATTTCCGTGGCGCCCACCACCACGACATCCCCGGGACGCAGGCGCTGGCGCGCGGTCAGGGGCGTCCCGTTCACGTGCGTGCCGTTGCGCGAGCCCAGATCCTCGACGAAGGCCTGCCCCTCGTGGCGGAAGATCCGGCAGTGCCGCCGGGACAGGGACTCGTCGGTCAGCCTGACGCCGCAGTCGGCGGCACGCCCCACCACGAGCCCGTCGGCCAGGACCTCCCGCCGGATCGCCCCACCGTCAGGCGTGCGGAAGACGAGCATGATGGGGGTCGGGGAGGGCATGCCCGCATCATGACGGCCACGCGCCAGAGCGTCCAGGAGGCCCGGGGGCGCGCGCGACCGCGACGCGAGCCGCCCCGAAAGGCCCCCGTGGGCATCAGCCCCTGTTCGCCGAGCCGGAGTTCGTGTACTCTCCCCGCCCCATCGAAGTCCCGTCCGTCGTCCGCCCGCCACCACCTTCGCGGGCCCGGACGGGGCGCGAGACAGTCCGAAGCCCCGGCGGCGTGCCTGGGTGCGGGATCTGGAGACCTGAATGGCTGACAAGCTGGGCCTGAGCACCGGCGAGGTTGTCGTCAAGGACAACAACCTCGAGAAGGCGCTCAAGCGACTCAAGAGAAAGCTGGAGCGAGCGGGGCTCTTCAAGGAGATGAAGCGCCGCCGTCACTATGAGAAGCCGTCCGAGCGCCGCCGCCGCAAGCAGCAGGAAGCTGAGCGCCGCCGCCGCAAGAAGAGCCGCAAGGACGTGGATGTCGCCTGAGGGCGCGGGCAGCCGCGACTCGCGGCTGACCCCCTCGTGAGCGAGACAGATCGGCCTCACGGCGACGACGCCGCGATCGACGCGATCCTGGAGCGCGTGGACGGCGAACTCGCCGCCGAGCGCCCGGCCGAGGCGCTCGCCCTCGTGGATGAGGCCCTCGGGCGGTTCCCCGACGAGGGAGAACTTCATCATGCGCGCGGCGCCGCCCTGCGCCTGCTCGATCAGCCCGACGAGGCCCTGCACGCGTTCGAGCACGCCCTGCGCCTCGACGGCAGCCTCGCGGACGCGTGGCTCGATGCCGCCGAGGTCCTGCTCGAGGATCTCGCGAGCCCGGTGGATTCGCTGAGCCTGCTCGCGGACGCCCGGCGCCGGGTCGAGGCCCCCGAGGCCACGGCCGAGATCGAGTTCCTGCGAGGCGTCGCGCTCTCGCAGCTCGAGGACTTCACGGGCGCGCTGCAGGCCTTCGACGAGGCCGCGCGCGTCGCGCCCGGCCTGGCGGACGTGCACGTCGAGCGCGCGGGCGTGCTCGTGGAGCTCCTGGATCTCGAGGAAGCCGAGGCCGCGCTGCACCGCGCGCTCGAGCTGGACACCAAGAGCGCTCGCGCGCACGAACTCCTGGCCTTCCTGCTCGACTTCACCGGGCGGCGCGAGGCGGCGCTCCGCCACTTCCTGCAGGCCGCGTCCCTGGACGAGGACCTGCCCGCGACGGGTCCCCCGCGCGTCACGCACGCGGAGTTCGACGTCCTGGTGGCCGAGGCCCTGACCGGCGTGCCGGAGCCCTTCGCCTCGCGACTGAAGAACGTCGAGATTTCCGTCGAGAACTACGCCGACAAGGACTTCTGCCGGCGGCACGACTGCAGTCCCACCGTGCTGGGCATGTACATCGGCACGCCGCTCCCGGAGAGGGGCGCGACCGATCAAGCGCTGCCCGACCGCATCATCCTGTTCCAGAGGGCGCTCGAGAACGCCACGCGCGACCGCGAGCACCTGGTCGCGGAGATCGGCATCACGTTGCGCCACGAGATCGGGCACTTGCTCGGATTCTCGGAGGACGAGCTTCACGAACACGGGCACGGGTGAATGCGGGGCGCCCGTCGGGCGTCCCCCTGCCAGGCGATCCGGCCAGCCGAACGCGGAGAGCCATCCTTCGGAGGAAAGCCGTGAACCGAAGCAAGAACGTGTTCCTGGGCGTCCTGGCCCTGGCCGGCGCCGCCGCCTTCGTCCTCGTCCCCGCGTGCGCGCCGCGCGCGGAGGCGCCCGTGAACGACGCCACGACGTTCAAGAACGTGAAGATCCTGACGGGCGTGAGCTCCAAGTCCGAGATGCGGCGCATCATGAAGGAGCAGGCCGCCGCGCTGGGCGTGAAGTGCTCGCACTGCCACGTGCCAGGCAAGTTCGAGCTGGACGACAAGGAGCCCAAGCGCGTGGCGCGGGAAATGATGACGATGGCCGCGAAGCTCAACGCCACGGTGTTCAAGGAGTCCGAGCACGCGCCCGCCATCACGTGCTGGACCTGCCATCGCGGATCGCTCGAGCCCGAGCGGGACGTCCCGGCGGCCGCGTTCGACGCGGCGGACGCCCAGCAGTAGCCGTCCGGATCGCGCGCTGGCCGCTGGAGGCTACTCGTGCAGCTGGCGAAGGCCGTCCGCCAGGTCCACCTCGGCGCAGAAGCCGAGGAGCTGATCCGCCAGCGCCGTGCTCGCGAGGGAGTGGCGCACGTCGCCCGCCCGGGCCTCGACGTGAACGGGCGCGACCGTGGCGCGAAGGATGCCCGACAGCGTGAGCGCGAGCTCCATGATCGTCGTGGCCTGGCCCGTGCCGACGTTGAACGCCCGTCCCAGGCAGGCGGCTGGCGCGTCGAGGGCGATGAGATTCGCCCGCACGACGTCGCTCACGTGGATGAAGTCACGCGTCTGCAGCCCGTCTCCGTGCAGCACCGGCGCCCGGCCGGCCGCGAGCGCCGCCCGGAAGGCGGGCACGACCGCCGCGTACGCGGAGTCCGGTCGCTGGCCGGGCCCGTAGACGTTGAAGTAGCGGAGCGAGAGGCCCGGCAGTCCCGATCGGCACGCCGCCGCGACGAAGGCCTCTCCCGCCAGCTTCGACGCGGCGTACGGCGAAGCCGGATGCGCGGGCCGGTCCTCGCTGCGCGCGACGGCCTCGCCCCCATCGCCATACACGGCGCACGACGAGGCCAGCACGAAGCGGCAGGCGCCCGCCGCGCGCGCCGCATGGAGCATCGTGGCAAGGCCGGTCACGTTGATGTCCGCGGTCTCCGCTGGCGCCTCGACCGAGCGCGGCACGCTCACCTGCGCCGCCAGGTGAAAGACGGCCTCGACGTCCGCGGTGGCGCGCGCGGCTGCCGCCTCGTCGCGGATGTCGCCCTCGAGGATCTCGATGTCCCGGGCGACGGAAGCCAGCCGCTCGCGGGAGCCCGACGAGAAGTCGTCGAGGACCCGGACGGCAGCCCCGCGCAGGGCCAGGGCTCTCACGAGATGCGAGCCGATGAAGCCTGCGCCGCCCGTCACGAGGACGCGCACGCGTCAGCCGGCGTCGAGATCAGCGAGGGTCTTGCGGATCTGGCGAGCCTCGCGCGAGCCGGCGCCGAAGAAGGACTCGATCTCCGGGATGGCCTGCGCCAGGCTGTCGCGGCCGTCCTTGATGGCTTGCTCGGCGCGTTGCATGTCGAGCGTGGCCTCGAGAACGCGGGCGTGCGCCGTGAGGATGTCCTCGCTCGGGCAGTTGTCCTCGGTCATTTGCTTCTCGCGACGGCGGGCTGACTCCAGGATCTTCGCGCCCTCGCGCACCTCGGCACGGGCCTTCTCCAGGAGCCGGGCGCGGTCCTCGGGGTCCATGAGCTCGTGCTTGCCGCGCAGGCTCGCATCGCAGTGCTGGCGGGCCGCCGCGGCGCGCTGCGAGACGGACTGGCACTCCTTCCGGACCTCGTCCAGATGCGAGTTGCTGCTCGAGAAGAGGCCCATCGTCGCGTCCTTGCAAGGCGCCGTGCCGAAGCGCGCGGCGGGCCCCTTTGTACACCCACCTCCGACGTCCTCGCAATGGCACGCGAGCCATCGGTGGTCTCGTCGCGATACCATCGCACGCCATGCGTCTCGAGCTTCCGTGCCTGCGCCCCGGCGACAGGGTCGCCGTCGTCGCTCCCTCGAGTCCCGTCCGGGCCGAGATGCTGGACGAGGGCCTGGCGCAGGTCCGGAGCCTGGGGCTCGATCCGCTCGTGCGCGAGGACATCCTGGCGCGCCACCGGTTCACCGCCGGGGACGAGGACCGGCGGCTTCGCGAGCTCTGCGACGCGATGGTCGAACCCTCCGTGCGTGCGGTCTTCGTGGCGCGCGGCGGGAGCGGGGCGACCGCTCTGCTGCCAGCCCTCCAGCGGACGCTGTCGCCCGTCTCTCCCAGGCCGATCCTCGGCGAGTCCGACGCCACGGCGCTCGGCTGCTGGGCGCTCTGCCAGGGCATCGGGTGGCTGCACGGTCCCATGGTCGCCGGTTCGCTGCGGCTGGGCGCCGAGGGCGCGGACGAGGCGAGCCTGCGCGCCGCGCTGTTCGACGCGAGCGGCGAGCTCGCGCCCGCCGGCACCCGCGCGATCGCCGGCGGCGAGGCGGAGGGCGTGGTGTGGGGCGGGTGTCTCTCGCTGCTCGCGAGCCTGTGCGGGACGCCGTTCATGCCGCGCTTCAAGTCCTCGCTCCTGCTCGTCGAGGACACGGGCGTCAAGCCCTACCAGGTTCATCGCATGCTGGTCCAGCTCCGGGACGCGGGCGCCCTCGAGGGCGTGCGCGGCGTCATGCTCGGAGACTTCTCCGACTGCGTGCAGCACGCGGAGCAGGACTACGATGTCGTGGACGTGATGGCGGAGCTGTTCGTCTCCGCGATCGGGCGCGTGCCCATCAGCGCCGGCTGGCCCGTCGGCCACGCGAAGGCGCCCCACCTGACGGTCCCCATGGGCGTGGAGGCGCGCCTGCGCGTCGCCGCCGATGATCGTCCGGTCCTGCAGTGGCATCGCTGACAGCTGGCATTCGCACGGAGAACCCCTTGTCACTCGCGCCTGGCTCTCGCATCCACGTCATCGGTCTGTGCGGCACGGCGACCGCGACGCTCGCCGCGATGTTGAAGGAGCGCGGTCACGACGTGCGCGGGTCGGACGAGAACTCCTACCCGCCCATGAGCGACTTCCTGCGCGAGCGCGGGATCCCGTGCGCGAGCCCCTACGCCGAGAGCAACCTCGACCCGCCGCCGGATCTCGTGGTCGTCGGCAACGCCATTCCGCGCGGCAACCCCGAGATGGAAGCCGTGCTGGACCGCGGCCTGAAGTACCGGTCCATGGCCGAGGTGATCCGCGAGGAGTTCCTCGAGGGCCGCCACCCCGTCGTGATCACGGGAACGCACGGCAAGACGACCACCACCATCATGACCACGCAGGCCCTGCTGGCCTGCGGGCTCGACCCGTCGTGCCTCGTGGGCGGGTACTCGTCGGACTTGCAGGGCTCGTTCCGCCTGGGGGATGGCCGGCCGTTCGTGATCGAGGGCGACGAGTACGACACGGCGTACTTCGACAAGGCGCCGAAGTTCCTCAAGTACTTCCCGCGCACGCTGGTCGTCAACAACCTGGAGTTCGATCACGCCGACATCTACGGGTCGCTGGCCGAGATCCAGTTGCAGTTCCGGCGCCTCGCGAGGCAGGTCCCGCGGAGCGGCCTGATCCTCGTCGGCGACGACGCGCCGGCCGCCATCGCGTGCCTGGACGGCGCGCCCGCGCCCGTCGAGCGCTTCGGCCTGCTGCCGGACAGCGCCTGGCAGGCCGACGCGGTGGCGCCGGACGGGGACGGCATGCGCTTCGACCTCAAGCGCCGGGGGGAGTCGCTGGGCACGGCGCGCATCCCGTTCTCGGGGCTGCACAACGTTCGGAATGCCGTGGCTGCCGCCGCCGTCGCGGTCTCGCTCGGTGGCCGGCCCGCCGATGCGCTCGCGGGCCTCGAGCGAATGCAGGGGATTCGCCGGCGCCTGGAACTGCGCGGCGAGGCGGCGGGCGTCCTCGTGTACGACGACTTCGCGCACCATCCGACGGCCATCTCGACCACGCTCGCGTCGGTTCGAGGGCGCCACCCGGGCCGGCGCACGTGGGCGCTGTTCGAGCCGCGATCGTGGACGTGCCGCCGCAACGTCCATCAGCACGACCTGCCGGAAGCGCTCGCGCAGGCGGACCTCGTCGTGATGGCCCCCGTGTTCCAGCCCGATCGCGTGCCGGCCGGACAGCTCCTCGACGCGCCCGCCGTCATCCGTGACGTGGTGGCGCGGGGTCGGCAGGCCTGGCTCATCGAGGGGGCTGAGGCCATGGCCCGGCACGTCGCGGACCGCGCGCGCGAGGGCGACGTGGTCGTGGCGATGTCCAACGGCAGCTTTGACGGCGTCCACGACCTCCTGCTGGCGGCCCTGAGAGCGCGCGCGTAGGCGCCCGGTCACGACAGGGTCCCGGCAGCGGGGGGCTCGTTGCGTACCGTTCCGCCCCGCTGACTGGGTCGCGCTGGCCCCGGCCCGCGCCGGTCCTCCGGCACGACTTGCTGAAATCGCAAGGATGCCGCATACTTGCGTTCGGATGGCCCTCGAGGCTGGAGAGGACCGATCGGGGTCCTCGGCCACCGGCCCCTCCAGGTGGGAACATGAAGCGGAACTTCGTCGGACAGAAGGTGCGTCGCCTCCGCAAGGAGCGCTCCATGACGCAAGCGGAACTCGCCTCGCGCGTGGGGATCATCCAATCGGATCTCTGCCGCATGGAAAAGGGCGAGTACAAGGTCGGCCTGGACACGCTGTTCAAGGTGCTCGAGATCTTCGGCATGAACATCGGCGAGTTCTTCGACGAGCCGGTGTCCCCGGAGAACGCCGCGGCGGGCGAGGCCGACTTGCTCGAGCGGTTCCGTCGCCTGTCGGATGATGCCAGGGGCGAGGTCCTGGCCTATGTTCGCTTCAAGGAGCAGCAGGAGCGCCGCCCCGAATCGTCAGGTCGGACGGGCGCGCACACCGCAGCCGAGTGACCCGGACCGGCCCGCACGCGGGCCCGCGAGGTGACCGATGAGCAAGAAGCGACGGAGTGCCGCCAGCCGGATGACCGAGCTGACCGAGATCCGCGACCGCGGGTACCAGGCGATGATGCGGGGCGAGCTCGACCGAGCCGCCCGCGACTTCGACGACGCGCTCGCCCTCGCGCACGAGGTCCTCGACGAGGATCCGGACGCCGTGGACAAGGCGCAGGTCAACGTCGCCATGATCCGCGTGCAGCGCCACGAGGACGATCTGGCCGAGCGCGGCCTGCGCGAGGTCCTGCTCCGCTCCACCAATGACGACGTCATCCGCCTGGCGGCCCACTGCCTGGCGAAGGTGATGTCCCACAAGAACGAGCACGACAAGGCGCTGCGCTTCGCGCGCCTGTCGCTCGAGAAGGCCCGTCTCATCGGCGACGCGCTCCGCACCCACAGCGCCCTGTCGCTGCTCGGCGCGGTGTACGGCAACCAGTCGTACCTGGACGAGGCTCTGGATCACTACGAACAGGCTTTCGCGATCCTCGAAGAGAACCCCCTGCCGGAGCCCGCGCACCAGGCCTTCTACTGGGCCGCCGCGATGGACTGGATCGGCTACACGCTCGTGCTGTCCGGCCGCCACGCGGAAGGCCGCATCAAGCTCGAGCAGGCCCACGAGCGCGCCCGCGCCTTCGGGATCACGGACCTGGTTGCCGAGATCGCGTCCGACCTGTGCTTTGCCTGCCTGCAGCTCGGACGGCTCGAGCAGGCGCGCATCTACGGTGAAGCCGCGCTCGAGATTGCCGATTCGCAGGGCCTGTCGCACCTGCGCCGCAACTGCTACTACCTGCTGGGCGAGACCTGTTCCCGCCTCGGCGACGACGCGGCGGCTGACGGGTACTTCCTCAAGCTGGCCGAGTTCTATCCGCAGCTGCCGTTCCTTCCGGAGTTCCTCCGGCAGTACGACATCTCGACGATCATCAACCTGAAGGAGTTCGCGTGATGCGCCCGGTGCACACCTCCCTCGTCGCAGCCGCCGCGCTGGCCTTCTCAACCGTCGCGCACGGCGCCGCCCTCCGCACGGCGGACGGATCGCTGCTGGCCGTCCACGCGCCGCCGCCCGCCATGGGGTCGTCTCTTTCCTTCAGCGGGCACAACCAGCCCCTCACGTTCGCCATGCAGCGGCCGGACGGCACGCTGACGGTCGGTCGCGTGGATGGCTCCGAGGGCGTGAACATCGCGGACGTGTCCCTCGCGCAGAACCCGTCAACCGGCGAGATCGTGATGGCGATGGCGCGGCCCGCGCTCGGCGGACGCGACCTCGCGACGCTGGTGTGGACGGGCCTGGGCTGGACCGTGCCGGCGGCGCTCGTCACCTCGCCCGGCACGGACGACGCGCGTCCGTCGCTGGCGTTCCGCCCGAACGGCGACGCGCTCATGACGTGGGTGAGCACCGATGCCACCGGGCCGCGCCTGCTGCTGCGGCACCTGGAACTCGCGCCCACGGGCGAGGTCAGCCTGCATTCCTATCTCGATGCGGGCTCCGTGCCGGCGCTCGCGGCCGCGGCGGGGGCCCCGGGCGCCACGGTGCGTGTCTCGCGGGTGCTGGGCGGCGCCGACGGGCTGTCGGCGATCGTGCTGCTCTCGCGCGACGGCGACCTGCCGCTCGCGGCGCTCGTCTTCGAGTTGCAGGCCGTCATGGATACGGGCGGCTTCGGCGCCGCGCCGGTGCCGGTCAGCTTCATCCGTGCGGCCTCGCAGTCCGAGGCGGCGAGTGCCGCGGCGCGCGCGCGCGACGCGGGCCTTCCCGTCGCCCGCCTGTACCGTCCGTGGCGCCTCAACCTCGGGCCGGGTTCAGCCTGGTACTGGGCCGAGGAGGCCACGGCCAGCGCCCAGGTCGTCGTCCTGCGCGGCGAGGCTTTCGTGTCCGTCACGAGCCTCCTCCTGCCGCCGGATGAACTCGCGCTCCATCTCGAGGCGCTCCGAATCGCCCGCGCCGAGCTGGGCATCAGCCTGCGCGCCGCGAGCGCTGCGAACTCGACCCGCCGCACGCGCTGATCGGACGCGGGCCCTGACGGGGTCCCTCGCGCGTCGCACCTGGCGGCGGCGTTCGCCGCGCGCGAATCGATCGTGCCGTGAGCGTTGCGGCTTGGCATGATGGCCGCATGTCCTCGCGCGTTCAAACCGGCCTGCAACGCTTGCTCGCGGATCCCCCCCCGTCGGTCGCGGACGCGCGCCTCGGGCTGATCGCGCACCCCGCGTCCGTCCTGCCCGACCTGACGCATGCGATCGACGCGATCCGGGCTCATCCCGCGCTCGACCTGCGCTCCGTTCTGGGCCCCCAGCACGGAGCTCGGGGCGAGAAGCAGGACAACATGATCGAGAGTGACGACTACCGGGATCCGCGCACGGGGCTCCCGGTGCACTCGCTCTACGGCGCCGTGCGCAAGCCGACGCCCGACATGCTCGATGGCCTCGACGTGCTCCTGTTCGACCTCCAGGACGTCGGCGTGCGGGTCTACACGTTCGTCTGGACCATGGCTCTCGCGATGAAGGCCTGCGGCGAGCGCGGCGTGCGCTTCGTCGTGCTGGATCGGCCGAACCCGATCGGGCGCGGGCGGGAGGGCGCGGTGCTGCGCCCGGGGTTCGAGTCGTTCGTGGGCCTCTATCCGGTGCCCTTGCGACACGGCCTGACGGCCGGCGAGCTGGCCCGGACGCTCGTGAGCGAGATGGGGCTCGACTGCGAGCTCGAGGTCATCCGGTGCGAGGGCTGGAACCAGGGCTGGTTCGACGAGACCGGCCTGCCGCACGTCATGCCCAGCCCGAACCTGCCGACGCTCGACTCCTGCGTCGTGTACCCGGGCACGGTGCTGCTCGAGGGGACCAACATGTCCGAGGGGCGCGGGACCACGCGGCCCTTCGAGATTGTCGGCGCGCCCTACCTCGACGCGGATGCCCTGGCCGACAAGCTCAACGCGCGTCACTTGCCGGGCGTGCGGTTCCGTCCGTGCTGGTTCGAACCGACCTTCCAGAAGCACGCGGGCAGGCTCTGCGGCGGCGTGCAGTTCCACGTCACCGACCGGCACGCGTTCCGGCCGGTGCACGCCACGATCGCCCTCCTGCGCGACGCCATCGATCTCTCGCAGGGGGCCTTTCGCTGGCGGGAGCCGCCGTACGAGTACGAGCTCGTCAATCCGCCGGTGGACATCCTCTGGGGGAGCGAGGCGCTCCGGACCGGGCTCGACGCGGGCGCGCAGCCGGAAGACATCCTTGAGGGCGTCCCGAGCGAGCTGGCGGCGTTCACGCGGCTCGTCGAGCCCCTGCTCGACTGACGCGAGCCGGCGTTCGGACGGGGGCGGCCGGACCGGCGGCAGGGAGTTCGTGCCGCCCGATGAGAGTCCTTCCACGTGCCGAGCGGCGGCGCGCAGGGTCTCGGTGCGGCGAGACGCCCCGCCAGCGGGTCGCACGAGGCTCCCGCGGCACGGGCGGTCGGGCGGCCCCGCGGGGGTCCGCGTGGCACCGGGCTTGCTCCGGCTCTCCCCAGCGGGGGAGCCGGGAGACGACCATGATCCGCATTCTGGTGCAGGAAGGCCGTGGCGAGCGCGCGACGCACCTTCTCGACGGCAGCGTCGTCCGCCTTGGCCGTGACCCCTCGAACCAGGTCGTGATTCGGGACCGCTTCGTGTCGGGTCGCCATGGCGAGATCCGCATCGGCGCCGACGGCCTGACTTACGAGGACTTCGTGACCACGAACGGGTCGCGCGTCCGGCGGCAGGGCAAGGAGATTCCCGTGGACGCGACCTGCGGGCATCGGCTGCTGCTGCGCGCGGGGGACGAGCTGCTGCTCGGGGACAAGCAACATCCCGTCTGCGTGCGGTTCGAGCTCACGCCCGCCGTGGTGTTTGGCAGCCGCGGGATCGTGGCGCCGCCGAGAGACCAGCCGGTCGCCATGGAGTTCGAGGCGGCCCTTTCCGAGACGATGGTGCTCATCCCGGCGGGCTTCGACCGCGAGGTCCTGCTGTCGCTTCACCGCCTCACGGCGCGCCTGTCCGCCGGACTCGAACTGGCCGAGATCGTCAAGGCGCTCACCGAGTCCACGCTCGAAGTGTTCCCGAAGGCGAGCCACGTTTCGGTCTGGCTCCGGGACGACGAGACGGACGACTTCGTGCCGCTGGGCGCGCGGAGCCGTCACGGGGCGGAGACCGCGACGCCGGTCTCGCGCACGGTGCGCGACGAGGTCCTGTCGCGGGGCAAGGCCCTGGCCTTCGACGACGCGCAGGAGGGCTTCGACATCGCGTCCAGCCTCCACGACAGCAACGTGCGCGCCGGCATGTGCGCGCCGCTCTGGGACGGCCGGCGGGTGGCCGGGCTGGTGCAGGTGGACTGCCGGGGCTTCCCGGCGCACGGAGCCTTCCGCCAGGCGGATCTCGAGACGCTCGCCGTCTTCGCGCACCAGGGCGCCATGGCCATCGCGAACGCGCGCTTGCACGCGGGGCTGCGGCGCAGCGTCGAGCAGGCGATCACGGGGCTGGTCGCGGCCCTCGAGGCGAAGGACACGTACACCGCGGGCCACTCGGCCGCGGTGGCCGAGCTGTGCGTCGCGGCGTGCGGCGCCATGGGGCTCTCGGCCTCCATGACGCGCAGCATCCGTCGCGCGGCGCTCCTGCACGACCTCGGCAAGATCGCCGTCCCGTTCGACATCCTGAACAAGCCCGGCCAGCTGACGCCCGACGAGTTCAAGCAGCTCAAGGCGCATCCCGAGACGGGCGCGCGCATCCTCGCGCCCTTCGACTTCCTGCGCGAGGTGGTGCCCATCGTGCTTCACCACCACGAGCGCTGGGATGGCAAGGGCTATCCGCGCGGCCTGAAGGGCGAGGAGATCCCGCTCGGAGCGCGGGTGCTCGCCGCTTGCGACGCCTGGCATTCGCTCGTGCACGACCGCGCCTACCGCAAGGCCGTCCCCGCTGAGGTGGCGATGGCCGAGATGCGCCGGGCGGCGGGCACGCAGTTCGACCCGGCCGTCATCGAGGCGCTCGCCGAGACCTTCGAGAACACCGGCGACACCGCCCTGCGTCCCGAGGCCGTCGGCGTGCCGTGACCGGGACGTCCGCCGCGGGGCCAGCGTGAGCGGCCCGCGGCTGACATGATCGCTCGATGAACACCGTTCGCATCGACGCCGCGGCCACGCGCCGCGTCCGCGCAGGCCACGCCTGGGTCTTCTCCAACCAGGTCCGCGACGTCGAGGGGACGCCCGCGGCCGGCGAGGCCGTCCGGGTCATCGGGGACCATCGGAGCCGGCCCTCGGAGGAGGGGACGGCGTTCTACAACCCGCACTCGCTCATCGCCCTGCGCATGCTCTCGCGCCAGGGCGAGGAACCCGGGCGAGATCTCGTCGCCACGCGGCTTCGAACAGCCGAGGCGTTCCGCAAGAGGCTCTATCCCGGATCCGACACCTGGCGGACCTGCCACGGCGAGTCCGATGGCCTCCCGGGCCTGTTCATCGATCGCTACGCCGACGTGTTCGTCGTCCAGGCCCTTTCCGCCGGCGCGGACCGGCTCCTGCCCGAGATCGCGAGCGTGCTGGTGGATGACCTCGGCGCGCGCAGCGTCGTCGAGCGCAACGAGTCGCACCTGCGCGATCTCGAGGGGCTCCCCCAGCGCACGGGGCTGCTGGCTGGCGAACCGCCAGGCCGCGTCATCGCGAACCTCGCGCCGATCCGGCTGATCGCCGATCCGCTGGCGGGGCAGAAGACCGGATTGTTCCTCGATCAGCGCGAGAACCGGCTCGCGGCCGCGCGTCACGCGCGCGGCCAGAGCGTCTACGAGGTTCATTGCAACGCCGGGGGCCTCGCCATCGCGGCGGCCCTCGCGGGCGCGGAGCGCGTCATCGCCGTGGACTCCTCCGAGCACGCGATCGCGGCGGCTCGCGAGGGCGCGGCGCTCAACGGCGTGGAGGCGGCCTGCGCCTGGGAGGTCGCTGACGCCGAGGCCGACATGGACGCGCGGCACCGCCGGCACGAGCGCTTCGGCCTCGTCGCCCTGGACCCCCCGAGCTTCACGCGCAGCAAGAAGCACGTGCCGGCAGCCAAGCGCGCGCTGCGGGACATGAACCGCCGCGCCATGACGCTCGTCCAGCCGGACGGCATCCTGTGCACGTCCGACTGCTCGCATCACATCTACGAGAGCGTGTTCCTCGAGCTGCTCGTGGAGGCGGCCTCCGAGGCCGGGCGATCCCTGCGCCTGCTCGAGGTCCGCACGCAATCGCCGGACCACGCCGTGCTCGCCGCCATGCCCGAGACCCGCTACCTGAAGTGCGTCATCGCGCAGGTGCGCTGACGGGGAGCCGGGCGGGCTGCGGCTTCACCGCGGCTCGCCCCGTGCGAGCGCCCCGACGGTCCTGACGGCGAAGGCGCCGACGGCCCCCGACGCGAAGCCGACGGCGCCGAAGAGGGCCGGCATGCCGAGGAGAGCCAGGAACGCCAGGGCGGTGCCCGCGTTCAGGCCCGTCGTGGCCAGGTCGACGAAGAACCCGCCCACCGAGTAGGCCACTCCGCAAGCCAGGCCGACCGCGGCTGACCACTTCGCGACCGTCCATGCGATGGCGGGAGTGTTCATCAAGGTTCTCGTGCTGCTCACGTGCCGTCTCGGGTGGTGCCAGGGCGACGTCATGCCGACCGCGCGTGAAACGGCGCGTGTCGGCCCCGGCCGTCAGGAGCCTGGGAGGAGCCTACCCGGTAGCCGCCCATCGAGCGAATCGACGAGCGGGGAGGCGACCGTCGTTCGAGGGGAGCGAGATCCGGGGGACCTCGCGCGCCGCAGCCCCGCGCACGGGGTGGCGCGCGTGCGCCGCGCGGGCTGCAGCCGCGATCCTCTGGTGTCGTGCTGGACGCCGTGCGGCGGACGCGGCCCCTGCGGCGCCGCCGCAACCTCAGGGGCCGAGGCCGCCCGCGAGGCTCCTGGCGCGGATCGAGTAGAACCGCACGGCGCGGAGCGCTGCCGAGGGCGGCGCCGTGTCCGTCCAGCGCGGCGCCCACGCCTGCGGCACCAGCGTGGACAGCAGGGACGCGTTACCTCCGCCCTCGATGACGTAGTGCGTGCAGCGATCCGTGACCGGCGTCCAGGACAGGTGGATCTGCCCGCCCGCCCGGGACGCGCGAAGGTCCGCGATGGCCACGGGCATGGCCGGATCGCAGGACATCGGATCATCATCACCAGGATCGAGCGGATCCGTCTCGCCAGCGTCCCGCCGGCCGTTGCCGTCGCGATCCTCGGCTCCGTCCGGGAGGCCGCCCGCATCCGTGTCGCGGCTGCGCGGATCGGTCGTGGTGGTCGGGTCGGCGTCAGCCACGAAGCACCCGCGCGCCACGTCGGTCCCGGGACCGGGAAGGATCACGCCGCGCTCGACGCCGTCGGTCAGCCCGTCGTCGTCCGCGTCGCACTCCAGCACGTCGGGAACGGCGTCGCCGTCGGCATCGCCGAGGCCTTCCGCGCCATCCGGCAGGCCGTCATCGTCCGTGTCCGCATCGTACGGGTTGCTTCCGATGGCA
The DNA here is from genome assembly GCA_964613915.1 of uncultured Thermoanaerobaculia bacterium. Lineage (GTDB taxonomy): Bacteria > Acidobacteriota > JBCCFW01 > JBCCFW01 > JBCCFW01 > CAZTIW01. Next base: position 20,820 of record CAZTIW010000005.1, read on the forward strand.
AGTTCGGTCGCCGTGTCCACGCCGTCTCGGTCTGGATCATCGATGACCGTGAGCGTCGTCGCCGTGATGGGGGTGGACACGCCGCACGGCAACACCACCCAGGCTTCGACGGGATGAGGCCCGGTGACGTTGAACGCCGCGTTCTGCAGCGCCATCGTCCACGATGCCGTCGCCCCGCCGATCACGGGCGGCAGCGAACTCTCCGCCGTGAACTCCGTTCCGGTGAACGGTCCGAAGGCACCGCCGGGCCCGAGGCACGAGGCGCGATCCGGCGAGAGAACCCGGCAGCGCGCGACGAGCCCCGTGGTGGCCGGCGCCTGCGCGGGCATGCGCACGGTGACGGCGGCGGCGACGTCATCCACGAGGTGAGCGTGTGAGCGCGCGAGCGCGACGGTCTGCTCGGCGACGGCATCCGCGATGTCGTGGCGTGCCGTGTCCACGACGGTCCATGCCGACCCTGACAGCTGCTCGAGCTCGACGGTCAGGTCCATGCCCTGCTCGCTGCCGTTCAGCGTGCGCGCGTCCTCGCAGGACCCGAACTCACTGGTGGCCACGGGCGTGATGCGAATCGCGAGGCCGGACGCATCGCGCCAGGTGAACCGGTAGCTGGAGTCCATCGGAGGCAGCCCGGTCGCCTGGGCGAACACCGTCGCGCACGGGGGGAAGGCGCGCTGGTTGACGATGTGAGCCTGGTCCTCGTAGAGCGCCACGATGGACGCCAGCGCGTCGTCCCAGACGGTGGACGTCGCGCCCGTCGCGGGTGAGGTCGCGAGGGCCGTGATGCGCGTGCGATCGCCGGGCGTCGCGCCCGCGGGCACGTCCGTTCGCAAGAGCATCGCGAGCCTGCCGCCGTTGCCAGGGATCTCCGGAAGGGTTGGCGGCGCCGGCTCGGCATCGTACGGGCGTCCGTCGCCATCGGGATCCAGCCAGGCCGACACGCTCCAGCCCGCATCCGACGACAGCTGCAGGCCGGGTGACTCCGCGACCGCGCGCGCGTTCGTGATGACGTGCGCGAACCACACCGAGCCGCCCGGTCCGCCGTAGCGCTCATCGCGCTGGTCCACCGTGTGACTGGGATCGATCCGCAACGCGGTCGCCACGGCCGTCGTGTCCGTGACGAAGGCGCGCGGCGTGTCCCAGAGTTCCGCGCGAACGATCACGATGTCCGAGGCGCCCAGCGGAGCGCCGGGAGGAACGACCGTGCGCACGAAGAACCTCGAGATGCCGCGCGGCCCGAGGCTCACTCCCGGCTTTCCGTCACCGTCATCGTCCGCCATGAGGACGGCATCGAGCGGCGAGCCATCCCCATTCGGGTCCAGCCAGATCTCGATCGGCCACCCGCTAGCCGAGGAGGCCGAGATCTCGCAGGTCACCGGGTCGGGCTGCCCGTTGAGCAGCCCGTGCGCATGCCAGGCGGCATCGCCCGCGGCGGCCACGAGCGACGAGTCCGGCCAGATCGTCACGACGCCGGACCGGACCGTGTCGCTGACCACATCGCTGATGGTGGCGTCGGCCGCGTCCACGACCGTGAGCGTGACCGTGTCGGTCGTGCAGCCGTCGTCGAGGGGCACGTCCACGTCCAGGATGAGGAACCCGGAAGCGCCCATCGGCACCATGCCGGTGTCGGGCTGGCCGTCGCCGTCGAGATCCGCCAGCGGCCACACGGAGTCGCCGGGATCGTTGAACGACCCGTTTCCCGTCGCATCCCGCGCGGCCGCGAAGTCGGCATTGCCGTCACCGTCCGCGTCGTGCCAGATCGTGATCCGCCGACCACACGCCGACTCCACGCGGTACGCATAGCGCGCGGCCACGTTGCCCGTGTTGGTGATCGCGTGGGGCAGGCTGATCGCGGCGCCCCCGCCCGTCCCGATCTGCGTGTCGGGTCCGGCGTCCACGCCGCGGTAAGCCAGCGTCCCCCGCCTGCCATCCGGGCCGCCCAGGTTCTCGACGATCTGCGCGGGGATGTTGGTCCCCGTCGACATGGCGACGTGCCAGTCGAAGGCGGCCCCGGGGGTGAGGCCGAGATCCGACCAGCGGATCGCCGCCTCGATCGCGAGCCCGCCCGGCACGACCGCACACCGCGGCGCGGCCCCCGGAATGGCACCGTTCTCGAAGCCGGAGAGCCTGTGGCCATCGCCGAAGCCCGAGGCGTCGGTCATGGCGTCTCCGCCGGTGACGCCGGCACGGTAGTTGAAGAGATTCCCCGTGCAGGCATCGGCGTCGATGCGGGCAACGAAGTCCCCCGAATGCATCCAGCCGTCGGCGCCAGGATCGAGGTAGATCCAGTAGTACTCGCCCCCTCCGCGCAACCCCAGGCGCTCGATGCGGAAGAAGACATCCTGCGCGTTCCAGGTGACCGCGAAGCGCTGGATGTCGTAAGCCGGGAACGAGACCGGACAGTCGCGATCTGGCGTCTGGTTGCAGGGCACGCGCGAGCCATCGCCATCCACGACGACGTTCGCCGGGTTGGCCATGACCAGATCCCAGTCGGCGAGGTTGCCGTCAATGGTGATGTCCTGGCTGCGCGGAGCAGCCAGCGCCGTGGTCGGCGCCAGCAAGGCGCCAAGAATGACGGCCAGCCACGACGCGACGCTGAGGAGCTGTCGGTTACCGCAGCGCATCAACGGCTGCCCCCGAGAGGTCCGGACCCGGATGCTCGGCCGTCGGCACGAACGAGGTAGAAGCGTCGCGGGGTGGCCCCGGCCGTCGTGTCCGCATGGCTCAGGCCGACCAGTCCCGTGACGAGATCCACGCTCGTCACGGGCCCCGTCGCTTCGACCAGCGCGTACGTGACGCAGTCATCGGGCGATGCGAGCCACGAGAGCAGGATGCTCGTGCCGGACCTGCGGGCGCGAAGGCCGAGCACCTCGGGTGGCGGGAGCGTCGGGCATCCGACGACGTCATCCGTCGGATCGAGCGGATCCGCTTCGCCTGCCTGCAGCGCGCCGTCGCGATTGGTGTCCTCATCGCCATCGGGCCGGCCTCCGCCGTCGGTATCGCGGTTTCTCGGATCGGTCGTCGTGAGCGGATCGGCATCGGCCACGAAGCACGCCGCGCCGAGATCCGTGTCGGCCAGGGGCGTCACGACGCCCGATTCGAGCCCGTCGGGGAGGCCATCGTCGTCCGAGTCGCAGTCCAGCGGATCGATGCGGCCGTCGCCGTCCGAATCTCCGGGGAACTCGGCGCCATCCGGCAAGCCATCGTCGTCCGAGTCGGCATCGCGGGGATCGGTGCCCAGTTGCAGCTCGAGAGCCAGCGAAAGGCCGTCCGCATCTGCATCGGATGTGTCGTCCGCCGGATCGTTGGGATCGTACTCGCCGGGGTCGATGCGGCCGTTCCGGTTCGTGTCCTCGAGGCCATCGGGCACGCCGCCGAGGTCCGTGTCCGGCGCGTCGGCGTCCGTGACCGTGGACGGATCCGCGTCCGCGACGAAGCACGGCGAGAGGACATCGGTTCCCGGGGCCGGGGACGTGACGCCACTCTCGACGCTGTCGGGGATGCCGTCGTTGTCGGAGTCGCAGTCGAGCGCGTCGATCACGCCATCACCGTCCGTGTCGTTGAGCCCGTCCAGGCCATCCGGCACGCCGTCATCATCGGAGTCCGCATCCAGCGGATCGGTGCCTGCGGCGATCTCCTCGCCGTCGGACAGACCATCGCCGTCGCCGTCCTGAATCACCTGCAGCGTCGTCGTGGCGCCGCGAGCCTCCGTCGCGCAGCCAGCCTGCCTCCACGCCTCGACCGGGTAGTCGCCGTAGGCCGGGAAGCGAACAGACGGAAGGGACCAGCGGATCGCATCGCGCGCCCCGGGTCCCAGGCTGGTCACGCCCGTCCCCGTCGCCTCGACGCCCGTGTAGGGGCCGAACGTGCCATCGGGGCGGAGGTGCGAGGCGCGGTCCGGCGAGAGAACGACCCAGCGCAGCCGCAGGTCCGTGACGGTCTGGTCGAACGAGTCGTTCACGACGACGACGGTCCCCCCCACGGGCACGGGCCCGAGCGGACTCACGCTCGAGTTCAGGCTCAGCGCGTCCACGCGGATCTCGTCCCCGACGGCAAAGGAGGCCGTGTCTTGAGTGATCCACGAGACGCCATCGAATTGCTCGAGAACGACCGCGAAGCCGCCTCCTTGCTGGCCCGGGCCGAGGGTCAGGGCGTCCGCAGCCTCGCCCCTGGCATCCGCGGCGATCGCGAGGGTCCGCAAGGCCGTTCCACCGGCATCGGTCCAGCGAAAGCGGTAGGTCGTCGCGAGCGGGACGAGCCCGCTCGCTGCGGCGTACGCCGATGCGCACGCGCCGATGACGCGCGCGTTCGTGATGTGAGTGGGATCGGCGTAGACGCGCACGATGGCCGCCACGGCGTCGTCCACGACGGAAACGGGGGGGACGCCAGGAGTTGAGGCCGTCAGCGTGACCGTTTCCGCGTCGCCGAGCCGCGCCGTGCCGGGCACGTCCACCCTCACCAGCAGCGAGGCGGTGGCGCCACAGCACGCGAGGCGCACGCTGCCGCCCGTGACGGGAACCGCATCGATGGGCCGGCCATCGGCATCCGGATCGAGCAGGATCGTGACTGGCCAGCCGCGCGCGGTGGTGACTTGCAGCGCCACGTCCTCGCGATGGCCGAGCGCCGAGGTCACGCGATGCGGGAAGTAGATCGATCCCCCGGCGGCCCCGTAGCGCTCGCGGCCCGCCGAGCGCAAGTGGCTCGGCTGCAGCGCCAGCGGCACGGTGACATCCACGCGATCCAGCGCGGCGCTCGACGGGGCCTGCCAGGGGCGCGCGATGCGGATGAACGCGCCTTCCTGGCTCCCGATCGGGACGCCAGTCCCCACCGTCGCGCGCGCCAGCACGGGAATCCTCTGCCCGCCCTGCACGCGGACATCGGGCAGGCCGCTGCTGTCCGTGTCAGCGAGAGGCACGGCATCGAGGCCGTCGCCATCGCCATCGGGATCGCTCATGAAGACCCATGGCCAGCCCAAGCCGGAGATGGCCGAGAGGTCCACGAGCGCGGACGCGCCCGTCGTGTTGATGATCTCGTGAGGCAGCCACGCCACGTCGCCGGGCGTGGCCGCGACCGTGCGGCTCGGGACGATGACCAGATCGCCGACGCGCACGCGATCGATCTGGCGCGCCTGCACGCTCGGAGCCTCGACCTGCCAGATGTTGACCGTGACGGTCTCCTGCACGCCCGCCGATCCCGCGCCGAACGTCTCCTCGATCTGGATGCCGCCCGTCTTGAAGCGGGCGAGCACGCCCATGTCCAGCACGCCGTCGCCGTCCGTGTCCCCTGCGGGATACAGGACATCACCGGGCGATGTCAGGACGCCATCGCCGCCAGCATCGAAGGCGAGGAGCGTGTCGGGCGTCCCGTCCCCGTCGGAGTCCGCGCGGATCGTCAGGTCGTTGCCGACCTGCGATCGGATGCCCAGGCCGATGCGCGCCGGCAGGTTCCCGGTGTTGGTCACGGCATGCCACAGGAGCGCCGTGGCCCCTGGCGCCACGGCGATGTCAACCCCGGCGCCGAGAGTCAGGCTCCGGAACGCCGTGGTTCCGGCGCGACCGCTCGGATCGCCGACGTTGTCCCGAGCGCCGACCCGGTTGGGGTTGATGCCCAGGGTGCCGTGGAACTGCAGCGGCTGACCCGGAGACAGCCCGAGCGACGACCAGGGGACCCCAACCTCGACGGCTGGCTGACCGGGCACCGAGCCCGTGTTCGCCGAGAGCAGTTGCGCCGTCCCGGAGCCCCAGCCATCGGGGCGGAAGCCGTCAGCGAAACCCGACGCATCGACCAGCGGATCCCCGCCGGCCGCGGCAGCAACGTAAACGTCGCGCTCGACGCGGTTGGCCCCGGTGCTCCCGATGAGCGCCACGCGGATCACGGGCTCTCCCGTCTCGAGCCGCGCATCGTTGTCGGCGTCCAGGAACAAGTGGAAGACGCGCGTGGCCGTGTCCTGGCCCGAACGGCGCAGGAGGAAGTAGAGCGCCGTGTCGTCCCAGGTCCACGTGAACTGCGTGATGTCCGTGACGAGGCTCGGCGAGGGGCAGTCGCGATCGGTCGTGAGCGAGCAGGGCGAGACAGCCCCGAGGCCGTCGTTCGTGACGTTCTCCGGGTTGGCCAGGACGTCCGTCCAATCCGAGAGGTCCCCGTCGATCGTGATCGACCTCGATGTCGGTACGCCTTCCGATGTCCGCGCCACGAGGCAAAGGAGACCTGCCAGTAGCCATGAGCGATGCATGAGCGTGATCCTCCCCTTGACGGCCGGGTGCGGCGCGCCACGGGGAGCCATGCAAGTCCGGATCCAGCGCCCACCTCACCGAGAGTCCCGGCGCGATCCTTGCTCGCCGGGGGCGCATTGAAGATTCTCCCGGCGCGACGGGATCCCCCGGCACTTCATCCAACCGCTCCGTCCACGCACCCCGCGGTCGGCGGCGCACGACACGGGGCGGGGCGCCTCGACACGTCGGAGCCCTGACCGACAGCAGGACACCCCCATGAGGCTTCAGGCCCTTCCTGTCCTGAACGCGCGAGGACGTCGCGCGCTTCGCCGTCGGCGATGGCCGCCTTGCCGGCCGAGACGGGGGTGGGCTCCGCCTGGCGCGCGGAGGAAGCGCCCGCCTCAGACCTTGACGAGATCCCGGACGGTGCGCGAGAGAGCGTGGACGTTGAGCGGGGCGCGAAGGACGGCGGAGGCGCCGGCCTGATGCGCGAACGCGGTGCGGCCCTCGTCGCCGGCGTCGAGCACGACGAGCACGGGCGTCGCGCCGCCGATCGACTGCCGGAGGACCTGGCAGGCCGTGAGACCGTCCACCCCGGCGAGCGTCGCGCCGAGGATCACGAGCGCGAAGGTCTCGGCATGGGCGCGGCGCAGCGCGTCCGTGCCGTCACGCGCCAGCGTGACCGTGCAGCCCAGCTTCCCGAGCCGGTCCACGACCGCCTGGCGATCCGCCTGCGAGTTCAGCGCCACGAGCGCCGACGGCGCCGCGCTCACGGCAACAGTGCCACCGTCGAGCTCGACCTCGGGCACGGGCGGCTGCGCGAGCGCGATTGACTCCGCTCCATGTCGTGGCGCCGCGTCGAGCGCCTCGAGCGCACTCAGCATGGCGCGTGCGCTCGGGAACCGATCCGAGGGCCACTTCTGCAGGCATCGCAGGATGATCTCGGCGACGGAAGCGGGAAGGCGAGGCTCGATCGTGCGCGGATCCGGAGGGACCTCGCGCAGGGCTCGCAGCGCCGCGGTTCCGGTTCCCGGGGCGCGGAAGGGCGACACGCCCGTCACCATCTCGTAGAGAAGCAGACCGAGCTGGTAGATGTCGGACGGCATGCCGACCGGCAACCCCGCGATCTGCTCGTAGCTCATGTACTGCGGGCTGCCCAGGATCACGCCCGCTTCGGTCATCTCGTCGTCGCCAACATCCCGCGCGATGCCGAAGTCGAGGATGCACGCGCGCCCGGTGCGGCGGGTGACCATGACGTTCTGCGGCTTGAGATCGCGATGGATGACGCCTTCCTCGTGAGCGGCCTGCAGCCCGGCGCAGGTCTGCCGGATCAGAGCGAGAGCCACGTGGACGGGGAAGCGGGCCTTGCGCGTGAGCAGCGACTTGATGGACTGCCCCTCGACGAACTCCATGCAGAGATATCGCTGGCCTCGCCACTCGACCAGGTCGTGCATCTGCGCCACGTGCACGTGCTTGATGCGTCGCGCGAGCTTGGCCTCGCGCTTGAACCGGGCCAGGACCCTCGGATCCGACGCGACCGAGGCGCGCAGCGCCTTCAGGGCGACGGGCACCTCGAGTTCCGCGTCCCAGGCCTTGTAGACCTCGCCCATTCCTCCGCGACCGAGCAGGTCGAGGATCTCGTAGCGCTCCTTCGCGGGCGCCAGCATCTCGGGCGGCGTGAGCGTGCTCGGCGACATCGGTCCTCCTGGGGGGACGCCCCCGGAGAGGACAGAGCATCTTGCGTGCCACGGGCCCGCCGGCCGCAGCCCGGCGTCTGAAAGGCTTCCGGGGGGCCGCTGAAAGGGCCCAGCTGGACGTTCTCCTGGCCGAGTGCAGGAAGTTCGATCGAAAAGCGAACAGCCCGTTCAGGCGGTCTCGCCGGTCGGGTGTCGGGAGCTGGACGCCGCGGCCCCGGGGGTCACTCGTCGTCGTCGCCCTCGATGAGGTCGCGGACGCGCCGGCGGCGGTCGCGGAGGCTCGCGGCGATGGCCGGGCTGCTGACGCGCAGGGCGACGGCCTCGGCGTTCGCGAGGAGCTTGCGCGCGCCGTCGAAGTCCTGCCGGCGGGCGGCGACCTCGGCGCTCAGCGTGATCGCGCTGCTCAGCGTGCGCGGATCGGGCGCCGTCTGCAGCAGGTCGCTCGCGACCTCGAGGTGGCGGGCGGCGGTCGCGAGATCGCCCGCACGCAGGGCCTCATCCGCGATGACGGTCTCCGCGCAGCCGCGCAGGAAGGCCTGGCCGGTCTTGCGGAACAGGCGGGCGGCCCGCCGGACCGTTTCCAGCCCTTCTCCGTCGCGGCCGAGATCCAGCATGGTCATGCCGATCCCCAGGTCCGCCTCGCCCAGCCGTCCGAGGCGGTGATCCTTGGTGACCCTGCGGGCCTCCCAGTACGTCTCGAGCGCCGCCTCGATGGCGCCGGTCGCGTACTCGGCGCGCGCGCGATGCAGCAGGGCCTCGAAGCGCGCGGCGGGTTCGCGCGCCGCCTCGACCGCGCGCGCCGCGAGCGACAGGGCTTCTTCCGGGCGTCCCTCGGCGTCGGCGCGGGACGCGCGGTCGAGCAGCGGCTGCACCTCGCTCACGGGCGCTCTCCGATCCGCACGAGATCCCAGTCGCCGGGCAGCAGCACCCAGGTAGCGCGTCCGCGCAGCGAGCGGGTCCTCACGCGGGCGCGTTCGGCTTCGCGCGGATGACGCAGGTCCGAGAGAACCAGCAATTCGTCGCCGTCGAGCGTGGTGGGCGGGATGCTGAGGTCCCGGCGCATCCAGGTGCGCAGCGCGTCCTGAGCCCAGGGACGGCCGCCCACCAGGACCATGCCGCGCTCCACGGCGATGGTCTCGCCGGGCAGGCCCGCGACCCGGCGGAGGTCGGGCGAGCCCGCGCCCCCGAGCAGCACGACATCGCCGCGCCGCAGGTCCGCCGCGCGCGCGCGCAGGTCGGTCACGAGCATGTCCCCGGCGAAGACGGCGGGCGCGAGGCTGTCATCCGGCGAAATCACGATGGCCACCCGGGACGCGAGTGCCTGCGCCATGCAGGCAGGGGCCACGACGCCCGTGGCCAGCACGATGACAGCGTACGCCCACCAGACCTGCCAGCGGGCGAGCAGAAAGGGCACGGGGGCCCGGCGGGCGAGGCGCGCCGAGTCCACGATCAGCGCCAGGAGGGTGAGGGCCAGGGCCGCGGCGCCCGAGGACGCCGCGACCCGCGAGACGGGAACGGCGGCGACGAACACGGCAGAAACGAGCACGAGCGCCCCGCACCAAGCAGCCCCGCGCAGGGGGCGCCCGACGTAGGCGTGGCCCGCGCCGGGGGCGAGGCCGCTCAGGATGACCGCCGCCAGCGCGCCCCGACGCCGGCCCGGCCGCGCGGCCATGACCGGCGGCGCCTCATCGGCTGCTGGGGGCGGGGGATCGGGACGGTCGCCTGTCATGACGCGACCGGATCCTGCCACACGCGCCACCAACGTCGTCGTGACGGGAGGTCGCGTGCTACCGTCGCGCGACCGGCGCCGCGGCCCCGTGATGAGGGCGACGCGGGCGCCGGGCGGAGAACGGACGTGCCTTCCATCCTGCGCGGGGATCCCGGTCGCCTGCGAGTGGCGGACATGAAACGCGCGATCGAAGCGGGCGAGCGCCCGCCGCGGGCCTTCGTCGAGCGCCTGCTGAGGGATCCGCGCGCGACGGCCGTCGCGCTCGCGCGCCGCATCCAGCGCGACGAGCGCGCGAGCGAGCATGCCGAGAGCATGCTCGCCCACGAACGCGCGCTGTGGGAGAGCGGCGTGCGCTTCGTGGCCGGCGTGGACGAGGCCGGCATGGGGCCGCTGGCCGGGCCTGTCGTCGCCGCAGCGGTCATCCTCGACCCCGCCGGCGCGATCCCCGAGGCGGAGGACAGCAAGGCCCTGTCACGCGCCGCGCGCGACCGCCTCGCGACCGAGATCCGGACGCTCGCGGTGGCCTGGTCAGTCGCCCGCGTCGAGGTGAGCGAGATCGCGGAACTCGACATCTACCGGGCGGGGCTCCTGGCCATGAGGCGGGCCGTGGACGGCCTCGACCGGACGGCGGAGGCGCTCCTGGTGGACGCGCGGACGGTGCCGGGATTCGACGGGCCGCAGCAGGCGATCATCAAGGGCGACGCCCGATCGCGGTCCATCGCGGCCGCTTCGATCCTCGCCAAGACCGAGCGCGACGCGATCATGACCGCGCTCGCGGCGGAGCACCCGGGCTACGGATTCGAGCGGCACGCGGGCTACGCGACGGCCGATCACCTGGACGCGTTGCGCCGGCTCGGGCCGTGCCCGGCGCACAGGACATCCTGGTCGGCCGTGGCCGAGCACGCGGGCGAGTGGTCCGCGGCGTTCTATGCCCTGCGCGACGGTGTCGGCGCGATCGCGACGCCCGACGACGCCCGTCACTGGCAGGCGCGCGTGGCGAGCGCCGCGGCCGTCCTGTCGCCCGAGGAGGTCCAGCGGCTGGACGCGCTCCTGCGAAGGCAGCGCCCGGGTGACCCGGGACGGTCGCGGCGCATCCGCGATCGCGGCGCGAGCCTGCCCTTCGAGCCCTGATCCACGGCACATCAGCGCGTCAGCACGGCCACCGTCTCGAAGTGAGCCGTCTGCGGGAAGATCGCGAGCGGCTCGGCGTGGTGGAGCGAGTAGCCGGCTGACCGGAGGATCCCGGCGTCGCGCGCGAGGGTCGGGGCGTCGCACGAGACCATCACGACGGCGCGCGCGCCGAGCGCGGCGAGACGGTCGCATGCGGCGCGGGCGCCGGTGCGGGGGGGATCCAGCACGACGAGGTCGAATCGCTCGCCGGCGGACACGAGCCGCGTCACGTGAGCCTCGGCGTCCGCGGTCTCGTGACGGGGCGCCGCGAGGTCTTCGCATGCGCGGGCGGCTCGCATCGCGCGATCCACGGCGCGAGCGTCGGCGTCCGAGGCCGTCACGTCGAGGCCGAGCGACGCCATCGGCAGCGACAGGTTGCCGTCGCCCGCGAAGAGCTCGAGCACGCGCGCTCCGCGAGACAGCCCGAGCGACCGGACGGCCTCCATGACGCGCGCGATCAGCAGGGCGTTGCCCTCGCGCGACGCTTGCAGGAAGCCGCCGGGCGCCGCGAACGCGGGGAACTGGCGGGGCTGGTCGGTGGGCCCGCGCCGGTAGGCCACGAGCGGCTGCCCCTGCCGCGCGCGGGAGCGCGAGCCCACCCGGGGCCGCGCGCCGATCGCCTCGGCGCCGACGATCGCGGGGCAGGCGCCGATGATGACATCGAGCGCTGCGCGCAGCGCGGACTCGGGGAGGATCGCGTCCACGTCGAGGAACGCGACCGCGGCCCCGTCCGCGGGCAGGTCGATCTGCAGCTCCGCCGCGGCGCCGCGCAGGGCCTCGCCGAGCGGCGCGAGGGCGCTCGACAGCGCTTCGGTCATGTCCTGCAGTTCGGGGAGAAGGACCGGACACCGCGCCACCGCGTGCACGGCGTGCGAGCGCGCGCGCAGGAACCCCAGGCGTGGCCGCGGGCCGGCGCTCAGGTGCAGCCGCGCGCGCTGGCGATGCGCCAGGCGAGCCTCGAGGCCCCGCGTCGCGGCCACGCGATCCCCGGCATCCGGGATCCGGCCCACGCGCTCGAGCGCGCTGACGAGCAACTGGCGGATCGCGAGATCCTGGCCCTCGTCGCTCAAGTGCTGCCACTGGCACCCGCCGCACGCGCCAGCTTCCGCGCACGGCGCGGGCCGGCGCCACGGGCCGCCCTCGATCACCTCGACGAGGGTCGCTCGCTCGAACGATCGCTTTCCGGCGGTCGCCGCCAGCGGCGCGATGCGCACGCGGTCGCCCGGAGCCGTGTCCGGCACGAAGACCACCGGCCGGCCGTCCTCCCTCGCCACGCCGTCGCCGCCGTGCGCGAGCGTCTCGATGCGCACGACCGACGTCTCGCCCCCTGGATCGCGCGGCCCGTGCCGCGCCGGCGGGCGCCGGGCGGGCGTCACCCGCGTCCTTCCGTGACCTCCTCGAGCGTCAGCGTGGCCCGGCGGGGCCGGCTGGCGCGCACGCGCACGCGCAGGCGCTGGCCCGGCGCGTGGTCGGGGCGCGAGGCGAGCGGCGTGATGTATCCGAAGTCGAGAAGCTGGACCAGCGTGTGCCGGCTCTCGGCGCGGAGGACGAGCGCGTCGAAGGTGTCGCCGGTGCGCATCTCGAGGGCGCGCAGGATCCAGTAGCGGTCGGTCTCCGTCTCGATGCCGCGCGCCTGCCTGCCTGCCTGCTCCGTCAGGTGCGCGAGCCCCATGAGCTCCTCGCGGCTGAACGGAAGCGGCTGGCCGCGCAGGGAGGCCTTGATGATCCGGTGCTGGACGAGGTCCTGGTAGCGCCGCAGGGGCGAGGTGGCCTGCAAGTAGCAGGGCACGCCCAGGCCCGCGTGAGGGCCCGCCTCGAGGGAGACCTCCGTGCGGGACAGCGTGCGCCGGAACTCGTGAGCGGCCAGCGGGTCAATGCGATCGCGCGGCGGCGGGGGAGCCGCGCCGGTGGGGGGGGACTGCTTGCGATAGATGGCCGGGAGCCCCCGCGACTGGCACCACTGCGCCGCGAGGCGATTCGTGAGCACCATGAGCTCGGCCACCAGCACGCGGGCGGGCCTGCCGGGATCCACGAGTTCGATCACCGGATCGCCGGCGTCGTCGAACGTGATGTCCACCTCGTGCGCGCGGATGGGCGTCGCGCCGCGATCGAGGCGCTCCTGCTCGAGACGGCTGGCGAGTTCGGCCAGCGGCGGCAGCCAGTCCGGTCCGCCCTCCCCGACGAGGGCGCGCTCGCAGTCCTCGTACGTCATGCGCCTGCGGACCCGGATGATCGTCTCCTCGACCTCGAAGCGGAGAATCTCGCCATGCGGCGTGATGTCCGCGAAGAAGGACAGCGCCGGGCGGTCCTGGCCCTCGACCAGGCTCGCCGCGTCCTCGGAGAGAACGGGCGGCAGCATGCGGATCTTGCGGCCGGGGATGTAGTAGCTCGTGGCGCGCGCCTCGGCGTCGCGGTCCACCGCGCTGCCCTGCGCCACGAAGTGGGCGGCGTCCGCGATGTGCACGCCCAGGCGCACGCCGAACGGGCGGGGCTCCCAGGACACGCCGTCGTCCACCTCGCGCGTGTGCTCGTCGTCCACGGTCACGATCTCGATCGCGCGCAGGTCCCGCCGGCCATCGAAGATGTCGCGCCGGGCCGCCTCGGCTGCCTCGACCAGCACCTCGTCGGGAAACGTCTCGGTGACGCCGGCGCGCAGGAGCGCCAGGTTCTCGTCCGGCGAGAATTCGCCGAGGGCGACCAGCATGTCGAAGGCGTGCTCGCCGGTCAGGCTCGTCAGGTCGTCGCGCTGCTCGATCTCGGAGGCCAGCGCCACGGCCTCCTTGCGCAGCTTGGACTGATCGCCCAGGAGCGCCACGTCGCGCAGCGCGCGCAGGAACTTGCCGCCACCCGGCGGGATCTCCGCCGGCTCCCCGCGGAGCCGGGCGCGCGCCGCGGCGACGGTCGCCACGCGCTCCCGGGCGAGCGTCGCCGCGCGCTCGATCTTGGCGAGCTCGGCGTCCACCTCCTCGCGCGGTCGCGCGGCGAACGCGTCACCGGAGAAGCGGAACCAGGCGCCGGCGGCGGCGAGCGCGCGATGGACCGCGGCGCGGGCGAGGCCGCCCTCGTCGGCGAGGGCGAGGCCGGCAAGATCGCGCAGGGATTGCTCGCGGCCCGGATCGTCCTGCCCGGCCAGCAGATCGTGCAGCGCCGGCACGTCCACCGTGCGCGCGAGGTCATCCGCGAGAGCTTCCCACGCGCCCAGGGCGGTGGCGAGGCGCGCGCCGGAGCCCTCGAGGGTCTCGCCCGTGCGCAGGATGATGCGCGATCGCGGCACCAGCATCTCGCGGCCCGAGGCGAGAAGCAGGCGCACGCGCGCGTCGTGGCCCGGCAGGACCACCGCGGCGCGAACATCGCCGCCTTCGCGCAGTTCAACGATCTCGTGCGTGTCCGGCATGGGAGCCGGGATGATAGTGGCTCCTTCCGCCACATGCACGCGGGCAGAACCGCTGCTCACGATTCGCAAGCGAATCGTGAGGGAGGGGCGCCAGCCCGTAGCCGGCGCCCGGCGGGCCGGCGCGGCCTCTCGGCCGCTCGCGCGTCAGCGCAGTGCGCGGAACAGGGAGCGGCCGACCTTGAACTCCACCACCGTGTCGCCGTCCTTCGCGCCGACCGACAGGCGGGCCACCCAGCCTGGCAGGCTCCGGATGGGCCGTGACACGCGCACCGACCAGGAGTGCTCGCCCACGAGCGCGGAGATGGGCCCCTGGCGGAAGCCGAGCAGGGGGCCGTCGTTCCAGGCGAACTTGGCGCCGAAGGCGCCGCCGCGGCTGGCGGCCGCGGCGTCCGACCCCTTGACCCGGCGCACCAGCCACTTGCGCGCGGCGTCCTCGAAGTCGTCCTCGCGACCCTGCATGAGGAACGCCTCGTCGTGCCAGAGGTCCCGGCCCATCACGGACGGCGGGACGATGATCTCGTCCATGGGCGCCTCGCGGGCAGGAGGCTCGTACTCCAGGAGCCCCCCGTCGCCGTACGAGGACTGCAGGAACAGCCCCTCGCTCGCAGCCTCCTCGGCCGTCAGGATGCCGCCGATGTCGCGCATGGCCTGCTTGAACGCCGCGAGGCGTTCCGGGGAGAGGTCCAGGATCCGCTCGGCGGTGGACCCGACCGCCAGGGCCGGGAGCGGCGCGCCAAGCGCCAGGGCGGCGATCATCACCAGTGAGACTGTTCTTGCCATGGTCCACCTGCTGCGAAGCGTCCCTCCCGACAATTTCCATTTCGGCCACGGGGTGCCGTTGCTCAAGCAAGAACAGGCGCTCGGGGCCGGAATTCCTCGCGATCTCGACCACGAGGGCCCTTCTGGGGCGCCGGGGGAGCGCCCGGGCCGGCCTCGTGACCGCCCGGGGGACCCGTCGGGCCGCTCGGGTTAGGATGCGCGGGCATGGCGGCTTCGCTCCTTCTCACCGGATTCGAGCCCTTCGGCGCCTTCCCGGCCAATGCGTCCGAGATCGTGGTCCGGCGGGTGGGCTCCGACGCGGGCCTCCGACGACGGGGCCTCGCCACCGCGATCCTGCCGGTCGGGCGCGAGGCGTCCGCACGGGCGCTCCTCCGCGCCCTCGCGACGCATCGCCCGCGCTACCTGGTTCTCACGGGCCAGGCCGCCGGCCGGAGCGCCGTCGGCGTCGAGCGCATCGCGGTGAACGCCTGGCGCGCGCCAGGCGAGCGCGGGACGGGGCGCCGGATCCTGGCCGCGGGACCGGACGGCATCTTCGCGACGCTCCCGCTCGAAGCCTGCGTGAGGGCGCTTCATCGGGCGGGCCTGCCAGCCGTGGTGTCGGAGAGCGCCGGCACGTACGCGTGCAACCTGACGCTGTATCGCGCGCTGCTCTGGGCGCGCGAGGGCCGGGACGAGTGCGCCCGCATGACGGGATGCGGCTTCATCCACCTGCCTCCCACGGCCGAGTGCCTTCCGGCGGGTCCCCGCGAGCCGTGCCTGGCCGAGGACGCCCTGGTGGCGGGGATCGCCGCGACCTGCGCCATGTTGCTGCGCCGGCGTCCGGCGTCCGCGCCGGCAGGCGCCGCGTGCGATGGCGCACGACGATCGCGGACCGCGACGGATCCGCGCTAGACTGCGCGGCCGGAGACCGCACTCTTCACGATGTCACCCGTCATCATCCCGCGTAGCGAGCACCCGATCTCCCGCCGGGACATCGACGAGCACGCCCTGAAGGTCCTGCAACGCCTCTACCGGGCGGGGCACGTGGCCTATCTGGTCGGCGGCTGCATCCGCGATCTGCTCCTCGGCGAGAAGCCCAAGGACTTCGATCTCGCGACGGATGCGCATCCCCAGCGCATCCGCAAGCTATTTCGCAACTGCGTGCTCGTGGGACGCCGGTTCCGCCTCGCCCACATCCGGTTCGGGTCCACGGTCCTCGAGGTCTCGACGTTCCGGCGCACGCCGTCAGCCGACGAGGCCGCCGAGGGCGATGACCTGCTGATCCGCAGCGACAACACGTTCGGGACGCCCGAGGACGATGCCCTCCGGCGGGACTTCACGATCAACGCCCTGTACTACGACATCGGCACGTTCGCGATCATTGACTACGTGGGCGGACTGGCGGATGTCGAGGACGGCCTGGTCCGGTCGATCGGCGATCCCGACGTCCGCTACCAGGAAGATCCCGTCCGCATGATCCGCGCGTGCAAGTTCGCCGCGCGCCTCGGCTTCGACATCGTGGACGCGGATCTCGAGGCCATCAGCCGCCACCGCGAGCGCCTCCGCCTCGCCTCCGTCGCGCGGCTCCTCGAGGAGATCTTCAAGATCCTGAGGAGCGGGCACTCGGCGGCGTGCATCAAGATGCTCCAGGACACGAGCATCCTGCCGTTCCTCCTGCCCGAGGTCGCCGCGCATCTCGACCGCACCGGCGGTGACTCGAATCCGGAGGACGCCGAGTTCTATCGCTACGCCTTCGCACTCGACGACCTGCTCGGGCACGAGAACCGGCCGGGCACGCCCAACGGCTTGCTGCTTGCCGCCATCGCGCTGCCGCTGCTCTCCGAGAGCTTGCGGCGCGGTGGGGCGGGCGCGGATCCGTGGCGCGCGACTCCGGACGCGGTGGACGCCGCCTTCGAGGATGGCGTGCGTCCGATGCTGCGACGCCTCACGGTATCGCGGCGAGACTCCGAGGCGCTGCGCGCCGCCTGTCTCGCGCAGCCCAAGCTCCACGGGCCCGAGGGTCCGGGCGGCAAGCGGGCGCGGCAGCTCGCGGATCGGCCGGGGCTTCACGACGCGGTGGACGTGCTCGAACTCGGCAGCCGCGTGCATCCCGAGCTGGCGGATCTCGCGCGCCGCTGGCAGGAGTGGGCTGCGGATCAGCCGATCATCGAGCCGGAGCGGACGCCACGCCGCGGAGGCCGCCGCACGAGGCGCCGCGGCCAGGAAGGCTGAGCCGGCGCCACGTTCCGGGCCGCCGCTGTCAGGGATTGATCCGCCGGGGCGCGGAGGGTCGGGTCCAGATGAACGCGGCGGTGGCGGCCATCACGGCCAGCATGGCGGCGATGGCCCAGGGGGGCGTCGTGTCGCGCGATGCCGCCCACGCGGCGAGCACGCCCATGGCGAGCGTGGCCACCACCTTGGCGCGCGTCCGGATGACGCCGTGCGCGCGCCAGTCCACGATGATCCGGCCCAGGATCGGCTGGCGCAGGAGCCAGGCGTGCATGCGCGGCGAGCTGCGATCGAAGCACCAGGCCGCCAGCAGCAGGAAGGGAGTCGTCGGCAGCATGGGAAGGGCAATCCCGACGATCGCGAGCGCCGTGAACATCCAGCCGAGCGTGGCGAAGAGGAGGCGCGCGATCACGACGGCTCGCGCATGAACCGCGCGAGCGCCTGGAGCGGGAATGCCAGCGGATACAGGTGGTACCTGAGGTAGAGCACCCCCGGGAACCCGGTGCCCGTCCACTCGGTCTCGTCCCATCCACCATCGGGTCGCTGGCGCTCGACGAGCCACTCGACGCCGCGCACGGCCGCGGCGGACGAGCCCTGTCCGGCCGCGATGAGACCCAGCAGCGCCCACGCGGTTTGCGAGGGCATCGAGGGACCCTGCGCCATCCGGCTCCGATCGACATACGAGTCGCATGACTCGCCCCATCCGCCATCGGCGTTCTGGACGGCGGCCAGCCACGTCGCGCTGGTGGTCACCAGCGGATCCTGGCGGGAGAGCCCGATCATCTGCACGCCCTGGAGCACGGACCACGTGCCGTAGATGTAGTTCACGCCCCAGCGCCCGAACCAGCAGCCCTCGGGCTCCTGCTCGCGTCGCAGGTACGCGAGCGCGCGGCGCACGCCGCCATCGTCGCCGCGGACACCATCCGCGCCCAGCAGCTCGAGAGCCCGCCCGGTCAGGTCGGGAGTCGGCACGTCGAGGAGCGCTCCGTGATCGGCGAAGGGCACGTGCTGGAGCACCATGCGGTCGTTGTTCCGGTCGAACGCGCCCCAGCCGCCATCGCGCGACTGCATGGCCCTGACCCAGGCGAGGGCGTCCCGGCAGACGGCCTCCTTCAGGTCGGGATCCGAAGCGGCGGAGCGCTTGAGAGCCATGAGCACCATGGCGGTGTCGTCCACGTCCGGATAGTGGTCATTGCGGTACTGGAAGGCCCAGGCGCACGGCGGAGCCTTGGGCGCCTCCGCGCGCCAGTCGCCCGCCAGCGTCGTGCGGTGGGCGAGCAGCCAGTCGGTCGCGCGCACGATGGGGTCGTCGAAGGCGTCGCTGCCCGAGTGCGACAGGGCGATGGACGCGAGCGCGGTGTCCCACACCGGCGACAGGCAGGGCTGCATGAAGCAGGCGTCGCCGTCGTCAACGAAGAGGTCGAGCAGGTCCTTCCAGGCCCGGTCCAGGACGGGGTGATCCCAGGCGTAGCCCAGCATGCGCAGCGCGTACACCGTGTTGAGCATGGCCGGGTGGATCGCGCCGAGCCCGGCGCTGCCCTCGAGCCGCTGGAGCATCCACCGCTCGGCCAGCAGGAGCGCGCGCCGGCGCAGCTCGGGCGGGTTCATGGGCTCGAGGCCCTTCAGCGCGCGGTCGAGCATGTAGAACAGGCGCTTCCACGAGAACCAGTCGGGTCCTCGCTGGAGCGTCGCCCGCTTGCGGCCGTCCGGAGACACGAAGAGCTCGGGGATTCCGCGATCGGGCGGGAGCCGCCCGGGGGCGCGCAGCGACTGGATGATGGACAGCGGCACGAGGATCGTGCGGCACCAGTACGACATCTCGTAGATGTTGAACGGCGCGGATCGAGGCAGCAGCATCATCTCCGGCGGGATCACCGGGATCGTGTCCCACGAGATCTCGCCGAGGATCGCGCAGTGGATCTTCGTGAACACGGCCGACGCCTCGACGCCGCCGAGATCGAGAACGACGGCCCGGGCGCGCTGGAGCCTCGGATCGGACGCGGGGACGCCGGCGGCCTTCATGGCGAAGTACGCCTTGATGGTCGCGTCGAGCGACAGGGCTCCGGAGGGATGGATTCGCCAGCCGCCCTCGGCGCTCTGCACGCGCGAGAGGTAGTTGACGATGCCGCGCTCCCTCGCCTCGTCCACGCGGCCGAGGTGGCGGCAGGCCAGGAGGAACTCGGCCGTGATCGTGACGTCGGTCTCGAGCGTGGCGCGCCAGTGTCCGTCGGGACGCTGCATCGCCAGGAGGCTGTCGCGCGCCGACGACACGGCCGCTCGCGCGGCGGGCGCGAGGGCGCGCGCGCGGGTCTGGCTGTCGGTCGGGCGGAGCGAAGGCGATGTCACGGACGGGGATCCCCTGCGGTTGGGCCTGGCGCGATCACCTCAGCGTAGTCCGTCGGCGTGGCCTCGCGGAAGCCCCGCAGCGTCATGCGCTCCAGGATCCGCCGGGAAGCCTCGTCATCACCGAGCGCCCGGAGCGCCGCGGCGGCGGCGCGGGCCGTGCTCGAGGGCGGACCCAGCGAGACCACGGGGCCCTCGGGCAGCGGCGGCGATGTCCTCGCGATGCGCAGGCCCCGGGCCTTGCCCGTCTGCTGGAGCAGGGCCCAGTCCGCGTCGGGCAGCAGGATGCCGTCCACGGCCCCCGCCTCGAGCTGACGGACCGACTCGAGCGTGCGCGCCGCCGGGACGAATGTCGGCCGCGCGCCCGGCGGGAGTCGCAGGACGGGGCCGACGACCCAGGCCGGCTCGCCCGCGAGCTGTCCTCCGAGGCGCATCGCGGCCGGGTCGCGCGCGGGCGCGGAGGCGGGCACGACGAGGTGCACGACCGGGGGCCCGTCGTGCGCCCTCACGGGCACGAGCATCGGCACGAGGCCGAGCGTCTCGCGCTGCGCGAGGTAGAAGCCGGGCGAGACGATCGCGAACGCCGGGGCCTCTCGCCGGATGGACGCCAGCGCGTCGGCGACCGTGACGTGGTAGCGGCCCGTGAGCGCCGGGGCGGGCTCGTCCGCCGGCCAGTGCGCGATCACGGCCTGCGCGAGATCCGAGAGGAACCCGTCGGCCAGCGACTGGTTGCCGCGCCCCGAGGGGTTCACGATCAGGAATGACGCGGCGGCCGGGGGCGTCGCGCGCGCGACCGGCGGGGCCGCGCCGGAGGGCGTGGCGGCGAGCGCGGCGGGCGCCATCGCCAGGGCCAGAGCCATCAACACGTGCATCACGAGGCATCTCCTGCTGTTCGAGGCCAGGACGCGGCGCTCGCGCTCATGATTCAGACGCCGCACCGGGATGCCGGCGCCCGGCGAGGAGGCGGCTCGGGAGAAAGGGTAGCGCCTCGTCGGGGGGCGAGGCCGCGGGGCCCGCCGCCAGCATGCGGGCGGCGAGGTCCGCCAGCGCCGGCGCCGCGGTGACGCCGTGCCCGCCGAGGCCCGCGAGGTGGAACACGCCGGCCGCGCGGGGATCGGGTCCGACGATGAACCGGCGGTCGGGCGCGAAGCTCCGCTGGCCGGACCAGCACGCGACCGGCGCGATCGAGCCGAACGCCGGCTGCAGCCGGCGGGCGGTGGCGACGATGTGTCGCGCGGCGTCCGGGTCCACGCTCTCGTCGCCGGGGGCGCCCTCCGTCTCGTCGCAGGCGCTCATCAGGAGGCCGGCCTCATGAGCGCGGAAGTAGAAGCCGTCCGCGTCGTGCCACACGAAGGGCGCGCCATCAGGAAGGCGCACGCCGCGCGCGATCGCGAGGTGCCGGCGCAGCGGGCGCAACGGCAGCGCGCCGAGCGCGCCCGCGTGCGCGCCCGCGGCGTTCACGACGGTCCTCGCCTCGATGGACCCGGTCGCCGTCCTGACGCGCGCGCCCGCGGCGGCGCCTTCGAGAGCGAGGGCGGGCTCCCGGCGTGGCGGGCTGGCGCTCGCGAGCAGCGAGGCGATGGCCGCGGACGGATCGACGAGGCCATCGAGCGCGCAGTATCGTCCGCGGCCGGTCGCGCGCGGGATCAGGGCGCTCACGTCGTCGTCGCCATCCCCGACGATGAACGAACCGGTGGGCGCGAAGCCGTCGCACGCGCCCGCGCGCCAGGCGTCGCGACCGCGCGCCGTCATGGCGGCGACGGCGGGATCCCGCGCGTCGCCGCGGATCATCCAGGCCGAGCGCGCCGTGGCCCCGGCGGGCGGGAACGGGGCGCCGTCCAGCACGAGCACGTCAGCGCCCGCGCCGCGGAGGGTTCTCGCGAGCATGAGGCCGGCGATGCCCGCCCCGACGATCACGACGTCGGCGCCGCCCCTGCTCACGGCGCCGACCGGGCGGCGCGCGCGCGATCGAGCACGGCGAGGAAGGCCGGCGCGATCACCACGACGGCCAGCAGCATGCCGAGCGACCCGAGACAGGTCGCCGCGCCGAGCGAGCGAATGCCGCGGTGCTTCGCGAGCAGGAGCGGAAGGAAGCCGGCCACGGTCGTCAGCGACGTGATGAGCAGCGCGTGCCCGACGTCCGTGATCGCCGTGGCCGCGTCGCCGACTTCCTCCCACCGGTGAATGAGATGCACGCCGCCATCCACGCCGATGCCCAGGAGCAGCGGGAGCGCCACCAGGTTCGCGGGGTTGAGCGGAACGCCGGTCAGGGTCATGAGTCCCAGCATGAGGACGAAGCCGCAGGTGAGCGGCAGCAGCGAGAGGAGGGTCGTCCGGACGCGGCGCGTGGTCACGAAGACGAACGTGATGATGACCAGAACCGCCAGCGCCGAGGCGTTCAGCAGCGACGTGCGCATGAGCTCCGTGATCTCGGCGACCTGCACCGCCGGGCCCGTGACCTCGGGCGCCACCGCGCGTACGCTCTCGACGAAGTTCACGACGGCGGCGCGATCCCAGACGCTCTCGCGGGGCATCGCCACCACGGCCATGGCGCCGTGGCGGCCGACCATGCTGCGCAGCGCGGCCGGCAGGTCCGCGGCCACGATCCCGTGCGCGGCGAGCGCCGGGAGCAGTTCGACCATGCGCGCGAGCCGCGGCGCGAGGTCGTCGCGCAGCGCGGCCAGCCGCTCGCCAGCGCCGGGCGCGAGGAGCGCCTGCTCGAGCCGCTCGGCGGCAGCGATCGGAGCGTCGAGCGCGGTGACGGCCGTGGCGCTGCCGCCCTCGAACGCGAGATCCTGGAGTGCGATCAGATCCGTGCGCAGCCCCGCGGCGGACGCGCGAGCGCGCGCGAGCGGCGTGCTGGCGTCGGGCGGTGCGGGACCGGCGTCCCCGGGCGCGTCGCCTGCGACGCCAGTCAGGCGCGCGTGCAGGGCGAGCAGCGCGGGCCCGCGCTCGGGATCCTCCGGGGGCAGGGCATCGGCCGGCGTCATGACCGAGGCCACGTTCGGCAAGCGGCGCAGGCGTTCGGCGAGCGCGCGCGCTGCGGCCGCGTTCTCGGCGAGCATGATCGCCGGGTGCGTCGCCACGCGGCGGGACTCGTCCACTTGCAACGCCAGCGCCTCCGTGCCCTCGGGCTGCAGGCGCATGAGGTCGTGGTCGAAGCGCAGGCGGAGGGCGCCGAACATCGCGAGAGCGACGAGCGCGAGGCCCAGCGGCGCGACGACGCGCGCGCCCCGGACGGGGAGGAGCAGCAAGGGCAGCGACCACGGGGGGCGCGCGCCGGCCGGATGCCGGGGGCGGCGGCGCGCCTCCCAGGCCAGCAAGCCGGGGATGAGCGTGAAGGCCGTCAGCAGGCAGAGAAGGACGCCGACGCCCGAGATGAGTCCCAGTTGCGAGAAGCCCGCGAACTGCGAGGTCATCACCATGAGGAACGCGGCGGCGGTCGTGACCGCCGACAGCGCGATCGGGGGGAAGACGGACGCGAACGAGCTCACGAGCGCTGGCTCCGCGGCCAGCCCGTTGCGCCGCCGGGCCTCGTAGAAGTTGATGAAGTGGATGCCGAAGTCGATGCCCAGGCCCGCCAGCACGGCCGCGAAGACGGACGAGAACAGGTTGAGGTATCCGACCAGGAACCAGGCGGCGCCGAACGTGAGCGCCAGCCCGCATGCGTTCGCGACGGCGGCGAACAGCACGTGGCGCAGCGAGTTGAACGACACGAAGAACAGCAGGGTCACGAGCAGGAACGACAGGCTGGACGCCAGCGCGATGTCGCGCCGCACGGCCGTCATCTCGTCGGCGATGAGCGCGGGCGCGCCGGTGAGCGACACCCGCGCGTTCCCGCCCGCTCGCGCGATCGCGGCGTCCGCCTCGGCGCGGACGCGGTTCACCAGCACGGCCATGACGCGATAGTCGGCGGATGAGTCGCGGGGCATGACCGTGAGCAGGAGGCGGCCCGGCGAGAGCTCGAGGCGTCCGTCGGCGTCGAGCCCTTCGCGGCCACGCCGCGAGAGGGACCGCAGCACGTTGCGCGCCAGCGGTTCCTCGTCGCCGCGCGCGATCGAAGCGAGCGAGTCCACGATCGAGGCGAGCCCCGCCGGTGAGGGCGCGTCGCCAGCAGCCGGAGAATCGCCAGCCAGGCCCGCGTCGCGCGCGCGCTCGAGCGCCGCGCGGATCAGATCCAGGATGCTGGCGGCGTGGGGGTCCGCGACGAGTTCGGGAAGGCGCGGGATCTCCGCGAGCGCGCGGGCGGCGGCCGCGGGAAGCCAGGCGGCCGCCCTGTCCGCGAGGGCCGAGGTGTCCACCCGGTCCACGACGCTCGTCGTGAGCGGGCCGAAGACGGGATCGGCCAGTTCCAGGAGTCGGGGGGCCAGATCGTCCACCACGGCCGCCGCCGTGGCGGGGTCCGCCGACTCGACCACGACGTGGAGCGGCTCGACGTTGCCCAGTTCATCGAGCAACTGCAGGTAGCGTCGTTGCACGGGCGACTGCGCATCCAGGAGATCCACGTAGCCCGGGCGAACGCGCAGGAGGAAGCCCGCGGCGAGGCCAGCGACGATCGCCGCGGCGACCACGCCCACCACCACGCGCGGAGCGTGCCGCACGATGACGGCTCCCACCCCGGCCCAGCGGCCAAGAGGATCGGGCGAGGCGTTTCGGGGCACTTGAGAGCTCGGGGAAGGGGGCCTGGAAACGGCCTCTCGCGGCAGGTTGCCCGGGCCGGGGGGCATTCTGGGCGTGGCGGCCAGCCGGCCCGGCCGCCCGCCGCCCCGCCGGCCGCCGGGCGGTCGCGCAAGGGTAGGCGATGTCGAAGCCGTCGTGGTAGCATCCACTCCGGTTCCGCGAGCTTCGTCACGTCGGAACGACGAGTCCCTGGCCGACAGCGCCCGAGAAGGCAGCTCCGGTCCCGCGGATTCGGGAGCTCAGCGGCTGGCAGGCGCGGCGTGGGAGCCGTGCCGAGTCGCAGCGGAATCGAAGACCTACCACCCATGCGGGAGCGGAGGCGCGAGCGGGCGGCCGGCCCAGGAAAGGCCTGCCCCCGGGCGTCTCATGCGGCGGCGGTGCTGGCGATGCGGCGCTCGAAGCGCGCGCGCCGGCCCCCCCCGGTCCCGCACCTCATCCACGGATCGGCGCCCGACACGCCATCGATCCACCCCGATGCGCCGCGAACCGGCGCGAGAGAAGACAAGCCTGATGGCCCCGATTCAGAACGGCTCCCCGGAGTCGAAGTCCAAGAAGGACGTCGCCGTCTACGTTGACTACGAAAACCTTTACATCTCCCTGAGGAGCACCGTCGGACAGAACCCCAACTTCGACGTCATCATGGACAAGTGCCGGGAGTTCGGCCGCTTGACCCAGTGCCGCGCGTACGCCGACTGGTCCGAGTTCGCGCGCGTCGTGACGAGCCAGATGTTCAGCAGCGGGGTCGAGCCCATTTACGTTCCGACCCGCAAGTTCTACGACGCCAAGACGCGGTCTCAGGCGACCAAGAACTCCGTGGACATCGTGATCACGATCGACATCATGAAGGATGTCCTGCTGTCGAAGAACATCGACATCTTCGTGCTGGTCTCCGGCGATCGTGACTTCGTGCCGCTGATGAACCAGATCCGCGCGGCGGGCAAGGAGGTCTACGCGATCGGCGTGGCCGGCTGCACGTCGTCCGAGCTCGCGGTCGCCGTGGACGAGATGTTCTACTACCACCAGCTGCTCGAGAGCGACGAGGATCTCGCCGCGGAGCAGAAGGACGTCTACGCGAAGCTCCTCCGCGCCGTCGAGATCGCCAGGGCTCGCGGCTATCGCGCGACGCTCGGCGTGGTCAAGCCGATCCTGCGCGAGCTCGTCGTCGGATTCGACGAGCGCAAGTTCCGGAACGCGAAGGGCGTGCCCTTCCAGCAGTTCAAGCAGTTCGTGCGCGAGGCCGAGCGGCAGGGCTTCATCCGCGTGGCGGAGTCCGGCGAGAGCTTCGAGCTGTTCCTCGCCACCGAGAGCATCGTCGAGCGACGGCCGGGCAAGGACGCGCCGCCGAGGGGTCGATCGGCGCAGCGGCCGTCCCAGCCTCCGCGCGGCGCGCAGTCCGCTCGTGGCGGCGACGCGACCGAGGCGGCGGCGGGCGCCGAGGGTGACGAGCCCGAGACCGTGGATGCCGAGGCGGCAGCCGGTGACACCGAGGCGGGCGGAGACGGGGCGGCGCCTGCGGGCGAGCGCTCCGGCCGGCGGCGCGGTCGTCGCGGCGGACGCGGCCGCAGGCGGCGCGGTCCGGGGGACGACGCGGCGGCCGGCGCCGACGCGGCCGGCGCCGACTCCGACTCGGGGGCCGACGGCACGGACGAGAGCGACGCGCCCGACATGGCGGCGCAGGCGGCCGACGGCGACGACGCCGACACGCCGGCTCCGATCGAGGCCCAGCCGGCCCGGCAGCGGACGTCGGCGCGTCGCGGCGGCAATGGCGCCGAGGCCGTGGCGGCGGCGCCGCCCGCGGTCGCCGAAGCCGATGGCGACGATGACGTGGACGCCGACGAGGAGGCCGCCCTCGAGGGCCTGCAGGACGTGACGCTGCCGGAGTCCGCGATGGATGACCTGGAAGCTGTCATGAAGACCTTCGCGGGTCGCGCTCCTTCCCAGCGCCGGCTCATCGCGCGCCTCAAGAAGGGCGCCACCGCGGGCGAGCTGCGAGGCGAGTACCGCGAGGGCCAGTTCCTCCTGCTCGTGCGGAAGGCCATCCAGGACGGCTATCTCGAGAGGGTGAGCAAGGGGTTCTACGCGGGCCTTCGCTGGAACGAAGAGCGCCCCGCGCCCATGCACTGATCAGCGCCTTGAGGCCGGTGGCGCGCCGCTCCCGATCCGGGCGGCGCGCTCCGACCGCGGGGCGCCCCGAGCGGGGCGCCCGTCGCTTCACCCATCATCGTGCCCTCCCGCCAGGCGGGACCGTTTCCTTCCGGAGTCTGCTGTCCGATGAACGACTGGGATGTCGTCGCAAGCCGGTTCGACGAGGTGGCCAAGCTGGTTCACCTCCCCGAGCCCATGAAGAAGTCGCTGCTCATTCCGTTCCGCGAGGTGACCGTCGAGGTCCCCGTCCGCATGGATGACGGCCGCCTCGAGTCGTTCGTCGGCTACCGCGTGCAGCACAACGGCGCGCGCGGCCCCATGAAGGGGGGCATCCGGTACCACCAGAGCGCGGACCTGCTGGAGGTCCGGGCGCTCGCGGCGCTCATGACGCTGAAGACCGCGCTGGTGGACATCCCGTTCGGTGGCGCGAAGGGCGGCGTGCAGGTCGATCCGAGCCGGCTGTCGCAGTCCGAGCTCGAGCGTCTCACGCGGCGCTTCATCTCGCGCGTCTCGCTGGTGCTCGGGCCGTACCGCGACGTGCCGGCGCCCGATGTCGGGACGAACCCCACCATCATGGCGTGGGTCATGGACGAGTACGGCCGCAAGTACGGCTACACGCCAGCGATCGTGACGGGCAAGCCGGTTCCGCTCGGGGGTTCCCTCGGCCGCAACGAGGCCACCGGGCGCGGCGTCGTGTTCTGTCTCGAGCAGGCGGCTCATGATGCGGGCATCAGCGTGGCGGGCGGCACCGCGACCATCCAGGGCTTCGGCAACGTGGGGTTCCACGCGGCGAAGTTCCTGCACGAGAAGGGCGTCAAGGTCCTGGCCGTGTCGGACGTCTCGGGCACCGTGCACTCTGACAAGGGCCTGGACGTGGAGGCGCTCGGCCGCCACGTGAACGCGACGGGCCATGTCATGGGCTTCACGGGAGCCGAGTCGCTGCGAGGCGACGACCTGTTCCGCATCCCGTGCGACTTCCTGATTCCGGCCGCCCTGTCCTCCGTCATCTCGACCGCGCAGCACGCTCGCGAGGTCCAGTGCAAGATGATCGTCGAGGGCGCGAACAGCCCCGTCACGCCGCTGGCCGACACCGTGTTCAAGGAGAGAGGCATCGTCGTCGTGCCCGACATCCTGGCCAACGCCGGGGGCGTCATCGTGTCGTACTTCGAGTGGACGCAGAACCTCCAGCAGTACCGCTGGGAGCTCGACACGGTCAACCAGCACCTCGAGAAGCAGCTCGGCCGGGCCTACCGCGACGTGCACGCCTTCGCGCAGGAGCGCAACATCACGATGCGCGAGGCGGCCTACGCCATCGCCATCCAGCGGGTGGCCGACGCCGAAGCTCAGCGCGGGACGTTCTGACCGGGCGGCCGTGACGGCAGGTCATGGCCTGACGGGACGGGCAGCAGCCGCGGCCGGGCCGGTGGCCTGGCCAGCGGTGCTCCGCGCCGTTCGCGTGGCGGCTCGGGCAGGGGTACCATCCTCACCGAGGTGACCCATGGCCGCGCAGGAAGAGGTCGCGCGTCTGACCGCAGAGCTGGCCCGTCTCGGCGAGGAGTTCCGCACGGTCTCGTCTCTGGGCATGCGCCTGTCCCGTGAGCTCGATCCGAAGTCGCTCCTGCCGGCCATCGTGTCCGAGGCCCGCCGATTCACGAGTTCCGAGGCCGGCACGCTGTACGTGAAGCGCGGAGACCGGCTGGCCTTCGCCGTCGCGCAGAACGACGCTCTCGATCGCGATGGCGACGGGGCCGTGGACGAGATGCCCAGCTTCGAGCTGCCGGTGGACGGCTCGAGCCTCGCGGGGCTCGCCGCGAGCGAGAAGCGCACGCTGAACATCGCGGATGCGAGGGAGCACGCGTCGTTCAGCAGGGCCAGCAGCGACCGCTTCAAGTACGAGGTTCGCTCCATGCTCGTGGTGCCGCTGGTCGAGCCGGACGGGGACGTGCTGGGCGTGCTGCAGCTCATGAATGGCCGCGATGCCGAGGGCGCCATCGCTCCCTATGACGAGCGCTCGGCCGAGCTCGTGGCCATTCTCGGAAGCCATGCCGCCACGGCGCTCGTCATCGCCGGCCTGTACGCGGAGCTGCAGGAGGTCTTCGACTCGCTGATCAACTACACCGCGGCGGCCATTGACGCGCGGGATCCCTGCACGGCCGGCCACAGCAGCCGCGTGGCGGCGTACGCGGTTCGCCTGGCGCGGGAGATGAACTGCCTCAGCGAACCCGAACTGCGCGAGCTCCGGTTTGCGGGGATCTTCCACGATGTCGGCAAGATCGGCGTGCGCGAGTGCGTCCTGACCAAGTCGGACAAGATTCCGCCCGAGGGCATGGAGGCGATCGGCTGGCGGTTCACGGCGGCGTGCGAGGCGACGCTGCGCGCGGGGCGCGAGCAGGCGGGCGCCGACGACGGTCATCCGGCGCTCGCGGCGGCCCGCGAGCGCGCGCGCGAGCTCCAGGATGACCTCGCCTTCCTGCGGCGCATCACGTCCCCGTCGTGGCTGGCCGACGACGATCTCGCGCGGCTCCGGCGGATCGGCGCGCAGGCGTTCACCGACGCGTCGGGCACGACGCACGCGCTGCTGCGCGAGGGCGAGACGGAGATGCTGGCCGTCCGCAAGGGGAACCTCACCGACGCGGAGCGGCGCGAGATCCAGCACCACGTCCAGCTCAGCTACGAGTTCCTGCGCCAGATGCCCTTTCCCAAGGATCTCGCGCGCGTGCCGGAAATCGCCTGGTCCCATCACGAGAAGCTCGACGGCTCCGGATACCCGCGTGGCCTCGCGGGCGAGGCCATCTCGCTCCAGGCGCGCCTGCTGACCGTGGCTGACGTGTTCGACGCGCTGACCGCCGAGGATCGCCCCTACAAGAAGTCCATGACCCCCGAGCGCGCGCTGTCCATCATCGAGCACGAGGCCGCCCAGGGCGCCTACGACGAGCGCGTCGTGGGCGCGTTGCGCGCGCTCGTAGCGGGCGGCCGACTGGTGCCGCGCGCGCACGGCCAGGGCAGGGACGACTCCCCGTTCGACGCGAGCCGCGATGCGTGGTGACGGCGGCGGACGGCCGGGCTGAGTCAGCGGTGCGGGGGGCCGTGCTGCGCGGCGATGTCCGCGCGGAGTCGCGCCAGCGCCTCGGCGCGACCGGCCGCGAGTGGCTTCAGGAGGGTGGCGCCGGCCGCGTTCTCGTGGCCGCCGCCGCCAAAGTGCCTGGCCGTGCCCACGATGCTCGTTCCTCCGCGACTGCGCAGCGAGAGCCGGAGGCTCCCCGCGGCGTTCTCGATGAACAGCGCGCCGGCCTGGACGCCCTCGATCGCGATGGTGTGATTGACGAGGTCCAGCATCTCGAGCGCGTCGGCGCCGCCCGCGGCGAACTGGGCGGCGGTCATGGTGGCATGGGCGATGCGCGGATCGACGGCGTCCACCTCGAGCGTGCTCAGGACGGCGGCGCCGGTCCGCACAGCCACCAGCGTCCGGCCGCCCTCGAGGCGTCCGTGAATCGCGAGCGGATCGAGCCCCGCCTCCAGCAGGCGCGCGGCCACGCGGTGCGTGTGGGGCGTGGTCTTGCCGTAGTTGAACGATCCCGTGTCCGAGACGATCGCGACGTACAGCGGCAGGGCGATGTCGGCCGTGATCGGCACCCGCCGCGCGTCGAGGACATCGAAGATCACCTGGGCCGTCGCGCCCGCGGTCTCCTCGACCAGCGCCAGGCACTCGAACTCGATCGTCCCGTCATGATGGTCGAAGACCACGACCGGCGCGCTCGAGCGGCGGACGCTCTCGGCGAGGGCGCCAAGGCGATCGAGCGTCGAGATGTCGTACAGCATGGTGACGGCGTCGGCCGGAAGGACCGGGGCGCCGCCGCTCAAGACCCGGACCTCGCCCTCGCTCGCGAGGAACGCGAGGCGGCGCGGCAGCGGGGAGGGGATGACGACCTCGGAGTCCTTGCCCAGCGCGCGCAGATGCCGGCTCATGGCGAGGGCGCTTCCGAGACCGTCGGCATCCGGGTTGACGTGCGTGACGTGCCGGAAGACCGCGTGGCTGGTGACGATGTCGTCGAGCCGCTGCAGCAATGTCGCGTCCACGCGGGATCCTCGGTCCAGGCGGCGGTGGGCGCCGCCGGGAGCGCGAGCATCCCATCGGGAGTCGAGGGAAGCAACACCCACCGCGCCCCCGCCAGGGCGCGCCGGGCCCGGACGGCCGCGTGAAGCTGAGCCCGTCGGGCTGGCAGGCGCTCCGGGAACTGGCGGGGGACCTCGGCTTCCATGACCTGGGCGCCGTCCCCGCCGGCTCGCTCGCCGACGCACGCGCGCAGGCCATTCCCGGCGCGCCGCGAGAGACCGGGCTGCGTGAGTGGCTCGGCGCGGGCCGTCACGGCGAGATGGACTACATGGCGAGGGACGCCGCCGCGCGCGAGAACCCGCTCGTCTGGTGGCCGGGCGCGCGGACGGTCATCGCGGGGCTCGTCGCGCACGACGCTCCCGGCGAGCCCGGCGAGCCAGCGGCCGGGGACAGCCGGCCGGGAGCGCGCGCGCGCGTGTCGCGTTACGCCTGGGGCCGGGACTATCACCTCGTCGTCAAGAGCATGCTCATGGCCCTGGGCCGGCGCCTGGAACGGGAGGTCGTCGGCTCGAACTGGCGGACCTGCGTGGATCGCGGCTCCGCGATGGAGAAGCCGCATGCCGTGCTCGCCGGCCTCGGGTGGCTCGGCAAGCACGGCAACGTCCTGCGGATCGACGGCGCGTCGTGGTTCTTCATCGGCCTGCTGCTGACCGATGTCGAGATCGACGCCGGAGCGCCGCTCGCGGCCGACCACTGCGGCACGTGCACCGCCTGCCTGGAAGCCTGCCCGACGGCGGCGATCCTGGCGCCCGGAGTGGTGGACGCGCGGCGCTGCATCTCATATACGACGATTGAAACAGTATCAATAACACCTGTTGAGACGCGGGCCGGTCAGGGGGCGTGGGTTCACGGGTGCGACGCGTGCCAGGACGCCTGCCCATGGAACAAGCACCGTCATCGCGCGGGCCATGCCCGGTTCGCCGAGGGGCCGCTGGGCCGCGCGCCTCTCCTGCGCGATCTCCTGCGGCTCGACGACGCGGCCTTCGCGGCGCTGACGCCCAAGAGCGCGGTGAAGCGCGAGGGCCGTGTCGGTCTCGTGCGGAACGCGGCGATCGCGGCCGGCAACTCGGGGGACGACGGCCTCGAGCCGGAACTGGTGGCGCTGATCTCCGATCCCGCGCCCGGCGTGCGCGCGCACGCGGCCTGGGCGCTGAGCCGCCTCGGGCACTCGCGGGGGCGGGCCGCGGTGGAAGGCCTGCTCGGCGACCCGGACGGGGAGGTTCGCGCCGAAGCGGCCGCGCTCCTGGCCGCCTGGTCGCGCTGACCCCGGCGATCAGGTTCGCGGGCTGACGCCAGCGAGGAGACGCAGCGCCCGGGTCGTCGCGGCAGTGAGACCGAGCGA
Organism: uncultured Thermoanaerobaculia bacterium; assembly: GCA_964613915.1. Taxonomy (GTDB): domain Bacteria; phylum Acidobacteriota; class JBCCFW01; order JBCCFW01; family JBCCFW01; genus CAZTIW01. The sequence goes on from CAZTIW010000005.1 coordinate 52,631, forward strand.
CGTGGCCGCCTCCGGCGTGGACCATCGGAGATCGCCGACGCTTCGCGGCGGTCGCTCGAGGCGGCACCGCACGAGGGACAGCGTGATGCTGCGATGCGTGACGACGTGGCGCACGCGCCCCATCTCCCCGAGCACGACGCCGCCGCCAAGCGCGGGCAGCACCTGGGCCGCGACGTAGGCAGCGGCGGGCGTTCCGTCGCATGTCCCGCCGGGAAGCTCCCAGAGTCCGGGCATGAGCGCGGAGTTGGCCGGGCGCCGGCGCAGCAGGATGCGGTTTCGTCGCAGGATGACCGCGGCCGCCGCGCTCACGCGCCGCATCGGGGGGCGCTTCGCCCGGGCCGGGAAGTCCTCTTGACGGCCAGCCTGCCGCGCGACGCAGGTGCGCGCGAGCGGACAGGCGGGGCAGGCGGGCGCGCGCGGCGTGCAGGTGGTGGCGCCGAGCTCCATGAGCGCCTCGTTGAAGTCGCCCGGCCGGCGCGCCGGCAGGTGCCGCATCACGATGGCCTCGATGGCGCGGCGGTCGGCGGCGCTGCCCGGGCGGAACGGGCGGCCGTCGTGCCGGGCGATCACGCGGATCACGTTGCCGTCCACGGCGGGCAGCGCGATGCCGTGCGCCAGCGAGAGGATGGCCCCGGCCGTGTACGCCCCGACGCCCGGGAGCGCGAGCGCCTCGTCGAGGTCGCGCGGGAACTCGCCGCCGCGGGCGACGACCTCGCGGGCGAGCGCGTGCAGGTTCCTCGCGCGCCGGTAGTAACCCAGGCCCGCCCACTCGGCCAGCACGGCTGCCGGCCGCGCGGCCGCGAGCGCGTTCCAGTCGGGGAAGCGCGCCATGAAGCGCTCGAAGCGCGGCGCGACGGCGGCGACGGTCGTCTGCTGCAGCATCAGCTCGGACACCGCGACCGAGTACGGCGTGCGGCTGCGGCGCCACGGCAGGTCGCGGGCCTGCGCGCCGAACCACCGCAGGAGACGCGGCGCGAGGGGGGGGCGCGCGCCAGCGCGGGCGCTCACGTCCACGTCAGCAGCGCGATCGCCAGCACGCCGACCACGGCCGAGAGCGCGAGGCCCGTGCGGACGAAGTCGCGCGGCGCGTAGCCGCCCGGGCTCATGACCTGCAGGTTGCACTGGTGGACGGGCAGCACGAACGCGCACGAGGCGCCGAAGGCGACGGCGAGCAGCGCCTTGCGCGGATCGACCCCCGCTTGCTGTGCGGCCGAGAGCGCGACGGGGGACATGAGCACGGCCGAGGTGGAGTTCGTCGAGCCCATGGCGATCAGGCTGGCGAGCAGGAAGATCGCGCCCAGGATCGCGGCCGGTCCGATCGCGGACGTTGCCGCCACCAGACCTTGCGAGGCGAGGCCCGCGACGCCGTGGCGCTCGAGAGCGAGACCGAGCGGGACGATGCCGATCACGAGATACACGACGCGCCAGTCAATGGCGCGCTGGGCGGCGGGCAGCGTGACGCAGCCGGTCAGCACCATGAGAAGCGCCGCCGAGAGCGCGGAGAGCGAGGCCGGCACGACGTGGAAGGCGGCCGGAACGATGGCGACCAGCAGCAGCGTCAGCGCCAGCGGCGCGCGGGCCGCGTCCTCCTGCGTGGCGTGCTCGGTCAGCACGACCCAGTCGGGATCCCGCGCGAGGTCCTGCAGACGGCGGCTCTTGCCGGACACGAGCATGGCGTCGCCGGCCTGGAGTTCCTGCGTGGCGACGTCGTCGCGCAGGGCCTCGCCCCGTCGCCACAGCGACAGCACGTTCAGGCCGAACCGGGAACGGAATTGCAGGTCCTTGACCGTCTTGCCGATCGCCTCGCTGCGAGGCGGCACGGTCACCTCGGCGATCGTCAGCCCGCGGCCGAGGATCCGCTCGATGTCGTCCGGGCCGGCCAGCCCGAACTGCACCGTCTCGGCCTCGGAGAAGCGCCACGCCGCCTCGTCATCCCCCTCGACGTACAGCTCGTCGCCCGAGGCCAGGAAGAGGTCGGGCCGGGGTTCGAGAAACTGGCTGCGGAGCCGTCCGTCGCGCACGATCGCGACCGCCTCGAGACCGTATCGCGCGCGCAGACCGGACTCGTAGATGGTGCGGCCGGCGACCTTCGAGTGCGGCAGGACGCGCATGCGAAAGAGCGTCCGCGCGAGGCCGTAGCTGTTGGCCGCGGCCTCGGGGTTGAGGGCCTCGCGCAGGCGGTCTTCGGTCGTGTGAACCGGAAGCATGCGGCGGCCGATGAAGGCCATGAAGGCGATGCCCGCGACCGCCATCGGCAGGCCGACGTGAATGAAATCGAACATGCCGAGCGTGATGCCCGCCTTCTTCCTGGCGTCGTCCGCCACGAGCAGGTTGGGGGTCGCGCCCAGGAGCGTCAGGTTGCCACCCAGCACCGCGGCGAACGACAGCGGGATCAGCAGCCGGCTCGGCGCGGCGCCGGTCTTGCGCGCCAGCATGGCCACGACCGGCAGGAGCAGCGCCACGGCGGCGGCGTTGGGCATGAACGCGGAGACGGCGCAGGCCGCGACCATGATGGCCACGCTGATGCGCAGCTCGTCCGCGCCGGCGAGCCGCTGCAGCAGGCGGGCGATCAGCGTGGTCACGCCGCTCTCTTGAAGGCCCGCGCCGAGCACGAACACGGCCCCGAGCGTGATCACGGCCTCGGAGGCGAAGCCGGAGAGGACCTCGCCGGGCGTGTCGAGGACGCCGGTCAGGAAGAGCGTGACCGGCACCGCCAGCGCGGTGACCTCGAACGGGATCCACTTCGTGAAGAAGAGGACGGACGCGATCGCGAGGATCAAGAGGGTGATCCAGCCCTCGAAAGGCATGCGGACCCATCCTCCCACGCGAAGTGCCCGGCAGGGAAGCCCGGATGCCGGGCGGGGCGGGTGATTCAGGGCGCGATCACGCCCAGGGCCGCGGGGCGGGCTTCGAACACGACGGGCGTCGTGTCGAGCGCCTCGCCGTCGGCTTCGATGGCGAGAGGCGGCTCGGCGACGACCTCGAAGCGCCGTGCCCGGAGCATGGTCACGCCCGGCTGCCCCGCGTGCCGGCCGCTCGGCACGCTGGCAATGAGCGCCAGCGCCCGGGCGCGCGAGCGCATCGTGATGGCGCAGAGGTCGAGAAGGCCGTCGTCGGGCCGGGCGCCGGGGGCGATGAGAAAGCCGCCGCCGTAGGTGGGCGTGTTGGCGATCGCGAGGACCATGAGGTCGTCCTCCAGCACGGCGCCATCGGCCACGACGCGGCAGCGCGCATGCGGCATGCGACGGAGCTGGCGCAGGATCTCGACGAGATAGACGCCGGCGCCCGGCAGCGGCAGGCGGGAGGTCCGTGCGCCCCGCGACACCTCCGCGTCGAGCCCGCACGCGGCCACCGTGCAGAACAGCTTGCCGTTCGCGACGCCCAGGTCCAGACGCCGCGGCGATCCCGTCAGCGCCAGCCCGCAGGCGGTGTCGGTCCCGAGCGGAATGCCCAGCGCGCGCGCCAGGTCGTTGCCGCGTCCGGCCGGGATGATGGCGAGCGGCGTGTCGCCGCCTGCCAGGGCGCCGGCGACCTCGGAGACGAGACCATCGCCGCCGCACGCCACGACGCGGTCGAACCCCTCGCTGGCGGCGCGCGTCCGCAGCCGCGCGTCGCCGGGGGCGAGCGTGGCGAACGACTCGACCGTGGCGCCGCGCGCCCTCAGGCTCCGCTCGGCCGCAACCAGCGTGCGCGCGCCGCGGCCGGATCCGGACGCCGGGTTCGCGACGAGCAGCACGCGCATCGGGCTCCCCTCACTGCACGTCGGCGAGCAGGATCGGGGGCATGTGGAACACCGTGATCGAGGGGTCGCTCTTGCCGACATGGCTGCGCGCCATCTCGAGGGCCTCCTCGAAGGAGCGCGCGACCTCGCCCCCGATGCGACGGGCGGCTCGCTCGCTGCGCGGGCGCACGTAGATGATCTTGCCGACGTGGCTCATGCCGTGGCACGCCCAGTACCACATGTAGAACGGATGGACGCCGTGGTAGGCGTGCGAGTTGCGGTACAGGTCGATGAAGCGCGGATCGGTCGCGTACTGCTCCTCCCAGCGCGCCTCGATCTCCGCGGGGTCGCGGGTCTGGCCGAGGATCTCCTCGTAGAACGGGATGTAGCTCGGGTGATGGATCGGGTGGAACTTCTCCTCGAGCGGCGTGAAGAAGATGGCCACGCCGCCCTGCCGGACGAGCGGCCGGTTGCGGTACAGGTTGAACGCGTACCCCATGCCGAGGCAGTTCACGAGCAGCGGATTGAGGATCGAGTTCACGTTGTACGGCCCGACGAAGGGCAGGCCGACCACGAGAATGTCGGTCTGCCCCTGCACGGTCACCATCTGCTGGCGGTGCACGCTCTCGAGCGTCTTCGCGTGAACGGCATCCGTCGCGCCCGCCTGGACGGACGTCACGCCATACGGCGCCTTGATCGAGTGGAAGATCGCCCGCCGCGCCGGCATCGGCAGGAGCTCGAGGCCGAGACGGTTGGCGTGCGCCATGGCCCAGGTGCCCTTGCCCCAGGTCGGCTCGGGCCTGTTGAGGTAGGAGAGCGGCCCGCCGAAGACCCGCGAGTCGAGCGTGGTCTCGATCGTGAAGATCTTGCAGTGCTGCGCGACGACCTTGCCGAGGCGGTCGCAGGACCGGTGCATCTCGGACGCGCGAGGATCCATGTAGGATCGCGAGTGCATCATCGTCCGGACGCTGTGGTGGGCCCGGAGGCTCCGGTATCCGGTCAGGCCCACCGGCACGGACTTGTTGCCCCCGTCCATCGCGACCAGGTTGATGTTCACGTACAGGACGAGGTCCGACTCGGCGGCGCGCCGATTGATCCAGGCTTCCTCGCCATGCGGCGTCTTGCCCAGCATGACCATGCCTTCGGGATCCTCGGCGTCGTGGTTGTAGAGCGTTCCCTTCGGGAAGTGCTCGGAGAACACGCGAGGCCCGACGCAGTGCTTGAGCTCGGCCGGCGTCATGCGCCGGTGCAGCGCGAGCGCGGCGATCAGGTGGATGTCCGTGATGCCCCGCGTGGCCAGCCTGTCGAGGACCACCTCGAGCACGACCTGCCGCACGTCGGGCTTTCGCATCACGGGAAGCGGCAGCGAGATGTCGTCGAAGGCGATGCTCACCTTCATGCCCGGCCGGAGGTGCGCGTCGAGAGGGTCGGTCCCCTCGGGGTGGTCCAGCGCGTGGCGCACGGCGGCCCGGACGTCCGGCAGGGACGGCACGGGCGGCGGGGAATAGAGGACGCGAGTGCCGCGCGGGAACGCTTCGCTGACGAAGCCCTCGCCGCAATGGAGCATGAAGCGCTCCTCGGGGCGCTCGACGACATGGACGCAGGCGTCTCGTTCGGGCTGGGTCACGGTCGTTCCTCGAGATGGTCCGGGGCGTCGATGACCGGCCACCCCCGGCGCCGCGCCGCGAGCCGCAGCCGCGTGTCAGGCCTGACGGCGGCTGGCCGGGCCACGGCGGCGAGCAGCGGAAGGTCAGCGATGCTGTCACCGTAGGCGAACGAGGCGCCGAGGTCGAGTCCTTCTTCCTCGGCGATGGCGCGCGCGCGCCGGGCCTTTTCCTCCTGGCCGATGGCGGCCTCGGCCAGCCGTCCCGTGAAGATGCCGTCGCGCTCGTCGAGGCGCACGCCCTCGACCCGCGCGCCGGCGCACGCCGCCACGCCCGTCACGCGGGCGAGCAGGTCGGGCAGGGGTCTCACCAGCAGGTCCACGGCGCCCGTGAGAAGAACGATGCGGTGCCCCAGCCGGGCATGCAGGGCCAGGAGCCGGACGGGCCGATCGAGGAGCCGGCGACGGCCGTGGCTCTCCTGGAACGCGATGGCCCACCGCTCGAAGTCGGATCGCGCGAAGCCGGCGTACCACGAATACGTCAGGTGGTTGACGGCGACGCGGCTGACCTGATCGAGCGCGAGCAAGGTGAGGCCGCGCAGCGGCACGCTCGCGAGGAAGAGCGGATCGCGGCGGGAGTGCCGCCGGAACGCCACGAGGTCGCGGAAGATGTCGCTCTTGCAGAGCGTTCCGTCCACGTCGAAGAAGGCGCCGACGCGCGGGGCGTGGCTCACGCGGATCGCGTCGCCGGCTCGGAGCCCAGCTCGACGATGCGATGGCGCACGGCCTCGGCGACGTCGCGCCACTGCTCGTAGGCCAGCGACGCGTTCTCCCCGACCAGCGTGGCCGGCGACAGGGGCTCGCCGAAGGCGACGCGGACGCGACGGGGCCGCGGGAGCGCGGCGCCCTTGGGCAGGGCCTCGTGCGTTCCGTCAATGCGGGCCGGCACGATCGGCACGTCGAGCGACAGGGCGAGCTGCCCGAGCCCGGCCTTGAACGGCTGGAGGAGTCCGTCCGGGGATCGGGTGCCCTCGGGGAAGATCAGCAGCGGGTCGCCCGCGCGCAGCGCCGTGCGGCAGAGATCCATGCCCTGGTCGAAGTCGCCGGACCGGTCGAAGGGGATGGCGTTCAGGAGCTCGGCGAAGAACCCGCCCTTCCACGGCGTGTCGAAGAAGTAGTCGCGCGCGGCGACCACGTGCAGGCGCCGCGAGTCGGAGCCGAGCGCCGTGAGGATGGCCGGAGCGTCCAGGTGGCTCTGGTGGTTGGCCGCGATGATGTAGGCGCCCTCGCTCGGCAGGCGGTCGCGGCCGACGACCTCGAGGCCCAGGTAGTGCGAGTAGAACAGGGGCCAGGTCGTGCGCACGAGGGGCGCCGCCGCGCGCGCGACGATGCCGGCCCGGACGCCCGCCGGCGCGCGCTTGCGGACGGCCTTCGTGCCCTTCGCGCTGCCGGCCTGCAGCGCGCGCGTGAGATCGAGGAGATCGCGCACGGTCGAGAGGTCCTTCGCGGCTTCCTCTGCGGCCGTGGCGCCCGTCATGGACTCGAGCGCCGCGACGAGCTCGACGAGCATGAGCGAGTCCACGCCGAGGTCGAACGACAGGCTCTGATCCGGGCGGATGCTGCTGGCCGGCACGCGCGCCAGCCGCGCGAGGAGCGCGACGATCTCGCGCGTGGCGGGATCCTGCGAGAGCCCGGGATGCGAGCGATCCTCGGTCGTCGCGTCCTCGCCCTCGAGCTTGGCCTTGACCTGGCCGCGCTTGACCTTGCCCAGGGCCGTCTTGGGGAGATCCTCGTCCCAGAAGTGGATGCGCTGCACGCGCTGGTGAGCCTGCATGGGCTCGCAGGCGCGCGCCACCGCCGCGCGCACGCCCGCGCGCGCCGCGTCATCGGCGGGGCCGTCGAGCACGGCCACGAGATGGACTTCCTCGCCCGCTCCGGCGCGCGCGCCCACGCCGACGACGCACGCCTCCTTCACCCCCTCGATCGGGCCCAGCTCGGCCTCGACCTCGTCGGGATACACGTTCTTGCCCGCGCCCGTGACGATCAGATCCTTCAGGCGGCCGGTCACGTGCAGGTAGCCGTCCACGTCGAGGCGGCCCAGGTCCCCGGTGTGGAACCAGCCCTCGCGCACGACGCGGGCCGTGGCCTCCGGGTCGCGGTAGTAGCCGCTCATGACGTTCGCTCCGCGCGCGATGATCTCGCCGACGCCGTCCGCGCCCGGCCTGTGGATCCGGATGTCCACGCCCGGCAGCGCCTTGCCGACGGATCCAGCGCGCGTGCCCGAGAGCGGATTCACGGTGAGCACGGGCGCGGTCTCGGTGAGGCCGTAGCCTTCCGCCAGCGTGAACCCCAGCGCCGAGAAGCCGCGGTGCACCGCGGGATCGAGCGCGGCGCCCCCGGAGACGAAGGCCCGGATGCTTCCGCCAAACCGGGCGTGGATCGGCGCGAGCAACGCCTTGCCCGCGGCGTTGAGGCCGAGCGACTGGAAGGCCCGGCTCGTGCCGCGCAGCGCGCCGAGCGCCGCGGAGGCTCCGCCGCGGAGCTCGGCGAGCTGCCGCTCGACGCCCTCGAGCATGAGCTCGTAGAGCCGGGGCACGCCGAGCAGCACCGTGGCCTTCGTGTCGCGCAGGGCCTCCATGATGGCCTGCGACGAGGGCGTCTCGAGGTACGTCACCGACGCGCCGGTCAGCAGCGGGGTCAGGCACCCCGCGGTGAACTCGAACGAGTGATGCAGCGGGAGCACCGAGACCAGGCGATCGTCGGCCGACGGCTGCAGCACCTCGCGGATGGACTCGGCATTGGCCAGGAAGGCGCGATGCGCGAGCATGACGCCCTTCGGCTCCAGCGTCGTGCCCGACGTGAACAGGATGGACGCCACGCCTTCGGCGGGCACCGACACGGGGAGGTGGGCCCGGGCGCTGGCGTCGTCGGGCAGGGGCGGCGGCAGGTCCTCGAGCGCCAGCACCGAGCACGCGCCGCCGATGCCGTGCTGTCCCGTCTTGGCCGTCACGAGGATCGCGCGGGCGTCCGTCACGCGGACGATTTCGGCCACGCGCCTCGGCGGCGAGCCCGCGTCCACCGGCACGGCCGTGCCCCCCGCCGCGAGGATCCCGAGGTACGCGATGAACCACTCGGGCCGGTTCTCCGACCACAGGACGACGCGGTCGCCGGGCAGCACGCCCGCGACGTCGCGCAGGTGCCGGGCCAGCCCCATGGAGCGCGCCTGAACGTCGGCGTGCGTGTACGAGCGCCCCTCGTGGACGCGCACCGCGAGACGGCCTCCGTGCTCGCGCACGGTCTCGGCGTAGGCCTCGGGGATCGTCCGTCCGGCCACGGCGCCTTCCTCAGCCGCGACCGAATGCGCCATCGGCGGAGCGGCGGGCTCGCGCAGCACGTTGCGCACGAGGCCCGGCAGGTGGATGTCCTTGATGTACGTGTCCCAGTCGATGTCCCTGGGATCGAAGCCGAAGGCCACGCGATCGCCGGGATGCAGGGAGGAGTGCAACTCCAGCGATCGATCGGCCGAGAACCGGGCAGGGAAGCTCGTGTACGGGCCGTAGATGCGGACGTAGTACTCGATGCGATCGAGCTGCGCCGACAGGGCGCGCAGGCGTGCGCGCGTGCGCGCGGCCGCGCTTCCGGGCACGGGCCCGAGCGCGTCCGAGGTGAACAGCAGCAGGCGCTTGGTTCGCCGGCTCCGCCGGAAGAACCGGGCCTCGTCCGGATGGAACCGCCCGCGAGGATGGGCGGGCCGTCCGTCGCGATCCCGCAGCGGGTGTTCGATGAAGTACGAGCGGGCGAGATCCACGAGGCGCTTGAAGACCAGCGGATTCGCGCCACTCGTCGCCACGTGATAGACCGGCGGGTCCTCGCGCGGCCCGGGCGGGGCCGCGATCAGCGAGGCGTGCGCCGCCAGCATGGCGTGAACGACGTGGTCCACGGGGATGAAGTCCACCGTCGCGTCGCTCTCCGCGGGGAGCTCTCTCAGTGCGCCCTTGCCGAACGCGGCGAAGAGCGGATCGGCCATGCGCAGGCCGTCGATCCAGCCCGGCTCGGGCTCGTGAAGGCCCGACTCGATGATCGCGGGACGGACGATGCAGGCCGGCACGTCGCCGCGCTCGGTCATGAGCACGCGCTCGCCCAGCGACTTCGTGTACGTGTACGTGTCGTTCCAGCCGCGCTCGCGGGCCCGGCGCATGCCGGCGTCCACCAGCAGGTCCTTCAGCAGCCGGCGGCGGGCGTCGGCCGGATCGGCGCCCGAGCGCGAGGCCTCGCGGCGTGCGCTCTCGGCGAAGGTCGCGGATCGAGCCTCGTCCTCCGCCTGCCGGCAGATCTCGCGGATGGTCTCGATCTCGAGCCGCAGGTCGAGACTGTCCGGGCGATCCTCGAGATCATCGGCGACCGCGCGCGTGAGCGACGGGGGCTCCTCCAGGATCAGCCCGCGGCGCCGCCCGCAGGTGTAGGCCGTGGAGACGTGGAGGAGCGGGGCGTTGCCGCAGCGGCGCGCGAGCTCGAGAAGGCGCCGGACGCCGAGCGTGTTGATGGCGAGGGCGAGGTCGAGGCGCTCGTCGAACACGACGGTGGCCGCCGAGTTGACGATCAGGTCCACCGAGTTCGCGATCTCCGCGTCGCCGGGGGACAGGCCGAGCGCCTCGGAGGTCAGGTCGCCCTCGATCGCGCAGACGCGCTCGCGCGCACGCGCATCGAAGCCCTCGCCCAGTTCGGAGCGCAACCTGCGGAAGGCCGAGGATCCGAGCACCTCGCGCTCGAGCCTCTCGCCAGCCGTGATCATGGAGCCATCCGGGCGCCTGCGCGGGCGCAGGAGCAGCACGATGCGGCCGACATCGGGCAGGTCGCGAAGGACCTTGGCCAGCCATGCCTTCGCGAGGAATCCCGTGGCGCCGGTCACGAGGATCCGGCGACCGGCGAAGACTTCGGCCAGGGGCGGTAGCGACGATTGAGTCATGGGCTCCGTGAAGGCGGCGATCCGTGAGGCGGCGATCCTAGATGAGCCGCCACGATCATGGATCATGGTGGCGTCCTCATGCACGCCGAAGGCGTGGCGGGAAGGGGAGGCGAGGTCCGGCTTTGCCGGCCGAAGCCGGGGGAACCGGCTGGTTCCCCCTCCAGCCACGAAAGGAGGCGGTAGCGAAGCGGACGACTCCGAATCGTGGCGGTTGATTTGGATCACCGGCCATGATCTTGGCTCGTGCCGTTCCGCATGCACGCGGCACGGCCGCGCGACGCGGGCCGGGGCTCAGCGGACGGTCTCGCCCGCGGCATCCACGAGGATGGGCGCAGGCAGGCCGAGGCCGGCAAGCTGGGGGAGCACGACGTCGCGGTCGCCCACGAGCACCAGCACGCCCGACCGGTGACGCACGCGGCGCGCGGCGAGTTCGTCCAGAGCCGGAGCCGTGACTGCCGCGAGCGCGGCGAGCGCGCGGTCCACGTCGGCGAACTCGAGACCCGCCATGAGGACTTCCTCTGCCTGGGCCAGCACGCCGTCGAGTCCCGACGTCGCGTCCACGCGCCGATTGTGGACGGTCGCCGCGGCCTTCCCGCGTTCCTCGGCCGTGATGCCGCCCGCCACGATGCCGTCCAGCTCCTTCAGGAACTCGCCGATGGCGGCTCCCGTCACGTCCGCTCGCACGGAGGACTGGGCGGTGGCGATTCCGGTCGAGGGGAAGAGGATGAACCGCGATCCCGCACCGTACGTGTAGCCGTGCGCCTCGCGGAGGTTCTGGTTCAGGCGGCTCGTGAAGCTGCCTCCGAGAATGGTGTTGAGGAGCTCCAGCGCCACGCGATCGCCATCCGACAGCTTCGGAGCCGACCACGCAAACCGAATCACGGTCTGGACGGCGCCAGGCCGGTGAACGAGGAACACCTCGAGCGGGCGGTCGGCGGCGGGGCCGATCGGAAGGGGCGCGGCGCTCGGCGGATCCCCGGAGGCGTTCGCCCAGGCTCCGAGCTTCTCGGCCACGAGCGCCTCGGCGTCCTGGCGCGTGATGTCCCCCGCGAGCAGGAGCGTCGCGCCGCGCGGACGCACGAGCCCGGCGAGACGCGCCGTGACCGCGTCGAGCGTGATGCCTTCGACGGTGGCGAGATGACCGTCCACGGGCCGGCCGAACGGATGCTCGGCGCCGAACAGGCGGCGCGAGGCCGCGAGCGCGGCGACCTGCGTCGGATCGTCGTCGCGCTGCTGCAGCTCCTGGCGGTGAAGCGCGAGCACGCGCTGCCACTCGGCGGGAGCCATGGCGGGCTGCGTGATGGCCTCCGCCAGCAAGCCGAAGGCCTGAGCAAACGTGCTGCGCGTGGACCGGAGCGAGATCGTGGAGTTCTCGCGCTGCGCCTGAATCGACAGGCCGGCACCGAGCTGCTCGAGCGCGAGCGCGAACTCCGGCGCCGACCGCCGGGTCGTGCCCTCGTCGAGCATGTCCAGCGCGAGTTGCGTGAGGCCGGCCTTCGCCGCGGGGTCGGTGGACGCGCCCTCCGCGAGCACGAGCTTGGCCGCGACCAGCGGGAGCTGGGGCCGGTTCCACACGTGAACGGTCAGCCCGGCGGCGGTCTGGAAGGTCTCGGGGCGCGGGAAGGCGAAGGGGCGCGAGGGGATGGGCGCGGGCTGCTCGTCGCGCGGGCCGCGGGTGAGGACCCTGACGATCACGCGCCCCTGCGGACGGAGCGTCGCGCGCGCCTGCCGGCGAGCCGTCGCCGGCGTGACGGCGGCGTAGCGAGCGAGATCCCATGCCAGCGAGTCGGGAGCGCCGCGCGCGTTCTGGTACGCGTTGAGCTGATCGGCCCGCTCCTGCACGCCCTCGAGCCGCGCGAGCATCGCGTGCTCGATCTGGTTGCGCACCCGCTCGATCTCCGTGGCGGTGGGACCGTCGGCGGCCAGGCGGGCGAGTTCCTCGTCCACGATCGTCTCGACGCGGTCGAGGTCGCTCTCGGGAGGGCACGTCGCGGCGATCTCGAACACCGATCCGAGCATGCGGGAGGCCTGCCATGCCGACACGTCCGCGCAGAGCCGCTCGTCGCGCACGAGGCGCGTCCAGAGCCGGCTGCTCTTGCCCTGCGCGAGGACGGCCGCGAGCACGTCCATGTCCGCGTCGCCGGGCGCGTACGCCGCCGGACCGGGCCACGCCATGGTGACGCGGTTGAGCTGCACCGCGTCGGAGACGACCAGCCGGGTCACGCGATCCAGCGTCACGGGCGGCGGGGCCTTCGCGTGCGCCGGCACGGGCCGGGCGGGCAGCGTGCCGAAGAGCGAGGCGATCAGCGGCTTGATGGCGACGGGGTCGAAGTCGCCCGCGACCACCAGCGACGCGTTGGATGCGACGTAGAACGTCGAGAAGAACTGCTGGACGTCCGCGACGGTGGCGGCTTGCAGGTCCTCGTGCGAGCCGATCACGGGGATGTGGTACGGGTGGCCCGGGGGGAACACGGCCTCGTCCACCAGCAGGTCGGCCCGGCCGTAGGGCCTGTTCTCGTAGCTCTGCCGGCGCTCGTTGCGCACGACGTCGCGTTGCTTGTCGAGCTTCTCCTGGGTCATCATGCGCCCCAGGTCCTCCATGCGGTCGGCTTCCAGCCACAGGAGCGTCGGCAGGAGTGAGGACGGCCCGGAGGAGAAGTAGTTCGTCCGGTCGTACGACGTCGTGGCGTTGTTGGAGCCGCCCCCGCGCTCCATCAGCACGTCGAACTGCGAGCCCGGAACGCGCTCGGTCCCCATGAACATGAGGTGCTCGAACAGGTGCGCGAAGCCCGATCGACCGGGAGACTCGTCCTTGGACCCGACGGCGTACCAGATGTTGACGGCGGCGATCGGGAGCGCATGGTCCTCGTGCAGGATCACGGTCATGCCGTTGTCGAGAACGTACTTTTCATGCGCGAGGCTCGCGCCGGGAAGGGAACTGGGAGTCATGGCAAGAAGGATCAATCCGAGAGTGGGCGGGAGGGCGGCGTCGAGCGGCATGGGGGACCCCTGACCGGAGCGGGGGAGCATGCCACGCCCCCCCTTCTGTTGCCTCCGCCGCCGCCGGACCGGTAGTCTACGGCCCGGTCGCGTCGCCCTGATTCTCGGAGCGCGCGCGGCACGAAGGTCGGCCAGGCCGGCGAAGACGAGGTCAAGAACATGAGCCCACTCACCCGCCACGGCGCGCGTCTTTCCACCCTGCTCCTGCTGACGAGCGGCTTCGCGCTCGCGACCGACGCGCGGCCCCTGTCAGCCCCGGTGACCGATGCGGCGACGGCGCAACTGTCCATCGCGGACGCCGAATACCATCTGGCCACCACGGGGAGCGCCTGGTCCGCGCCCAACCGCGCGCAGGCCCTCCGCACGCACTGGGACGCCGGCGCCGTCACGACCACGCCGCGCACGGATTCTTCCTGGTCAGTCACGTACCGGCTGGCGTTCGTCGGCCGCGGGGACGACCTGGCCGTGGCGCCGGGCATCGCGGGCTCGCTGGCGGAGCGCGGCCGGCTGGAGTGGAACCGGACGAGCCTGACCGAGTGGTACATCAACGATCGCCGCGGCATCGAGCAGGGCTTCACCCTCCACGAACGCCCGCACGGCGAGGGCGCTCTCGTGCTGGCGGGCGAGTACCGCGGCCTCGCGCTGCGCGTGGCACCGGGTGGCGCATCCGCGACGCTCCACGACGGCACCGGCGCCGAGGTGCTCACCCTGAGCCACCTCGTGGCGTTCGACGCGGACGGCAAGCACCTGCCCGCGCGCATGGAGGCCTCCGGCGCCTTGCTGCGCCTCGTCGTCGAGGACGCGGGCGCGCGCTATCCCATCGTCGTGGACCCCTTGATGGCCGCGCCGGCGTGGACGGCCGAAGCTGACTCGTCCACCGCGCAGATGGGCTACGCGGTGGGTGGGGGCGGGGACCTGAACGGCGATGGCTACGACGACGTCTGCATCGGCGCTCCGTTCTTCGATCTCGGCCAGACCGACGAGGGCGCCGTCTTCGTGTACCTGGGCTCGGCTACCGGCCTGAATGCCGGCATCGCGGGCACCCCGGCCAACGCCTGGTGGAGCGCGTTCTCGAATGAGGCCGGCGCGCGCATGGGGAATGCCTGCGCGATCATCCCGGACGTCAACGGCGATGGCTACGACGAGCTTGCGGTCGGCATCTACCTCGATGATGACCCGAGCGGCCTGGCAGGCAACGAGGGCGCGGTGCACGTCTACTACGGCAGCCCGGCCGGCCTTCCAGCGATGCTCCCCGAGCCGCCGCTGCCGGCGCGCGGGCCCAACCCGAATCCGCCCTCGAACTGGCGCGCCGAGGGCGACAGGCCCAACGGGTGGCTGGGTCAGTCCCTGGCGGGCGGCGACATCAACGGCGACGGATACGGCGACATCGTGGTCGGTGGCGGGACCTACACGTACTTCTCGGGGCTCAGCGCCGGCGGCGCCGCGTTCGCCTGGTGGGGCGGACCTGCCGGGCTCAACGGCGGGATCAAGGGTTCTCCGGGCACGGATCTCGCTCCCGGCAACGAGATGTGGGCCGCGGGAAGCAAGAACGCCGGAGCCGAGTTTGGATTCTCGTGCGCCACGGGCGACGTGAATGGCGACGGCATCGCCGACATTCTGGTGAGCGCGCGGCGATTCGAGTCGGCCACGGCGCAGTCCGATGAGGGCGCGGCCTACCTGTACTACGGGGTCGGCAGCCAGCTGCCGCAGCTCAACGACCAGCCTGACTGGTCCTTCGAGTCGAATCAGCGCGGCGCAGGCCACGGCAGCCCTCTGCCGCCGCCGCTCGTCAGCGGCCCGTGCGGCGCGCGGGTCGCCATCGGCGACCTGAATGGCGACGGTTTCGGCGATCTCGCCATCGGCGTGCCCGGCTACAGCGAGCCCCTCACGGCATCGCCGTCGCTCGAGGGCGCGGTCTTCGTGTTCCTCGGACCACCGGCTGGCGTCGCGGCGACGCCGGGCATGCAGCAGTGGTTCGGTCAGTCCAACCAGGCGCAGGCCAACTTCGGCTGGTCCGTGGCCATCACCGACACCGCGTGCAGCGGCCACGGCGACCTCATCATCGGATCGCCGGGCTTCGACGGCCCGGTCACGGTCACGCCTAACGAGGGAGCGGCATTCCAGTTCGAGGGGCACGCCGGCTTCGGGACCGCGGACTTCGCGGGCGATCCCACGAACGCCGACTGGCGATACGAGTCCAACTTGCCCGGCGCGCAGCTCGGCTTCGCCGTCGCGGGCGGCGGTGATGTCTACGGCAACGGGCGCACCGTCGTCCTCATCGGCGCGCCCCTGGCCGATGTCCCGACTTCCGATGAGGGCAGGGCCTACGCGTTCACGGCTGCCGCGGTGGACTCCGATGGCGACACGGTGCCCGATTGTCTCGACCAGTGCGCGGGCGCTCCGGACGTGGATGCCGATGGCGATGGTGCCGCGGCCTGCGTGGATTGCGATGACTCCGATCCGGCGCTGAATCTCGACGACGCCGACGGCGACGGGTACTCGACGTGCGCCGGCGACTGCGACGATGCCGACCCTGCCGTCAACCCGGGCGTCGCTGAAGACTGCCTCAACGGCATGGACGACGACTGTGACGGCTTGATCGACGAGGGCACGGACGCGGACGGCGACGGCTTCGTCGCCTTGCCGTGCGGCAACGACTGCGACGACTCGAACCCGGCCGTCAACCCGGGCGCGCCCGAGATCTGCGACGGGCTCGACAACGATTGCAACGGCCTCGTGGACGACCTGGACGCCGATGGCGACGGCTTCAGCGCCTGCGTGGACGACTGCGATGACGGCGATCCGGCCGTCAATCCGGGCGCCACGGAGATCTGCAACGGCATTGATGACGACTGCGACGGCACGATCGACACGATCGACGCCGACGGCGATGGCTTCGATGCCTGCGTGGATGATTGCGACGACGGCGACCCGGCCGTGAACCCGGGCGCGACGGAGATCTGCGGGAACCTCGTCGACGACGACTGCGACGGCACGGTGGACGGATCGGACGCGGACGGCGACGGCTACGACGCCTGCGTGGACGACTGCGACGACACCGACCCCGCCGTGAACCCGGGCGCGACCGAGATCTGCGGCAACGGGATCGACGACGACTGCGATGGCATCATCGATGGCGGCGACGCGGACGGCGACGGCTACACCGCCTGCGCCGACGACTGCGACGACACGGACCCGGCGGTGAATCCCGGCGCGACGGAGATCTGCGGCAACGGGATCGACGACGACTGCGATGGCACGATCGACACGATCGACGCCGACGGCGATGGCTTCGATGCGTGCGTGGATGATTGCGACGACGGCAACCCGGGCGTGAATCCGGCCGCGACGGAGATCTGCGGGAACCTCATTGACGACGACTGCGACGGGTTCGTGGACAACGTGGACGGCGACGGCGACGGCGATCCGTGCGGCAGCGACTGCGACGACAGCGATCCGGTGCTCAACACGCTCGACGTGGACGGCGACGGCTGGTCCACCTGCGCGGGGGACTGCGATGACGCCGATCCCGCCCGCAACCCGGGTGACGCGGACGGCGACGGCGTGGACCAGTGCAACGACGTCTGTCTCACGCAGGTCGACCCCCTCCAGCGGGACACGGACGGGGACGGCGTCGGCGACGCGTGCGACAACTGCTGCTTCGCGAACGCGGATCAGGCCGACTGCGACGGCGACGGCATCGGCGACCGCTGCGACGGCAGCGATTCGGACGGCGACGGGTGCTCGGACGACAGCGACGCGACGCCCTGCACGCCGGGCGGTTGCATCTGATCCCGACCTGACCGGTCCGGGTTCCTGGCCGCGCCTCCTCGCGGCCCGGGCTCGCGGGCCGGTCAGGCACCGATCACTCCTCGTCGGCTCGCAGGCGAGCCAGGACGCCGTAGTCCTCGAGCGTGGTCGTGTCCTGCACGACCTCGCGTCCGGCGGCGATGTCGCGCAGCAGGCGCCGCATGATCTTCCCCGATCGGGTCTTCGGCAGGGCGCTGGTGAAGCGCAGCGTGTCCGGCCGCGCGATGGGCCCGATCATCGTCGCGACGTGGCTCACGAGCTCCTGCCGAAGAGCTTCGGAAGGGTTCGCCGTGCCGCGCAGCGTCACGAAGGCGGCGATGCCCTGGCCCTTCATCTCGTGCGGGACGCCCACCACCGCCGCCTCGACGACGGCGCCGTGCGCGACCAGCGCCGATTCGATCTCCATCGTCCCCAGGCGATGGCCCGCGACGTTGATGACGTCGTCCACGCGGCCCATGATCCAGAAGTACCCGCGCTGGTCCCGGCGGGCGCCATCGCCCGTGAAGTAGGCGCCGGGGATGCGCGAGAAGTACGTCTCGATGAACCGGTCGCGGTCGCCGTGGATCCCCAGGAGCATGCCGGGCCAGGGCTTGCGGATCACCAGCAGGCCTCCGGCGCCGGCGGCCACTTCCTCGCCGCGTTCGTTCACGACGGCCGCATCCACGCCGAAGAACGGCAGCGTGCAGGAGCCCGGCACGGTCGGCGTCGCGCCGGGCAGCGGCGTGATGAGATGCCCGCCCGTCTCCGTCTGCCACCAGGTGTCCACGATCGGGCAGCGCTCGCCGCCGATGACGCGCCGGTACCACATCCACGCCTCGGGGTTGATGGGCTCGCCCACCGTGCCGAGCACGACGAGGCTCGTCAGGTCGTGCTTGCCCGGCGGCTCGTCGCCGTGCTTCATGAAGGAGCGGATGGCCGTCGGCGCCGTGTAGAAGTGCGTCACGCGATGCCGCTCGATGATGTCCCAGAAGCGGTCGGTGGCCGGGAAGTCCGGCGCGCCCTCGTACATGAGCGTGGGGATGCGCAGCGGCAGCAGGCCGTACACGACGTAGCTGTGGCCGGTGATCCACCCCAGGTCGGCGGTGCACCAGAAGACGTGACCCGAGTCGGGGCGCAGGTTGAACGTCGCGCGCGCGGTCGCGGTGGCGTGGACCAGGTATCCGCCGACCCCGTGAACGATGCCCTTCGGCTTGCCGGTCGAGCCTGACGTGTAGAGCAGGAACGCCGTCTCGCCGCTCTCGACCGGCACGGGCGGGAGAGCCGGGTCGCCCGCGGCGAGCAGGCCGGTCCATTCGTGGTCGCGGCCGGAGACCATGGCGATGTCGTTGCCCGCGCGGCGCAGGACGAACACGGACGTCACGTCGGGCAGGCTCTCGAGCGCGGCGTCCACGTTGGCCTTGAGCGGCACGACCTTGCCGCGCCGGAACGCGCCGTCCTGCGTGACGATGACCCGGCTGCCGGCGTCCCGCACGCGGTCCACGATGGCCTGCGCGGCGAACCCGCCGAAGATGAGCGAGTGGGCCGCGCCGAGGCGCGCGCAGGCCAGCATCGCGATGGCGAGTTCCGGGACCATTCCCATGTAGAGCGTCACGACGTCCCCGCGCTGGACGCCCTTCGATCGCAGCGCGCTCGCGAGGCGCGCGGTCTGCTCCTGCAACTCGCGGTAGCTCAGGCGGCGGATCTCGGGGCCGGCGCCGCCCACGGGCTCGCCCTCCCAGATGAGCGCGACCTCGTCCCCGTGGCCGTCGCGCACGTGGCGATCGACAGCGGCGTCGCAGGCGTTGATCTCGCCGCCCGCGAACCAGCGCGCGTCGGGCATCGCGCCCTCGATCACGGCCCGCCAGGGCTTCGACCACGGCAGCCGCCGGGCCTCCTCGCCCCAGAATGACGCGGGATCCGCGAGCGCGGCGTCGTGGCGCTCGCGCCATTCGCCGAGCGAACCGACGATCGGCGTCCCTGCGCGCGTGGCGAAGTCTTCCGGCGGCGGAAACACCCGGTTCTCGTGCAGGACGGACTCGATGTCGGCGTCGTCGCGATGGCTCATCAGGCCTCCTCGGGTGGATCCCGGCGACATCCTGCCACGGCCGGGCGCGAGCGTCAGCCCGCGCCGGTCACTCGTCCTCGCCGCTGCGGGCCCAGGCGCCCGCGAGGCCGAGGCGATCCATCACGACATCCACGAGGCCCGGCAGGCCGTCGCCGGTCGCTGCCGTCACGGCGACGCCGCCGTGACGGCGGGCCATCTCCGCGGCCTCGAGCGGCGCGCGGTCGGACTTGTTGAAGACGGGCAGGACCGGCGCGTCGAGGCCCATGTCCGCGAGGAGAGCCTCGACGGTCGCCATCTGCTCCTCGGCGCGCGGCGAGGATGCGTCCACGACGTGCAGCATGAGGTCGGCGTCCGACAGCTCGGCCAGCGTGGATCCGAACGCGCGCAGCAGCTCGGGCGGCAGGTCGCGGATGAAACCCACCGTGTCGGTGACGAGGATCTCGCGCTCGATGGGAAGGCGCAGGCGTCTCGAGCGCGGGTCCAGCGTGGCGAAGAGCTTGTCCTCGGCGACGACCGACGATCGGGTGAGCGTGTTGAGCAGCGTGGACTTGCCGGCGTTCGTGTAGCCGACGATCGACACCACCGGCACGCGGGCGCGATCGCGCAGGGCGCGCCGGCGTTCCTGGCTGCGCGCGACGGACACGAGCTCGCGCTCGAGGCGCTGGATGCGCGTGCGGATGCGGCGCCGGTCCATCTCGAGCTTCGACTCGCCGGGCCCTCGCGCCCCGATGCCGCCGGCCAGGCGCGACAGGGCGGTGCCCTTGCCGACGAGGCGCGGCAGCAGGTAGCGGAGCTGCGCGAGCTCGACCTGGAGCTTGCCCTCCCGCGTCGTCGCGTGGCGGGCGAAGATGTCGAGAATCAGCTGCGTGCGATCGATGACCTTCAGGTCCGTGACCTCGCCGATGCTGCGCACCTGGCTGGCGGCGAGCTCGCGGTCGAAGACGATGAGATCCGCGCCGAGCTGCTTCGCCGCGAGCGCGATTTCCGTGAGCTTGCCCGAGCCCACCAGCGTCCTGGGATCCGGAACCGCCCGGCGTTGCACGACGGTCTCGACGACGCGCAGGCCGTCGGTCCGCGCGAGCTCGTTCAGCTCGCGCGTGCGGTCCTCGGCGTCAGCGTCGCCGGGCAGGTCGCAGACGACCAGCACGGTGCGATCCCCGTCACCGACCTCGTGCCGCGCGGACAGCGCGCGCTGCATTTCCTCTTCGAGCGTCACCGCGAGCGCGGCGGCGTCAATGTCCACGCGCCCGGGATCGCGGAACGTCTGCTGCTCGAACTTGCGTCCCTGCGGGTTCGGGGCGACGAGCCAGCCGACGTGCACGGGGCCCGGCAGGCCGTCGGGCCGGGCCTCGATGGCGGCGATGGAGTCCAGCCGCAAGGCTTGCAAGTCGGTCAGGTCGTCCCGCGTGAGCGTCTCGCCCCGCAGGTGCACGTGCAGCAGGCGCAGCCCGAGCAAGCGCCCGCCACCCGCGCGGCCGCGCCCGAGATCCGGGATCTCGACGGCGAACGGCGTGCCGACGATCGCGACCTGGACATGCCCGGCCCGGTCCACGAGCACGCCGACCTGCCGGCCGATCTCGCGCGCGATCCCGGTCATCTCGCGGGCGAGCTCCTGCGTGAGCAGGCGATCGGAGGGCACGCGCCTGCGCGTGAGCGCTTTCAGGCGCTTCTGTTCGGAGCGGCCCAGACCGACGAGGTCTCCGTGCAGGAGCAAGTCTCAGGCTCCCATGCGGTCGAGCAGGCCGATGAGGATCTTGGCCTGGTACGCGGCGTCGTAGTCGGCGCGGTGAACGAGCGCGGCGTCCTGGTCGCCGAGCGACGGGATGAGCTCGGCCAGCCGTTCCTTGTTCGTGTCGAACCAGCCCAGGCCGAGGACGCCCATCGCGAGGGCCTTGGTGTCCAGCGCCTTCCAGCCGAACGGGTTCGGCACGCCGGCCGCGTGGTAGGCGTGATGCACGAACGACCAGTCGAACGGCGCGTTGTGGCCGACGAAGACGAGGCGATCGGCGGGCGTCGCGCGCAGCCCCTCGGCCCACGCGTTGAGAGCGCGAAGCGCGTCGGCCGCGGGCACGCCGTGCGCCGCCAGGTGCGCGCGCGTGATGCCGTGCACGGCCGTCGCGCCGGGATCCTCGGCGCCGCCCTGGGGCGCGAGCTCGACGTAGAACGGCTCGCCCGTCACGCGGTGCTGCCCCGCCTCGCAGCGCACGACGCCGACGGCGCCGATGGACACGAGATCGAAGAGGGCAGGGACGGGCCCGGAGGCCTCGACATCAACGCAGCAGTAAACGATGGGCATGGAAGCCATCTTGCCACGCGTGGCTGTCATGAGGCATTGCCGCCGGACACGATGGCGACCACGGTCTCGCCCTCGCGCCCGGCGTGTCCGGCGAGGACGGCCGCCGTGGCGGCGGCCCCCGAGGGCTCGACGGGGCCGAAGCCCGCGGCGTCGAGCGCCGTGACGGCCGCCGCGATCTCGGCCTCGGAGACGGCGACGATGCGCCTGACCCGGTCGCGGATGATGCGCCACGGGAGATCGCCGAGGCACGTGTTGCGCAGGCCGTCGCAGGCCGAGGTGGAGGGCGCGGCGTTCCGCTCGAGACGGCCGGCCGCGAGCGATCGCCGGGCATCGTCCGCGTCGCCGGGCTCGACGCCCTCGACCCGACAGCCGTCGCTCGTCGCCAGCGCAATGCCCGAGATCAGGCCGCCGCCGCCGACGGGCACGATCACCGCGTCGCAGCCTGGCGCCTGCTCCGCGATCTCCTGGCCCACGGTGGACTGGCCGCAGATCACGTCGAAGTCGTCGTAGGGAGGGATCAGCGCGTACGCGGTCTCGGCCGCGAGCGCCGTCGCGCGGTCCATCCGCTCCGCCGACGTGAGCCCGTGCAGGCGCACCGTCGCGCCGAGGGCCTCCATGGCCTGCCGCTTGCCGGGCCGGACGTCCTCGGGCGCCACGATGAGACAGGGGATCCCGAGCGTGCGCGCCGCGAGCGCGACCGCCTGGCCGTGGTTGCCGGAGCTGAACGTGATGAGCCCCGAGAGCGAGCCAGCCTCGGCGCGCCGGAGGGCGGCGTTGAGCGCGCCTCGGGGCTTGAAGCAGCGCGCGTGCTGGCGGTTCTCGAGCTTCAGCAGGAGGCGCGGAGCGCCCGGCGGCAGGCAACCCGGCGGCATCTCCTCGAGCGGCGTCGCGATCACGTGGCCTGCCAGGCGTGCCCTGGCAGCGACGAGATCCGCCGGAGAGGGGATCACGGAACCGAGGTCCTGTCCGCCAGCGCGCGATCGCGTTCGCGCGCGGTCTCGGCCCAGAAGCGGCTCTTCTCGAGCTCGTGCACGATGCGGCCGCCCACGATCGTCTTGCGCACGAACGTGCGGTAGTCCAGCGGATCGCCGTCCAGCAGGATCACGTCGGCGTCCTTGCCGCGCTGGAGCGAGCCGATGCGATCATCGAGCCCCAGGATGCGCGCGGGCGTGATCGTGATGGCCTCGATGGCCTCCGTCTCGGACATGCCGCCACGCACGGCAAACGCCGCCTCGATCGGCAGGTCGAGGAAGTCACGACCCGCGACGCCCCACACCCGGATGCTGGTCGTGCCGGGCACGATGGCGACGGGGAGCCCGGCGCGCGCCAGGATCGAGGGCGCGTCGAACCGCTGTCCGCCGGGGAGCAAGGCGCGGCGATCCGCGCGCGGCTTGCCCCACGATCCGCGCACGTTCTGGGCCACCGCGAGGTCCACCCCGGACTCGACGAGGCGATCCGCGACGGCCCAGGCCTCGGTCGGCGTGACGAGGATGAGGCGGAGGTCGAGGTCCGCGCAGAGTTCGGTGATGCGGAGGACGTCCGCGGCCTGCGAGTACGGCGCGATCAGCGGGATGTCGCGGCGCGCGAGCGCCCGCCAGATCGCCGCCTTCGGATCCGGCTTCTTCCCCTTGCCTTCGCCGGAGCGACCCTGGCGGGCATCGGCGACGGCCTTGCGGAACTGAGCCGTCCCCGCCGGGTCGAGCAGGCCTCGACCGGCCAGCACGCCCGCGAGGTCGCTCATCAGCGCGCCGTCGGGATGGCGCGCGCTCATCTTGAGCACGGCCGCGCGCCCGTCGAGCACCGGCCGGCCCGGCCCGAAGCCGGAACGCGTGATCAGCGCCGACGTGATGCCCGCGGAGGCCGCGAGTTCCACGTCGTCGGCCCAGGCGTCGAAGCTCTCGCCGACGCCGCGCACGAGCGTCGCGTCGGTGCCGCCGGCCCACGCGTCCCCCGCGAGGCCGAGACCATCGGCGCCGAGGGCGACGTAGCCCGGCCAGGCCTGCAAGCCATGCGCGGGGATGACACGGTACCCATCGGGAACGCGGGCGCTCGCGCCGAGGATCGCCTCGATGCGGCCCTTGGCCAGCAGGATCGTCCCGCCCGGGACGACGGGCCCGACGACGGGGTGGATGTCCGCGCCCACGATCGCGATCGGCTCGGGATCGCTCGGCGTCGTGACGCGTGGCTCGCCGGGCTCCCACGCAGGTCGCGGCTTCGGAGCCGGCGCGGCAGGCTCGTCCTTCGCTGCGGTGGCGGCCTTGCCGTCGCCGGCCGGCCTGGCGCCGGCCGTGGATTTCGGCGGCGGCGAGCCGTCGCGGCGCGCGGGCGCCTTTCCAGGCTCCGCCGCGGCGGTCAGGGCGCAGGCGAGTGCGAGGCAGGCCAGCAGGAGAGAGCGCTTGCGGGACATCATCGGATCTCCGCCGGGTCCGCGCGATCCACGAACGCGCCGCCGACCATGACGCGCAGCAGGCGCGCGGTGGGATCGAAGGGGTCGGCGCTCCAGAACAGGAGATCCGCCCGCCGTCCCTCGCGGATGCTCCCGGCGATGTCCGCGACGCCCAGGGCCGCGGCGGCTTCCGAGGTCAGGGCCGAGAGCGCCACGCTCGCGGGGAGCCCGGCCTCGACGAGGCCGATGACGGCGTCGCGATGGCGCGCGATGCCGGTCGCGCTGTCGGAGGGAAGCACGAACGCGATCTTGACGCCCGCGTGATGCCACTCGGCGGCGCGGTTCACCGGGTAGCG
Source organism: uncultured Thermoanaerobaculia bacterium (assembly GCA_964613915.1). Classification (GTDB taxonomy): domain Bacteria; phylum Acidobacteriota; class JBCCFW01; order JBCCFW01; family JBCCFW01; genus CAZTIW01. Next base: position 76,813 of record CAZTIW010000005.1, read on the forward strand.
CGTGTTGCGCTGGCGCGTGATCGTCGGGTACGTCATGACGCGCAGGCCCTGCTTCTTGACGGCTCCCGCCTCCCACCACAGGTCCGTGCCGTCCAGGACCGTCACGTCGAGCAGGTGCAGCGGCATGGCGTCCGCCGCCGCGCCCAGCAACGCGTGCGTGGACGCCATGAGCAGCACCGGCTTCTTCTTCGTGAGCGCGTTCTCGATCGCGGACGGGTCGCCCTTCGTCTCCTGGCCGCGACGCTTCTTGCGCTCGCGCTCCTCGCGCGCGGCGTCAGCCTTGGCGAAGGCTGCCGCCACCTGCCGGCGCCAGGGCTCGGGCGTCATGGCGGTGACGACCAGCGCGGCGTCCTCCTGCACGAGCGCCTCGCCCCGCGTGCCGCCCCGCGTCGAGACGGCGCAGGCGACGCCCGAGATTCCGGCCTCGCGCGAGGCGGGCGTGAGCCCCGCGATCGTGATGCCTTGCTCGAGCATCTGCCGGAGGGCCTCGGCGCGGAACAGCGCCTCGTCGGCCGCCTTCTGGTCGGGCTTGATCTCGACGCGCACCCCGTCTCCCGGCGGACTCGGCGGCGGATCGGGGGTCGCGAGCGCGGTCATCGGCAGGATGAAGCCGGGCGTCACGACCATGTCGCGCGCCGAGATCAGCCGCGAGAAGGCCGGGCGCTTGACGTCCTTGCCAGCGGCCGTCACCTTGCCATCGCGCACGATGATGCGGCCGCCGTCGAACGGCTCGCCGGCGGCGGTCAGCGTCCGGCCGGGCTCGATGCAGAGCGTTTCCGCCTGCGCGCCGGCGCAGAGCGCGGCGAGCAGCAAGCAGAGAAGGGATCGTCCTACCATCGCCGGTCTCCGTTCGGGTCGCGCTGGTCGAGCACGATGCGTCCCTGGCCGATCACCAGGAGGACGCGACTGCGGGGATCCATCGGATCGCCGCTCCAGAAGACGAGGTCCGCATCCTTGCCGGCCTCGATCGAACCGACGCGGTCCTGAAGGCCAATCGCGGTGGCGGGCTCGATCGTGAGCGCGCGCAGCGCGACATCCCACGGCAGTCCGTACCGGACCGCCATGGCGGCCTGGAAGGGAAGTTCCTCCTGGGGCACGACGGGGGAGTCGGTGTTGACCGACAGCCGGCGGACGCCGCCCGCGCGATGGCGGACCGCGAGGCCGACGATCTGGCCCGTGTCATAGTCCTGATGGAGGGCGCGCGGGCCCACGTTCACGAACATGTCGCGCGCGGCGACGAGCGGGGCCGCGAGATAGCTGTCGAACTCGGTGTGCGAGAGGACGACCCACAGGCCGAACTCGTCGTGCAGCATGCGGACGGACGACTGGTACACCGGGAACCACTGCGTGTGCACGAGCACCGGAAACTCGCGCCGGAACAGGCCGCGGAAGTGCTCGAGGCGCAGGTTCCGATCGGGTCGCACGGTGGAGCGGCCCTCCTCCCATGCCGACCATGCGTCGTGGTAGGCACGGCCCTCCTGCAGCGCCTGTCGCAGGTTCCAGTTCATCCCCAGCCTTCCGCGTCCGATCTCGCCGCTGCGGCGCTCGGGATTGCCGGCCTGCGCGATCTTCAGCGCGCCGGGGAAGCGCACGACCATCTCGTCTAGCGTGCGGCCGTACGCCTTCAGCAGCGCGCCGAAGCCGCCCATGTTCGTGCCCGAGCCGGGGATGAACAGGACGGTCGTGACGCCGCCCGCGAGACCGTCGAGCAACTCTTCGTTGCCCGGCGTGACCTGATCGAGGACGTTGAGATCCGGGTTGACCGGGTGAACCATGTCGTTGATGTCAATGCCGCCCACGTGGCAGTGAAGGTCCACGAAGCCGGGCACGAGCCAGGCACCGGGCAGGTCAATGTCGGGCGTCACGCCCGCCGCCCCCGCGCCCACGCTCGCGATGCGGCCGTCGCTTCCGACCGAGACCACGCCGTTCTCGATCACGGCGCCCGTCACGGTCACGACGCGGCCGGCGCGCAGGACGAGCGGGCCCGAGCCCTCCGGGCCGGGGCCGAAGCGCGTCTGCGCATGGACCGCGGGCGAGATTGACAGCGCCAGGGCCAGGGCGAGGCTGGCGACGCTCTGGACGAGCGTCGCGCGTGAGGCAGGTCTCGAAGGCTTCGTCATGGCGCGTCCTCCGCGAGTTCGGGCGGGTAGGCGATGCGGCCGCGCGTCACCACGAGCTGCACGCGGCTGCTCGGCTCCATGGGGTCGCCGTCGAACACGACGACATCGGCGCGCGCGCCGGCTTCGAGCTTGCCCGACGATGCCTCCTGCCCGCAGGCGGCTGCCGCCGTCGTCGTGAGCCCGGCGAGCGCATCAGCCGCCGCGAGCCCCTCGCGAACGAGTGACGCGACCGCGAGCGGCAGCTGCTCGGTCGCGCCCGGCGTGAACGAACCGAACGCGACGGGCACGCCCTGCGCGCGCAACTCGGCGGCAACGTTCACCACCCGGTCGTCCTCGCGGCGCAGCGGCCTCGAGCCGAGAATGACCGTCACGCCTCGCGCGGCGAGATCGCGCGCGATGCGGTCGGCCTCCTCGGCGCCGCACAGGACGGGGGTGATGCCCACGCCCTTGAAGGCGTCGAGCGCGGCCGGCATCATGTCCTCGCGTCCGCTTCTCAGGAACGCGCGCGACTTGCCAGCCAGCACCGGCCTCCACGGTTCGAGCTGCGGATCGCGGTCGGGCTTGTCCTCGGCGCTTGCCGCCTTCTTCGCGCCGGACTTGCCCTTCTTCTGGTTCGCCGCCTTGCCGGCGCCCTTTCCGGCCTTGCCGTCGCCCTCGGGCTTCTTCTCCGCGCGCAGCCACGTCTCGTGGTAGCCCTTGGCCTTCTGCAGCATCTCGCGGAGCCCCTTGAGGCGCGGCTGGCGCGGGCCCGTGTCGCCGGGGCCGTCGTCCAGCCATGTCACGAGCCCGGCTTCGGACGCGATCACGTCCGGGATGGGGCGGCGCGAGGCGAGGGACGGCGGCGGCTGATCCGCGTCGCGCGGGATCTCGGCGCGACGGTCGCGGCTGCCGATGACGGCGGCCTGTCCGAGGATGAGCCCGCGCGTGTCCGGGACGGCGAGCGCGCTGGTCACGCCCGCTTCGATCGCTCGCTCGAGCGTCGGGTGGCCGGCCTCGATGGCGTCCGCGGCCTGCACGCGCGCGTTGCCGCCCGGCGGCGCGCCCGGGTCGAGCCCGCCTCGCGAGAACGCGTCCACGAAGCCGGGCACGGCGACGGACTCGGGTCCGAGGTCGAGCACGCGCGCGGCGCGCGGGGTGGCCGCGGAGCCGCTGATCGCGGCGATGCGGTCGCCCCGCATGAGGACCGTCGTGGCGGACACGTCGCGCGGCGCGAGCACGCGGCCGACGCGCAGGGCGAGCAACCGCGTGGAGGCGTCCTCGGCGTCGCCGGATCGCGCCAGCGCGTCGCGACGCGCGACGGAGCCGCCGGCGATCACGAAGGCCGGCCTCGTGCCGACGGCGAGCGGATCCCCGTCGAAGCCCGCGAAGTCCGCGCGCGATCCCGGCGACAGGAGCGCGGCGCTCCCGCCGGCCGCGCGCGCGAGGCGCCCGGTGACGCCCGCGATCGCCGCGTCGCGCGAGAGGCCCGCGCGGACAGCGGACGCCGCCAGGAGGAGCGGGTCGGGCGCCGGATCGCCGGGCGAGGCCAGCGCGACCGTGACGCCCGCCGCCTCGAGCAGGCCGGCTCCGTCGGAGCGCCGATCCAGGTCGTCCGCGACGGCCGTGGCCGGGCTCGCCTCGTCGAGGACGACCGTCGCGGCGGCGCGGGCGAGATCGTCGCGGACCTTCCATGCCTCGTCGCCTCCCTCGATCACGGGCGCGATGCCGACCGCGGCCGCCACGTCGAGCGCGCGGCCGATCTCGGCCGCGGTGCGGGCGCGCACGCGAAGCGGCACGCGGCCGGCGCGCACGTCAATCCACGGGAGCGCGGGCGACATGAGCAGGCGGCGGAGCTCGGCGGCGGCCGCCATCGGCGTGGCGGGGCGCTGGGGTCGTGCGGGCGGCAGCGGGTTGTCCGCGTTCACGCGCAGCACGGGCTCGAAGAGCAGCGGAGGGCGGAGGGCCTGCGGCACCAGCGAGGCCACGACCGCGCCGGCGCGGATGTCGTCGGCGCGCGAGGAATCGCCCGTGAGCCGCGTGATCCCGGCGCGACCCGCGACGAGGCGCGTGGTTCCGGGGCTGAGAGCCAGCGCGGTCACGCCGAGATCCAGCAGGCGCTTCTGATCCACCGCGACGGGCAAGTCGGTCGCCAGGCGGTGCGGGTCGGCCGAGAGCGCGTCATCGGGCTCGACGGGTCGGTGCTCGGCCACCAGGCCCGGGAGCAGCACGTCGCACGAGAGCACGTTCTCGGGCCGCACGCCTGCCGGGATCGCGGCGGATCCTGGCGCGATCGCCACGATCCGGCCGTCGCGCGCGGTGACGACGACGTCGGTCAGGACGCGCCCGTCGCCCACGTGCGCCTGCCGCGCGCGGATCACGAGATCCGGCGCGGGCTCCGCGTGAGGATGCCCGAAGGCCGTGCCGCAGCCGGCGAGCAGGCACGCGGCCAGGATGCCCAGCTGTCGCCGCATCACGGCCCCGCCGGCCAGCGCTGCTGCTGCTCGCGCTCGGGCGAGCCGTCCGGCGCTTCCTCCGGATGGTCGTCGTGGTCGTGGGGGTCCTCGGCCGCGACCAGCGGCGGCTCGCCGGTTCCCGGCGCCAGCAGGCGCTTGAGCTTGGCGTCCTCGTCGCGCGAGTAGATGCGGGCGCCGCGCGCGTACGACTCGTCCACGTACGCCCGGCCCGAGAGCGGATCGTCGGAAAGGATGACGAGGTCGGCGTCGGCCCCGGCCTCGATCACGCCCTTGCTGCGACCGAAGCCGAGCAAGCGGGCCGGCGTGCGCGTGATCGCCTCGAGCGCGACGTCGCGCGGCACGCCCTGCCTGACGGCCAGGGCCGCCTGGAACCAGGGATGCTGCGGGCCCAGCTCGAAGGGATCCGTCGTGAGCGCGAATGGGACCTTGGCTTCCCACAGGATCCGCGCGAGGCGCACGTGCAGGAGCGTCCCGTCCGGCTGGCGCTCGTAGGTCTCGAGCTGCGGCGGCAGGATCGCCGTGACGTGGTTGAGCGCGAGGAGCGGGGCCACGCGCCAGGCGCCGGCGCCCAGGACGGGCACCACGTGGAAGCCGTGCTCCCGCGCGAGCGCGAACGCGGTCGAGACGTCCTCGGCGGTGGGGCAGAAGACGTACGCCGGGATCTCCTGCGACAGGAGCATCACGAGCGCCTTCTTCGACTCGTCCACGTCGCCGCGCGAGTCCGCGGCGCGGCCCTTGCGTTCGTCCATGAAGCGCCGCGTGTCCGCGAGAATCTGCCGGAGCTTCGCGAGGTGCCCCATGCGAGAGCTCCCCGGCTGCGGCTGGAGCGAGATCTTGAGCGCCGCGTCGGCCTTGACGATCATCGAGTCCACGGCCAGGCCCTGCGGTCGCACGATCGCCGATCGCCCGCCCAGGAACGCGCGATCATCCGGGGCCACGAGCATGGTCGTGATGCCGTTGCGCCGGGCATCCTCGACCTCGACGGAGGCCGGGTTCAGGGCGTCGCTGACCAGCACGAAGGACGCGTCCGCGGTCGTCTCGTAGGTGCGATCGAGGCCGCGCTGCGAGTGCGCTTCGACGAAGCCAGGCATGACCACGCGCGTCGCGGCGTCCACGACGGCGAGGCCGTCGGGGACGGGCGTGTCGGCCCCGCCCACGGCGGCGATGCGGCCGCCCCGCACGATCACGACGCCCGGCTTCAGCTCGGGGCCGGTCATGGTGATGACGGTGCCGGCGCGGATGGCGAAGTCTCGCGGTCCCATCTGGCCCTGGGCACGAGCGAGGGTGGGCAGGGACGCGGCCAGGGTCAGTCCCGCGATCGCGATCAAGGCGGATCTCATGGCGTGGATTCCGTGGGGTTGCCGGGGTCTTGCGGTGCGACGAGGACGCGGCCCTCGACGATGACGAACGTGAGGCGCGAGGCGGGCGAGGTCGGGTCGCCGTCGAAGATCAGCAGGTCGCCGTCGGCGCCTGCGGCGAGCGTGCCGGCGCGACCGGCAATGCCAGCGATGTCTGCGGGAACCGCGGTGACCGCCGCGAGCGCTGTCTGCGCGGGCAGGCCGTGGCGGATGGCGAGCGCGACGCGATCGAGAAGCGCCGCCGGATCGTCCGACGGCCCGGTGACCAGCGCGACGCGCGCGCCGGCTTCATGCAGGATGGCCGCGGTGGCGGATCGCGCATCCTGGCCTTCGAAGAACTCCATGAGGTTGCGGGGCAGCCCGTAGTCGGGCCCGACGAGGGCGGCCACGCGGGCGCCCGCGATCGCGGGCGCCAGGCGATGGGCTTCGTGCGGCTCCAGGAGCACGGCGCGCAGGCCCAGCTCGTCCTGAAGCCGGAGCGCCGTTCGGATGTCGGCGTCGGTGCGAGCGACGAACCAGGCTGGCAGCTGCCCGCTCGTGGCCCGGCGCAGGACGGCGTTCCCCTCGCCGGTCGCGCCGCCGCTGGCGGCGAGGCAAGCGCGGCGGATCTCGGAGAGCACGCCCATGCGGTTCGCGGGCCGCCGGAAGTGCAGGCCGGACGGCTGGCTGAAGCGCGCCGTGCGGTTGCCGAGGGCGGGCTCGAAGCCCAGCGAGATCAGGAGCGCGATGTCCTCGCGCACGATGCGTTCGCGCAGGGGGCGCGGGTCCGTCTTCACGACGGCGGCGAGGCCCGCGATGACCGCGCGCGCGCCGGGCTGCACGGCCACGGCCGTCACGCCTCCCGAGAGCGCCCGGGCGAACGCGGGCGAGGCGGGATCCACGGCGTCGATCGCGCGCCACGCGGGCGTGACCTCGGAGGCCTCCTCGTTCGGCGTCACGAGAGCGGAGTTGACCCCGGAGCGCAGGTCGATCATGCCCGGCATGACGAAGCCCTCCGGCGCGCGGATGACGCGTGCGCCGGGTCCGGGCTCGCCCGTGACGATGCGTCCGTCGCGCACGACGACGCGCACGGGTCCCTCGATGAAGCGCTGGCCGTCGAAGCCACGACCCGCGATCACGACGAGATCGCCGGCCTCGGTCGCGACGGCGGACGGCGCGAGGCAGGCCGCGAGCGCGAGCGCCGTCAGGCAGCGGCAGGCGAGCGATGCCAGCGCGCCATGCGTGCGAGCCCGCGGTTCAGTTCGCACGGTAGACCTCCCGGCCGCCAACCCAGATGATGAGCGGGCGTGACGCGAGCGACGTGGGGTCGCCGCTCCAGAGCACCATGTCCGCGATGGCGCCGGCTTCGAGCCGGCCGCGCGCGGGGTCGTCGATCATGCGGGCCGCCTCGCTCGTCAGCGCGCGCAGGACCGTTTCGCTGGTGGCGCCCTCGGCGACGCAGCGGGAGGCGGCGAGACGGAGGGCCGAGGAACCCGCGGGGCTCGCGCCCGAACCGAACGCGATGCCCCCGCGCGCGAGCCGCGGAAGCACGCCGGCCAGATCGCCGACGGAGACCTGCGACCAGTCCGCCGACAGGATGAGGCGCGGGGCGCTCTCGAGCTCGACGAGATCCTCGGGCTTCGACGGCAGGCCGACGGGGATGCCGAGCGAGGCCGCCCAGCGGGCCGACGCGCCGTCGTCATGCCGGATGCGCGCGGGCCCCGGGATCGACGACGCCGCCGACGCGAACGCCCGCGCCTGATCGGGCGGCGACGACGGCTCGCGTTCGGGATCGCGAGCGGGCGATGCGAGCGACCCGCATGCGCCCCATCGGCGCGCGCGCGCGTGCGCGCCGTCCGCGGCGGGTTCGACGAGGGCGCCCGCGCCAGCGAGCACGACGTCGGGCGCGCCGCCCAGCCAGGCCGTCGTGACGCCCGAGCGCAGGAAGGAAGCGGGTTCGTCATCATCCGGCGCGAAGGCGTCCGCGAGCAGGAGGTCGGGCGACAGGGCCTCGTGCGTCTCGGCGTCGCCGCCCGCGAGTCCCCATCGCGCGTCGAGATCCAGAAGACCCGGCGTCAGGACGCTGCCGGCCGGCGTCGGAGTCGTGGCGACGCCGCCGGCCGAGGAGGTCCGCACGATCCGGCCGCCCGCACCGATCTCGACGGTGAGCGCGTCGTGCCAGCGGTGGCCGTCGAACGCGCGAGCACGCATGGCGAGCGGTTCGGCGGCGACTGGCAGCGCGAAGAGAGCCGCCGCGATCGTGGCGGCGACCGTCCGGCGCATCGGGGTGGTCATGGCGTCTCCTGCTGCGGGGCGTCGCTTCCGCTGGTTTCTCCCGCTGCCTCGTCGCTGGCCTTCTCCCGCGCGGGCTTCAGGTCCTCGGGCTCGAGCGAGCGCTCGATGCGCGAGCCGGGTTCGAGCGGATCGCCGGACCAGACGAGCAGCCGTGCGGGCTTGCCGGTCGCGATCGCGCCGCGGTCGGCGATGCCGGCGCTCTCGGCGGCGACGCCGGTCATGGCGGCGATCGCGGTGTCGCGCGATGCGCCGGCGCCGACGAGGCTCGCGGCGGCCGCGCGCAGCATCTGCGGCCCGGCGGGCCAGCTCCCGCCGCCCGTGACCGCCAGCCGCGCGCCCGCGCGATCGAGGATGCCCGGAAGGTCCGGGTTCGCCTCGATGCCGTTGACTCGCCCCGCAGGCGCGTGCAGCGGATCGAGAATGACGATCGCGCGCGAGCTCGCGAGCTCGGACGCCAGGCCCGCGCAGTCGCGGCATCCGGCGAGCGTGACGGTCAGCCCGCGCGATCGCGCGAGCGCCAGCATCGCGCTGGCGTCGGCCTCGCGCGACGCCGTGACCAGCAGGGGGACCTTCTTCTGCGCCACGGTCAGCATGAACTCCTGCGCCGGCTGGGGCTGCGGATCGCGGCGCTCGCCGGCCGCCGCTACCCCGCCCGGCTTGTCGCGGCCGACCGAGGCGACGCCGCCCTTCTTGCGCGACGACTTCTCCGCGCTCTTCGTCCGCTGCTCGTTCCACTGCTCGGCGTCCTCGAGCATCTGGGGGAGCGTGGCGCGCGCGGCGGCGCGTGCGGCCGAGCCACCGACGCCCTCGGGCACTGCGTGCGCGAGCGCCACGGGATCGCCCAGGATCTCCGCGCCCCCGGCTGGCGCCGCCTTCGTGCTCACGGTGGCCGTGCGGCCGAGAACGCCCGACGCGCCGGACGGCACGACCATGAACGCGCCCAGACCGCGCGCGCGCAGCTCGCCCAGCCAGGGATCGTGCGTCGGCGCCGCATCGGCCGCGGAAAGCAGGCTCGCGTCGGCGCGGCCGCCCTCGCCCCGGCCCAGGCTGACCGCGACGAGCGGATCCACGAGCCAGGGGGTGATCTCGCCCGACGGGAAGTCCCACCGCTCGGCGTTCTCCGGCGCCTTGACCTTGTCGCCGATCGCCTTCACGACGCCGTCCTCGATGAGGATCTGCCCGGGGGCATGGACCTCGCCGGTGCCCACGTTGATGCGGGCCGCGGAGATCACGACGGCGCGCGCGGCGCGCGGCTTCTCGTCCGCCGGGGCAGCGGCCCCGTCAGGCGGGGCCTCGCGCGCGGTCGCGCGCCCCGGTCGATCGCGGGCGGTTCGCCGCGGAGTCCGGTCGCGGGCCTCGACGGGGTCCGTGGCGGGGGAGGCAGGCGCGGCGGCCGCGGGCTTGCCCGTCGGGGCGTCGTCGGCCCGGGCCGGAGCATCCGGCGGGCCCACGGCGATCAGCGCGACCAGGGCGGGGGCTGCCAGGCTCAGCACGCGGGATCTCCATCTCGAGTTGAGGTTGAACGGCCATCCTAGCAACGGCAGGTCATTCGCCCAAGCGGCGTGCGGCGAGGCCGGCGCGCGGGCGCGGGAGTGAGACCGCGGCATTCCTTGCTTGTGGAAGGTGCATTCCTGCAGCGATGCTAGCCGTAGGGGGCCGCAATGACGCCTACAGATGGGATGCCTGAAGGCGTGAGGAGACTTGCGGCGGAGGTCGGTCAGGCACGGCCGATGCGCCGCGGGTCGCTTTCCGAGCGTTGGATGAAGTGTGGCAAGGCGACGTGTGCGTGCCACGCCGATCCGGACGCACGGCACGGGCCGTACCTGGGCATCAGTCGCGTGGTCGAGGGACGCACGCAGGCGCGCTACGTGACGCCTGAGCAGAGCGCCCTCGTTCGCGAGCAGCTGGCCGCAGGTCATGCGTTTCGAGCACGGCTCGAGGAGTTCTGGCGGGATTGTGAGACCTGGGCTGACACTGAGCTGGAGGTTGCGAGCGGAGAGGCCCCCACGGTAGACGCCAAGAAAGGGGGCTCTCGGCGCACCTTGCGAAGGACGTCGCGCAAGGAATCGAAGCGCTGATCGGCCCGGGCTCTGCCGACTCGCTCGACTTCGAGGCGTTCGAGACGGCGGCGCGAGCCGCGCCGCCCTGAAGCTGGCGGCTCGCGCCGTGGAGCATCGCATCAACGGCGACACTTCGGACGCCGACTCTCTCGCAACCTGTCAGTGCGGCGAGCCGGCTCGCTACGCGGGCCGGCGGCCCAAGACCTTCACGAGCGTCCTCGGCGAGATGACCCTTCAGCGCGCCTACTTCCACTGCGCGGCTTGCGGCTCGGGCTTCTTCCCGAGGGATCGTGCGCTCGGCCTCGAGCGCATGCAGCTGACCCCCGGCGTCACGCGCATGGTCGCCGCCGTCGACGCCAGCGTCAGCTTCGAGGAGGGAAGCTCGCTCCTCGGCGGACTGGCGGGACTCTCCCTGGACGCCAGGCAGGTCGAGCGCGCCGCCGAGACCCTCGTTGCCGAGGTCGCCGCGGATGAACGCGCGCACGTCCGTAGTCGGCGCCCAGGATTCGCTGTTTCTCGGCGGTCTGGCCGGGAGGGTTTAGCCCTGCAGTAGTAGCAAGGCCTGGTGGGAAAGTCGGGCAACCGCTTCGGGGTGTCCGATTCTTCCACAGGCCTCGCACGCGGGCGCGCGCAAGCGCGTAGGATCCGCTTCGAGCCCGAGCGCTACGTCGCGGCGCATCGTGACTGGGTGAGCCTTGGCGCCGCGCGCCGATTTGCGCTCGCGCCCGACGAAGTGGTCCGGCGCTCCGCGCCCCGTTCCAGGGAGGTCGCGCTCGCGGCCGCGCGCTTCGAGCTCGGCCAGCATCTGGCCCGTCGCGGTGACGCCGACGACGCGATCCCCCACTTCCGCGAGGCCGCGCGGCTGCAGCCCGACAACTGGACGGTCAGGCGCCAAGCCTGGGCGCTGCTCCCTGGCGGCCAGGATCTGCTCGAGACGTACGACACGGACTGGCTCACGGAGGTGCAGCGCATCGGCGCGGAGAACTACTATCCGCCGCTCGACATGTGAGGGCGGTGCGCGGGCAGTCCGCCTCAACGCGGTCGCCGCCTCGCCGGCACAGCCAGTCGCTTGCCGGCCCTAGATGAGCCGCCACGGCCATGGATCATGGTGGCGTCCTCATGCACGCCGAAGGCGTGGCGGGAAGGGGAGGCGAGGTCCGGCTTTGCCGGCCGAAGCCGGGGGAACCGGCTGGTTCCCCCTCCAGCCACGAAAGGAGGCGGTAGCGAAGCGGACGACTCCGAATCGTGGCGGTTGATTTAGAACGCCAGCATCACCGTGTCCGCGCCTCGTTCCTTGCCAGCCCGGATCGGCGTCGTGGCTTCGGGGACGAGATAGAACAAGCGCGGCAGCCCGGGATCGGAGAGCGTGCCCGGATCGTCCGCGAACGGAAGGCCTGTCACGACGCGGTGCGGCAGCAGGCTGCGCGGCGCGGCGCCACGCATGATGGTGAGGGCAGCGACCCGCGGAGCGTGGTAGCCCAGGTCGACGGTCCCGGTGTCGGCGGCGGAGTCAGTGCGCGTCGTCAACCCGTCGAGCCCGAGTGCAGTCGCGGGCGCCGAACCGGCGTCCACGGCCGGGCTCATCGCCGGCTCGCCGGCAGCGACATGGCTCAGGTAGCGGGTGCTCAGGGCGCCCGGCGTGAACAACGGATCGGCGTCGAGGACGTTGACGCCGCCGGGAAAGCCGCCCTGGACGAGCGAATGGGCAACAACGGGAGCCGTCGCGCTGCCGGAGCAGAGCCAGGATCTCCCCAGCACCGGGCCGTTCGACCAGAAGATGGAGTCGACGACGTCCACGCTGCCCACGCCGCCGCGACCAGCCAGAACGATCTCGCCACTGTTCCCGGCAACGGTGAGGCTGGCCAAGCGGTACAGATCGTCGCATCCGAGATCGAGGCCCGGACCACGGTTGTCAGCGATCATGACGTTGAAGAGGCCGACCGCGCCGCGTAGCGCCAGTCCGGACGAGTTCGCGCGAATCACGCAGTCCTCGATGCGCCCCCTGCCGCGCACGAAGACACCGCCGCCGATATGAGCGGCGTTCTCTTCTACCCGGTTGCCAGAAAGGATCGTCCCCAGATCCATCCCGGGCGGCGCGTCGATCCACACGCCGCCGCCCTGGGTCGCGATGCGCCAGACGCAGCCCAGGCTACTGTTTCTACGGATCACGTTTCCCTCCAGGCGGGCCGCCAGCCCCGGGGCCGAGTAGGAAATCGCCACGCCGCCGCCATAGCAGTCCAGGTTGTTCCCCTCGATCACGTTGCCACGGAGCAGCGGCGCGGAGTCCTCGATGACGATCCCACCGCCGGAATCGTAGATGTCGCTGAAGCCGCCCCGCACCGTGAAGCCATCGAGGACGGAAGCGCCGCTCGCGGCCGGGAAGTGGACGACAGGCGGCTGCCCGCGATTGCCGTCCAGGACCGTCGGATGCGCATCCGGATCGCGCGCGCCGCCGCCGGGGGGAAAGCCCCCGAGCAGCGTCACCTCGACGCCCACGACGAGCTGGCCGACGTAGCGGCCTTCGGCGACGGAGATCGAATGCGGACCGGGGCCCGCGACGGCATCGAGTCCCGCCGTGACGGTGGCCTTCGCCGTCCCCCACGACAGGCCGCTCGCGGCGTCGTTACCATTCGCCTGATCAACGAACAAGTCGATGGAGCTAGCAGGCGGCGCGGCCGACACGCAGGCGACGAGGGCAGCGGCGAAGAGCCGGGCCAGAGTCGGTCGGACAGGGGATGGGGGGGCCGGACGAGTCATCGCCCCAGGCTCCAGTTCCGCTGGTCGTGCGGGACGACGACCTGCGTCTGACGGAATACCTCGTTGCCCTGAGCGTCCCGCGCCACATAGCGGATCGTGTAGCTTCGCCCGGGCCCGCGGCCGTCGCGCTCAGCACGGAGCCGGAACGCGAAGTCGGCTCCCGGCACGGCCTGCGCGTCCCATTCCGTGTTGCCGTCGCCGTGGTCGTTGTCGGGCTCGGAGCTGACCACCTCGACGAGGCGCACGTCCACCGGTGCGTCGCAGTTGTCCTCCGCCAGCGCGGTTACGGCGACATCGACCAGCCGGTGATTTGGCGGCCAGAGCACGGGCGGTTCGGCCGCCAGGGTGACGAACCACGGTGGCGTGTCGTCGATGACGGTCACGGTGGTCTCCGCCGTGACGGCGTTTCCCGATGGGTCCACGGCGGTGAATGCGAGGCGGGTCGTCCCCGGCGGGAAGTCGTGGGCGGCGACGGCGCCTCCGCTGCCGATGAACGGCTCGGTCACGTGCGTGATCGTCACGTCGGGCGAGCAGAGATCCACGGCTTCGGCGACCAGCGTGGCCGGCAGGCGGCACGCCTGCCGCACGAACTCGCTGGTGCGCAGGACGACGGGCGGCGGCAGGCGCAGCGTCGGCGGCGTCGTGTCCACGACCTCCACCGAGGTGGAGCACGTTGCGGTGAACGGGCCCGAACCCACATCCAGACGCACCGCGTGGATCCCGACGCCTGGCATGCCGGCTGTCGGCGTGGCGGCTGTGGCGTCGTCGAACGTCACCGCTGCATCCGGCGACGACCAGCGCAGGAGCGGCAGGGCCCCCGAGTCCGTGCGCGAGCGTCGGCCGTCGAGCACGGCCGGGGTGGCGGCTCCCATGCACTCGAGCGGCCCACGGGCATCTCCGGCGTCGCACGTGATGGGCTTGTCGAGGAAGGCCCAGTACCAGACCGTGACGCTGGCCGAGCCGCCGGGCGGCAAGACGAACGCCGACCCCTCCGTGTCGGCCCAGTAGTAGGCCATCGCCTCGACGCCGCCCTCGATGTACAGGCCGTAGCCGCGCGGCGGTACCGGGACATTCCACCCGAAGCACGTGTTGAACGGACCCGCCTTGAGCGCCGGATCCGGGCTGCGCACGTCGACCGAGGTCAGCATGCGATCGGGGGCCGTCGGCGGCGGTCGCAGGGACCAGGGTCCGTGAACCGACACCCCGCTGAAGTAGAGCGGATCGTGCGTGCTCGGGATGGTCGTCCATGAGACGTGCATGTGGTCGAACCCGGGGGCGAGCCACTCGGCCTCGTTTCCCTCCCACGGCTCGTCGGGCGGATCGGGCGGCACGAAGCCCAGCGCCGCGGTGGCCGATCTCAGGATCCCTGGCACCCAGGCGTAGCGAAAGCCGATGCGAGCCTCCTCGACACCGCGGTTCGTCACGGTCGATGTCACCTCGACCGCCGAGTCCTCGTACGTGTCGCCCCTGGCGACCGCCCGGATCACGAGATCGAGGTCGTCGCCGCGATCATCAAGGGAGAAGCGGGCTTCGAGGCCGACGGGCTGGCCGTCGTCACGCAGCACCTTGCGGACCTCGGGCCGCTGCAGGTCGCGCGAGAACGTGCAGGTGAAGCCACCGTCCTCGAGCAGGACAGGAGCGAAGGGCGGGGGCGTGTCGAAGAAGTAGTCGGTTCGGCTCGTCCACGATCGAACGCTGATCGCGTTGGTCTGCGGCAGCAGAGAGAACCCCCTGGCGACGCCGGCGCTCTGGCGCCCGCCGAGCGCCCGCGTGACCGGGTGCTCGGGGCCGGTAGCGACCGTGAAGGCGCCCCAGCCCTGAACGAGGCCGTCGTTGAGCACGACCTCGTAGACGCAGTTCGAGGCCGCGACGGTCTGCGGCCGCAGCGGTTCAGGCGGATCGCAGCGGAAGCGTGCCTCGGCCGCCACGGCCATGGACAGGCCGATGACCACGAGCCCCGGAGCGAACCAGCGCGGCGGGCTCATGGGCAACCTCCGCCCGCCGGCCGTTCGACGGCGAACGAGTCGAAGCCCGCAGGGCCCTCGAGCCCGCAATCGCGAGTTCCGGATACCAGGTAGTAGAAGTTGCCGCCGGTGCGAGCCACGTCGTCGGAGTCCTCGAAGTACGGGTTCCCGCTGCGACAATTCCCGGCTCCGGCAGCGAGCGAGAACACGTGGCTGTAGGCGCCGAGCGCCTGGAGCGGCCCCACATCTCCTCGGTACACGTTGTGGCGATCGGCTCCCAGCGCAGGAGCCCAGTCCAGCCGCAAGCCGTCCGGCGGCAACTTGCTGACACGCAGGGAGGTCGCCGGCACCTCGCCGGGCGCTGCCGCGACGCCGCCACCAGCCCCGCAACCAGGATCGAGCGACAGGACGAAGCTGCGTTCGACCGCGCACGCGGATCCTGTCTGAAGGACGAGCGTGAGGTCGACGTCTGCCGGGCAGGCGTGCGCCGCGTTGACCACCAGTGCGAAGCGCCCCGTCGCGGTTCCGCCGGCGGCGACCGGGAGCGATGCGAACATCACCTCGCTCCGGAGGATCAGCACCTGCGGGTCAGCCGTGGACAGCCTGCCCTGGAGGAACGGCATCGGCCGGTCAGAGAGATTGGTCACCGTGACATCGACGCGAATCACCTCATCACGTTGCACGAGTGCGTCGCGATTCCCGCAGGCATCCGAAACCGCGACGAGCTGCAATTCCAGGGTGAACTGCCCGGTGGCGGCACACGCCCGTGCGACATGACCGAATGGCGTGGGGTCAACGTACCTCGCCGAGATGACCTGCCCAGGCAGGAACGAGATCACGCCGTCGCCGGCGGTGAAGTCCGCCGGGTCGCGTGCCTGGGCAAGCCGGAAGGGCAGCGTTCGCCCGGACGCGAGCGGGAATGTCTCGGAGTCCCCCAGTGGCGACGTGACATCGACCACCGGGACCGGGATGTCAGTTGTCGTCATGTCATTCACGACGACCGTCGCCAGATCCCCGCACTGGTACGACGCGCGGTCAAAGTGGATGGCCCCACGGCTGCCCGAGACCAGGCCCGTGACGACAACTGCGTAGCCCGGGCGATCGCTGTCGATGTAGTCCACCCCGGGCCCGTCGTCAACATTCCAGTCAGGCCACGCCGGAACGGCAGTGAAGAGCGGATTGCCAGGCACGTCCATGCCGATCACGCGCACGGTGTAGAACCCACCCACGACGCTGGCCGCCGGCAGGAAGATGTTCTCCACGTTGTTGCGCGCATCCCGGTGGTCGAAGGGGCAGAACGGCGGCGCGAATCGCTGTGGGAACCGGTGTTGGGGCTGACCCTCCGGGCAAACGTCATCGCACGTAGCCGGCCACGAGCCTGGGGGCGGGCACGTCGCCGGGCCAAGCTGCGTGTAGCCGTCCTGCCAGACTCGCATGGGATCGGCGCCCGGAACGCTCGACGTGCCCGGGTTCGGCCGCCAAACGACGGTCTGCGCCGGTGCCGCCGGGTCAGGTCCCACGAGTTCGAGGTCAAGGTCATTGACAAGCGGCGTGCTGGTGGACACTGCCGTCGGCGATGGATCGGACCACGCCAGCGTCACGTGCAGATCCTCGCCGGGCTTGACTTCGATCAGCCAATCGGCGATGTCTCCCGTCCTGATGGCGGGCTGAAGCTGTTCAACGATGTGGTGGCGCCGGTCGCCGTTCATCTCTCCTGTGATGTAGCCGTTGGGCGTGTCGGTGAGGACGAGGAGGTGCGTCCGGCCCGGAGACTGGCTGAGACCCGCTGGCCCGGGGAAGAACAGAGCGTCGTCGAGCACGGGCCTGCCCCAGCCCTGGCCGAACGTCGGCCGATCCTCGCGGGCACCGCCACGGCCATCGTCCGCCGTGGAGGCACCGAGCATGTTCCGAGTGGAGTTGATGAGCACCGCCTTGACCAGGGCATTGGTGGGGTTGAAGCGCGACTCCGGGATGCCCTCGGGCGTGCAACCGAACCCGGACGGGTAGTACGACCGCCGGAAGTACTGGCGGACCTGCAGGGCCAAACCGCCGACCGACGGGCCGGCGAAGCTGGTGCCCGTCTGCGCCCCGGGCAGCGTGCCGCAGGTGCCGAGCACGGGATCGACAACTATGATGCCCGGCCCGTTCAGATCCTGGCCAGGTGCGACGACATCGGGCTTGACCCGGCCGCCAGCTGCCGGGCCGTGGGCCGAAAAGGCCGCTAGGTCCTCGCCGAGGGCAGACCCGCCGTTCACCGAGGCATGGACGCTCGCGCCGACGGACAGGCCATTCTTGAAGTGCTCCGGATTGGCGAACGTGTTCGGTCCAGCGTCGCGGTTCATTACCGGCCACGTCAGGAGGTAGTCACGGTGGCTCCACTGAAAGGCGTCTATGGCCTGCTCCCAAGTCGTGTAGTCCTGCGACACCGGCACCGTCCCGTACGAGTCATTGTGGACGCGCACGCCACTGTTGACGAACCCGGGAACGAACGTCATGTACGCCTGATCGTGGAGTTGCGTCTGAAAACCACCCGTGCCGGTTTGCGGGAGGCTGCTCCCGCAGTCCCACGTCTGGGACATGCCCTGAAACACGAGCTGTGCCCCGGGAGCGAGGCCGTCGCCCAGGTCGTGGTGCTGCACCGCCCCGCCGTAGAGTGACGGCGCACAGTCGCCCCGCGCGAAGGGGCTGTCCCGCGTGGACAGGCACGCCCAGTCGTCGCCGACCATGATCCCCGCCACCGGCGTGCCGTGGACGTCGCAATCTACTCCGAGATGGGCGCCAAGCGAGTAGTAGGTCACCACCTTGTTCGCGGGCGCCGTCACGTCTCGCGCGAGAGGCGCTGGCGGCGTGACCAAACTGACCTGGAACGAATCCGTGACGTTCGTCGGGGCATCGCCGTACAGGAAGTGGCAGGTGCGATGTTGCAACCCCGAGTCCGCAACCCCTGCCAACTCACCGAGGCCCGTCAGCCCATGCGCGAAGGCGCTCGCCGTCACGTCGAAGTTCTTCGGGCTCCCGGCGTCCGGGATGCCGGTCTGCAGGAACCACACGGAGTCGTCGACCCGCGGAGCAGGTAGGGAGTAGAAGTCCACGTGCTGAACCGCGCTGGAGGACGCCAGGACGCAGATGGCCCCCAGCACGTGCTCGCGCTCGACCTGCAGGACGATCTCCGCCCACGGGTACGTCGGCGAACCGGGGGCCGCGCGATGGACCACCGTGGCCCCAGGGATCAGCGCCAGGAACTCCCCTTCGTAGTCTGCGGGATGCTCGCCAGGCAGGAGCTGCGCTTGCAGCCGAACACTGCCGTCCGGCCATGCCATCCCTTCAGGAGGCCCCGTGGTCAGCGCCGCTGCGGCCCGCGCGGACAGCCGATGGGCCGGGCGGAACTCGCCCACCCAGCGCACGCCCTCGACCCCGGCGACGGCAGCCAGCGCGGCCGGCTCCACGCGGACGAGAATCGCCTGCTGCGGGATGTAGCCGACAGGCCTGCCGCCGGCCTCGCGCACCCTCGCGATCCAGGACCCGTCAAGGAGCGCGTCGCGCTGCACCAGCAGGTGGAGCGCCCGCGTGGCGCCGGCTCGGAGGTCGGGCAGCTGGCCGGCGAGTTCCGGCGCCACGGACGGCTCGCGAATCGGATCGAAGCACCGCAGCAGGCAGATTTCCTGGCCGTGCGCCGGCACCGGAAGCATCACGGCAGCGAGGAGCAACGCCAGGAGAGCGGAGAGAGAGCGGAGAGAGAGCGGAGAGAGAGCGGAGAGAGAGCGGAGAGAGTTGTACGGAGTCTCATGTCGCGACACCTCGCTCAAGGATGAAACGAAGACCACTTAACGCTGGGGCCGCTAGGCCGCCGTGGTCCCGCCTCTTGAAGCGCAACATTCCGTCCACGACCGCGTCGGGCAGTTCCACGGGAACCATACCCCCAAGTGCCCGAATGTACGCTTGGACACGCCGGATTTCCAGCCCCCCGGTTCCCGGCGCTGGGGCCTGCGCGGACGAGTGCGCGGAGTCCTGGGAGGAGAGGCAGGGGGTGTCGGTCGGACGCCAGGGCCCGGCAGCGGAGCCGGCCGCGCGAGCGTGTAGAGTGGTCGGCGTGCAAGGCACGCGATGAGCGACACGGCGCCCCTGATTTCAAGACTCCGCGAGGCCGAGGGCCGGCAGGCCGACCGGTGGCTCGACCTGCTCGGGCAGCTGGTCGGCGAGAACAGCTATTCGGAGAACGCGCACGGCATCGACGCCGTCCGGCGGCTCCTGGTGCCTGAGTTCGAGTCGGTCGGCCTCGGCGTCGAGGAAGTCATCCGTTCGCCGTTGCCGGGCATCAAGGAACGGCCTGCCCACCTCGTTGCGCGGCGCGAGGTTCCGGGCGCGCCGTGCGTGCTGCTCATCGGCCACCTGGACACCGTGCATCCGCCCGGCCTCGGCCGGCAGGCGCTCGAGCGCCGTGGCGACGTGCTGCTCGGACCGGGGGTCGGCGACATCAAGGGGGGCGTCGTCGCCATGCTGTCGGCGCTCGCGCTCCTGCGCGACGTCAGCCTCGAGGACGGCGTGTCCGTCAGGGTGTTCCTGAACTCGGACGAGGAAGTCGGGAGCCATGCCTCGCGAGAGCTCTTGCGTGAGCTCGCGCGCGGCTGCGACGCGGCGCTCGGCTTCGAGCCGGCGTGCTGTCCCGCCGGCGCGTCGGTCGAGGCGCCCTCGCGCGTGCAGCACGTCATCGAGCGCAAGGGCTGCGGGCGGCTGGAGTTCGACCTGCGCGGCGTGGCCGCGCATGCCGGCGGGGCGCATCATCTCGGCGTGTCCGCGATCGAGGCGCTGGCGCGCAAGGTGATCGACATCCATGCGCTGACGGACGCGACGCGGGGCACGACGACCAACGTGGGCGTGGCGCGCGGCGGCCGCACGGCGAACACCGTGGCGCCCGAGGCGTTCGCCGAGGTGGACTTCCGGTACCGGACGTGGGAGGACGGCCTCGCCACCTGGGAGCGCCTGGTCGAGATCGTCACGCGGCCCGAGCCCGTGAACCCGTCCCTTCACGCGCCGGTCACGGGTTCGATCCGGCCCGGCGGGGGCGCGCTCTGGCCGCCGCTGATCCCGACACCTCGCAGCCAGGCGCTGTCTTCGCTCGTGCTCGACGCCTCGCGCGAGCTAGGCTTCGAGGCCGAGGCGATCGCGCGTGGCGGGGCCAGCGACGCGGCGCATGCGGCCGCCGAGGGCGTCCCGGCGATCTGCGGCCTGGGGCCGGTCGCGGCCGGGATTCACACGGACGACGAGCGCTCGTCGGTCGCGGGGCTTTCCCGCGCCGCGCTGGTGGCTGCCCTGGTGCTCGCGCGTCTGGGCGCATGGAAGGAAGCAGGCTCATGAGAGTGGTGTCGGGTATCCAGCCGAGCGGGAAGCTCCACCTCGGGAACTACCTCGGGGCGATGAAGCAGCACCTGCTCGATCAGAACGAGCACGACTGCTTCTTCTTCATCGCGAACCTGCACTCGCTGACGACGGTCTTCGACGCGGCGCGCCTGCGCCAGCTCACGCGCGACGTCGCGCTGGACTACCTGGCCATGGGGCTGGATCCGAAGCGCGCGCGGCTGTTCCGGCAGTCGGACGTCCCGGAGGTCACCGAGCTCGCGTGGATCCTCGCGACGGTGACCGGCAAGGGGTTGCTGGATCGGGCGACGTCCTTCAAGGACAAGAGCGCGCGCGGCCTCTCGGCGTCGGTCGGGCTCTTCACGTATCCCGTGCTGATGGCCGCCGACATCCTGATCTACGGGGCCGAACTCGTGCCCGTCGGCAAGGATCAGGTGCAGCACGTGGAGATGACGCAGGACATGGCGACGCACTTCAACACCGCGCACGGCTGCGATGTCCTTCGACGGCCGGAGGCCAAGCTCAACGAGTCGCCGATCGTGCCCGGGCTCGACGGGCAGAAGATGTCGAAGAGCTACGGCAACGCGATCGATCTCTTCGACGAGCCCGCGGCGGCGCGCAAGCGGATCATGTCCATCAAGACCGACTCGACGCCCGTCGAGGCCCCCAAGGATCCCGACACGTGCACGGTGTTCGCCCTCTACCGCCATCTCGTCCCGGCGGCCGAGGCCGAGGCCCTGGCGGGGCGGTACCGCGCCGGCGGCATGGGCTACGGCGACGCGAAGAAGGCGCTGGCCGAGGCCTTCGAGCGCACGTTCGGGCCGGCTCGCGAGAGGCGACGGGACTGGGAGAGCCGGCCGTCCGATCTCGAGGACGTTCTGGCCGATGGCGGACGGCGCGCGCGCGCGACCGCTCGCGAGGTCCTGGGCCGCGTTCGCGAGGCGTGCGGAATCGTCGTCGCGCCGGGCACCTGATCGGCTCCATCCTGGGGTCCGGCGCGCCGCGGAAGGGAGGCGTGGGCTACGATCAGGCAGGCGGGCCCAGCGGCCGCCAGTGGAGACCTCCGATGATCGTTCGCTGCGCCGCGTACCGGCTCCCTCTTCTCACGCTGCTTCTCGGCCTCTTGGCCCTCCCGGTCAGCGCGCTTGCCAGCGGCGCCGACGCCCCGCGCAAGCAGCGCCGCGCGCGGAAGGCCGAGCAGCCGCCGGCCCCCACCGCGCCAGCCCCGACGGCGCCCGCCGCCACGGCCCCTCCCGCCGCCACGGCGCCAGCAGCGCCCGAGGCGAGCGTCCCGGCGGGTCCCTCCGCCACCGCCGCGCCCGCCGCCGCCGCAGGCGAGCAACGTGACGCGTCGCCGTCCGTGCGCCGGGGCCTCGATCCGGCGAAGGCCACGGGCCGCGTGCGGCTCGAACTCCGACTCCCGGCGGCGATCAGCCTGGGAGGCTTCGGGTTCACCGCCACCTACGACGCCGACGCGATGCACGTCGGGGAGCCCGTGACCGCCCCGGCGCTGGCGGGTTACCTCTGCCAGGCGAACCTCCGGCAGGCCGGCGTGATCCGGTTCAACTGCGCAGGTCTGGTGGGCGAGCCTCGTGGCGGGTTGCTCGCGACGTTCGACGTGAGCCACGCGGGGCCCGCGCCGACGGCGGCGAGCTTCGTGGTGGAGCAGGCGAACGTCGTGGACGATCAGGCCGCGGAAGTCGAGGGCCTGCGCGTCGCCGTAGCCGTGGTGCCGGTTGAGGAACGCTGACGGCGGGGCCGGCCTCCTTCGGGCCGCGGCGCTCGCGCCGCTCGTGCTCGGCCTCGCCCTGAGCGGGTCGGCGCAGGCGCCCCCGGCGCCGCCGGACGAGGTGACGCAGGTGCGCGTGGCCCGGCAGGCGGGCGGGCAGGTCCGGCTGTCCTGGCAGGCGCCCGTCGATCCGGTCGAGTCGTACCAGGTGCGGCGCTGCGTCCTGCCCTCG
Organism: uncultured Thermoanaerobaculia bacterium; assembly: GCA_964613915.1. Classification (GTDB taxonomy): domain Bacteria; phylum Acidobacteriota; class JBCCFW01; order JBCCFW01; family JBCCFW01; genus CAZTIW01. The sequence continues at coordinate 99,115 of CAZTIW010000005.1, forward strand.
CTGCGCGCGTCGTCGTACGGCAACTGCATCGCCGAGGGGCTCGTGGCGACGTCGCACGTGGACGCCGCTCCCGCCGGCTCGTACTTCTACCTGGTGTCGGGCCTGTTCTCCGGGACCGAGGGATCGCTGGGGTCGAGCTTCGACGGCACGGCCTGGACGCCGCGCGCATCTCCCGCGTGCAGCAACCCCTCCACGCCCGGGCCGATGAGCATCGTGATCAGCCTGCCCTCGGGCCAGGTCGTGTGCGGGACGCGGCTCACGATCCGCCACGCGCCGGAGGTCGCGACGTTCGTCGCGGCGGCCTGCACGGGCGTCACGGCGGGGTTCTTTCCGGTCACGAACAGCACGACGCCGGGCCGCATCATCCATGTCTGCGCGTCCGCAACGGGCAGCTCCTCGCCGGGCGACATCACGAGCATGGACTTCCTGCGAGGCGAGTGCCCGCTCGACGCGAGCGCCTTCCGGATCGAGACATGCGAGATCACGGTGGGCATGCCCGATTGCAGCAACCCGGTCCCCGTCGAGCTGCCCTGCTTGCTGAGGTGACGGGCCGCGCGTGAACCTGCCGGCCGCGCGTCACCAGTCCTGCCACTCCGCCAGGACTTCGCCCGCCGCCTCGAACAGCTCTGGCAGGAGTTCCACCGGAAGGCCCACGACGTTCGGCCAGGAGCCCTGCAGGCCAGCGACGTGCGAGGCGATCCGGCCCTGCACCGCGTAGGCGCCGGCCTTGTCCGACGGTTCGCCGGTCGCGACATAGCGCTCGATGAGGTCCTCGGGGAGAGGGCCGAAGCGCACGCGGGTGCAGGCGGCGGCGACCGCCTCGCCCGCCCTGCCACCGGCGAGGCACAGGCCCGACCAGACCTCGTGCTCGCGATCGGAGAGCAGGCGCAACATGCGGCGCGCGTCCTCGGCGTCGGCCGGCTTGCCGAGCAGGTCGGCGGGCGCGGGTCCCGTGGTCACGAGGGTGTCCGCGGCGAGGATGAGTCGTCGCGGCCGCTCGCGCGCCACGGCTCGCGCCTTGGCCCGTGCGGACGCGATCACGTGCGCCTCGGGCCCGAGATCCCCGAGCGGGGGCTCGGCGCCGTCGGGCGGCACGACGACCTCGTGCCTCACGCCGAGGGCGGCGAGCAAGTCCGTGCGGCGGGGCGAGCCCGAGGCCAGGACGAGCCTCGGGCTGGTGCGGGAGCCGGTCATCGCCGCGTCATGCGACGCGCAGGTGTCAGTGATGATGCCCGCCGGGGCGCGACGCGCCGCCGGGAGGGCTCGGGATGGGGCCGTGCTGCTGCTCGTACCGCCGGATGTTCTCGCTGAGCGCTGCGGCCACCTGCTTGGCGTGCACGGGACTCAGGATGACGCGCGCCACCACCCGCATCTCGGTCCGACCCGGGACGACGCGCGCGAAGTCGAGGAAGAACTCCGCGGGGCCGACCACGATCGTCGCGATGTTGCTGTACTCGCCAGCCGCGATCTCGTCGGGCACCACGGTGGTCAGGCGGATTTCGCGGGGGGCGTCGGCGGCAGGGTCATCGGGGGGCGTCACGGTGGCGTCTCCGGGAAGGTGGGGCGGCAAGCGTAGCGTGGCTGGGCGCTGGCCGACAGGCGGCCACCCGGCGGCCGCGAGGGCTGACTCCCCGAGGAGAGGAGGGGAGCCGGCCCCGGCGCGACGAGCGGGTCCGCCGGCGCGGGGCAAAAGAGGGCGCCAGGCGGGCTGGACGATCGTCACGGCGTTCCGCGACCCGGGATGCCTTGACGGCCCGGGGCGGCCCGCCTAAAATCTCAACTCCTCCGGTCTCGCAAGTCATTGAAACCACGCGGTTCTGGCTTGCCCCCTCGAGCCCCTAGCGGGAGCCCTGCGTGCCCGACAGCATTCGCGTCTTTGGCGGAAGCGCCAACCCGGAGCTCGTCCGCGAGATCTGCGAGTACCTCGGCATCCAGCAGGGCCTGATGAAGGTCCAGCGGTTCTCTGACGGAGAAACGCTCGTGAGGATCGAGGAGAACGTCCGCGGCGCGGATGTCTTCCTCGTCCAGCCGACCTGCTCGCCGGTGAACGACAACCTGATGGAACTGCTCATCATGGTGGACGCGTTCAAGCGAGCGTCCGCCGAGCGCATCACGGCGGTCATCCCGTACTACGGCTATGCGAGGCAGGACCGCAAGGATCGTCCGCGCGTGCCCATCACGGCGAAGCTCGTCGCCGACCTGCTCGGTCGCGCCGGCACGCATCGCGTCATGACGATGGACCTCCACGCGCCGCAGATTCAGGGGTTCTTCGACGTCCCGCATGACCACCTCTACGCGTCGCGCACGGCGGTGGACTACCTGCGGCAGCAGTACTTCGACGACCTCATGATCATCGCGCCCGACGCCGGCGGCGTGGAGCGCGCGCGGGCCTACGCGAAGCGCCTGAGCGCCGACCTGGGCATCATTGACAAGCGGCGTCCCGCCGAGAACGTGGCCGAGGTCATGCACGTCATCGGCGACGTGGACGGCCGGACCTGCGTGGTCGTGGACGACATCGTCGACACCGCCGGCACGCTCACGAACACGGCCAACGTCCTGCGGGACAAGGGCGCGCGCCGCGTGCTGGCCTTCTGCACGCACGCCGTCCTGTCAGGCCCGGCCATCTCGCGGATCAACGAATCGGCGCTCGAGCGCCTGATCGTGACGAACACGATTCCGCACCCGAAAGAACGGTCCTCGCCCAAGGTGAAGGTGCTGTCCGTTGCCAGCATCTTCGGCGAGGCCATCAAGCGAACCCACGAAGAGAGCTCGATCACCAGTCTCTTCTTCTGACCCTGCGGGGTCTGCTCGCGGCATGCCGCGGCAATGATGCTCCCGGGCGCAGCCCGGTCACGCGAGGAAAGCCATGCCGGACCTGATCGTCGTCGTCAACGAGCGCCAGACGGGCAAGAACGAGAGCCGCCGCCTGCGCCGCCAGGGCCTGATCCCCGCCGTTCTCTACGGCGAGAAGAAGGAGCCCGTCGCCCTCTCCGTCGAGACGCGCACGCTCGACCGGATCCTCCACTCGCGCATGGGCGTGAACACCGTGTTCGACATCGAGCTCGCCGGCAAGGGCCAGCGCCGCGCCGTCATGGTGAAGGACTACCAGCTCGATCCCGTGACCGACCGCCTGTCGCATGCGGATCTCATCCGGATCGACGCCACGCACGTGGTCGAAGTGCCCGTGCACGTGGTGCTCGTCGGCACGCCCGTGGGCGTCAAGGTCGAGGGCGGTCTGCTGGAGTTCCCGACGCGCGAGGTGACCATCACCTGCTTGCCGAAGGACATCCCCGAGTCCATCAGCGTGGACGTTTCGGCCCTCGCCATCAACGATGTCATCCGCGTGGGCGACCTGCAGATTCCCGCGGGGGTCACGCTCGTGACCGACAAGACCGTCGTCGTGTGCGCCGTGCACGCGCCGAAGGAGGAAGAGGTCGCCAAGCCGGCGGTGGCGGCGGAGGGCGTGGCCGTCGAGGGCGCCGCGCCCGCGGCTGGTGCCGCGCCCGCGGCCGATGCCGAGAAGAAGGACGACAAGGAGAAGAAGGACAAGAAGTGAGCCCGGCGGGCCGCACGCGGCCCGCCGCTGGTTCGCTCCCTGGCCATGGGCTTCTTCTCCGGCTGGATCGTTGCCGGGCTCGGCAACCCCGGGTCTCGTTACGCCGGGACCCGCCACGACCTGGGGTTCATGGTCGTGGATGCTCTGGCGACGGCGGCTGGCGAGCCATGGCGCTCGGCGCGCGGCGCCGAGATGGCCGGGCCCACGAGGCTCGCCGAGGCGAACGTGCTCCTGGTCAAGCCCATGGAGTACATGAACCTCAGCGGGCCGCCGCTCCAGTCGCTGATGGGGCGTGAGCGGGTCCCGCCCGAGCGCCTGCTCGTCGTCTGCGATGACATCAACCTGCCGCTGGGGCGCCTTCGCGTCCGGGCCACCGGGAGTGCGGGCGGCCACAACGGTCTGGCCTCCATCATCGGGTGCATCGGCCAGGAGTTCCCCCGGCTGCGCCTCGGCGTGGGCGGCGAGCCTCCCGGGATGGACCGCGCGGACTGGGTCCTGAGCCGGTTCCGGCCCGAGGAGCGTCCGGCGGTGCAGGACATGGTCGGGCAGGCCTGCGAGATCGTGCGGATCGTCGTCACCCAGGGGGTCGAGGCCGCCACGCGCGTCCGGAAGCCCCCCGCTCCCTGACGCGCCTGGCGCCCGTCTCGGGGGACCTCCCGAGAGGCCCCTGCGTGGCTGGCGGCTGGCGGCCTTTCCTGAGACAATCCGCGCTCCCCGCCGCGCCCGTCGCGGCTTCCTTGCTCCGCCAGCGGCCCCCGGTCGCAGGGGCGGGGCCTCATGTCCAAGAGGAGATTCGCCATGCAGGCTGTCAGCCCGCGCATGTACGAGACCATCTTCATCAGCCCGCCGAGCCTCACCGAGGACGGCCTGGAGAAGGTGATCGCCGAGGTTCAGGAAACTCTCGCTTCCAAGGGAGGCGAGGTCGTTCGCATCGAGCGCTGGGGCCGCAAGCGCCTCGCATACCCGATCGCGAAGCAGTTCGAGGGCTGGTACGTCCTCATGCACGTCAAGGGACCTGGCGACGCCGTCCAGGAAGCCGAGCGCCGCATGCGCATCAGCGAGAACGTCATGAAGTACCTGACGGTCCGTCTGGACGACATCGCGGGCGCCGTCGAGGCCTCCGAGCAGCGCATCGTCCGGCTGGCCCAGCAGGAGGAAGACCGGAAGACGCGCGCGGCCGAGCGCGCGGCGCGCGAGGACAGCGCCGGGAGCCGCTCGACCGACGACTCGGACGACGACGATGACGATGACGACGATTCGTATGGAGGTGGGCGATGAGAGGCGGTGATCGCGACAGGGACCGCGAGGATCGCGGCGGCGGTGGCGGCGGCGGGCGCATGTCGTTCCGTCGGCGCCGGTACTGCAAGTTCTGCGAGGACAAGGTCACCTACATCGACTACAAGGACGTGGACATGCTCGCGGGCTACGTTCCCGAGCGGGCCAAGCTGGCGCCGCGTCGCATTTCCGGGACCTGTGCCCGCCATCAGCGCAAGCTCCAGACGGCCGTGAAGCTGGCCCGGAACATCGCGCTCCTGCCCTTCACGACGGAGTGATGTCATGGCGCACATGAAGCTCGTCCTCCTCGAGGACATCGAGAACGTCGGGAGCGTGGGCCAGGTCGTCAGCGTCCGTGGCGGGTTCGGCCGGAACTACCTCATCCCTCAGGGCAAGGCCCTGGCCGCCACGAAGGCCAACCTGGCCCTGATGGCACAGCGCCGCAAGGTCTACGAGGCCGCCGCCGCCAAGGTGCGCGAGGAGGCCACGGCCATCGCCGCGCACGTGCTGGGGCTGTCCCTGAGCATCGCGCGCAAGGTGGGTGAGAGCGACCAGCTCTACGGGTCGGTGACCGCGGGCGATGTCGCCAGCGCTCTCGAGGCCAAGGGCGTCATCGTGGACAAGCGCCGCGTGCTTCTGGGGGATCCCATCCGGAAGCTCGGCGAGTACAAGGTGGCGATTCGCCTGCACCCCGAGGTGACGGCGGAGGTCGCGCTCGCCGTCGTGGCGGAGGCGTGAGCGGAGGCCCGGCGCCGGAGCCGTCTCCGGCGCCATCCGTCGCGCGCGCACGCGTTGCGGTCCTGCTGGCCTGGGCAGTTCCCGGCCTGGGCCACATCGTCCTCGGCAGGCGGGCGCGCGGTGCCTTCTTCGCGGTCCTGCTGTTCTTCATGTTCGGCATGGGGCTCTGGCTCGAGGGCACGCTCTCCCGGCCGGGTTCGGGCGCGTACCTGGCCACGCTCGCGACCATCGCGGACCTGGGGAATGGTCTGTGGTACGTGGGGGCGCAGCTCGCCGGCTGGGGGGGCGGTCGTGCCGCTTCGGCCACTCACGAGGCCGGGAACGCCTTCCACTGGAGCGCCGGCGTCATGAACATGCTCGTCATGCTCGACGCGTGGGACATCGCGAGCGGGCGCAAGGACAGGGCGATGGCGTCATGAGGCACTTCCTCCTGGCTGCCATCTATTCGGCCTGCCTCGCCTCCTTCTTCGGCGTCCTTCTTCGCGAGGACTGGAAGAGCGCCCTGCGCTTCGCGGGGAAGCTCTTTGCCATCATGCTCGGCAGCGTCTACGCCCTCGGCTGGCTCATGGCCCTCGCCTCCCGCTAACCCCCCATGGTGCAGCGAAGATTGCAGGCGTGTCGTGGCGCGCGGACAGGTGTCCGTGGAGGTTGACAGCTGACCCGGCGAAGGGCTGGCTGGAAGGCCATCCGGGGCTGGCGCGAGACGTGCACTCCGCGCAGGCATGCTCACGAGCGACCCGGCCTTCAGGCCGCCCTGGTGCCCGAACGACGCCTGCGCGCATCACGGCAGGCCAGACGGCTTCCGGTACCGCCGGGCCGGGACCTTCACGCGGAAGGCGGCGCCGCACCGGATCAGGCGGTTCGAGTGCGTGGCCTGCGGGCGGTGGTTCTCGACGCAGACGTTTGACGTGACGTACTGGAAGAAGCGGCCGGACATCCAGCGGGCGGTGTACGAGAGCCTGGTGGCGTGCTCGGCGTTCCGGCAGACGGGACGCGCGCTGCGCGTGGCGGGCTCGACGGTCGAGCGGCATGCCGCGCGGCTGGGACGGCACTGCCTGCTGTACCAGGCCGAGCACGGACCGCGGGTGGCGCCGCGCGAGCCGCTGGTGCTCGACGGCCTGCACGCATTCGAGTCAGGCAAGTACTGGCCCTTCGAGCTGAACGTCCTGGTGGGGCAGGAGTCGGACTTCTTCTACGCCGTGACGGAAGCCGAGCTCCGCCGGTCGGGGAGCATGACGGCCGGGCAGAAGAGGCGCCGGAGCGAGTTCGAGGGGAGGCACGGGCGGGCGGAGCCGTCCGCGACGCGGAGCGCTGTCGAGGCCCTGATCCGGCTGGTGGCGCCGGCAGGCGAGGCGCTCGTCGTGCACTCGGACGAGCACGCGGCGTACCCGCGGGCGTTCCGGCGGGTGAGCAACGCCATCGAGCATCACGCGGTGACCTCGAGGCGGAACCGCAACCGCAACAACCCGCTGTTCTCGGTGGACTTGCTGGACATGCTGCTGAGGCACTGCGGCTCGAACACGAAGCGGAGCAGCATCGCGTTCTCGAAGAGACGGCAGGGAGCGATCGAGCGAGCCGCGGTGACGCAGGTCTGGCGGAACTTCCAGAAGCGACGCTCGGAACGCCGCGGCGACAGCCCGACGCCCGCGCAGGTCCTCGGACTCGCCGGGCGCCCGCTGCTGACCGAGGAGATCCTGTCGCGGCGGCTGTTTCCGAGCCTCGTGAAGCTGCCGGAGCCGCTGCGCGGCTACTACGCTCGCGAGGTGCAGACGCGCTGCATCCCCAACGGCACGCGGCACGCGCTCAAGTACGCTGCCTGACCGGGCTGGCCGTCGCGAGGAACGTCCGCCGCGAGGAGCATCCGTGGCACGCGGCATTCGCGATCCGCTGGAGCGCGGGACGGCCGTCGAGGAGCACGAAGGGCCGGCAGCGCGCCGTTCACGGCGCCGCCGCGGTCCAGCTCTGCCCAGTGAACGACGCCGAGGCGGATCGGGGCGCTCCGAACACCTGCAATCTTCGCTGCACCATGGTCAGGTCGGTGAAGGGGATAGGAGGGTGGCGATGTCGTCGGTGGTGAGGCCCAGGGCCTTCAAGTGGGTTTCCGCGGCGCGAGTGGAGACGCGGGCAGCGCGACAGGCGGTCAGCCGGAGCGTCCAGGCGGCGATGGCGGCCTGACGCAGGCGGTCCGCTTCCTCGCCGGTCGCGGTCTCGAGCATGCGCTCGTACACGTGCCCCAGGTTGTTGGCGGCCTGCCGGTTGAGCGGGTCGAGCCGGAGGGCCTCCTCGTACTCGTGCGCGGCCTCGGCGTGACGGCCGAGCGCGTCCAGGGCCGTCCCGAGCTGATTCCGCGCATTCGGATCGCCAGGCGCGAGCATCGCCGCCCTGGAGCAGTGCTCGAATTGCGCGGCGAAGTCGCGGCCGGCGCGGGCGATCTCGCCCAGCCCCAGGTGAGCGAGGTAGTCCTCCGCGTCCATCTCGATGGCCGCCCTGAACGCCTTCGCCGCCTGCGGAAGCTCGCCCGCGTCGAAGTGCAGGTAGCCCAGCCGCGTCCGCGGCAGCGAGTACGCCTCGTCCAGCTTGCACGCGCGCCGGTACTGCCTTGCCGCTTCGTCGTTGCGCCCCTCGCGCTCCGCGAGAAGGCCCAGGTGGTAGTGAGCCGCCGCGCTCCGTGGCGAGAGCGCGAGCGCCGTTTCGAAGTGCTCGCGCGCGTCCGGGGTGCCCTGCATGAATGCCACGAGCCCCAGGTACTGGTGCGCGTCGCCGCGGGTCTCGTCGTCGGGCTGGAGCCGGAGCACGGCCTGCGCCATGGCGGCCGCCTCGCCGAGCCGATCATGCTCGACGTGCGAGTCGGCGAGCCGGAACCACGCCGGGAACCAGCGCGGGTTGATGCTCAGGATCCGCGCGAAGCACTGCACGCCGAGCGCATGGGACTCGGGGTCGTCGAGACAGAGGCTCCCGAGGGACTCGAGCGCGAGAAAGAAGCCGTCGTCAATGCGCAACGCGCGCTGGAAGTAGCGCTCGGCCTGCGCGCGGGCGTCGAGCTGCGCGTAGCACTCGCCCAGCCAGTGCAGGGCTCGGAAGTTCCCGGGATCGATCTCGATGGCCTTGATGCCGTGCTCGATGGCCGCGTCGAGGTCGCCGACGGTGTAGGCGAGGTACGCGAGGACCTCATCCGCGTGAGCGTCTGCCGGGTTGAGCTCGAGGGCGCGGGAGGCGAGTTCCTGGGCCGTCCCGTCGTCCTCGGTGAAGTACCCCAGGAGCGCGCGGTTTCGCAGGGCGGCCGCGTCCTCGGGGCGCCCGCGCTCGAGCGCGTGCAGCTCCGGCACGAGCTCGCTGACGGCCTCGGGGCCGAAGAGCGATCGCGCGATGATGATCTGATACCAGGCCTCGCCGTGGCCGGGACTGGCCGCGAGGATCTGGCGCGCGGCATCTTCGGCGCGCTCCGGCATGTTGCGGGCGTTGAGGGCGACGCTCAGTCGCAGGAGCAAAGCCAGATCATCGGGTCGCCGGGCAAGCTCCGCCGTGATCTGGGCTACGGTCGCGTCGTCGAGCAGGGCTGGGGAGTCCACGGGCCCATCCTAACCCTTCTCGGCCGTGGCCGAGGCGGGCGCGAGAAGGCCTCCTGCCGACAGCCTTGGCCCGCAGACCTGCCAACGCGGCCGGGCCGCTAGCAGGTCGGACTCGGGGGGCTTGCTGGCTGCAGCCCCCTCTGGCGGGCGGCCGAGCGTGGCTGCCCCCGGGGCGGCGTCCGGTTCCCGCCGGTAGGCCCGGACAAGCGAACGCCCCGACGGTCTGGGACCGCCGGGGCGTCGGGTGCCTGAGCTCGCGCTCAGCTGTTAGCAGACGCCGCCGAAGAAGTCGTCCACGTCGCAGGCCGCGCCGCAGCCGTCGCCGTCGAGGTTCTCCTGGCCGGGGTTGAAGACCGCCGGGCAGTTGTCGTACAGCGCCCCCTGCGCCGAGAACGGATCCGTGCCGTTCGCCGGGCAGGTGCCACCGACGCCGCCAAGGTTCGGGTTGGGCTCGTTGATGCCGTCGCCGTCCTGGTCGCAGTCGCAGACGTCGCCCACGCCGTCGAAGTCGAGATCGGTCTGATCCGCATTCGGGAACATGGGGCAGTTGTCGATGATGTCGCACACGCCGTCACCATCGGTGTCGGCCGCGCCGGGCAGGGCCGGGCACGGGTCGCATGCGTCACCGAAGCCGTCGCCGTCGGTGTCAACCTGGTTCTGGTTGTCCGCCGCGGGGCAGTTGTCGCAGGCATCGCCGAGGTCATCGGCGTCGGAGTTCGCCTGGTTCGGGTTGAAGTCCAGCGGGCAGTTGTCGGCGCTGTCGAGGTCGCCATCGCCGTCCGAGTCCTGGCACGCGTCGCCGATGCCGTCGCCGTTGACATCGTTCTGATTGTCATTGGTGACGAGCGGGCAGTTGTCGCAGGCATCGCCGAGGTCGTCGGCGTCGCTGTTGGTCTGCAGCGGGTTCCAGGTCAGCGGGCAGTTGTCGCCCGGGACCGCGACGCCGTCGCCATCCACGTCCGACAGGTCCTCGCACGCGTCGCCGATGCCGTCGCCGTCGGTGTCCTGCTGGCCGGCGTTCGGCACGGTGGGGCAGTTGTCCGTGGCGTCGGGGACGCCATCGCCGTCGTCGTCGGTGTCGCACACGTTGCCGCTGCCGTCACCGTCGAGATCGCTCTGATCGGCGTCGGCCACCAGCGGGCAGTTGTCGGCGCCGTCGGGGATGCCGTCGCCATCGGTGTCCACGCTGCCGTCGCAGGCGTCGCCGATGAGGTCGGCGTCCACGTCTTCCTGGCCGGGGTTCGGAACCATCGGACAGTTGTCGGTGGCGTCGGGGATGCCGTCGCCGTCGTCGTCGGTGTCGCAGGGGTTGCCGCTGCCGTCGCCGTCGGTGTCGGTCTGATCGGCGTTGGCCATCAGCGGGCAGTTGTCCACGCCGTCGGGCACGCCGTCGGCGTCCGAGTCCGTGAACGGATCGCACGCGTCGCCGACGGTGTCGGCGTCCGCGTCCTCCTGGCCAGCGTTCGGCACGGTGGGGCAGTTGTCGGTGGCGTCCGGAACGCCATCGCCGTCGTCGTCGGTGTCGCAGACGTTGCCGCTGCCGTCACCGTCGAGATCGCTCTGATCCGCGTTGGCCATCAGCGGGCAGTTGTCGGCGGCGTCGGGGATGCCGTCGGCGTCGGAGTCCACGATGCCGTCGCAGGCGTCGCCGATGGTGTCGGCGTCCACGTCTTCCTGGCCGGCGTTCGGCACGGTGGGGCAGTTGTCGGTGGCGTCCGGAACGCCATCGCCGTCGTCGTCGGTGTCGCAGACGTTGCCGCTGCCGTCACCGTCGAGATCGCTCTGATCCGCGTTGGCCATCAGCGGGCAGTTGTCGGCGCCGTCGGGGATGCCGTCGGCGTCGGAGTCCACGATGCCGTCGCAGGCATCGCCGATTCCGTCTGCGTCCACGTCCTGCTGGCCGGGGTTCGGAACCATCGGGCAGTTGTCCGTGGCGTCGGGGATGCCGTCGCCGTCGTCGTCGGTGTCGCAGGGGTTGCCGCTGCCGTCGCCGTCGGTGTCGGTCTGATCGGCGTTGGCCATCAGCGGGCAGTTGTCCACGCCGTCGGGCACGCCGTCGGCGTCCGAGTCCGTGAACGGATCGCACGCGTCGCCGACGGTGTCGGCGTCCGCGTCCTCCTGGCCAGCGTTCGGCACGGTGGGGCAGTTGTCGGTGGCGTCCGGAACGCCATCGCCGTCGTCGTCGGTGTCGCAGACGTTGCCGCTGCCGTCACCGTCGAGGTCGCTCTGATCCGCGTTGGCCACGAGCGGGCAGTTGTCGGTGGCGTCGGGGATGCCGTCACCATCGGTGTCCACGATGCCGTCGCAAGCGTCGCCAATGCCGTCGGCGTCCACGTCCTGCTGGCCGGGGTTCGGCACCGAGGGGCAGTTGTCGAACGTCGGGTTGGGCGGGCAGACGCCGATCATCTCGTTGTAGCCGTCGCCATCACGGTCGCAGTCGCAGGGGTCGCCCACGCCGTCGCCATCGTTGTCGGTCTGGCTCGGGTTGGCGTCGAACACGCAGTTGTCGCGGTTGTCGAAGATGCCGTCGCCGTCGCTGTCGTCGCAAGCGTCGCCAGCACCGTCGCCGTCAATGTCCTGCTGGAGAGGATTGGCGGTCGTGACGCAGTTGTCCTGGCTGTCGGGGATGCCGTCGCCGTCCACGTCCTGAACCGCGCCATCGCAGACGTCGCCGATGCCGTCGCCATCGCTGTCGGCCTGGCCAGGGTTGAACGCCGTCGGGCAGTTGTCCGTGCCACCACACGCGACGCCGGGGTTGATCACGCCATCGCCGTCAATGTCGCAATCGCAGGCGTCGCCGATGCCGTCCTGATCGAGATCCGCCTGCGTGGGGTTCGCGACCAGCGGGCAGTTGTCGGCGGAGTCGCCGATGCCGTCGTTGTCCGCGTCGCGATCGCAGGCGTCGCCGAGGCCGTCGTTGTCCGTGTCCGTCTGCGCCGGGTTGAAGTTCACGGGGCAGTTGTCGGCCACGTCGGGCACGCCGTCGCCGTCGTCGTCGTTGTCGCAGGCATCGCCACCGATGGCGGGCATGGTCGTGTTGTTGTTGGTGGACGAGTAGTCGCCGTCACCGTCGAGGTCCGCCTGGTCCGGATTCGGAACGTCAGGGCAGTTGTCGAACCCGTCGTCCACGCCGTCGTTGTCGCGGTCGGAGTCGAGGTCGCACGCGTCGCCGATGCCGTCGCCGTCAATGTCGCCCTGCGCCGGGTTGAAGACGTTCGGGCAGTTGTCGAGGCCGTTCGAGACGTTGTCGCCGTCGCGGTCCGGATCGCAGCGGTTGCCGATGCCGTCGTCGTCGAGGTCGGCCTGATCCGGGTTCGCCACGAGGGGGCAGTTGTCAGGGCCATCCGGGATGCCGTCGCCGTCGTCGTCCGGATCGCAGACGTTGCCCAGGCCGTCGCCGTCCGTGTCGGTCTGATCCGCGCTCGCGATCAGGGGGCAGTTGTCAGCCGTGTCGGGGATGCCGTCGTTGTCGTCGTCCGGGTCGCACGCATCGCCGACGCCGTCGGAATCGGTGTCGGTCTGGGCGGGATTCGGGATGAAGGGGCAGTTGTCGTTGTCGTTCGAGATGCCGTCGCCGTCGTTATCGGCCTCGCACGCGTCGCCGATGCCGTTGCCATCGGTGTCCGTCTGGTCCGGGTTGGGCACGCCAGGGCAGTTGTCGCAGTCGTCGTCGCCGTCGGGGTCCACGGCGTTGGCGACGCCATCGTCGCCCCAGCCATCGCCGTCCGCGTCAGCCTGCGCCACGCGGTCGCGGTCGTCGCCGAAGCTCGTGGTGTTGGGGACCGTGGGGCAGTTGTCGCACGCATCGCCCAGGCCGTCGCCATCGGCGTTCGACTGGCCGGCGTTCGCCACGCTCGGGCAGTTGTCGTCCTGATCCTCGACGCCGTCACCGTCGCAGTCGGCGGGGGAGCACGCGTCGCCGATCCCGTCGAGGTTGCAGTCGAGCTGAGCCGGGTTCGAGACGACGGCGCAGTTGTCCGCCGCGTCGAGGATGCCGTCACCGTCCACGTCCGCGCTGGGCGGCACGACGACAATGGGCGCCTCGTTGCTGTCGCCTCCACATGCCATGAGAAGGGCAAGGCAGGCGAAGACGGTCAGGGAAAGGGCGGCGAGCTTTCTCACGGGGTGTCCTCCGAGGATCAGATCGGCGTGCGCGCCACGAGACGGCGGCGGTGTCTGATGCTGAGCTTGATGCACGGGAGCGAACGGCTTGGCGAATCTTGCGCGTGCCCTGGATCGCAATCAACCCTCCCCCCCCCGTGTCCCTGGCGGCTCGAGGCCGACGGTCAGGGCCGCTGGGCGGGGCGAGCTAGCCGGAACCCTGGGTCACGCTGGGGCAAGCTGTTGCAGGATCATGCGTTTCCATGCGGGAGGGACGCAAGATCATTCCGGCGGGTGGCCATGGGCGCGCCATCGGGGCGAGCCGCCTCATGGGGCAGCGATCACGGACATCGGGCGCGCGGTGGACCGTGCGTCCTTGCGCGCTGGCCGTGCGGCGTGCCAGAATGCCCGTTCGTGTCGCACGGCCGCCCCATCGGGGACGCGGGCGATGCCGTCCATGCCGGCTGGCCTGGGCACGCTCGAGGGTGAGAGCGGATCCCCGAACACCCGTATTTCGCACGAGAATCGAACGATGGCGAACAACAAGTCGGCACGCAAGCGGATCCTGACGGCCGAGCGCAACCGCCAGCGCAACCGCGCGGCGCTCTCGGCCCTCCGCACGAGCATCAAGAAGTTCCGCGCTGCCGTGGCCGCGGGCCAGGCGGCGGACGCCGCCGCGTTCCTGAAGCAGGCGCATTCCACGATTGATCGGTCGGCGAAGCGCGGGATCATCCCCAGCCGCACCGCCAACCGCTACAAGTCGCGCCTGTCGCTCGCGCACGTCAAGCTGGCCTCCGCCGGTCCGGCCTAGCCCGCCGGCGCGGCGCGTCCAGTCCCCGCGTTTCAGTGCCGGAACGTCCTTCCCCGATTCGCGTTGAGCTGGACGAGTCCAGCGCCCGGTCCGTTTTCGGCGTCCGCGACGCCAACCTGCGAGCGCTCGAGCGTGCGACGGGCACGCGCCTGTCCGCCCGGGGCGGCTCCGTGGGGATCGAGGGGCCCGTGCAGGCCTCGCAGGCCGTGGCCAGCCTTCTTCAGGAACTCGCCACCCTCATCGAGCGTGGCCTGAGCCCCCGGCCCCAGGACCTCGAGGCCGCCGCCCGGCTGGTGGTCTCATCCCCGGGCCTGACCCTGTCGAAGCTCCTGATAGAACAGGCCGTCGCGCCAACGGATCGCAGGCGGCTCCTGGCCCGCACGCCGACGCAGCAGGCCTACGTGCATGCCATCCGCGGGCACGACATGGTCTTCGGCATTGGGCCTGCCGGCACCGGCAAGACGTACCTGGCGGTGGCGATGGCCCTCGAGTCGCTCAAGGAGCGCTCGGTCCGTCGCATCGTGCTGACCCGTCCGGCCGTCGAGGCAGGGGAGCGGCTGGGCTTCCTTCCCGGCGATCTGGCCCAGAAGATCAACCCGTACCTGCGTCCGCTTCACGACGCCATCCATGACCTCGCGGACTCGGATCTCGCCCAGCAGCTGCTGGAGCGCGGCGATCTCGAGGTCGCGCCGCTGGCCTTCATGCGGGGGCGGACGCTCAACGACGCCTTCATCATCCTCGACGAGGCGCAGAACACGACGCCCGAGCAGATGAAGATGTTCCTCACGCGCATGGGCTTCAACTCGAAGGTCGTCGTGACCGGCGATCCCACGCAGACAGACCTCCCCGAGGGGAAGGCGTCGGGGCTCCGTCACGCCATCCGGATCCTCGCGGCGGTGCCCGAAATTGCCGTGATTCGCTTCACGCAGCAGGACGTCGTCCGTCACGGGCTCGTCCGGCGCGTGGTCGAGGCCTACGAGCGTGACGGCGACTCGCGCAAGCGCCGGCACGAGGAAGACGAGTGAGGATCGAGATCGCGGGCGCCACGCGCCGCGTCCCCGGGCTCACGACACGACTGCGAGCGGTGGCGCGGCGACTGGGTCCGCTGGTCGGCGCCGGCGACGCTGTCGTGACCGTCCTGCTCACCGACGATGCCGGCATCGCCGAGCTCAACGCCCGGTTTGCCTCCAGGCACGAGCCCACGGACGTGCTCGCCTTTCCGTCAGGCGAGGGCGGCCCGGGCGACGTGGCGAGCCTCGGCGACATCGCGATCTCGCTGGATCGGGCGCGTGCCCAGGCGGCGGATTTCGGCCACGGCGTCGCAGAGGAGTGCGAGGTGCTCCTGCTTCACGCCGTGCTTCACCTGCTCGGTCACGACCACGAGACCGACGACGGCCAGATGCGGGCGCTCGAGGCAGACCTCGCGCGCACGCTGTTCGGCGGCACGCGAGGGCTCATCGGCCGGAGCGCGGTTCGTGGTCGCTCGCGAACCGCGGCGGCGTCGCGTCGGCGCACCCGGTCCAGGGGCTGAGGCTTTCGGGCCGGGTCCTTGCGCTCGCGGTTGCCCGATCCGTGACGGGCGAACAGGTCGGTCAGGTTGGCCGGATTCAGCGGCTTGCGCGTCGTTCGGAGCTCCATCGAGGATGTCGCGCGGTGGCGGACGTGACGGCGGTCGGCGAGCAGGCGGATGGCCCGGACCCGCGCGGGACGCTGGTCAGCGCGCAGCCCGACCTTGGCGCCTGCGAGGATCGCGAGCGTCAGCAGTGCCTCGACTCCGCGGTGCACGGCGCCGGGCTCTGGCCTGCCATGGCGGACCTCGAGGGCCGCTCGCCGCTCGGACTCGGTGAACCCGCGGACGAGCCGCGAGTCAGTGCCCGCGAGGAGGTTCGCGTGCATCGGCAGGCACCGGCCGCGATCGAGCGTCTCGAAGCCGTCGGGGCCGAGCGGCTCGGCCGGTGCGCCACGGGGTTCGAGCACCCGATTGAGGAGCAAGCAGCGCCGCGCCAGGCGCTCGACCCGCCAAGTCACCGGGGCGCGTGTCAGGGAGAGTTGACGGGCAACCTGGCGCAGGCCCGCGCACGACACGAGCGCCATGTACACAGGCCTGAAGAGGACCTGGCGATGCCAGCAGGAGCCCGGCCCGAAGGTCTGCTGCGAGAAGGCCCGCACGCACGCAAGGCGCTTGAAGCGCCGGACCTGCGGCGGAGGGTGCTTGCGCCGGCGTGCGCCACTCCGGATGAAGCGCCAGTCCGGATTCGCGCGGTGGAATCGGCCACGATCCGTTCGGGCAGAAGGGCGGCCTGGTGACGGGCGTGAGGACTTCCATGCCGCGCGCCGGTGCTCGTCCCGTGCCAGCCCGAATCTTCGAGCCACCATCAAAAAGAAGAGCCCCGGACCGGGCCGGGGCTCTCGAAGGGTCAGCGGCGGATCAGCCGCAGGGCATCACGGACCGGGCACCCCGGCGCCGCCGGCACTGTCATCCGTGTCACAGGCGTCGTCGTAGCCGTCTCCGTCGAAGTCGCCGAAGTTGCCGTCGCCGTTGGCATCCTGGAGCGTGTCGTCGGTGCCGTCGCCGTCACAGTCCGGGTCGCACAGATCGCCTCGGAGGTCGAGGTCGGTGTCGAACTGCGACGGGTTGACGATGTTCGGACAGTTGTCACAAGCGTCGCCGATGAGGTCGCCATCGGCGTCCAACTGCATCGGGTTGTAGTCGAACGGGCAGTTGTCGGCGGTGTCCGGGATGCCGTCGACATCCTGATCCTCGCAGGCATCGCCGATGCCGTCGAGGTCGGAGTCCTGCTGGTTCGGGTTGGGGGCATTCGTGCAGTTGTCGCAGGGGTCGCCGACGCCGTCGAGGTCGGAATCTGCCTGGAGCGGGTTGGGGATGTTGCGGCAGTTGTCGCACCCGTCGCCATCGCCGTCGCCGTCGGTGTCCGACTGGTTGTCGAAGTCGGCCGGGCAGACGTCACAGGCGTCGCCCGTGCCGTCGCCGTCGCCGTCGAGTTGCCCGGCGTTCGCAAACAGCGGGCAGTTGTCGCAGCCATCGGGCACGGTATCGCCGTCGGTGTCCGTGGCGCCGCCCGTGCACGTGTCGCAGGCGTTGCCGATTCCGTCGCCGTCGCTGTCGGTCTGGCCGGCGTTGCTGGCGGTCGGGCAGTTGTCGCAGGCATCGCCCACGCCGTCGCCGTCGCCGTCGGCCTGGGCGGGGTTCGAGGCGAGCGGGCAGTTGTCGCAGCCGTCCGTCGCGCCGTCGCCGTCCGTGTCCAGAGCGCCACCAGCGCACGTGTCGCACGCGTCGCCGAGGCCGTCGCCATCCGTGTCGATCTGGCTCGTGTTCATGACGAACATGCAGTTGTCGCAGGCATCGCCCACGCCATCGCCGTCACCGTCAGCCTGCGCGCCGTTCGAGACGAGCGGGCAGTTGTCGCAGCCGTCGGGCAGCGTGTCGCCATCCGTGTCGGTGGCGCCGCCCGGACACGAGTCGCAGGCATCGCCGACGCCGTCGCCGTCGCCGTCGAGCTGGCTCGGGTTCATGACGGCGGGGCAGTTGTCGCACGCGTCGCCGAAGCCGTCGCCGTCCGCGTCCGCTTGCGCCGGGTTCGCCACGGTCGGGCAGTTGTCGCAGGCATTGGCGACGGTGTCGGCGTCCGTGTCGAGAGCGCCGCCGGCGCAGGTGTCGCAGGCGTTGCCGATGCCGTCACCGTCGGTGTCGGTCTGGCTCGTGTTGCTGGCGGCCGGGCAGTTGTCGCAGGCGTCGCCCACGCCGTCGCCGTCGCCGTCGGTCTGGGCGGGGTTCGCGACGAGCGGGCAGTTGTCGCAGCCGTCCGTCGCGCCGTCGCCGTCCGTGTCCAGCGTGCCACCAGCGCACGTGTCGCAGGCGTCGCCGATGCCGTCGCCGTCGGCGTCCGCCTGGCTGGCGTTGCTCGCGGCGATGCAGTTGTCGCAGGCGTCACCACGGCCGTCGCCGTCACCGTCAGCCTGCGCGCCGTTCGAGACGAGCGGGCAGTTGTCGCAGCCGTCGGGCAGCGTGTCGCCATCCGTGTCGGTGGCGCCGCCCGGACACGAGTCGCAGGCATCGCCGACGCCGTCGCCGTCGCCGTCGAGCTGGCTCGGGTTCATGACGGCGGGGCAGTTGTCGCACGCGTCGCCGAAGCCGTCGCCGTCCGCGTCCGCTTGCGCCGGGTTCGCCACGGTCGGGCAGTTGTCGCAGGCATTGGCGACGGTGTCGGCGTCCGTGTCGAGAGCGCCGCCGGCGCAGGTGTCGCAGGCGTTGCCGATGCCGTCACCGTCCGTGTCGGTCTGGCTCGTGTTGCTGGTGGCCGGGCAGTTGTCGCAGGCATCGCCCACGCCGTCGCCGTCACCGTCGGTCTGGGCGGGGTTCGCGACGAGCGGGCAGTTGTCGCAGCCGTTCGTCACGCCGTCGCCGTCCGTGTCCAGCGTGCCGCCAGCGCACGTGTCGCAGGCGTCACCGATGCCGTCGCCGTCGGCGTCCGCCTGGCTGGCGTTGCTCGCGGCGGGGCAGTTGTCGCAGGCGTCACCACGGCCATCGCCGTCGGCGTCGGCCTGCGCGCCGTTCGTCACGAACGGGCAGTTGTCGCAGCCATCGGGCACGGTATCGCCGTCGGTGTCCGTGGCGCCGCCCGTGCACGTGTCGCAGGCGTTGCCGAGGCCGTCGCCATCGCTGTCCGCCTGGCTGGGATTGCTCGCGGTGGGGCAGTTGTCGCAGGCATCGCCCAGGCCGTCGCCGTCGGTGTCCACCTGTGCCAGGTTGGAGACGGAGGGACAGTTGTCACAGGCGTCAGCGATCGTGTCGCTGTCGAGGTCGGAGTTCGCGCCGGCGATGCAGGTATCGCAGGCGTTGCCCAGGCCGTCGCCGTCCGTGTCGAGCTGCGACGCGTTGGGCATGGCCGGGCAGTTGTCGCAGGCGTCGCCCACGCCGTCCACGTCGCCATCCGCCTGGGTCGGGTTGGGGGTGCTGCGGCAGTTGTCGCACGCGTCGCCGTCGCCGTCGCCGTCGGTGTCCGACTGGTTGTCGAAGTCGGCCGGGCAGACGTCGCATGCGTCGCCCGTGCCGTCGCCGTCGCCGTCGGTCTGCGCGCCGTTCGGAACGACCGGGCAGTTGTCGCAGGCGTTGGGCACGCCGTCGGTGTCAGTGTCGAGCGCGCCGCCCGCGCAGGTGTCGCAGGCGTTGCCGATGCCGTCACCATCGCTGTCCACCTGGCTGGCGTTGCTCGCGGTCGGGCAGTTGTCGCAGGCGTCGCCCACGCCGTCGCCGTCGCCGTCCGTCTGCGCGCCGTTCGGCACGAGCGGGCAGTTGTCGCAGCTGTTCGTCACGCCGTCGCCGTCGGTGTCACCCGCGCCGCCCGCGCACGTGTCGCACGCGTCGCCGATGCCGTCGCCGTCGGTGTCCACCTGGCTGCCGTTCATGGCGCCGGGGCAGTTGTCGCAGGCATCGCCCACGCTGTCGCCGTCGCCGTCGGCCTGCGCGCCGTTGGAGACGAGCGGGCAGTTGTCGCAGGCGTCCGCCACGCCGTCGGCGTCGGCGTCGAGGGCGCCGCCCGCGCACGTGTCGCAGGCGTTGCCGACGCCGTCGCCGTCGCTGTCGGTCTGGCTGGCGTTGCTGGCGGCGGGGCAGTTGTCGCAGGCGTCGCCCACGCCGTCGCCGTCGCCGTCGGTCTGCGCGCCGTTCGGTACCAGCGGGCAGTTGTCGCAGCCGTTCGGCACGGTGTCGCCGTCCGTGTCCAGAGCGCCACCAGCGCACGTGTCGCAGGCGTCACCGATGCCGTCACCGTCGGCGTCCGCCTGGCTGGGATTGCTCGCGGCTGGGCAGTTGTCGCAGGCGTCACCACGGCCATCGCCGTCGGCGTCGGCCTGCGCGCCGTTCGTCACGAACGGGCAGTTGTCGCAGCCATCGGGCACGGTATCGCCGTCGGTGTCCGTGGCGCCGCCCGTGCACGTGTCGCAGGCGTTGCCGAGGCCGTCGCCATCGCTGTCCGCCTGGCTGGGATTGCTCGCGGTGGGGCAGTTGTCGCAGGCATCGCCCAGGCCGTCGCCGTCGGTGTCCACCTGTGCCAGGTTGGAGACGGAGGGACAGTTGTCACAGGCGTCAGCGATCGTGTCGCTGTCGAGGTCGGAGTTCGCGCCGGCGATGCAGGTATCGCAGGCGTTGCCCAGGCCGTCGCCGTCCGTGTCGAGCTGCGACGCGTTGGGCATGGCCGGGCAGTTGTCGCAGGCGTCGCCCACGCCGTCCACGTCGCCATCCGCCTGGGTCGGGTTGGGGGTGCTGCGGCAGTTGTCGCACGCGTCGCCGTCGCCGTCGCCGTCGGTGTCCGACTGGTTGTCGAAGTCGGCCGGGCAGACGTCGCATGCGTCGCCCGTGCCGTCGCCGTCGCCGTCGGTCTGCGCGCCGTTCGGAACGACCGGGCAGTTGTCGCAGGCGTTGGGCACGCCGTCGGTGTCAGTGTCGAGCGCGCCGCCCGCGCAGGTGTCGCAGGCGTTGCCGATGCCGTCACCATCGCTGTCCACCTGGCTGGCGTTGCTCGCGGTCGGGCAGTTGTCGCAGGCGTCGCCCACGCCGTCGCCGTCGCCGTCCGTCTGCGCGCCGTTCGGCACGAGCGGGCAGTTGTCGCAGCTGTTCGTCACGCCGTCGCCGTCGGTGTCACCCGCGCCGCCCGCGCACGTGTCGCACGCGTCGCCGATGCCGTCGCCGTCGGTGTCCACCTGGCTGCCGTTCATGGCGCCGGGGCAGTTGTCGCAGGCATCGCCCACGCTGTCGCCGTCGCCGTCGGCCTGCGCGCCGTTCGAAACGAGCGGGCAGTTGTCGCAGGCGTCCGCCACGCCGTCGGCGTCGGCGTCGAGCGCGCCGCCGGCGCACGTGTCGCAGGCATTGCCGATGCCGTCACCGTCGCTGTCGGCCTGGCTGGCGTTGCTCGCGCCCGGGCAGTTGTCGCAGGCATCGCCCACGCCGTCGCCGTCGCCATCGGTCTGCGCGCCGTTCGAAACGAACGGGCAGTTGTCGCACGCGTCCGCGACGGTGTCGTTGTCGAGATCCGAATTCGCGCCGGAGCTGCACGTGTCGCAGGCGTCGCCGATGCGGTCGCCGTCGCTGTCGAGCTGCGTTCCGTTATCGGCGAATGGGCAGTTGTCGCAGTCGTCGCCGATGTCGTCGGCGTCCGAGTTGAGCTGCGCCGGGTTGAACACGGTGGGGCAGTTGTCGCAGGCGTCGCCGTCGCCGTCACCGTCGCCGTCGAGCTGGTTGGCGTTCGACTCGGTCGGGCAGATGTCGCAGGCGTCGCCGAAGCCGTCGCCATCGCTGTCGGTCTGCGCGACGTTGCTCACGCGAGGACAGTTGTCGCAGGCGTCGGGCACCGTGTCGTTGTCGAGGTCGGAGGCGCCGGCCGACGTGCACGTGTCGCACGCGTTGCCGATGTTGTCGCCGTCGCTGTCAATCTGTGACGTGTTCGGCATGGCCGGGCAGTTGTCGCAGGCATCGCCCACGCCGTCCGCGTCACCGTCGGCTTGCGCGGGGTTCGGGATCGTGCGGCAGTTGTCGCAGGCATCGCCGTCGCCGTCGCCATCCGTGTCGGCCTGGTTGTCGAAGTCGGCGGGGCACACGTCACAGGCATCGCCCGTGCCGTCGCCGTCGGCGTCGGCCTGACCGACGTTCGAGACGGTCGGGCAGTTGTCGCACGCGTTGGGAATCGTGTCGTTATCGCGGTCGGCCGGGCTCGAGCCCGTGCAGTTGTCGCAGGCGTTGCCGATGCCGTCGCCGTCGCTGTCAATCTGCGACGCGTTGGGCGCGGCCGGGCAGTTGTCGCAGGCATCGCCCACGCCGTCGGCGTCGCCGTCGGCCTGCGTGGGGTTCGGCGTCGTGCGGCAGTTGTCGCAGGCGTCGCCGTCGCCATCGCGGTCCGCGTCGGCCTGGTTGTCGAAGTCGGCGGGGCACACGTCACAGGCGTCGCCCGTGCCGTCGCCGTCCGCATCCGTCTGCCCGGCGTTGGCCACGGTCGGGCAGTTGTCGCAGGCGTCCGGCGTGCCGTCCACGTCGCGGTCCAGGGCGCCGCCCACGCACGTGTCGCAGGCGTTGCCGATGCCGTCCCCGTCCGAGTCGGCCTGCGTCGGGTTGGGCGTCGCAGGGCAGTTGTCGCACGCGTCGCCGACACCGTCGCCATCGGCGTCCGCCTGACCGGCATTGGCCACGAAGGGGCAGTTGTCGCAGGCGTCCTGCACGGTGTCGTTGTCGCGATCCGAGTTGGGTCCGACGGTGCAGCTGTCGCAGACGTCGCCGATGCGGTCGCCGTCCGTGTCGAGCTGGTTGGCGTTGCTCATGGCGGGGCAGTTGTCGCAGCCGTCGGGCACGGCGTCGCCATCCAGGTCCACGGTGTCGGGGCTGCCGGGGCAGCGATCGCACGCGTCGGGCACCGTGTCGCCGTCGAGATCGGACGGGCTGGCGCCCGTGCACGTGTCGCACGCGTTGCCGATGTTGTCGCCGTCGCTGTCCAGCTGCGAAGCGTTGGCGATGGCCGGGCAGTTGTCACAGGCGTCGCCCACGGCGTCACCGTCACCGTCGGCCTGAACGGGATTCGGGACCGTCCGGCAGTTGTCGCACGCGTCGCCGAAGCCGTCGCGGTCCGCGTCGGCCTGGTTGTCGAAGAGCAGGGGGCAGACGTCGCAGGCGTCGCCCGTCCCGTCGCCATCGCTGTCGGCCTGTCCGGCGTTCGCCGTGTTCGGGCAGTTGTCGCACGCGTCCTGGATGCCGTCGCCGTCGCGGTCCGAGTTCGGGCCGACCGTGCAGGTGTCGCACGCGTTGCCGATGCCATCGCCGTCCGTGTCCTGCTGGCCGGCGTTCGCAAGGGCGGGGCAGTTGTCGCAGGAGTCCCCGACGCCGTCGCCGTCACCGTCGGTCTGGGCCGGGTTGGGGTTGGCGCGGCAGTTGTCGCAGGAGTCTCCCACGCCGTCGCGGTCGCCATCGGCCTGGTCGTCGAAGGCCAGCGGGCAGACGTCGCAGGCGTCGCCCACGGCGTCGCCGTCGCCGTCGGCCTGGCCGGCATTGGCGACCAGCGGGCAGTTGTCGCAGGCGTCCGGCACCGCGTCGTTGTCACGGTCCGAGTTCGGGCCGCCCGTGCACGCGTCGCACGCGTTGCCGATGCCGTCGCCGTCCGTGTCCTGCTGACCGGGGTTCGGGATGGCGGGGCAGTTGTCGCAGATGTCGCCCACGGCGTCGCCGTCAGCGTCGGCCTGGAGCGGATTCGGGATGGTGCGGCAGTTGTCGAACCCATCGGGGACGCCGTCGCGATCGACGTCGCTGTTCTCGGCGTCACAGGCGTCGCCGAGACCGTCGCCGTCGCTGTCGTTCTGGTCTCGGTTGGCGATCGCCGGGCAGTTGTCGTAGCCCGTGGGCGCATTGGCGGGGCAGTCGGTGAAGACGCCGTCGCCGTTCACGTCGCGACCGGACTCGTTGATGCCGTCGCCATCCTGGTCGCAGTCGCACTGGTCGCCGACGCCGTCGCCGTCGAGATCGGACTGGTCGGGGTTGGGCGTGCGGACGCAGCTGTCGCGGTTGTCGGTCAGGCCGTCACCGTCGCTGTCGTCGCAGGCGTCGCCCGCGCCGTCCGAGTCCCAGTCCTGCTGGAGCGGGTTGGACTGGTTCGGGCAGTTGTCCACGTCGTCGAGGAAGCCGTCGCCGTCGCGGTCGCCGAACGTGCCGTCGCAGACATCGCCGATGCCGTCGCCATCGCTGTCCACCTGGCCGGGGTTGAACGCGCGCGGGCAGTTGTCGAGGTTCACGCAAGGCGTGCCCGTCGAGTCGGTGCCGCCGTTCGTGACGCCGTCCCCGTCAATGTCGCAGTCGCAGGCATCGCCCGCGCCATCGCCGTCAATGTCGTCCTGCGAGGGGTTCGAGCGCATGCGGCAGTTGTCGGCCGCGTTCGGCACGCCGTCGTTGTCGTCGTCGGGGTCGCAGGCGTCGCCGATGCCGTCCCCGTCCGTGTCCGTCTGGGCTGGGTTGGGCCGGAACTGGCAGTTGTCGTTGGCGTCGGGCACGCCGTCGTTGTCGTCGTCGTTGTCGCAGGCGTCGCCGCCGATGCTGCCGTTGTTGTTGGAGGTCACCACGTAGTCGGCGTCCGCGTCGCCATCGGCCTGGTCCGGATTGAAGACGTTGGGGCAGTTGTCGCGGCCGTCGTCCACGCCATCGCCGTCGCGGTCGGAGTTCAGGTCGCACTCATCGCCGATGCCGTCGCCATCGCTGTCCACCTGGCCGGGGTTGCGGTGGTCGGGGCAGTTGTCCGGGACATTCGCCACGCCGTCGCCGTCCCGGTCGGGATCGCACAGGTCGCCGAGGCTGTCGCGGTCGAGATCGAGCTGGGCGAGGTTGGGCACCTTCGGGCAGTTGTCCGGACCGTCCGGCACGCCGTCGCCGTCGTCGTCCGGGTCGCAGGCATCGCCCATGCCGTCGCCGTCGGTGTCCGTCTGGTCGGCCGACGCCGTGCGCGGGCAGTTGTCCGCGGTGTCGAGGATGCCGTCGTTGTCGTCGTCGGGGTCGCAGGCGTCGCCCAGGCCGTCGGCGTCCGTGTCCTGCTGCGTCGGGTTGAAGAAGCGCGGGCAGTTGTCCACGTCATTCCGCACGCCGTCGCCGTCGTCGTCGTTCTCGCAGGCGTCGCCGCGCCCGTTCGTGTCCACGTCGGCCTGGTTGGGGTTGCTCGTCAGCGGACAGTTGTCGCAGGCGTCGCCGACGCCGTCGTTGTCCGAATCGGCCTGCGGGACGCGATCCGCGTCCGTTCCCGTGGCCGCGGTGTTTGCCACGGCGGGGCAGTTGTCGCAGGCGTCGCCGAGGCCGTCGCCGTCGCCGTTGACCTGGCTGGCGTTCGCCACGGACGGGCAGTTGTCGTCCTGGTCCTCCACGCCGTCCCCGTCGCAATCCGCAGGAGAGCAGGCGTCGCCGATGCCATCCTGGTTGCAGTCCAGCTGGGCCGGGTTCGCGATGGCCAGACAATTATCGCGGACATCGTCCACGCCGTCGCCGTCGACATCCCGCTGCGGGGCGATGGGGATGATGGGCGTCTCGTCGCTCGAGCCGCCGCACGACATGAGAAGTGCGAGCGTGGTGAACGAGAGGAGGGAAAGGGCGAGGAGCTTGCGCATCGATTGCCTCCGTGGCGCGGCGAACGCCAAGCGGACAGTGCCTTGCGGTGGCTTGCTCTTGCGGCAGCGCCGGGCATGGCACGAGCGCCGCCCGTCACCGAGCTTGATGCGAGCCGCGCGCGGCGGCCGACATCAGGCCCCCCGAAGAGTTCACCGAACTTGAGGGCGCATCATGTCCGGGTCCGGGAACTGATGGCAAGACAGGCGAGCGGAGCATGAGACGATTCGCCCCGTGGCGGGGTGCATGGCCGTCCCGTCGCGTTGGACTATTGTTCGATCCTGGATTCCCGGTGGGTCTGCGGGAGGTCACTCGTGGCGCTACCAATTGATGATCTCGAGGCCCGGCTGGCTGGCGCGGCTCCTCGCGTCGGCATCGTGGGTCTCGGGTACGTGGGCCTGCCTCTGGCGGTGGCGATGGCCGAGTCGGGCGCCCGCGTCGTCGGCGTGGACGTTTCGGCGGTGCGCGTCGAGGCCGTGGCGGCCGGGCAGTCCCACGTGGGGGATGTTCCGTCGTCGGCGCTCGAGCCGCTGGTCGAGGGCGAGGAACCCGCGCTGCGAGCGACGACCGACTTCGATGCCCTCGAGGGCTGTGACGCGGTGGTCATCTGCGTCCCGACCCCGCTGCGGCGCACGAAGGACCCGGACATCTCCCATGTCGTCGAGGCCTCCGCGCGCGTGGCCGAGCGGGCCAGCCCCGGCCAGCTCGTCGTGCTGGAGTCCACGACCTACCCGGGGACCACGGAGGATGTTCTGGTTCCGCTGCTCGTGGAGCGCGGGCTCGAACCCGGGCGCGGAGCGTGCGTCGCGTTCTCGCCGGAACGCGTGGATCCGGGCAACAGGACTCACGGGCTGAGGAACACGCCGAAGGTTGTCGGGGGCGTGACGCCGCGCTGCACGCGCGCCGCCGCGGCGCTTTACGGTCGCACCTGCGACCGGATCGTGACGGTTTCCTCGCCAGCGGCGGCCGAGACGGTCAAGCTCCTCGAGAACACGTTCCGGTCCGTGAACATCGGGCTCGTGAACGAGTTCGCGCTCATCTGCCGCAAGCTCGGCCTCGACGTCTGGGAGGTGATCGACGCCGCCTCCACGAAGCCGTTCGGCTTCATGCGCTTCACGCCCGGGCCGGGCCTCGGGGGCCACTGCATCCCGGTGGATCCGCACTACCTCGCGTGGAAGCTGCGCTCCCTCAACTTCAGCGCGCGCTTCATCGAGCTCGCCGACGCCGTCAACTCGGCGATGCCCGAGCACGTCGTGTCGGTGCTCATGGACGCCCTCAACGATCGCGGCCGGGCCCTGCGCGGGGCGGGCGTGCTCGTTCTCGGCGTCACGTACAAGCGGGATGTCGCCGATGTCCGCGAGTCGCCTGCCCTCCACGTCATCGGCCTGTTGCGCGAGAAGGGCGCGGACGTGTCGTTCCACGATCCCTACGTGCCGTCGATCACCGTCGGAGCGGACACCCTGACCTGCGTGGAACTCGGCCCCGACACGCTCGCGGGCGCCGACGCCGTGTTGATCGTCACGGATCACGGTTGCTACGATCCAGACGCGGTGGCGCGTGCCGCCCGCCTGATCGTCGACACGCGCAACGCCACGGGGCCGGCCGTGGCGCGCGATCCGGGCCTCAGGGCCAAGATCTACCGGATCTGACGCCCGGTCTGGATCGACCGGGCGGCGCGCCGCCCCCACCGCCGGAGACTCTCGTGCGCATCCTTCTCACCGGCGCTGCCGGGTTCATCGGCTCGCACGTCGCCGAGGCCCTCCTGCGCCGCGGGTCCGAGGTCGTCGGCCTCGACAACTTCGATCCGTACTACGACCCGGCACGCAAGCGGCGGCACCTCGCGACCGCGTCGCGCCACGCGGCCTTCCGGCTCGTCTCGGGCGACATCCGCGACGACCGGCTGCTCGCGCGCCTGACCGGCGAGACCGCGTTCGACGCGGTCATCCACCTGGCGGCCCGCGCGGGCGTCAGGCCCTCCATCGAGGATCCCGCCGGATACGCGGACGTCAACGTCACGGGCACGGCGCGCGTGCTGCAGGCCGCGGCAAGCGCCGGCATCAGCCGCCTCGTCCTGGCGTCGTCGAGCTCGGTCTACGGCGCGGACTCCGAGCCGCCGTTCTCGACGCGCGCGCGGGCCGACAGGCCGGTCTCGCCGTACGCGGCGACCAAGCGCGCGGGCGAGCTCATGGCGGAGGCGTTCGCGACGCTGCACGCGACCTCGATCGTGTCGCTCCGATACTTCACGGTCTACGGTCCCCGGCAGCGGCCCGACATGGCGATCATGAAGTTCATTGACCTGGCCAGCGCGGGGCGGCCGGTTCCGATGTTCGGAGACGGGTCCAGCTTGCGCGACTTCACCTACGTGGATGACGCCGTGGCGGGGACGCTCGCGGCTCTCGACTGGACGGCCGGCCGCCGCGGGCACAGGGCGTTCAACATCGGCGGGGGCAGCATGATCTCGCTGGCTGACCTGATCGACACCATCGGAAGGGCGATGGGCAAGCTCGTGGCAATCGAGCGACTGGCCGATCAGCCCGGAGACGTCCCGCTGACGTACGCCGACGTGTCGGAGTCGCGAGACGATCTCGGCTGGGAGCCCGCCGTGGGCGTCGAGGAGGGCATTCGCCGCCAGGTCGAGTGGGCGCGGGCGGGCGCATGACAACGAGGCGGTCGCGCGCGGACCGGGGCGGCGACGGCCGCACGAGGCTTCGCGGCAGGGCACGCATCGAGAAAGCGGACAGGCGCTTCGGCGCGCGGGAGACAGCATGAGGATTTGCGTCGTCGGAACTGGGTATGTCGGTCTCGTGACGGGCGCGTGCTTCGCCGAGTTCGGCGTGGACGTGACGTGCGTGGACACGGATCAGGCTCGCATCGCGTCGCTCCGGGAAGGCCGCGTGCCCTTCCACGAGCCGGGTCTCGAGGAGCTCGTCGCGAAGAACATCCGGGAGGGGCGCCTTCACT
The DNA here is from genome assembly GCA_964613915.1 of uncultured Thermoanaerobaculia bacterium. GTDB lineage: Bacteria > Acidobacteriota > JBCCFW01 > JBCCFW01 > JBCCFW01 > CAZTIW01. Next base: position 127,263 of record CAZTIW010000005.1, read on the forward strand.
TCACCACGAGCCACGCCGAGGCGATCCGGCAGTCGCTCGTCGTGTTCATCGCCGTGGGAACGCCTCCGGGCGAGGATGGCCAGGCCGACCTCTCGTACGTGCGCGAGGTCGCCGCGTCCGTCGGCGAGCACCTGAACGGCTACAAGGTGATCGTGACGAAGTCCACCGTGCCGGCCGGCACCGGCGCGATGATCCGGAAGATCGTGGAGGGCGTGCTCGCCGAGCGCGCCGCCCGGGGAGAGAAGGGCTCGCCCTTCACGGTGGCGAGCAACCCGGAGTTCCTCCGCGAGGGCTCGGCCATCGAGGACTTCATGCGGCCGAACCGCGTGGTCGTGGGAGCCGAGGACGAGCAGGCGATCGCGATCATGAAGGACCTGTACTCGCCGCTCTACCTCGTCGAGACGCCGTTCGTCGTGACCGATGTCGTCACCGCGGAGCTCATCAAGTACGCGAGCAACGCCTTCCTCGCGATCAAGATCAGCTTCATCAACGAGATCGCGAACCTGTGCGAGGCCATCGGCGCGGACGTCCACCAGGTCGCGCGAGGCATGGGGCTCGACCAGCGCATCGGCAACAAGTTCCTTCACCCCGGGCCCGGCTACGGCGGCTCGTGCTTTCCCAAGGACACGCGGGCGCTCGCGCAGATCGCGGCCCGTGCCGAGAGTTCGGCCCACCTGGTCAAGGCGGCCATCGCCGTCAATGACGAGCAGATGGATCGCATGATGGACAAGGTCACGCGCGCCCTGGGCGGCTCGGTCAAGGGTCGCCTCGTCACGGTCCTCGGGCTGTCGTTCAAGCCCAACACGGACGACGTGCGCGAGTCCCGCAGCATCGCCATGTGCGAGCGCCTGCTCGCGTCGGGCGCACGCGTGCGCGCGCACGATCCGGTTGCCGCGGCGGCGGCGCGCGGCGAGATCGCGGGCCTGGACATCGCCGAGGACGCCTACGCGGCGTGCGAGGGCGCCGACCTGGTCGTGCTCGCGACGGAGTGGAACCAGTACCGCAAGCTGGACCTCGCCCGGCTGCGCACGCTCGTGGCGCAGCCCCGGTTCCTGGACCTGCGCAACGTGTACGACCGCGAGCGCATGACGGCCGCCGGCTTCGCGTACGAGGGAGTGGGGCGGGGCGGGAGGATCGCATGACGATGCCGCCGTACCTCGACCTCCAGCGCCAGCATCGCGAGCTGCGCGAGGAGATCCTCGCCGCGCTTGCTGGCGTCGTTGACCAGACGGCGTTCGTCGGGGGACGCCGCGTGGAGGACTTCGAGCAAGCCTTCGCGAAGTACTGCGGAAGCCGCCACGCGGTGGGCGTGGCCAACGGCACGGACGCGATCAAGCTCGCGCTGCACGGCGCGGGGGTCGGCCCGGGCGACGAGGTCGTCCTGCCGGCCTACACGTTCGTCGCGACGGCCGGCGCCGTCCGCGACCTCGGCGCGATTCCCGTGCTCGCCGATGTCCGCGAGGAGACGGCGCTGCTGGATCCCGCTTCGGTGGCGGCGCGGATCACGGAGCGCACGCGCGCGGTCATCCCGGTGCACCTTTACGGCCTGCCCTGCGATCCCGCGCCGCTGCGCGAGGCGATCCACGCGGCCCGTCACGGCGAGAGGCCCGTGGCCATCATCGAGGACTGCGCGCAGGCGCATGGCGCGTCGTGGCGGGGGAGGCGCACCGGAGCGCTCGGAGACGCCGCCGCGTTCTCGTTCTACCCGACCAAGAATCTGGGAGCGATGGGAGATGGTGGCGCGGTCACGACCGACGATCCGCAGCTCGCGGATCGCGCCCGCATGTTCGGCGATCACGGGCGCCCGACGGATCCCGCGCGACGCAACGAGCACCTGACGCCTGGCATCAACAGCCGGCTCGACGGGCTGCAGGCGGCGGTGCTGTCTCTCAAGCTGGAGAGGCTGGCCGCGTGGAATGGCTCGCGGGACGCCGTGGCGTCTCGGTATCGCGAGGCCCTCGGATCGCGCGACGACGTCACGCTTCAGGCCCTGCCGGCCGAGGCCACGCACGCGTGGTACGTCTTCGCCTTCCGTCATGCCCGCCGCGACGCGCTCATGGAGGCGCTCGCGCGACGCGGCGTGCAGGCGCGCGTCGTGTACCCGCTCGCGATCCATCAGTACCCGGCCTATCAGGACCTGGCGCGCGGCAACGGCGGCTTTCCGGGCGCCGAGACCTGGGCGCGCGAGGTCGTCACGCTCCCGATGTTCGCTCGCATGACGGTCGAGGAAGCGAGTGCCGTGATCGAGCAGGTCATCCCCGCGCTGGACGAAGTCCGCGCCGGCTGAGGCCGTGCTCGCACGCCGCGTCCTGATCGTCGCGCCGCACTTCCCGCCCGAGACGGTGGCGGGGGCGACGCGGCTGGCGAGCCTGGCGCGCGAGCTCGCGGCATCGGGCCGCGACGTGCTCGTGGTGGCGCCGCGATCGGGCGAGGCTCCGGCCACCGGCGTGCGCGTCGCTGGCGCGCAGGCGCCCGACCGCGCGCCGGGCCCGCTCGGGCAGGCGACCTGGCAACTGCGGCTGGGATCCGCGCTCGCGCGGACCCTCGCGTCCGAAATCGACGGGGGCCGCTTCGCGCCGGATGTGGCGCTGGTCTCCACGCCGCCGCCGCTCGCGGCGCTCCTCGCCGTGCGGGCGATCCGCGCGCGGCAGATCCCCGTCGTGCTGGACGCGCGCGACCTCTGGCCCGACGTGTTGATCGAGGCTCGCGCGCTCCGCGCTCGAGGCCTGCCTGCGAGGGTGCTGCGCCGCATCGAGCAGGGCTTGCTCGCCCGCGTGGACGCGGTGGTGACCGTCACGGCGGCCAAGGCCGCGCGGCTGCGGGAGCGGTTCGCCGGGCGCATGGACATCGCGCCCAACGGCGTGGACGCCGCATGGGCCGGGCTCGCCGCCGAGTACGCCGGCGGAGGGGACGCGCCGCTCGTCGCGCTGTCGGCGGGCAACGTGGGCCTGGCCCAGGATGTCGGCGTGCTGGCTCGCGCGCTGGCGCCGCCTCATGCTCCGGCGGGCGTGGAAGGTGTCGTCATCGGCGCGGGCGAGGATCTCCCGCGCGCGCAGCATCTGGCCGCGCGACTCGGGTCCGCCCTGCGCTTCGAGCCGCCGATCGGTCGGGCCGAGGTGCGCCAGCGGCTAGCGGCGTGCGGCGTCTCGGTCGTCACGCTGCGCGACGCCGCGATGGCGGACTCCGTGCCCAGCAAGCTGCTCGAGGCGATGGCGCTCGGCGTGCCCGTCATCCTGGTCGCCTCCGGCGAGGCCGCGGCGATCGTGCGCGAGAGCGAGGGCGGCTTCGTCGTGCCGCCGGGCGATGCCCGCGCGCTCTCCGAGGCTCTCGGCCGCGCGCGCGCGCTCGGCGTGGAGGGGCGGCGCGCCATGGGCGCGCGCGCCCGGGCCTTCGTCATGGCGCGCTTCCGTCGCGAGCAGTCCGCGCTCATCGTGGCCGACGTGCTCGAGGGCGTGCTCGCGCCGGACGACCTCCGGCGAGAGCGCTGAGCGCGCGCCGTCAGGGCTTGCGTCTCAGGATCACGGCGCCGCGGGCGAGCGGGATGGTCTCGATGTCAAAGCCCGCGAGCAGTCCCATGCCGCGCCAGGCCGCGACGATGGCGCGCTCGCCGGGGCGGGCCGCGTCGTCGAGCAGCACGATCGCGTCCTGCGCGAGGGTGCCGATGAGGCGCGGCAGCGCCGGCCATCGCGCGTCGGCGCGCTCGACGGTGGACGGCCCGTCCACGATCACGAGGTCCCAGGGGGGGCCGAGGGGCTCGGGGATGTCGTGCAGCGCGGCGGGGGAGAACCACTCGGGCTCGCCCTCGCGCGCCTGCGGCCACGCCTGCAAGGGAGCGTGCACGACGCTCGCAATCGCCTCGAGGCCACGGGCACGGAGATCGGCGCGCGTGGCCTCGGCATGGGCCGCGTCTTGCTCCAGCGAGAGGACCTTGCCGTGACCGAGGATCTGCAGCGCGCGTGCGATGACGATGGTGGAGGCGCCCGCCCCCAGTTCCAGCGTGCGCGCGGGCCGGGCGTCGCGCACGGTCTCGGCCAGCAGGCAGGCGAAGTCCGGGGTGATCTTCCAGTTGCCGAGTTGCGGCAGCTCAGCGTCCTGCCAGCGAAGGAGGCTCGCGAGCGCCGCGCGGTGCTCGGGCTGGCGCTCGGCCTCGGCCTTCGCCTCGGCGCCCCGCCGCCGCCGCGCCCGCCGCTGCGTCCGCCAGATCAGCAGCACGACGAAGGCCAGCGCCGCCACCGCCAGCCCCCAGGCCATGGACTCGACGACCGTCATGCTTGCGGTGGCCTGGTGCGCGGGGCGTGGCGGGCGGAGGGCGTCATGTCGGCCTTCATGTCGCGCCGGCCCGCGGCGCTGGCGGCGCGCCCGGCAGCCGGGCGATCATGTCAAGGTACGCGCGGGACGCGACGCGAGCCGATCGCATGGAATGCTCCCCGAGAAGACCGCGATGACAGCCGCCACGATAGCAGACGAACCGGCCGCTCCGGGAGCCCGCGCCGCCGCGGACGGGCTCACGATCGCGTTGCTGTCGGTGGGCGAGGAAGGCTCCGGCGCGCTCGAGGCGCACGTGGGCGAGCTGGCGCGGCGGCTGTCGCCGCATGCGCGCGTGCATCGCGTCGCGTTCGTCTCGCTTCGCGCCTTCCTCACGCGCGCCGGGCGGGGAGCGCTCCGGGAGTTCACGGCGCGGGCTCGCGCGGACCTTTCGGGAACGCTCGTGGTGCTGCCGCATCCGCCACGCTTCCGGGCGCTCTGGGCCTGCGCCGTGGCGCTCGCGATGGTCGGTCGCGGGCTCTCGGCGGGCGGGCCCCTCATCGTCCATGCGCGCGGGAGCCTCGCCGGCGCCGTCGCCGCGCGAGCCCGCCGACTCGGCCTGCTCTCGATGCGGCTCGTGCACGACGTGCGCGGCGACCGCGTGGCGGAGATCGCGGCGTTCGGCGGCGAGCGCGCGGCGGACGACGCGCTGCGGCTGGAGGCCGAGGCCTGTCGGGCCGCCGACGCGTGCCTCGCCGTCTCGGGTCCGCTCCGTGACCTGCTGCGATCGCGACACGGCGTCGGCGCCGGCGTGTTTCCGTGCGCGGCCGACACGGAGTCGTTCGCGCCCGACAGCGCGAGCCGCGCGGCGCGGCGCGCGCGCCTGGGCGCCGGCGACGCGATCGTCATCGGCTTTGCCGGTTCGCTCGCTCCGTGGCAGAAGCCCGAGGCCGTGATCGCGGTCTTTCGCGCCATCCTGGCTGTCCGGCCGCAGGCGCGGCTCCTCGTGCTCACCCCCGAGGGCGATGGCTGGGCGCGGCGACTCGACCACGCGGGGTTGCCCGTGGCGCGGACGCCGGAAGGATCGCGAGCGGGCGGCGCCACGGTCTTCGCGGCCCGGCACGACGAGGTGCCCGCGTGGCTCGCCGCCTGCGACGCGACGCTCCTGCTCCGCGATCGCGACGCCGTGAACGCGGTGGCCTCGCCCATCAAGCTCGGCGAGTCGCTGGCGTGCGGCGTGCCCGTGATCATGACGGACGGCATCGGCGACGCCTCGGCGCTCGTGGCTGGCGCGGGGGCCGGCGTCGTGCTCGACGACGCGATGCTGGCAGGGCCGCGCGATGGCGAGCGCCTTCGCGCGTTCGTCGAGCGACTCGAGCGCGAGCCGGATCGCCTGCGGGACGCGGCTCGCGCGCTGGCGGTCGCCGAGTGGTCATGGAGCGTCCAGCTACCCCGGCGTCTCGAGGCCTACCGGAACGTGGCGGCAGGCGGTGGCGGGCCATGACAGGATCCGCCACCCAGCAGGAGGCATCGTGAGAGTCGCGCTCGTCGCGGGGGCCCGTCCGAACTTCATGAAGGTCGCGCCGCTTCACGCGGCGCTGCGCGCCCGTCCGGGCGTCCGGGCCCTGCTCGTCCACGCGGGGCAGCACTACGACGACGCCCTGTCGGGCGCGTTCCTGCGTGACCTCGGACTGCCGCAGCCCGACGCGTTCCTGGGCGAGGCCACGGGCACGCACGCGCGCCAGACCGCGGCGATCCTCACGCGCTTCGAGGACTGGCTCCTGGCCGAGCGACCGGATGCCGTCGTCGTCGTCGGCGACGTGAACGCCACGCTCGCGGCGGCGCTCGTGGCGGCGAAGGCGGGCGTCTTGCTCGCCCACGTCGAGGCCGGGCTCCGCTCCGGCGATCGCGGCATGCCCGAGGAGATCAACCGCATGGCGGTGGACGCCATCGCGGATCTCCTGTTCGCGACGGAACCGGCGGCGGTGGAGAACCTGCTCCGCGAGGGGCATCCGGCGTCGCGCGTGCATCTCGTGGGCAACACGATGATTGACTCGCTCGTGGCGCATCGCGAGCGGGCCGCCAGCTCGGACGTGCTGTCGCGGCTCGGCCTGCCCGGGGGGACGCATGTCGTCGCGACGCTCCACCGCCCGGCGAACGTGGACGCGCCGGTACGCCTGTCCGCCATGCTCGACGTGCTCGCCACGGTCGCCCGCGACGCGCCCGTCGTCCTTCCCCTCCACCCGCGGACGCGCGCGCGCGCCGGGGCCGCGGGGCTCGGGGCCAAGCTCGAGGCGGCGGGGCTCCTGACCACCGAGCCGCTCGGCTACCTCGACTTCCTGCACCTCATGGCCACCGCGCGCGCGGTGCTGACGGACTCGGGCGGGATCCAGGAGGAGACGACCGTCCTCGGCGTGCCGTGCCTGACGCTGCGGGACAACACGGAGCGCCCCATCACGGTGGAGCAGGGAACCAACCGGCTCGCGGGCACGCAAGCGGAGGGCATCCTGCGCGCCTGGAGAGATCTCGTCGCGGGCCCGGCGCCGCGCGGCAGGGTTCCCGATCTGTGGGACGGACGCGCGGCCGAGCGGATCGCCGGCATCCTGTGCGCGCGGCTCGACGACCGGACGCCCGCGTGACCGGCCAGGCGCTCTCCGCGCTGGGCATCGTCCTGGCGTCGCTGGCCGGTCTCGTCGGCCTGATGGCTGGCGGCGGCCGGGCGAGCGGCTGGGCGGTCGCGATGGCTGCCCTCGCGGCGGCGGCCTCGGCCCTCGCGTTCTTCGCCGAGGACGCCCTGGCGCGTCGCGGCATCGGGAGCCGGCCGCTCGCGCTGGCGGTTGCGGCCCTGGTGGCGTGGGCGTGGCTCGGGCTCGTGCCGCTGCCGCAGGGCGTGCTCGAGACGCTGTCGCCCCGTCGCGCGGCCGTGCAAGCGGCGGTGCCGGCCGGCACGGACCTCGCGGCGTGGACGGCGGCGGCGAGCCCGGCCGAGAAGAGCCTGGCCGAGATGCTCGCCGAGCCGGCGCCGGGGCCCGCGGATCTCGATCTCGCCACGAGCGGCCGTCCGTTCGGCCGTGCTCCGGCGAGCTTCGCGCCCTGGTCCACGCGCACGGCCTTGACCGTCCTTCTCGGCTTCGCGCTGCTCTTGCTGGCGCTCGCGACGCGTCCCTCGCCACGCGCGGGGCTTGCGGTCGTCGCCGCCACGATGGCGATGGCCGTGGTCAGCGCGGGCGCGGGACTCTGGCTCTGGCGCGAGGCGCCGGGGAAGGCCTGGGGTGTCATGGAGCAAGCCCCCGGCGTTGGAGCGGCGCCCTACGGCGCGTTCTTCAGCCTCAACCATGCGGCCGCGCTCTTCGCGATGGCGTGCCCGGTGCTGCTCGGTCTCTTCCTCGACCCCGGTCGTCGCGCGATCGCGCGCCTCGCGGGTGCGGTGGCGCTCGCGCCCGTCGCCCTCGCGTTGCTCGACGCGGGATCGCGCGGCGGTCTGCTGGCGGGCGGCGCGGCCGCGATCCTGCTCGGCCTCGCGCTGCTGCGCACGCCGGGCCGGAGGGCGTTCGGCATCGCGATTGCGGGCGGCGCGGCGCTGGCCACGGTGCTGGCGTTCACGCTGCTGGCCGATCGGCTCATCGACGAGTCGTTCGAACAGACGGTGGCGCTGCAGGGGAGCAACCTCGAGCGCGCGACGCTCTACCGGACGGAAGCCGAGATGGTCGCGGCGTCGCCCGTCCTGGGGACCGGCGTCGGAGCGTTCCGCACGGCCCACGGCGCGTTTCGCGCGCAGCCGGATCCCATGCTGCCGCTCCATGGCGAGAGCGACTGGCTCGAGAGCGCCGTCGAGGGAGGCGTGCCGTGGACGCTGCTGTGGGGGCTGGTCATCGCGCTGATCCTCGCGCCGCCGCTGGCGGTGGCGTGGCGCGGTCAGGCGCCGCCGCTGCTCTCGGGACTGACGGCCGGGGCGATCGCGACGGTCCTTCACGCGGCGGTGGACTTCCACCTGCGCGAGCCTGTCGTCGCCGTCACGGCGATCGCGCTGGCGGCGACGGCGCACGCGTGGAGCCGGAGCCTCGCCGGCGCGAGCGCCGCGCCTGCGCCGCCGCGCTGGCGCCTCGCGCTCCCGGCCGCGGCGGCCGTCGCCGTGGCGGCGCTCGCCATGCTCGCGACGCGAGAGGTCCCGCGCGATCGGCACCAGCGAGCCGCCGAGCGCGCCCTCGAAGCCGGCGACCTGTCCGCGGGCATCGAGCGCGCGCGCGCCGCGGTCTCGGCGGCGCCATCGAGCGGCGACGGCTGGGCCTTGCTCGCGCACGCCGAGGATCTCGCCGCGGCGGCGGAGCGGCCGGGCCCCGCGCGGGCGCGGCGACGGAAGGCCGCGGTGGAGGCCGCCGTGCGGGCCATCGAGCTCTCGCCCGTCGCTCTCGGGGCCGCTCGCCGGTGCGCGGCGATTCTCCTCGCCGCGGGCGCGGAGGCCGAGGCCACCGAGGCGGCGCGACTCGCGCTCGCCGTCTCACCGGGGCAGGGACCCACGCGGCGCGTGGCGGGGCAGGTGTTGCTGCGACACGGCGCGTCGGATCAGGCGCTGGAGCACCTGGCCTTCGCGTTCAACGCCGTGGCGCTCCCGCGCATGGCGTCCGAGGCGCGTCCGCTCGCGGCCTGGATGCTGGAGGCCGCTGGCGGCGACGCGCCGCGCGCGCTCCGGCTGATCGACGACCCGCGGCGCCAGGTGTGGTTCGTGTCGGAACTCGCGCGGCTGCGCCGCCCCGACGAGGCGCGCGCCTGCCTGGCCGAACTCGCGCGCCACCCGCCCTCGGGCGCCGGCGCCGACGCCCTCGTGTCGCTCGTGTTCGGCGTGCCGGGCGCCGAGAGCCTCGCGCTGGCCCGCGCCCTCGAGCCCGTCGCGAGGCTCCCGCTGTCACGGCTCCGGCTGGGAGTGGCCATGGTGCGCGAGGGGTCGCCGGCGGAGGGAGAGGCGCTGATCCGCGAGGGGCTCGCTGGCGGAGCGGACGCGCCCGAGGCCTGGCTCGCGCTCGCGCAGGCCGCCAGGGCGCGGGGAGACAATGCGGGCATCGCGCGGGCGTGGCGCGAGGGCCTCGAGCGTCACCCGTCGTCGTCGGCGCTCAAGGCGCTCGCGACCGAGGTCGGCCGCACGCCCTGACCCCGCGGCTGGCGCACGCCGAACTCGCGCTCGAGCAACAGAGCGAGCATCTCGTCCGCCACGGCGGCTCCGCGGCGGATGGGCCGCTTCTCGACGATCAGCCTGCACCCGGCAAGCCGCGTCAGCGGCTCGCCGGCCGCGAGATCGAACACGACGCGGCCCTCGCGCGCGCTCGTCCTCTCGGGCGTCGCGCGCCACTCGTGGAGGATCTCTCCGGACGCGTCCACCAGCACGAGGCCGACGATGCCGACGGCGGGAGCGCGCGCGCGCAGGGCGGTCCACGCGGAGTCCGGCGACGAGGCCTGCGCCATCTCGCTCACGAGTTCGCGCGTGGCCTCCACGAGCGGATGCGCGAGTCCATCCTCGGCGCCGCGACCGCGCAAGAAGCCGAGGCGGATCTCCAGCACCAGCAGGATCGCCAGGAGCGCCACGACCGCAACGACCGCGGTCCAGTTCGTCGCCGCGATCACGAGCAGGCCCGCGAGCCCGAACGCCGCGCAGAGGCCGTAGAGGAGCAGCACCGATCCCCGGGGTGACAGGCCGAGGCCGAGCAGGCGATGGTGCAGGTGCTCGCGATCGCCATCGAAGATCGGATGACCGCGTCGCGTGCGGCGGATCACCGCCGCGGTCGTGTCGAGGATGGGGAGCCCGAGGATGAGGATGGGACCGAGCAGCGCCACGGCCGTCGTCGCCTTGTTCGTGGCGCCGTGGAGCGAGGCGACGGCCAGGACGTACCCGAGGAAGAGCGATCCCGAGTCGCCCATGAACATGCGCGCAGGCGGCCAGTTGTGGGGCAGGAAGCCGAGAACGGAGCCGGCGACCGCGGCCGCGAGCAGCACGAGCTGCGGGTTGTCGTGAAGCACGCCCACCACGACGAGGGATCCCGACGCGAACAGCGCCACGCCCGCGGCCAGCCCATCCATGCCGTCCACGAGGTTCAGCGCGTTCGTCAGGCCGACGATCCACAGCACGGTGATGATGAGGCCCGAGGCGCCGAGATCCACGGCGCCGAAGAACGGCACGTTCAGCACCTCGATGCGGAAGCCCGCGGCCCAGGTGATGAGGGCCACCATGATCTGGGCGCTGAGCTTCGCGGTCGCGCCCAGGCCGCGCAGGTCGTCCCACAGGCCGAGCATGAAGATGGCGCCGGCGCCGCCGAGGAAGGCGGGCATGCGGGCGGACTCGAGATCGAAGGTCTCGGTGACGCCCGCGCCAAGCGCGAACACGGCCAGGAGCGGCGCGAAGAAGCCTGCGGCGATCGCCACGCCGCCGAGCCGGGGTACGGCCCGGTGATGCCGCTTGAGATCGCCGTCGGCGTCCTCGACCAGGCGCGCCTTCGCGGCCAGCTGGCGCACGAGGGGCGTGACCACGCCCGAGACGAGGCATGCGGCGGCGAACGAGACGGCGGCTGATTTCACGCGTGGTGGAGCGCCGCGCGGGCGGCGTCGTGATCACGATCTCCCGGGTGGGGCCCTGAGTCTACCCGAGCCCCGCGATTCGCCTCAGTCGCCAGGGCCCGGGCTCATATGCCGGTCCCCTGGTTGCGGAAGGCAGGCTCAGCCCCGCAGGGCGCGCCACTCGGCCCGGGGGTCCACGCGCAGGGCCAGCAGCATGACGGCGTAGGCGAGCGCGCCGGCCACGACCTGGATGGCGAGCGCGCCGCGCAGGGCGGACGCGGTGCTCGCCGCCACGAAGGGCGCCGAGGCCGCCCAGACGGTGGTCAGCATCGCGCCCGTGCCCGCCGCGACCGCCATGCTCGCGAGCGCGGCGGGCGCCGCCTGGCGAAGCGATCGCAGGAGATCGGCCTGACCGAAGGACACGACGCGCCCGGCCGCGGAGACGATGAGGCCGCCGTGCAGGAGGGCCGCCGCGGCGCGACCGGCGCACACGCCCAGCAGCCCCCACGTGGCGCCGGCGGTCATGAAGCCGACGACCGCGAGCGTGCCGATCACCTGGCGAGACAGCACGAGGCGCGCCGCGCCCGCGGCGTTGAGCACGACGGAAAGGGGATAGGCGAGGCTGGTGGCGACGGCGGCCACGCACAGCAGGCGCATGGCGCGCGTGGCCTCGTCGAACTGCGCCGCGTATTGCGGGCCGAAGTACTCGGCGAGGAGGCGCGGTGCGACGGCGAGCAGTCCCAGCAGCATCGGCAGGACCGCCAGCGCGAGCAGGCGCTGCAGGCGCGCGATGCCGCGGCTCATGCGCTCGCGATCGCCCTGCGCGCGCGCGAAGGCCGGGAAGGCGGCGCGGGCGACGTACAGCGTTAGCTTCGCGTAAGGCTGCACGACGATTTGCTGTATCTGCCGGTAGAGGCCTGCCGCGACCGTGCCGGCGAGCGCGCCGACGAGCAGCACGTCGCCCTGCCGAGCGAGCGTCCCTACGAGGCTCTGCGCGCCCAGGGTGAGGCCATAGCGGACCGGCTCGCCCGCGGCTGACCAGGACGGCCGGCCGAGCAAGGTCCATGGCAGGCGTCGCAGCGCGATCCAGTAGGCGATGGTCTCGACCAGGTGCCGCAGCAGGACCGCGGCGACCAGCCCGCCGACGGCCAGGTGCGGCACCAGAGCGACCGCGCACGGCAACATGAGGATGGTCGAGCCGCCCTCGATGCACGCCACCTCGCGGAAGCGCATGTCGCGCTGCAGGAGGCTCTTGGGGATGAGCCCCGCGCCGATCAGCGTCACGGCGGGGGCCACGAGCCGGATCAGGCGCGCCGTGCCCTCCGTGTCGCCCTCGCCCGCGAGCAGCCGGGCCAGCGGCGTCGCGAGGATCGTGAGCGTCAGCGTGCCCATCAACGCCAGGCCGATTTGCAGCCAGCCGAGCGCGGCCAGGGCGTTCGGATTCAGGTCCCGCTGTTGCTGGATGGCGGGCCCGAGGCCTCCCTCGAAGATGAGCGACGTCATGAGCAGGAGGCTGAGCAGGACGGCCCACTGGCCCATCTGGAGCGGCGCGTCAGGCAGGGTCCGGTTCAGCCACCAGGCGAGCGCCAGCATCCCCAGGCCGGCGAGGCCGTTCAGCGCCGCGAGCCACGCCACGCCGGCCGCCGCCATGCGCGACAGGGCGGCCGGAGGTCGCGGAGGCGAGGGCGCATCGGGCGTCACGCGGCCATTCTGCCACGCGCCCTCCCCGCGTCGTGGCGCGCGCGTGGCATGGACGCGGAGCTTCCGCGCGATGCGCGGGCGTGGCATCCTCGTGCCGTGAACGAGCACCCTTCCCGCGGCGCGGCCCAGGGCACCGGCGACGCCGCGCGCGATCCGCGGGTTTCCCTCGTCATTCCCGTGTTCAACGAGGTGGACAACATCGCGCCGCTGTGCGAGCGCCTGCGCCTGCTGCGGCGCACGTGGCCGGTCCCGTTCGAGACGATCCTCGTGGACGACGGCTCGACCGACGGGAGCGCCGAGGCGCTGGCCAGCGCCGCTGCCGCCGACCCGTCGCTGATCGTCGTCGTCCTCGCGCGCAACCACGGGCAGACCGCGGCGCTGTCCGCGGGCGTCGATCACGCGATCGGCGAGATCGTCGTGACCCTGGACGCCGACCTGCAGAACGATCCGGCGGACATCCCGCGGCTCGTCGAGCGCCTCGACGAGGGCTGCGACGTCGTGTCGGGATGGCGGCGCGATCGGCGCGATCCGTACCTGTCACGGATCCTGCCGTCGAAGATCGCGAACTGGATCATCGGTCGCATCACCGGAGTGCGCCTGCACGATCACGGCTGCACGCTGAAGGCCTACCGGCGCGAGCTCTTCGATCAGTTCCGCCTGTACGGCGAGATGCACCGGTTCGTCCCCGTGCATGCCGCCGCCGTCGGCGCGCGCGTGGCCGAGGTCGAGGTCCGCCACGCCCCGCGGACGGCAGGCAGCAGCAAGTACGGCATCGGTCGCACCGGGCGGGTCGTGCTGGACCTCATGACCGTGAAGTTTCTCAGCGACTACGGCACGAAGCCGCTGCACGTGTTCGGCGGGTTCGGCCTGCTGTCCTGCGGCCTCGGGATCCTGGCCGGCGCCACGACGCTCGTGCAGCGGGCTCTCGACGCCGAGGCCTTCGTTCACCGCAATCCGCTGATCCTGCTCGCGGTGTTCCTGTTCTTGCTCGGCGCCCAGTCCGTCATGCTCGGCCTCCTGGCGGAGGTGGGCATCCGGACCTTTCACGAACTCCGCGGCGGCCGGGCCTACGTGGTGAAGGAGGTTCGCTCGGCGGTCGGGCGCAAGGCCGGAACCGGGCGGTGAGCCGGGCTCGGATCCTGGCGGTGTTCCGCCATCCGACGCCCTACCGGGACGGGCTGCTGGATCGCTTCGCCGAGATGCCGGGCGTGGACCTCGAGGTGCTCTACCTCGCGCGGACGTTCGCGCAGACGCCGTGGGCGGCGACCGCACTGCGCCACCGCCACCGCTTCGTGCGCGGCTTCTTCACGCGCCAGGTCAGCGGGCACGACATCGCCCTCCATCCCGGCGCGCTGGTGAGGTTGCTGCGGCGGCGGCCGAGCGTCGCCGTGCTCTCGGGCTGGTCGGATCCGACGATGCTCCTTCTCGCGCTGGCGTGCCGGCTGTTGCGCGTGCCCTACGTGCTCGTCGTCGAGTCCTTCGCGCGCACCGGACGCTTCACGCCGGCGCCCTCGACGTGGAGCGAGCGCGTGCGGCGGGCGATGGTGCGCCATGCCGCGGCATGGCTGCCGGCGGGATCGCGCGCGCGCGATCACGTCGTGAGCCTGGGCGCCGACGCCGCGCGCTGCGCGTTCTTCCCGACGGCGCCCGACGCGGATCGGCTCGCGACGCTGACGGACGAGATCCGATCGCGCGAGCCGCGCCTGCGCGAGGAACTCGGCCTCCCGGCCGACCGCGTCATCGCGTTCGTCGGGCGGCTCGTGTCCGACAAGGCGCCCGACGTGCTGCTGGATGCGATCGCGCTCCTGCCCCGGGAGCCTCCGTGCGCGGTGCTCGTCGCGGGGGACGGGCCACTGCGCCCGCAGATGGAGGCGCACCCGGCGGCCGATCGCGCGCGATTCGCCGGCTTCGTCCAGCCGCCCGAGGTCGCACGGCTCCTCGCGGCGTCGGACGTTCTCGTGCTGCCCTCGCGCTACGAGACCTGGGGCGCGGTCGCGCAGGAGGCGCTCGCCGCGGGGATCCCCGTCATCCTCAGCGAGCGGGTGGGGAGCGCGCCGGACTTGCTCGCGGGCGACGACGCGCCCGGCGAGATCGTTCCCGTGGACGATGCCGCCGCGCTCGCCGCGGCCATCGAGCGGGTGCTGGCGCGGCCGGATAGGCGAGCAGGGCTGCCGGCTCGAGCCCGCGAGCGCGCGCGAGCCTGGGGGCATGACCTGAACCTGGCCTCGCTCGCCAGCGCCCTCGAGTGGGCGGGCGTGCGGCCGAGCGACGCGCAGCGGCCTGCGGGCGTGTCATGATCCGCGCTTGCGCATGCGGCCCCTCGTCTACGTGTCCGACGGCTATCCCACGCTGTCGCAGACCTTCACGCTGAGGGAGGTCCGCGGCCTGCGCGCCGACGGCATCCCGCTCGAAGTGCTGTCCATGCATCCACCCGGGCCGCGAGATCCTCCCCTGAGCCCCGACGACGATCCGGTGGTGACGCAGATGCCCGGGCCGTTTTCCCCGGCGGTCCTGGCGGCCTCGCTCGCGATGCTCCTGCGCCGGCCCGCGCGCTGGATGGGGTTGCTCCTGTGGGCCCTCCGGCCGCACACCGTGCCGTGGAGAGCGGACCTGCAGGCGCGAGCGCCGGTGCACCTCCTGTGGGCGGCCTGGGTCGCCGCGCGCCTGCCGCCCGACGCGCACGTGCACGCGCAGTTCGTCGGCTCGGCCAGCAACGTCGCGTGGATGGCCGCACGGCTGGCGGACGCCACGTTCTCGATGACGGCGCACGCCGAGTGGGGGCTGCCGCTGTTGCGGCCGAAGCTGCGCGACGCCGCGTTCGTCCTCAGCATCTCGGAGTTCGAGAAGCAGCGGCTGCTGGCGCAGGCGCCGCCCGCCTCGCGCGAGCGCGCCGCCTCGCGCGTGATCGTCAGCCGGCTGGGCGTGGATCTCGCGGCGTGGCGCCTGCCGCCGCCGCCGCCTTCGGAGGACCTGCGCGTGCTGGCGGTCGGGATGCTGGGCGAGAAGAAGGGGCACGATGTCCTGGTCGAGGCCGTGGCACTGGCCAGGCAGCGCGGCGTGAAGGTCCGCGCGGACATCGTGGGCGAGGGGCCCGAGCGCGCGCGCCTCGAGGCGCTGATCGCGCGGCTGGGCGTGACCGATCACGTGCGCCTGCTCGGGGCGCAACCCGCGTCACGCGTGCGCGAGCTCCTGCAAGCGAGCGACGTCGGCGCCCTGGCCTGCCGGGCCACGCGCGGCGGCGACTTCGACGGCATCCCCGTGGCGCTCATGGAGGCGATGGCCAGCGAGCGCCCCGTCGTCACGTGCGCGGTGTCGGCCATCCCTGAACTCGTGGAGGACGGCGTGTCCGGCCTCGTGGTCCCCCCCGACCGGCCGGACCTCGTGGCGGAGGCGATCGCGCGCCTCGCGTCGGACGCCGGCCTGCGCGCGCGCCTCGGAGCGGCCGCGCGCGCGCGCGTGGGGAAGGACTACGATGCGGAGGCCAGCCGACGCCGCGTGACGCGGATCTTCCGCGCGTACCTTGCGGGCCAGGCCAGCGAGCCGCTCAGCGCATGAACGACGACATCCTCTCGAATCCCCGCCTGAGGCGGCTCGGCATGGCCATCTTCCTGGTGGCCGCCTCCGTGATCGCCGGCTACGGCGTTTACGAGGGGAAGATGAAGATCCTGGGCCTGCTCGCGCTGTTCACGGCAGGGTTCCTGCTGCGACTCGCGAGCGTGCGCAACGCGTACTGGCTGACGGTCACGGCCCTTCAGCTGTCGCACGTTCGGTTCGGCCTGATCCGCGACGAGTTCGAGCTGGACCGGTGGCTCGCCCTCGCCGGCATGGCGGCCCTGTCGCTGGGCATCGTGGCGTGGAACCTGGGGCGGCCGGCCTGGCCGGGCATCGCCCACGGCATCGCGCTGGCGCTCACGGGATTCGCGGCGCTGTCGTATTCGTGGTCGCTCGATCCCGTCAACTCGTTCGCGAAGGCGGGCTCGATCGGCCTCGTGATGATCATCGTGTTCGGCGGGCTCTGGAGCGCCGGGTCCAGCCTCGCCCGCGTGCGAGAGCTGGCTGACGTGCACGTGGACATGCTCTGGATCGTCTTCCCGCTGGGCGTGCTCGTGTACGTCCTGCCGGTGCCGGGCAAGTTCTACGGCGGACGCTTCACCAGCATCTTCGAGAACCCCAACGCGCTGGGCATGTGGGTGTCCGTCGGGCTCCCGCTGGCGGTGGGCATGGCGCTGATTCACCCGGTGCCCTGGCGGCGGCGAGCCTGCTGGGTGATGGTCGCGACCGGCGCGCTCGTCGCGGTGCTGTGCGGCTCGCGTGGCGGCATCGTGGGCGCGGGCATCGGCCTGGGGCTCTACGCGGGCCTGCGCTGGAGCCGCATGGTCGTGGGCGCCACCGCCGTGGTGGCGACGACCGTCGGGTTCCTCGTCGTGTACGGCGTGGACATCATCGGTCGCTCGAGCACGCTCACGGCGCTGGTGCGTCCGGAGAGCCTCGAGGACCTCTCCGACAGGCGCATCTGGTGGGAGGTCGGCGCGCAGATCGCGTCGCAACGCATGTGGTTCGGCCACGGCATGGGGGTGAGCGAGTCGCTGTTCTCCGTGTATGGCGTCGACATGTCCTACGGAACGTTCGGGGCGACCGTCCACAACACCTACCTGGCCGCGTGGATGGAACTCGGTCTCGTCGGCGTGGGGCTGCTGATCCTCGCGGGGGCGTGGGGCGCCTGGCTGGGCTACCGCACGTGGCGGCGCGATCGCGAGGGCGAACTGGGGCTCCTCGCGCTCGCACTCACGTGCTCGGCGGTCGCGCTCATGGCTCATGCGGTCGTCGAGGAGAAGCTCCTGTCGGCGGGGAATCCCTGGATGCTTCCGTACTGGGCGAGCCTCGCGATGATCGCCCGGTTGCACCGGTTGCAGCGGGAGGGCGCTTCCTCGGGACCGGACGCTGTCGCCCGCCCGGCGCCGGCGCGACCGGGGCCGGCGCCTCTTCCGTGAGGCAGCCGAAGAGCCCGGTGGCGCGCCGGGCTGGCGCGCTGCTCCGCGGGGACGCGAGCGCGTCGCGTGGCATGGACGCGGAGGGGGAGGCGGCGCTCGTGGATTGGCTGATCCGCGCGCGGCTCGCCGCCGAGGTCGCCGCGCTCCCCGTGCTGGACGGGTTGTCGCCGGGGTCGCGGCTGCGGCTCGACCTCGAGCGGGAGTGCACGCGCGCGCTGGCGGTCGCCCGGGCGCGAACGCTCGCGCGCTGCGATGAGGCCCTGCGCGGCGCGGGCGTGCGCGCGACGACGCTGAAGGGGGAGGCCGTCATCGCGCTCACGCATGGCGACGCCTCGCGCCGGCCGATGGCGGATCTCGACCTCCTCGTGCTGCCCGAGGACCGGGCGGCGGCGGGGCGGGCGCTCGAGGGCGCGGGCATGCTCAGGCCGGGCGCGGACACGGCGCTCCACGACGTGTTCCTCGATCCGCGCGAGAGCGGAACCGGCCGCGGGCGAGGGACGGCCATCGAGGTCCACGACGACGTGTTCCCGCGCCCTCACCCGTTCGCGCTGCCGGTGAGGCGGGCCGTGGAGCGCGGGGCGCCGGGACCCGGGATCCATCCGCCCTCGCGCGAGGACGCGATCGTTCTCTGCGCGCTGTCATTCGCCTTCCACGAGACGGATGGGGCCAAGACATGGGCCTGCCTGCGCGACCTGGCCCTGCTGGCGGCGACGCTGGACGGCTCCTCGGCGCGCGCCTCGCTGGCGGACGCGGCCGGAACGGGGAGCCTGGCTGCCGCCGTCGCGGGCGCGCTGGAACTGGCTCGAGTGGCGGGGGCGCCGGCCATGGCCGGGGAGGGGCTCGCGGCCGCGAGGCCGGAGACCTGGCGCCGACGCCTCGCGACGCGCCTCGCGCTGGCCGAGGCCGCGGCCGGGCTCGAAGGGGGAGGGCCCGGGCAACCGCGCCGGCTGACGAGGCGCCTCGCGGCCGCGCTCTGGGAGCCCTCCCGGCTCGCGACCCTGCGCGCGCTGGCTCGGGCCGCCGTGAGTCCCGCCGGCGAAGGGGCCGGCGCCCGCTGGCGGCGTCTCGGGCGCGGCCTCGGGTCGCTCCGGTGGCGGCGATGAAGATCCTCGCGCTCGTGGCGGAGCCGCCCCATCCCGCGGAGAGCGGCTACCGCATCCGGTGCTGGGAGATCCTGCGGAGGCTGGCCGAGCGGCACGAGGTGCGCGTCGTGACGCGATCTCTCGAGCCCGTGAGCGACGCCGCCTGGCACGCGACCTTCGATTCGGTGCGCGAGGTGCGCGGCCGCGGCGCGTCGCCGGCCTCGCTCGCGCGATCGATCGTGTCGCGCGTGCCGCACCATGCGGCGCTGTTCGCGGGGGACGAGATGGAACGGGCGATCCTGGAGGCGGCGCGCGGCGCGGACGTCATCTACGCGCACTACCTGTACTTCGCGCGAGTCCTGCAGGCGCTGGGGCCGGATCGCCCGGCTCTGGTGCTCGACCAGCACAACGTCGATCACGAGACGTGGGAGAGCCACGCGAGCGTCGCGCGTGGTCCCCTCCGCTGGTGGCTCGCGCGCCAGGCGGAGCTCGTGCGCCGCGATGAGCGCGCGTTCCTGCCGATGTTCTCCGCCGTGCTGTCCGTGAGCGAGGCCGACGCGCGCATCACGCGCGCGATCGCCGGGCCTGCGGTGCGCGTCGTGGTCGCGCCCAACGGCGCGGACTGCTCGCGCCTGCGGCCTCAGCCGCCTCGCGAGGGCGGATCCACGCTCCTGCTGACGGCGACGTCGGCGCGGCGCAACGTGGACGGCCTCGCCTGGTTCTTGCGCGGCGCGTGGCCGCTGGTGCGCCGCGCCGTGCCCTCCGCGCGCCTCCTCGTGGCCGGCAGCCTGGACCCCGGACGCCTTCCCGCCGCCCTCAGACGCGAGACGGGCGTCACGTTCACGGGTCATCAGGAAAGTCTCGAAGGGGCGTTTTCCGCTGCAGATGTCGCGATCGTGCCCATCCGGCTGGGTGGGGGCACGAAGCTCAAGACCTTCGAAGCTCTAGCATCCGGACTGCCAGTC
This sequence comes from uncultured Thermoanaerobaculia bacterium, assembly GCA_964613915.1. Lineage (GTDB taxonomy): Bacteria > Acidobacteriota > JBCCFW01 > JBCCFW01 > JBCCFW01 > CAZTIW01. The sequence continues at coordinate 146,790 of CAZTIW010000005.1, forward strand.
GTGGCAATCTCCCCCTCTGCACCGGATTCCTGCTGCACGCCGAACGACGGAGTGCTCGCCGAAAACGAGCCTGCGGCCTACGCTCAGGCAGTCATCCGACTCTTGCAAGACGACGACCTGCGTCGGCGCCTCGGCGCGGCAGGGCGACGTCACGCAGAGGCAGCACACGACTGGAATCGGGTCGCCCGGTTGGTCGAAACCGTCCTGACGGTAGCGTCAGAGCGGGCGGTGGAAGGGGATGGCCCCCGAAACGGCGGCGGAAACGCTGCCGGTGAGGCTTGACACCCCATCTGTCCGTTCGATAGAGTTGGCGCCGATTCGCGTCCATTACACGCGTAATCCACTACAAATCAAGCACTTACGGCTCGGAAGCACGACTGCGACGTGCCGGGCAAGAGCCCGCCCGTCACGTCCCTGCGCGTTGGCAAGGAGGACTTGATGTTCGCTAGCTGGTCCAAGGCTCGGGGGATTGCTTTCGTTGCGGCATCGGCCGTTTTCGCTGGCGCTCTCGCCACGTCGCCCGCCAATGCCTTCGAGGGCATTCAGGGCCGCAACGCCATCTTCTACCCGTCGCTCGAGCTGATCTATCAGCACGACGACAACTTCTATCTGCAGCCCGACAACGAGGTCAGCGCCGAGAGCGTGATGGCCCAGGCGCACTTCCGCCTCGAGGTTCCCGGCCAGCGGCAGCACGTGACGATGGAGTACGCCCCCCTGTGGCGGAACATCAACGTCTCGAAGGGGCCCGACCCGAAGATTGACGACATCAGCCATTTCTGGGAGCTCGACGCGCGCCTCAAGGGCACGTCGGTCTTCGGCGTGGACATCAGCCACGACTTCGTCGTCGGCGTCCTCGAGTCCTACGAGGTCGACCGCAACCGCGAGTTCGTGAACAAGGCGGCTGACCAGTTCTCGCGCAACAACCTGGATCTCGGCTTCAACTGGGCGGGTTCCCGCCAGGGCGCCACGATCAGCGTCGGCAAGGAAGACACCGCGTTTGACGGCGATGGCGACGTCACCGCGTGGTTCGAGCTTGACGAGTGGAGGCTCGGTGCCGAGTACCACTGGAAGTTCGCGCCCCTGTCCCGCTTCCTCGTCGGCTTCAAGCACTCCGACTCCCGCGAGGACTTCACGGACGCGTACTTCGGCGCGTACGGCATCTGGAAGCTCGACTCGCAGCAGGAGCGCCTCTACTTCGGGTTCGACGGCGAGCTCGGACGCACGACCACGGGTCGCGCGACGGTGGGCTTCCAGGCGCTCAACTTCGACGACAGCGCGGGCTTCTCCGACGACTACGACGGCGTCACGCTCCGTGCCGACGTCACCAAGTCGTTCTCGCGCTGGACGAAGCTGATCTTCAACGCCGAGCGCACGGCCAACTTCTCCGGCTACGGCGACCGCAACGCGGTGGGTGAGTACAACGCGTACTACATCTCGAACCGCGTGTCGTTCACGCTGGCCAACCAGCCCAACGGCTCGAAGGTCGGCTGGACGCTCATCGGTCAGTTCCAGCGCAACGGCTACGATACGGCCACCCAGGACCTGTCGCCCGGCGGCGTGGTCAAGGAGCGCGAGGACGACATCGCGCGGCTGCGTGCGGAAATCGGCTTCCACCCGATCGAGCACGTCTCCTTCCGCCTGAACTATCAGTGGGAGGATCGCGACTCCAACATGGACAACTTCGACTACACGGACAACCTGGTCATCCTCCAGGTCCAGTTCGGGTTCTGAGTCACTCGCGGCGCGCCTCGCCGAGCCGGGGCGCGCAGCGAGCTTGCAGCAAGATTGGCGGTGTCGGGGCTTCCTCCGCCCTGGCGCCGCCTTTCTCTTTGGGCGGTGCCCCGTCCTGACCGCCAGTTGAATCCCGGCAGCCACGGGCTAGTCTCTGAGGGGCCCGCGCTTGCCGGCCGTGCTGGAGTCTCCTAGACTCCGCGGCGCTTGAGGACCCACAGATTCGCGGGCCTCCCAGGGTCCAGAGGACGAGCAACCCCTGATGAGTCTCCCTTCGTTGCGCTCCTTCCTGATCGCGGCCACATCGCTGGCCTTCGCGGCGTCCGTCGCTCTCGCGCAGGCGCCGCCAGCGGGCGAAGTCGAGCCCTATCGGGTGGGGCCGGGCGATGGCCTCGAGATCACGATTCACTCCGGCGCCGTGGCCGAGGACGCCCTCAAGCTCAACTTCCCGGTGGCGGGCGACGGCTCGATTGACGTCGTTCATGCGGGCCGCCTGACCGTGAGCGGCCTCAGCACCTCGGAAGTCCAGGACCGGATCCGGCGCAAGCTCATCGCGTCCGGCTTCATGGCCAAGCCGTACGTGTCCGTGAACGTCACGGACTACCAGAGCCAGTGCGTGAACGTCAGCGGCGCGGTCACGAAGCAGGGTCGCTTCTGCCTCAGGGGCCCGACGCGGCTGCAAGACATCCTGTCGCAGGCGGAGGGCGTCGTGGAGGAGATGGCGGGTGGCGTCATCCGCGTGAATCGCGCGGGGGCCGCCGAACCCATCCTCGTTGACCGCCGTGCGCTCGTCGGCCCCGATCTCAGCGTGGCGCAGGCCGCCAACATCCGCGTCCTCGCCGGCGACAACATCCACGTGCCGGCCAAGGCGCGCTTCTGCATCAACGGTCCGCTCGAGAGCGCCGGATGCTACGCGTTCGGCGAGGGGGCCACCCTCCACCAGGCGCTCGCGCTGGCCGGCGGCCTGAAGGAAGAACTCGCGGATCGCAAGAACGTCGTCATCCGGCGCCGCGGCGGCGTCGAGCTGCACGTCGATCTCGACGCGATCGGCGCGGGATCGGTCGCTGCTCCGGTGCTCGAGCCGGACGACCAGATCACGGTCGGCACGATCGAGAAGCTTCGCTTCTGCGTGAATGGCGAGGTCGAGAAGGCGGATTGCTACGAGTACGTGAAGGGCCAGACCATCGAGGGGGCCATCAGCATGGCCAGCGGCCTGCGGCCCAACAAGGCGGATCGGTCCCGCATCATCGTGCGGCGCCTGGTGGACGAGCGCCAGCAGGAGTTCACGGTTGATCTGGATGACAAGTCGGACCGTGGCGTTCGCTTCGTGATCCAGGCCGGGGACCAGATCACGGTGCCGGCGCTGGACTGCCTGGTCACCGTCGGCGGAGGCGTCCGCACGCCCAGCCAGATCGAGATGAAGACCGGCATGACCATCACGGATGCGATCCAGACGGCGGGAGGCTCCGTGGACCCGCAGGGCTTCTCGCTGGGCAACCTGTCGAAGGTCACCCTCAAGCGCGAGGGGAGCCTGAGGGTGATCGACGTCAAGGCCATCATCCGCGGCAAGGACGAGGACGTGCTCGTGGCCTGCGGCGACCGCATTTACGTGCCGACCCGGGCGCTTCGCGGGCCATGAGCACCGGCGCCGACCTCCCGGGCAAGTCCCCGCGCCACCTCTGGGACTACTGGCGCATCATCTGGGAAGGGCGGCGGATCCTCGCGACCGTCGTGGGGGTGACGCTCGGCGTCGCGATCCTCGGCACGCTGTTCATGCCGGCGCGCTACCGCGCCGAGACGCAGGTCGAGATCACCGTCAGCCAGCCCATCGTCCTGGGCGCCGTGACCGAGCGGGCCGCGTCGCGCTCGTACTTCGACATTGACCGCGAGTTCAAGACGGAGTTCGTCCGCATCCGCACGCGCGACATGGTGCGCAAGGCGATCGATGACAACGAACTCCTCGAGAAGGTGCCGGGGCTCGCGCGGCTCAAGGATCCCGTCGAGACGCTGCGCCGGACGCTCTTGATCGACCGCGTGGGCCAGACGCACGTGGCCTCCATCGGCGTCTCGTGGGGCGACCCGACGGAGGCCGCCGTCATCGCCAACGCCGTGGCCCAGACATACGTCGTCGCGGACCTCGAGGAGCGCACGCGGCAGATGCAAGCGCGCGTGGAGCGCTTGAGGGGCTCGCTGGGCGAGAAGACCGAAGCACGACGCCGGGCCATCGAGCGCGAGCTCGGCATCATCCGCTCCGGCCGCGATCTCGATGAGCTCCTCAACCTGTCCACGCTCAGGGAGCGAGCGACGCTCGCGTCACTGTGGGAAGCGCTGCGCGAGGCCAAGTCCGCCGCGGCCGAAGCTGCGGGCATCTACGGCCCGGCCCATCCGGAGATGCAGCAGAAGAGCGCGCGCGTCCGCGAGGTCCAGAGGCAGGTGGACGACGCGGTCTCGGCGGCCGTGCTGGATCTCGAGCGCGAGCTGACCGCGCTGGGCGGAAATCCCGCCGCGATCACGGCCTCGAATGAGTCCGTCAGCGCCCTGCAGCAGACCTCGAACGCCAAGTTCGAGGAAGAGCTGCAGACGCGCGTGGCCGAGGCCCAGATCCTGACGCACCTGGCCGAGCCCAAGGCGCGCATCATCGACGCGGCCAAGCCGCCGACGCGTCCTTACTCGCCGCGATGGTCGCTGAACCTGATGCTGGCTCTCGTGGTCGGAGTGGGCTTCGGCGGGGGACTCATCTTCTTCCGCGACTACCTCGACGCCTCGGTCAAGACGATCGACGACGTCGAGCGCGACCTCGGCCTGTCGCTGCTCGCCGTGGTTCCTCACCGGGAGACGGAGGAGCTCGACAAGGTCTCGCTGGAGTCCTTCCAGACGCTGCGCACGGGGCTCCTGTTCGCGTCGGGCGGCCGCAAGGACCGCATGCTGCTCGTCACGTCCTCCGCGCCGCAGGAGGGCAAGACCAGCGTGATCCTGAACCTCGCTCGATCGCTCGCGGCCTCGGGCGAGTCGGTGGTGGTGGTGGACGGGGACCTCCGGAAGGGGTCGCTCTCCCGCGCGCTGGGCGGTCCGCGTGCCAAGGGGCTCTCGACGTGGCTGGCGGACTCGAGCGCTCGCGCCTGGAAGGACGTGGCGGTTGCCGTGGATGGCGGCTTCCAGCTTCTCCCGTCGGGCCCCATCCCGCCTCATCCGCTGGACCTCCTCGGGGGCGAGCGCTTCCGCGCCCTCCTCCGGGAGCTGCGCGAGAGCTTCGACTGGGTGCTCCTCGACTCGCCGCCGCTCAGCTCGGTGTCCGACGCGGTCATGCTGAGCTCCATGGCCGAGATGGTCCTGGTCGTGATGCGGCACGACGAGACCGACAAGGACGTGCTGCGGCGGGCGCTCATGCGGCTGAACGCGGTCGGGGCGCGCGTCATCGGCGGCGTCCTCAACGGCGTGGACATGCGCAAGGCCTACAACCGCGAGTACTACTACGGGCGGTTCTTCTACGGCCACTACTACGGCCACGAGGAGGCGGCCGCCACGCCCCCCGAGACCGGCCTGCGGGCGTCCGTGCGCAAGTTGTTGAAGTGACCGGGCTTACGGCGGCCTGGATCGCCCCCGGGGTGGTGTTGACTTCGGGGGGGGCGTCTCCTATGATACGGGCCGGACGGGACGCTCCGGCGGCCCATTTCCCACCACAGGACGAGAGAGTTCAGCCCATGCGGCTTCGACGGGTTCACCCCGTCGGCGGCTGATCGGCGTAGCGCACTGTCCAACAGCCTGCAGGCTCAGGAGTTCAGCATGAGCATCATTCGTAAGCTTGGCGTGGGCGCCATCGCCGCGATCCTCGCCGCCGGCCTTGCCACCTCGGCCTCGGCGCAGCTCGGTCCCGCGTTCGCGCAGGGCGAGTACTGCACCCAGGGCTACTTCGCGACCCTCATGGTCGACAAGATGCGGGTCAACGTCCGCCAGACCTGGACCGCCGAGAATTCGGTTCAGTCGCTGACCGACATGGGCATCGAGCCCCTCGAGGGCTGGAGCGCCGACGCCACGCTGACCGAGGGGGACATGGTCTTCCTGCTCCGGTTCGTGGACATCCCGATCTACACGGCCAACCCCGAGCGCGAGGTCACCGTGCTCGAGGCTCGCTCGATTCTCAAGAAGTTCGAGCGCCACTTCCTCACCAACGTCGAGGTCTTCATGATGCATGACAATCAGACCTTCACGTCGGTGGACGAGTGGACGATGGAGCACCCGTCCCCCTGAGGACGTTCCCGGCCTGGGCGCACCCGGTCTGACCGGCGGCGCCTTCAGGGACCGCGCTGCCCCCGCCTTGCCGGGGCGTGGCGCGGTCCTTTTCGCATCAGGTGGCGGCGAACCCTGCTTGGCCCGGACCCTTCCTGCGGTCCAGTGCGCGGCTTGCCGCGAAGACGAGCGCTCTGATGAAGCTCAAGGACACCCTGCGGCTGCCGAGGACGGAGTTCCCGATGAAGGGGGCTCTGCCGCTGCGCGAGCCCGAGCGGATCGCCGCGTGGGAGCGGGCGGACTTGCACGGGCAGCTGCGCGCCCGGCGGGCTGGCGCCCCCAAGTACGTGCTGCATGACGGCCCGCCCTACGCGAATGGCCACGTCCACATCGGCACGGCGCTCAACAAGATCATCAAGGACTTCGTCGTGCGGGCGCGCAGCCAGGCGGGCTTCGACGCGCCCTACGTTCCGGGGTGGGACTGCCACGGCATGCCCATCGAGCACGCCGTCCTGAAGCAGGCGCGCGAGGAGAAGCTCGCGCTGTCGCCCGAGGACGTGCGCACGCGGTGCCGGGCGTTTGCCGAGTCGTTCGTGGACATCCAGCGCGCGGAGTTCCGGCGCCTGGGCGTCATGGGGCAGTGGGATCAGCCGTACCTGACGATGGAGCGGCGCTACCAGGCGACGATCGTGCGCTCCTTCGCCCGTCTCTGGGAGCAGGGCGCCATCTACAAGGGACTGCGCCCGATCCACTGGTGCCCGACGTGCGTGACGGCCCTGGCGAACGCGGAGGTCGAGTACGACCCGGACCACGTCTCGACGGCCGTTCACGTTCGATTCGCGACCGTCGCCTCGGAGAAATCGCGCGCGCTCGGGCTGCCTGACGGCAGCGCGTTCCTGGCCTGGACGACCACGCCCTGGACGCTGCCCGCCAACGTGGCGCTCGCGGTGCATCCCGACGCGACCTACGTCCTCGCGGGCGGGGACGCGGGCGGGGTGGTCGTCATGGAGGCCCTGCTCGCGGCCACCGCCGGGCAGCTCGGCTGGAAGGACGCGCCCGTGCTCGCGCGGCTCGCGGGGCGCGACCTCGCGGGGGTCGTCACGCGCCACCCGCTCTTCGACCGCGACTCGGTGGTCGTGACGGCGCTTCACGTCACGACCGAGACGGGCACCGGCGTCGTGCACACCGCGCCCGGTCACGGCGCCGAGGACTTCGAGACCGGCCGCGAGCACGGCCTGCCGACGATCATCCCCGTCGGCAAGGATGGCCGCTTCAACGCCGAGGCCGGCCCCTACGCCGGCCAGCACGTCTTCGAGGCCGGCCCCGCCATCGTGAAGGACCTGCAGGCCGCCGGCGCGCTCGCCGGAAGCGGGCGCGTGACGCACAAGTACCCGTCGTGCTGGCGCTGCCATGGCCCGCTCATCTTCCTGGCCACCGAGCAGTGGTTCTGGAACGTCGAGCATGACGACCTGCGCGCGCGCTGCCTCGAGCAGGTCGAGCGCGTGACGTGGACGCCGGGCTGGGGCCGCGACCGCATGCGCGACGCGGTGAAGACGCGCCCGGACTGGTGCCTGTCACGTCAGCGCACCTGGGGCGTGCCCGTCCCCGCGCTGGCCTGCACGGGCTGCGGCGAGGCGTTTCTCTCGGCCGAACTGCTGGCGAGCGCCGGAGCGCTCGTCGCCGAGGGCGGGGTCGAGGCGTGGCTCGCGACGCCGGCGGCCGAACTCGTTCCGGCCGGGACCGCCTGCGGCCGGTGCGGGGGGACCTCGTTCGAGAAGGATCCCAACATCCTGGATGTCTGGTTCGACTCGTCGTGCTCGCAGGAGGCCGTGCTGCAGAGCGGCCGGTGGCCGGACCTCCGCTGGCCCGCGGACCTGTATCTCGAGGGCGTGGACCAGCACCGCGGCTGGTTCCAGGTTTCGCTGCTCACGGGCGTGGCGCTTCACGGCGCCGCGCCGTTCGGCGGCGTGTTCACGCACGGGCTCATCCTTGACGATCGCGGGCGCAAGATGTCCAAGTCCCTGGGCAACGTGGTCGCCCCGGAGGACGTGCTGACGACGCAGGGGGCCGACGTCCTGCGGCTCTTCTTCGCTTCTGTGGATTGCACGAGCGACATCAAGTTCTCGCGCAGCCTTCTCGAGCCGGTCTCGGAGGGCTACCGCAAGATCCGCAACACGCTCCGCTTCCTGCTGGGCAACCTCGCCGACTTCGATCCCGAGACCGACGCCGTCGCCGAGGATCGGATGCTCGAGCTCGACCGGTTCGCGCTGGCGCGGCTTCGCGAGACGTCGGCGCAGGCGCGCGCCGAGTGGGAAGCGCTCGACTTCCATTCCGTGCAGCGCCTCATGCACGGCTACCTGTCCTCGGACGTGTCCGCGTTCTTCGCGCACGTCACCAAGGACCGGCTGTATTGCGACGAGCCCGGCGGTCTCCGCCGGCGCTCCGCGCAGACGGTGCTGTTCGAGATCGCTCGCGAGACGTGCCAGCTCCTCGCGCCCATCCTGTGCTTCACGATGGACGAGGCGTGGGAGCACCTGCCTGCCTGGCGCGACAAGCCCGCGTCGGTGCACCTGGCGTCGTGGCGGGATCTGGGCGCCGCGGACGCGAGCCTGCTGGCGACGTGGGCGGACCTGCTCGCGCTGCGCGACGACGCCCTGAAGGCGCTCGAGGTCGCGCGCGCGTCGGGGCTGATCGGCGATCCCCTCGAGGCCGCCGTGACGCTGGTGCTCGACGGGGCGCTCCGCGCCACGGTCGAGCCGCGCCTCGCGGCGGTCGCGGAGATGCTCGTGGTCTCGAGCGTGACGCTGGCTCCGAACGGATCGCCGCCGCCCGACGCTGCGGCGAAGGGCGAGACCGCCGGCACGTTCGTGCTCGTCGAGCGCGCCACGGGCGCGAAGTGCCCGCGGTGCTGGATGCGTCGCGCGGACGCCGGCGGGCTCGCCTCGCATCCGGACGCGTGCGGTCGCTGCGCGGCCGTCGTGTCCGCCCTCGGCGTGACGATCGACCCGTCGTGAGTCGCCTCGACCCTGCCCGCCAGCGGCTCCTGTGGCGGATTGCGGCGATCAGCGCGACCGTCGTTGCGCTCGACCAGGCGACCAAGGCGCTGGTCGTGGCGCGCATGGCGCTGCGCGAGCGCATCGCCATCGTGCCCGGCTTCTTCGACCTGACATACGTGACCAACCCGGGCGGCGTGTGGAGCGTCGGCGCGGATCTGGCGGGCCCGTGGCGCACGGCGATCTTCCTGGCCCTGCCGGCGGCCATCACGGCGTTCGCCCTGATGCACGCCTGGTCGCTTCCGCCAGGCGCCCGCGTGCGCCAGGCGGCCATCGCGCTGGTCGTGGGTGGCGCCGTCGGCAACCTCATCGATCGCCTCTTCCGCACGCCGCCCGAGGTCGTGGACTTCGTGCTGCTGCACTACCGGCGCTGGGCGTGGCCGGCGTTCAACGTCGCCGACATGGCGATCTGCGTCGGCGTCGGCGTGTTGCTCGTCGCGAGCTTCTCGGATGACGCCGACGACGATGGGGAGGACGACCCCGCGGCGAGCGGGACCGAGGACGTGAGCGTGCCCAGCGCCGCGGCGCCGCCGCCACGCGCGCCTTGACGGGGGCGGTCGTGGCCGATCCGCTGATCGCCTTCGAGCCGGTGTCGGTCGGCCCCTTCGAGCTCTCGTCGCTTCCGGTCGCGTCCGCCGTGCTGGCGGGCTGCTTTCTCGCCACGCTGGCCGTCGCCACGCGCGCCGCGCGCCGCGCGTCGATTCGCCCGGGGCTCGTCCTGGAGGCGTTCGCGGTCGCCGTGCCTGCCGTCCTTCTCGCCTCGCGCCTGCCCGCGCTCGCGGTCCGGTACCCGCAGTTCCTGCACGAGCCCGGCGCCCTGGCCGCGGCGATCCTCGCGCCCGGATCCGTAGCTTTCGGCGCCGCGGCGGGCGCGGCGGTGGCCGCCGCCTTCGCGTGGAGTTCGGGCCGCGCGGCGTCGTTCGCGGACGTCGTGGCTCCGCCCGCCACGTGGATGCTCGGGTGCGTCCTGGCGCTGCGCGCCTCCACCGGCACCGCGGCGCTCGCGCTGGCCGCGATCGCCCTTCTGGCCGGATGCGTCGCGGCGATCGTCGCGCGGCGCGCCGCCGCCGCGGGTCGGGGCGCGGCGCTGGCCGCGGTGGCGTGCGTGATCCTCATGCTGGCGCCGGCGGTGCTCGGCCGCGGGCATGTCGGCGCGGCCTGAGCGAAGATCGCGCCGTGTTCCCGCGCCTTCACCTGCCCGGCCTGCCGTTCGGCATCCCCACGTACGGCCTCATGCTCGCCACGGGCTTCCTCGTGGCGCTGTGGCTGGCCGAGCGCCTCGGTCGCGCGCAGGGCTTCCGCCGCAACGACGTGCAGGACACGGCGGTGTGGGCGTGTCTCGCGGGGCTCATCGGCGCCAAGGTCGCGCTGCTCGTGGTCGAGCCCGCGCCCTGGCGCGAGATCTGGCGGACGCTCTTCCAGGGGGGCGTGTTCTACGGCGGCTTCGCGGCTGCCGTGCTGGCCGTGCTCTGGCGATCGCGCCGCCTGGGGGTCAGTCCCCACGCGATGGGCGACGTTCTCGTGGCGCCGCTAGCGCTCGGCCACGCGTTCGGCCGCTTCGGGTGCTTCCTGGCGGGCTGCTGCTTCGGGAGCGCGTGCGAGGCGCCATGGGCCGTGCACTACCATGACGCGGAGAGCCTGCCCGTGCTCGCCGGCATCGCGCCCGAGACGGGACTCCACCCCGTGCAGCTGTATGAGGCCGCGGGGAATCTCGGCCTGGCCGCGATGAGCCTCCTCCTGCTCGCGAGGCGCCGGTTCGCCGGGCAGGTCGTCTGGACTTACATCGCGGCCTACGGCGCCTTCCGGTTCGTGGTGGAGTTCTGGCGCGGCGATCCGCGCGGGCATCTCGGGCCCCTGTCCACGTCGCAGGTCGGAGGCCTGCTCGCCATCGTGGCGGGCGGCGCGACGCTGGCCGCGTGCGTCGTGACGGCGCGCCGGCAAGAGCGCGCGCAGGCGGCCGAGGCGGAGGCTCTGGCGCAGGCGCCGCCCGCCGAGGAGGCCGGCGCGACCGAGCCGATCCCTTGAGCCGGGACATCGAGCTGACGGCGCCGGCGGCCGCCGAGGGCGAGCGCGTGGACAGGTTCGTGGCGGCGAGCGACGCTGGGCTGACGCGCAGCCGCGTGGCGGCGCTGATGCGCGACGGGCTCATCCGGGTGGACGGCGAGATCGTGCGCGCCTCGCGGCGGCTCAAGGGCGGGGAAGTCATTCGCGTCAGCGTGCCGGATCCGGGCAGCGGCGGCATCGAGCCGGAGGCGCGGCCCCTCGAGATCCTGGCGGAGGACGACGAGTGGCTCTTCCTCAACAAGGCTGCGGGCATGGTGGTGCATCCCGGGGCTGGCGTCCGCGCGGGGACGCTCGTTCACGCGCTGCTCGCTCATTGCGGTCCCTCGCTCCTGGGCGTGGGCGGCGAGGGTCGGCCCGGCATCGTGCACCGGCTCGACAAGGGCACCACCGGCGTGCTGGTCGTGGCCAAGACGGCGCGCGCGCACGCCAGCCTCACGGCGCAGTTCGCCGCGCGCACGGTGGCCAAGACGTACCTCGCCGTCGTGGTGGGCGAGGCCGACGCGCGGGTGATCGAGGCTCCCATCGCGCGATCGGCCACGCGCCGCACGCGCATGGCCGTCGTGACGCGCGGCCGTCCCGCCACGACGCGCGTGCGCGTGCGCGAGGCGTTCGGGCGCGCCGCCACGCTGGTCGAGCTGGACCTCCTCACGGGGCGCACGCATCAGGCGCGCGTCCACCTCGCCCATGCGGGCCACCCGATCGCGGGCGATGCCGCTTACCCGGCTGGAGGCGGCCCCGCGCACGTGGCGGCGCGCGCGATCCTGACGGCGTTCCCGCGGCCGGCGCTGCATGCGTGGCGACTGCAGCTCGACCATCCACGCACCGGAGAGCGGACCCTCGTGGAGGCGCCCGTGCCGCCGGACATGACCGCGCTGATCCAGCGGCTCCGCGAGGCCACGGCGCCCCGCCCGCGCGGCCGGCCGCCCGCCTGACGGCCCGTCCTGAGGGGCAGCGAGGAGCGCGTTGAGGCGGTTCGGGACGCGTGCTATCCTGCACGCTCTCAGCGACTTCGAACACTCCCTCCGGCGGCTCTCGGGCGCGCCAGAACCCTCCGCATGACCCTGCGCCGCACGCCCCTTCACGCTGCCCACGTTCGCCTCGGCGCTCGCATGGTCGAGTTCGGAGGCTGGGACATGCCCGTGCAGTACGCGGGGCTGGTCGAAGAGCATCAGGCCGTCCGCACCGCGGCCGGCCTGTTCGATGTCTCCCACATGGGGGAGTTCTTCGTCGAGGGCCCGGGGGCGCTGGCGCTCCTGCAGATGCTGACGCCCAACGATGTCGCCGCGCTTGCTCCTGGCCGCATCCACTACACGTCCTTCCTGACGGAGCGCGGGACGTTCGTGGACGACCTGCTGGTCTACCGGCGGGGGGACGATCGATTCATGATCGTCGCCAACGCGTCGAACCGGGCGAAGGACTTCGCCTGGCTCGAGGACGGCCTGCGTCGCGAGGCGGCCCGGCTCCCGGGCGCGGTCACGCTGACCGACAGGTCCGATGACCTGGCGCTCATCGCCATCCAGGGTCCGCGCGCGCTCGAGATCATGAGCGCCGCGTGGCGATCGCCGCGCGCCGCGGGCGACCTGAAGTACTACGGCTTCGCCGAGGGCGGGGAGATTGCCGGGCGGCCCGTGTTCATGGTCTCGCGCACCGGCTACACGGGCGAGGACGGCTTCGAGATCTGCCTCGACAACGAGCACGCCGTCGCGGCCTGGGACGACCTCCTGGCGCGGGGAGCCGTCCCCGCCGGCCTGGGCGCCCGCGACACGCTGCGCATGGAGGCCGCCATGTGCCTGTACGGGCACGAGATCGACGACACGGTCACGCCGGTCGAGGCCGGCCTGCAGTGGACGCTCAAGCCCGCCAAGGGCGACTTCGTCGGCCGCGACGTGATCGTGCGTGAGCTCGAGCAGGGCCCCGCGCGGCGGCTCGTCGGGCTGGACATCACGGGGCGGGGAATCGCGCGGCAGGGCCACGAGGTCCTCGCCCGCGGGGAGCGCGTGGGCGCCGTCACGTCGGGGACGCACTCTCCGACGCTGCAGCGCGCCGTCGCCATGGCTCTCGTGCCCGCGTCGCTCGCGGGCGAGGGCACCGAACTGGCCGTGGATGTCCGCGGCCGCCAGATCGAGGCGCGCGTGCGGCCGCTGCCGTTCTACTCGCGCCGCCGAAAGTGACGCAGGAAGGTTGACGCGATGCAGTATCCCGATGGCTTCCGCTACACGAAGGATCACGAGTGGGTGAAGGTGGATGGCGACGTCGCCACCATCGGCATCACGCACCACGCGCAGGACGCGCTCGGTGACGTCGTCTTCGTGGACCTGCCGGCGAAGGGCACGAAGGTCAAGCAGGCCGGGCAGTTCGGCGCGGTCGAGTCCGTGAAGGCCGTGTCCGAGCTCTACGCGCCGGTTTCGGGCGAGGTCGTCGAGACCAACCCGACGCTGGCCGATGACCCGGCCGCCGTCAACTCGGATCCCCACGGCAACGGCTGGATGATCAAGGTCCGGCTGTCGGCGCCGTCGGAAGTCGAGACGCTCATGGACGCGACCGCGTACGCGCGCCTGCTGGCCTCATGACGAGCGAAGCGATCGTCACGACGACGCTGGCGCTGCCGCTCGCCCACCGGGGCAAGGTGCGCGATGTCTATCACCTCGGCGATCGCCTGCTGATCGTGACGACGGACAGGATCAGCGCGTTCGACGTCGTGCTGCCCACGCCCGTCCAGGACAAGGGCAAGGTCCTCACGGCGCTGAGCCTCTGGTGGTTCGACGTGTTCCAGGACATCCCGAACCACCTGGCCGACGACCAGACCCTGCCGCGCACGCGCTTCTTCAGCCCGGACGACCCGCAGCTGAAGGGCCGGACCATGGTCGTGGACCGCCTCGACATGCACCCCGTCGAGTGCGTCGCGCGCGGGTTCGTCGCGGGATCCGCCTGGATGGACTATCGCGAGGGCGGCGGCGTCTCCGGGATCAAGCTCCGGCCGGGGCTGCGAGAGGCCGACAAGCTCGACGAGGCGATCTTCACGCCCGCCGTCAAGGCGACCGAGGGTCACGATCGCAACATCTCGTTCGACGAGATGGTCGTGATGCTGGGCGGCGAGACCGCGGAGCGCATGCGCGCCATCACGCTCGATGTCTACCATCGCGCGGCGACGATCTGCGAGGAGCGGGGGATCCTGCTCGCGGACACGAAGCTCGAGTTCGGCGTGCTTCCCTGGGACGAGGACGAGACCCCCATCCTCGCGGATGAGCTGCTCTCGCCGGACTCGTCGCGGTTCTGGGCGCGCGAGCAGTGGCGCGCCGGCGCGTCGCCGCCGTCGTTCGACAAGCAGTTCGTGCGCGACTACCTCTCGCGCATGGACTGGGATCGCACCCCGCCCGCGCCCTCGCTGCCCGAGAACGTCCTCAAGCAGACGCGCGACAAGTACTTCGAGGCCTACCGGCGCCTGACGGGAGAGCCCTTCAAGCCCTGAGGGGACACCAGACGACGGGCCTCGGCGCTCTTCGCTCAGCGATCGCGCCCGTCGTGCGGCACCCGCGCGAGCACCGTGACGCGCGTGGCGTGGCCGGCCTGGTCGCGCGCTTCGGCTTCGATCGTGTACACGCGAGCCTCGGCGCCCTGGCGCTCTCGCCGGAGCCAGACCACGCCGTCCACGATGGCGAAGTCCGGCAGGAACTTGCCGTCGCCACCGCGGCCGACATCCGGCGGCTGGCTGCTGGTGACGCGGAGCGCCCGGAGGGTGGCATCGGAGCAGGCGTCGCTCAACGCGACGGGCAGGTCCACGCGCACCATGCGGTGATCGGGAGGCCACAGGACGATCTCGCGCTCGATGATCGCGGTGGGCGGGGTCGTGTCACGCACGGTCACCGTTCCGGAGTCCTCGGCCTGCCGGCCATTGCGCGCCTCGACCCGGACCGTGATCGCGTGGTCTCCCGTGGGCAGCAGCACCGGCAGCTCGCGCGAGCTGCCCGCGAGGGCGCCGTTGACGAGCCAGGTCCACGCGACGATGTCGTCCTCGGGCGTCGCGGCGGCCGAGAGCGTGACGAGCGTTCCCTCGCGGCCCTCGCACTCGACGACCCGATCGGGCCCGAAGTCCACGGCGAGCGAGCGCGGGACGATGTCGTCGAGACGCGCGACGCCCCACTCGATGCGCGTGACCATGGCGACGACGGCTCCCGGGTCGAGCTGTCCGAAGTCATGCGAGATGGCGAGCGAGACATCGAACGCGCTGTCCGTCACGCCGTCGCCGTCGGCGTCCGCGGGGCTCCCGTCGGCGCGCACGAGACCGTCGCGCACGAGGAAGTTGCGGTTGATGCGCCGGCGCTGGTCCACGTACTCGCCGATCTCGCGCGTGGTGGCGATGGCCAGGGGCGCCTCGCTGGTCAGCGCGACGTAGGCCGCGGGCGCGGACGGCGTGCCGACATCGAACTGCCACAGGCGGTCGGCCGCGCGCACGCCGAAGTCGTCCCGATGGTCGCCCGCGAAGAAGAGATCGCCGTCCACGTAGGGCGTGAGCGCCAGGCCCTGCGCCCGGGAGGACGTGTTCGTGACCGTCCACTCCTGCACGAGGGCGGCGGCGTGGGGCCGGGCGCAATCCACGAGGCTCGTGCGCACCTCGAAGAGGAACGGGCCCCGGACGTAGGAGGTCACCACCGCGTCGCCGTCGCGCCGGGCATTCGCGTACGACTGCGGCAGGCTCTGCGAGTCAGCGTCCAGGAAGCCGCCGTTGCGCAGGTGCGTCATGGCTTCGAACACGGTGCCGACGGCGCCGGAACCGGCGTCGAACAGCGCGTCCCCGCCGGCCGAGGCCGAGCCAAAGCCTCCGAAGGAGTCGAGGACGAGCGAGAGGTCGCCGCAGGCCATGCCGAACGGCGGCTCGTGGGTCTTCGGGCGCGCCGCCGCGGCGGCCGCGCGCCAGGCGTCCTTGTTCGTGATCGCCTCCACGGGATCGGGTCCCGAGGGCCCTCGTTGAGCGAGCGCGCGCCGATGCCAGGAGGCCGTCGGCACCGCGGCCACCCTGACGGTCGTGACAGCCAGCCCCAGCAGGAGGGCGGCGATCAGGACGTGACGGGGCGAAGCGAGTCGAAGGGGCGATGCGAAGCGGGCGGACATCCGGCGGCCTCCTGGCCGAACCACGCCTTGCGGGGCGGGTTCGTCGGGAAAGGGTTGCGCGCCGGGCGAGCGCACCGCGACGGGGCATGGCGGGAGCCGCGCCGGGCCTGGTCAGGGCGCTGGAGCGGGGCGTTCATGCTGCCGTGGTGGCCAATGAGTAAGGCCTCGGGCCCGCCCGGTCAAGGGCAGGCCTGGAGGCGGGAGCGCGCGGCGTGCGTCAGCCGCCCGTGGCCGGCGGATCGCCCACCAGGCGCAGGCGCAGTTCGCGGAGCTGGGCCTCGGCGACGGGGGACGGCGCCCCGGCCATGAGATCGGCGGCGGACGCCGTCTTGGGGAACGCCAGGACGTCCCGGATGTTGTCCTCGCCGGCCAGCAGCATGACGATGCGGTCCATGCCCAGCGCGATGCCCCCGTGCGGTGGGGCGCCGAGGGCCAGCGCGTTCAGGAAGAACCCGAACTTCTCGCGGGCCTCCTGATCGGTGAGGCCGAGGCGCTGGAAGACGCGCGCCTGGACCGGCTGCTGGTGGATGCGGATCGATCCCGAGCCCAGCTCCTCGCCGTTGCAGACCAGGTCATAGGTCCGCGCGCGCACCGACGTCGGATCGGACTCGAGACGATCGAGATCCTCCTCGCGCGGCATGCAGAACGGGTGGTGGGCGGGCGCGAGCGCGCCGGTGGCCTCGTCGCGCTCGTAGAGCGGGAAGTCGTGCACCCACGCGAAGGCGAAGCGATCGCGCGGGCGCAGCCCGAGCCGATCGCCGCAGGCCAGGCGCACCGCGGAGAGCGCGGCCGCCACGACCGCCGGCTTGCCGGCGATCGCGAGGATGAGGTCTCCGTCCGACGCTCCCGCGGCCGCCGCGATGGACTCGAGCTCGCCGGCGGAGAGGAACTTCACGGGCGGGCCAGAGAAGGGTTCGGCCCCGCCGACCTTGACGTGGACGAGGCCGCGAGCGCCCCGGGCCCTGGCCAGATCCGTGAGGCCGTCGAGGTCCTTGCGCGACCAGGCCCCGCCGCCGGGCACCGCGATCCCGCGCACGATCTCCGAGCGACCGGACACGCCGGCGAAGACCTGGAATGAGCTCGCGTCGGCGATGGCGGTGAGGTCCGCGAACGCCATGCCGAAGCGCAGGTCGGGCTTGTCGGAGCCGTAGAGGCGCATGGCGTCGGCATGGGTCAGCCGCGGAAACGGGGGCGCGATCTCGACGCCGGCCGCCCGCCACGCGGCCGCGACGAAGCCCTCCGTGACGCGCCAGACGTCCTCCTCGGTGCAGAAGGCCATCTCGAGGTCCATCTGCGTGAACTCGGGCTGCCGGTTGGCGCGCAGGTCCTCGTCGCGGAAGCACCGGGCCATCTGGTAGTAGCCCTCGAAGCCCGAGATCATGAGCACTTGCTTGAGTATCTGAGGAGACTGTGGCAGGGCGTAGAACGTGCCGGGGTTCACGCGAGAGGGAACCAGGTAGTCCCGGGCGCCCTCGGGCGTGGACTTGAACAGGATCGGCGTCTCGATCTCGAGGAGGCCTGCCTGCGCGAGGTGCTGCCGGCCGGCGGCGAAGACCGCATGCCGCATCATGAGGGTCCGCTGCATCCGCGGCCGGCGAAGGTCGAGGAACCGGTGCTCGAGCCGCAGCTCCTCGGACGCCTTGACGTCGTCCTCGACCAGGAACGGCGGAACGGGGCTCTCGGACAGGACCTCGACGCGGATGGCCCTGACCTCGACCTCCCCGCTGGACAGGTTGGCGTTGGCTCCACCGGCGCGCCGGTGCACGGTGCCGTGCACGCGCAGGCAGTACTCGAAGCGCACGCCGCGCATCGCCTCGATGGCGGCCTCGGCGTCGGGCTCGGCGACGATCTGGCAGATGCCCGACCGATCGCGCAGGTCCACGAACGCGAGGCCCCCGAGGTCGCGCCGGCCGTTCACCCAGCCGCACAGGTCCACGGCTGCGCCCTCGTGCGCGGCACGGAGCTCGCCGCACCAGGCGGATCGAAGGCGGCCCATGAGCGGCGAGCCGCCGGGCAGGGGAGGGAGCGTGGAGGGCGTCAGCATGGCGGCGGGGTTCCGTGGATGCGCGGCGCGGAGGGCGCGCGGGGTCCGTGATCATGCCACGCGACCCGGAGCGCGCGACCTCTCGTGCAAGAGTCGTGCAACCGGCCCTGTCCGGAGCTCGGGGCGGTTTCGAACTGTTGGTCCGAGCCCGGCCGCGCTACGCTTGTGCCGAACTCATGCGCGAGGCCGCCCTCAAACCCGAACTCCGCGAGTACGTGGAGGCTGGCAGCCGCGAGGAACAGTTGCTGCTGCAGCTGGACCTCGGCCGGCTCCCACGGCACGTGGGCGTCATCATGGATGGCAACGGGCGGTGGGCCGCTCAGCGGAATCTCCCGCGCGTGGACGGCCATCGCGCCGGCATCGAGTCCGTCCGCGAGGTCGTCGAGGCCTGCGCGCGCCTGGGCGTCGAGGTCCTGACGCTCTTCGCGTTCTCGAAGGAGAACTGGAAGCGGCCACGCGCGGAGGTGGACACGCTGATGGATCTGCTGCGCGAGTACGTGAAGCTCGAACTCGGCTACCTGCGCGACCGGCAGATCCGCTTCCGCGTGATCGGTCGCCCCGAGGACCTGCCGCAGCTCGTGCGGGACGATCTCGACGAGGCGATCGAGCACACGGAGCCTGGCCAGGCCATGATCTTCAACGTCGCCCTGTCCTACGGCTCGCGGACGGAGATCGTGGACGCCTGCAACGCGCTCATCCAGCGAGCCCTCGCGGGGGACGTGGCGTTGCCCGTGACCGAGGACGCCTTCGCGCAGGCGCTCTACACGGCCGGGCTCCCTGACCCCGACCTCATCATCCGCACGTCGGGCGAGGAGCGCCTGTCGAACTTCCTGCTGTGGCAGGCGGCGTACGCCGAGCTGTGGACGACCGACGTGCTCTGGCCCGACTTCCGTCGGGCGCATCTCTTCGGGGCCATCCGCGACTACCAGCAGCGCGAGAGACGCTACGGCGGCGTGTGACGTGCCGGGCCCGGCCCGCACGCGCATCCACCGGGAAGCGCTCGCCGTCCCTGGCCCCGTTGACCTGCACGCGACGGCGGGCTTTCTCTTCGAGCCGGACGGGCCCGACCTGCGCTTCTCGGCCCGGGGTCTCGTGGCCTGCGTGCGCGCCGGCCGCGGGCCCGCGCTGATCGAGATCGAGCCGCGCCCGGGCGGTCTCGACGTGACCATGCGCCTCGCGGCGGGCGCGCGCGTGGCCGTCGCGATCGCGGCGGCGCGGCAGCTCGCCGGCCTGCCGCGCGAGCCCGGCAGGGCGGATCCTCACGCGGCGTTCCTGCGCGTGGCCCGCGCCGACGCCGTCCTCGCGCCGCTGGTGTCGCGCGGCCTGCGCCTGCCGCAGCGCCCGGATCCGGCGGCCTGCATCCTGGGGGCCGTCATGGCCCAGCAGGTGACGGTGAGCTTCGCGAGCGAGCTGACGCGGCGCGTGCGCGCGCGATGGGGAGAGCGCGTGCGCCTCGGCGGCGCCGAGTGGACGCTGCCGCCCCCGGCCGAGCGGCTCGCGAGCCTCGGCCCTGACGACATGCGCCCCTTGCAGGTCTCGCGGCGCAAGGCCGAGTACGTGCGGGACCTCGCGCGCGAGGTGGCGGACGGGACCCTCGACCTGCCGGCGCTCGCCGGACAGTCGTGGGACGAGGCCTGCGCGAGCCTGGTCGCGCGGCGTGGCGTGGGGCCGACGACGGCCGCATGGCTCCTGTCCTTCGGCGCGGGCCATCCGGATGCCTGGCCGCCGGCGGATGTCGGCCTCTGGCGAGCGCTGGAGCGCATTCATGGCCGCCGCGACGGCGCTCGCGTGCGCGCCTGGGTCGCGCGCTACGACGGCATGCGGAGCCTGCTGGCCGTCAACTTGTGGGCCGCGCAGCGCGCGGGCCGGCTGGCCCGGCGCTGACACGGGAACTTCGCCGGGTGGTGTCGCTCAGCCGCCGGTGGCCTGGCGCGCGCGGTCCATCTCGGCGAAGTAGTCCGGCCCGACGAGGACCTCGCGCGGCTTGCTGCCGTCGGCGGCGCCGACGATGCCGTCGGCCTCGAGCATGTCCACGAGGCGTGCCGCGCGCGAGTAGCCGACCTTGAGGCGCCGCTGCAGGTAGGAGACCGAGGCCTCGCCCCGCTCGACGACCGTGCGGGCCGCCTGCTCGTAGAGCTCGTCGTCCTTCGGGCCGCCCGGGCCATCGTTGCCCGCCGCCGCGGCGGCTTCTTCCTCGCACACGCGTTCGTCGTACACGGGCTCGCGCTGCGTGCGCAGGTAGTCGCAGATGTGCGCGGTCTCCGTTTCGGACAGGTACGGCCCGTGCAGGCGCATGAGGCGCGAGGAGCCCGAGGGCAGGAACAACATGTCGCCCTTGCCCAGGAGCTGCTCGGCGCCGTTGCTGTCGAGGATCGTCCGCGAGTCCACCTTGGAGGACACGCGCATGGCGAGCCGCGCGGGCAGGTTGGCCTTGATGACGCCCGTGATGACGTCCACCGACGGCCGCTGCGTCGCGAGGATGAGGTGGATGCCGATGGCGCGCGCCATCTGCGCGAGCCGGCAGATCGAGTCCTCCACGTCCGCGGCCGCGACCATCATGAGGTCGGCGAGCTCGTCGATCACGATGACGATGTGGGGGAGCGCCGAATGCTCGGTGCCGTCGGCCAGGAGGGGGCGCTTCCCGTCGCGCTCCTCCTGCCGCTTGATCCACACGTTGTACTGCTCGATGTTGCGCACGCCGCAGCCAGCCAGGCGCGCGTAGCGCGACTCCATCTCCTTGACCGCCCACCGGAGGGCGTTGGACGCCAGCTTGGGGTTGATGACGACGGGCGTGAGCAGGTGCGGGATGTCCTTGTACATCCCCAGCTCGAGCATCTTCGGGTCCACCATGATCAGCTTGACCTCTTCCGGGCGGGCCTTGAAGAGCATGGAGGTGATCATGGAGTTGAGGGCGACCGACTTGCCGGAGCCGGTCGAGCCCGCGATCAGCAGGTGCGGCATCTTGGCGAGGTCAGCGACGTACGGCGCGCCGTCGATCGTCTTGCCGAGGATGAGCGTGAGGCGGCTGGCCGCGTCGGAGAAGACGTCGGACTCGGCCAGCTCGCGGAAGGAGATGGTCTCGCGCTTGCGGTTGGGGACCTCGATGCCCACGGTGTTCTTGCCGGGGATGCGGTCAATGCGAATCGTCTCGGCCTTGAGGGCCAGCGCGAGATCCTGCTCCAGCGAGCAGATGCGCGAGAACTTGACGCCGGCGTCCGGCTTGAGCTCGTAGGTCGTGACGACAGGGCCCGGGTGCACGTGCAGGACCTGGCCGCCGATCCCGAACTCGGCGCACTTGGCGACGATGAGCTGCGCGCACTCCATGAGCTCGGACTCCTCGACCTGATACTGCTGGCCGGGCTCGTCGAGCAGGGTCGTGGGCGGCAGGCGGAAGTCGCGCGCGCGCTCGCTGGCCTTGCGCACCGACTTGACGACCTGGGCGCGCGCCGCGACCGAGAACGCGCTGGCGGCGTCGCTCGCCGAGGTGGCGGCGAGGTCCCGCGCCGCGGGCGCGACGAACTCCGAGTCGGAGGAGCGCTCGGGCGCGGCCGCCGGCTCGGGCCGGGCGCGCGGCGGGCGCGCTGCCGGCGTGGCCGCCTCGGCCGGCGCGGGGGCCTGGGCCGGCTCCGGGTCGGCAGGCGGCGGGGTGGCCTGCGAGCGAGCGGGCGGCGCCACGGCGGCCTGGACCAGGGGCAACCGGGGCGCCGCCGGGGGAGAAGGCGAGAGGGCCGGGCCACGTCTTTCGGCGGTGGCGCGGCCGGCGACGGAAGGCGCCACGGTCTCTTCGGGAGCCGGGGCAGGCTCGGCGTGCGGCGGGGCTGCCGGACGGCGGACGCGGAAGCGGAAGCCGAGGAAGCTCCGCACGCGCGTGGTGTCGGCCTCGACGGCCGCCGCTGCCGCGGGCGGCGCGCTCGCGGCGGTGCTGGCCGCCGCG